>NZ_JADWDC010000073.1 GCF_020640915.1 Waterburya agarophytonicola KI4 | reverse complement strand
CGATCGCTCTTTTTTTTCCCTGATTATAACCTAAACTAGGTGCGTCTAAGCTTATGATGATGAATTATTGTGGGATGAAGAATTATGGGATGAAGGATACTATTGGGATCGCAATAATGATTACTTTTTTGAAGGCTTATATCGAGAATTAACCGATGCTGTCTTTTATGCTCGTCATCCTGAATTATCCCATCATGTATCGAGAAGAAGCACTATGAATTGGTCAGGAGAATGGACATTTATTCGCCAACATTTTGCGGATTTTGAACAAGAAAAATTTTTAAAACAACAACTAATTCCTATCTGCGATCGCTATCAATATTAAAGCAATATTAATATTTTGGGCTGTGTAAACTAGACTACATATATTTATTTTTTAATTAAATTGGGAACTCTATAAATGTTGCTTGGTCAATCTATTTTTAATAGTAAATGTCCTCCTATGACTCTACCCAATTTTCTAATTGTTGGTGCTGCTAAAGCAGGAACAACTGCTTTATACAGATATCTCCAGCAGCATCCACAAATCTACATGACTCCCACCAAAGAAACCAATTTTTTTGCTTTTGAAGGTGAAGTAATTAATTTTGCGGGAGTGGGAGACGAAGCCCTCAGAGAATTTTCAATTACCGATTTTAAAACCTATCAAGCACAATTTCAGGGAGTTACTGAAGAAAAAGCGATCGGCGAAGCTTGTCCTTCCTATCTTTACTATCCGCAAGCAGCAGCTAAAATTAAACAATATACTCCTGATGCCCGTTTAATTGTTATTCTGCGTAACCCTATCACTAGAGCCTATGCTAATTTCTTGCATACAGTACGGGACGATCGCGAATACCATCATGATTTTGCTTTAGCATTACAAGATGAAGCAACAAGAATTGCTGATAATTGGGAATGGTTTTGGCATTATATTCAGGTTGGTTTTTATGGGAGACAATTGCAACATTATTATGAATATTTCCCTAGAGATCGTATTAAGATCTATCTCTACGAAGATTTAAAAACCGATGCGATCGCTTTACTACAAGATATTTTTCGGTGGTTGGAAGTTGATGCTTCTTTTGTTCCCGATATGGCTTTACATCCGAATAAATCGGGAATGCCCAAAAATAAATTACTCCACCGCATTTTAACTAAACCCAATCCTGTTAAAACTCTATTAAAACCATTATTTCCTGCGAAACTTCGCCAAAAAATTCAGCATCAAAATCTCAATACGCCTCAACTTTCTCCAGAAGTTAAACAGCAATTATTAGATTTATATCGTGCAGACATCCTCAAGTGTCAGGATTTAATTCAGCGAGATCTCCAACCTTGGTTAGGGGAGAGTGCTGTATGAAACCAACAGTTTGGCACGTAATAGGGGATAAGCGAGCAGGAGGATCTAATCGTCTCGTCCAACAGTTAGTTACTTCCTCCTTAAACGAACAATTTGATTTTGAAGTATTACGTCTCGAAACAGCTAAAGAGAAATTAAAATCTTCTTCTCCCCAAGGAATTATTTTTCACTATCCCTGTGCTTGGAAATATCTGGATGATTTGTGGTTATTAAAGCAAAAGAGCCAGCTATATATTTACGATCATCATTACTCCCAGGGATTTGAACAACATCAAGTCGCATCTTTATGTCGCTTTCGTCTAATGCTAAAACTAGCATATGGTTTAGCCGATGGGGTGATTAGTATTTCCCATGCTCAACGAGACTGGATGGTAAGTAATAAATTGGTTAAACCCAGTAAAATTAAGACTATTTTTTCCGCCTCTCCTGTTGATGCACTTCTAACAATTGCTGCCAAAAGTCCGAGTAATCCTTTGAAAATTGGAGCTTATGGTCGCTTTGCCCCCCAAAAAGGTTTCGATCTCTTATTACCCGCTTTTGCATCCTTACCTGCCGATAAATTTCAGCTATATCTTGGCGGTTATGGGCAAGACGAACAATTAATCGAGGACTTAGCTAAAGATTTGCCTCACGTTAAATTGATAGGTGCAATTGAAGATGTGCCAGCTTTTTTAGCCGACTGCGATGTTATTGTAATTCCTTCCCGTTGGGAACCTTGGGGATTGGTATGTTTGGAAGCCAAAGCAGCGGGTAAACCAGTCATTGTGTTTGATGTTGATGGTTTAAAAGAGCAAGTACAAAACTGTGGCTTATTAGTACCTGGCGATGACTCAGATAAATTAACTAAAGCGATCGCATCTTTACCAGGGCAAGATTTAGCAGCTTGGGGAGAGGCAGGTAGAGCCTCTGTAGTGAATGCCTGGTCAGAATTTTTGCATAGTTGGTCGCTATTTTTAGAGGAAATAACAGGGTGAAACCAAAAAATGTTTGGCGTAAATTAAGCCAGCGGTTTAAAAAAGTCGATAGTCCTTTTACTCGCAATCTTGGATGGCTAGGACTATCGGGAGCAGTAATTCGCGTCACACGGTTACTAACTACCGTTGTACTGGCAAGGTTTCTAACCCAACATGATTATGGTTTAGTAGCGATCGTTTTAACAGTTAATGATATCGTCCGCGTCTTTACTCGTAATGGGATTGGCACTCGTTTGATTCAAGCTAAAGCAGAAGATATTTCCCAACTGGCCCAGTCAGCCTATTGGCTAAATTGGGCAATTTCCATCGCCCTATTTATTACTCAATGTATAGCTGCATTTCCCTTGGCTTGGTTTTATCGTGACGATCAGTTAATTTTGCCGATCTGTACCATGGCGATTAGTTTACTATTATTGCCTCATGGTTTGGTTCAGGCTGCCTTAATTCAACGAGAGAACCGCCTTAAAGCGATCGCTGTAGTGGAAATGGTGCAGTTTTCTACCGATAATATCCTGTCTTTAATATTTGCGATCGCAGGATGGGGTATGTGGGCAATTATTTTACCTAAACTGCTTGTACCACCAATTTGGGTATACATCATGCTTAAAAATCATTCTTGGCGACCAAAGCTTAAGTTTACTACCGTTGGCTGGAGCGATCTACTGCGTTTTGGACGGAATGTTTTGGGAGTAGAACTACTGAATAACCTGCGGGGTAATTTAGACTATTTAATAGTCGGACGTTTTCTCAGCATCGAAGCATTGGGAATCTATTATTTTGCTTTTAATGCAGGTTTAGGAATCAGCTTAGGCATCATTACTTCAATCAAATCTGCTTTGCTACCCCATCTTTGTGATGCTCGTGCCAATCTCCCACAGTTCAAACAAAGGTATTTTAGCAGCCTGAAAACTATCTCTTTAATTATTTTACCGATGGTACTTTTACAATCCAGTCTTGCACCTATCTATGTCCCCATAGTCTTCGGCGAGAAATGGATTCCCGCTATTCCCGTCCTAATTCTGATTTGCTTATCTGCAATTCCCCGCCCTTTTGCCGATTCTGCCTCTCAGCTATTAATAGCTGTCGATAAACCTCAAATCGATTTACTTTGGAATGTTATCTTTACTGTTTTATTTAGCGTTACTTTACTAATTGGGGTGCAGTGGCAAAGTATCGGTGTCGCAACTACGGTTTTATTAATTCATGCTGTATGTCTGCCTTTGTTTACTATTTGGGTAACGCAATATGTGTTTAAAAGATTGTCTGCGGTAGAAAAATAGTCAACCGATGAACGTAATCCTTGATTATCGCCTAATAACAATAAATAATGTTGATTTAGATTAATTTTTGGGAATCATAAAAATATGTAATTCATTCTATTTATGGTGAGAGCATTGGCTCAAGAATTCTACGGACAGGAAACAATACTAGAATTAGCAAGTCATTATCGAAGTGGAAAAGCTAGTTTAGGTACAGATTTTTTTGCTCCTTGCTTAAAATATTGCATTCAATACCGTCGTGCGGTTGGTTATTTTTCTAGTGGGGCTTTAATTGTTTGGTCGGAGGCTATTCCCCACATCGCAACAGAAGATGTTGTAATTAAGCTGATTATTTCACCAGAGTTGTCGGAACAAGATAAAACTACGATAGAACAAGCCATTGATGAATCAGAGAGAAATAAACTTAGACAAATAATTGCAGATCGAATTATCGAAGATGCACTTAAATTATCAAAACAGCCTAATTCTATTGTTATTAAGCAGCAATTATTGGCTTGGATGATAGCTAATGATAAGTTGATGTTACGCTTTGCTTTTCCTCAACATATTGAGCAAGCTGAAATATTTCATAAAAAAATAGGTATATTTGATTTTCCTTGGGGTGATAAAGTTGCTTTTACAGGTTCGGCTAATGAATCTCTTAATGGTCATAGTCGAAATTATGAATCTATCGATGTTTATCGCAGTTGGATAGCAGCAGATGAAGAAAGAGTAGAAATTAAAGTAGAAGAATTTCAGGAAGCTTGGGAAGAGGAATCTACAGGACTAAAAATATTATCTCTTTCCTCTGAGACAATCAAATTTGTTCGCTCTTATGCGCCTTCTGAAAAACCTTTAATCACTCCTGAAATAACTGAAATTATTTCTCCCATTGAACCAGCAAAATCTAACTATCGTTGGCGACATCAAGAAGAAGCAGTAGAAAAATTTCTAAAAATAGGACATGGTGTCCTTGAAATGGCTACGGGTACAGGAAAAACACGCACAACCTTAAAAATTCTAAGTCGATTAGATGACGATAAGGAAATAGATGGAATTATTGTAACCACAGATGGGAAAGACTTACTAGATCAGTGGAGTAAAGAAGTAGAAAAATGGTCGATAGAAGGTTCAAGACCTTTTCGAGTTCTTAAACACTACGATAGTTATCATCAACTAGAAAGTTTTGCTAATCATCCTCAAGGATCGCTAATTGTTATATCGCGACAAAAACTCGCTTCACTATTAAGTCGTCTAGAGAAAAGAGAAAGAAACAGAATTTTTATCGTACATGATGAAGTTCATGGCTTGGGTAGTCCAGCAAATGTAGAACAACTAACTGGCGAACACGAATCTTTCGGTTACAGATTAGGTTTAAGTGCAACTCCAGAAAGAGAATATGACACTGAAGGTACTGATTTTATTTTTCAGGAAATTGGAGATGTATTTTTTGAATTCACTTTAAAAGAGGCAATTGAAAGGGGAATACTTTGTGAGTTTAATTATGTTGCTTTGCCTTACGAACTCACTGATTCTGATAAATACAGATTAAAGCAAGTTTACCAAAAGAAGGCTGCTCGGAAAAAAGAAGGAAAACCAATGTCAGATAGAGAAGTTTGGACAGACCTTTCTAAAGTTTATAAAACTGCCGAACAAAAGCCAGAAGTTTTTGCTGAGTTTTTACAAACTAATCCTCAAATTCTCAAGTCTACAATTCTATTTGTAGAAACTACAGAATTTGGAGAACAAATTTTAGAAATAATTCATAACTATACTTATCGTTATCGTACCTACTATTCTGGAGAAGATAAACAAAGTCTTCAAGATTTTGCCAACGGTGATATTGATTGTTTGATAACTTGTCATCGTTTATCCCAAGGTATTGATATTCAGAATCTTCAAAACGTGATTCTTTTCTCTTCAGCGCGAGCAAAATTAGAAACTATTCAGCGTATTAGTCGTTGTTTGAGGACAAATCCTCAATGTCCCGACAAAAAAGCTGCTGTTGTCGATTTTATCTTGCAATCTACTGAAAGCGATCGCATTAGTGCAGATGAAGAACGTTATC
This sequence comes from Waterburya agarophytonicola KI4, assembly GCF_020640915.1. GTDB lineage: Bacteria > Cyanobacteriota > Cyanobacteriia > Cyanobacteriales > Xenococcaceae > Waterburya > Waterburya agarophytonicola. The sequence continues at coordinate 16,012 of NZ_JADWDC010000073.1, read as the reverse complement.
AATGGTTATTAGAACTATCAGAAATTAGGAGGAAAGAATAAAAATGTCTTTAGATTCAGAAATTATCAAAGCAATTCAGGATGCTATCAAGGAAGAAGATCAGTCTGATTCAGTAGCTAAACGTCTAATTGCTTGGATTGAAGCAATGAGTAATTCAGAGCTTAGTAACACCGACAACAGTAATCATTTAGATTCAATTTATAACGTGATTGATATTACAAAAATACAAGAATAATTAATTATGAGAATACATATTTTAGGTTGGCAAAGTACGGGATTACGCTGTCCAGATATGGAAATAAACTTAATATCTGAGAATAATGTGCCTCAAATATCTCTCATTCAAACATTCAAATGCCTAATGGTACGGCAAAAACAACTACATTAACAATGATTCGTGCAGCAATGAATGGTGATGCAGAAAAATGGAATCATGATGAGGTAATGAGTTTTAGAAGAGTAGGAGAAACTAATTCTGAAGGGTGTTTTATTCTTAAGCCAAGACACAAAAGATTGGTTTTCTAATGTTCAGAAACAAACTAATCAACAAATTAAAACTGATTTTGATCTATATTATTTCTGTTTAATGCTGGGATTAGCTACAGAAAAATGCAGTGATCCTACTACGCGATGTAAAGAACATCGTGATTTTAGAGATGAATTTGTTAGTGACTATAAACCACATCAAAATCTAATTATTGGATTACTAATTAGAGCGGAGTTATCAAAATTTGGAATTAGTCTTGATGAAAAAGAAGATACTAAAAAACACTTAATAAAATTAATCGATCCCAGCAGCATCACTAATTTAACTAATGAAGGAATAGATAGTATGAATGCTTATGCAAGTGGAGGATTTGATTATCTTACAGAAAACTTTGATTCAAAACCCTATCACGTTGAAGAATTTCTAATTAGCTATGTCAAACTTTTGCAAAAAGCTGTTGATGGGAGCAAATTATGGAGTTAATCAAGAAAAAGCGATCGCCCTTTTTATTTCTCCATTTGTTCTAAAAGGTTGAGTAACTCACTAACATCAACCATCATGTCCCCATCTTTTTGACGGACTTCTCCTCTAGGAGGTGGACAACCAAGACAACCATATTTAAAGTCCATCCCTCTAGCAAGATTAGCAAATTCTCGACCGACATAAGCACCAAATAACTCTAGGATAATCGGATTATCAGCGAAGATTAGATTAGTTAAACCAGCACCATGAGGGGCAATAATTACTTTGGCTTGAGCGAATAATTTTACCTGTTCGATATAGCTCATTTCTTCTAAAATATAGGGTGTAAATCCTAGAGGTTTTAAGGCTTCCATTACTTCATTTTCATTGGCTATGCGTCTGCCTAATGCTTTTCTTCTAGAGACAAAAACTTTGGAAGAAAAAGAAATATGTTTATTTTCTAGATTAGAAATATTACCGAGCATTTTTTGTTTTAACCACTGACAAGCACTAACAGAAATTTCGCCGTGAATTTCATCATAAGAACGACGAAAAGAAGGCACAACTAATTTAGTAATAGTCCTTCTGAAATCTTGCCAAAAAATCAAATCTTCTGCTTCATAGCCCAATAGTTGTAGAGAATCTCGCTGCCACGATCGCAAGTTGCTTTCAACAATTAGTTTTGGTTTGATTCCCGTCTGTTGTTGATAGTATTCAATCCCCTCTAGTTGAGTTAAAGTATCTACTGTCCAGTGCCAAAAGTTGTTACTCCAGGGATTGGTTAAGATACAAGCAAGATCAATATTTGATTTTCGATCTTTTGAGTTAAATTGGGAGGCGATTATAGTTTTGATCGAAACATTTTGAGCAACATGAGCTTCAATTGAATTAAATATAGGTAAAGTAGTTTCTAGTATTAAATAACCACTGCGATCAAAAGCTACAGGATAGTGACCAATGATTTCTGCTTGTTCTAATTCGCACACAAAAGGCTGAACTATTTTTTCTTTCATGGGGTAGATTCTTTGGGCAATACGAGGTGGTATTGGTTTGGGTGTATAGAAATTTCCAAAGCTAATTATTTCTGCCGAACTAAATTCTTGTAATTTATATTTTTTTCTTGCCGTTAATAAATTGTTTCTGGAAACTGTTTTTAATTTAATTATTTTTAGATAAATTTTAAATAATACTAAAGACAACTTACGGTAAGTATAATAAATTTCACGATAAGCTATTCTTATTTTTTGATTCTTTTTAAAATTATTTTTTATGTATTCAATCATTTATATTTTAGTTAAAATTAAAACAATAGATATTTTGACACGAACCCATCGCCAACTTTAGCAGAAAAAAACAAACTTGCCAGTTTTTAAAAACTCTTTAGATGCAATATTTGTGAATGTAATTTAGCTTACAAAAATTCGTATAGCTCAAGCTGCAAAAGCTATTCAGAAAATAACAATAAACAAAAATATATTTGAACATACTTGTCAACAGCAAATTTACTAATAAACAATAGTTGGCAATTTCAATCATCAAAAAAATAGTAAGAAACTAGGTGGTTTTAATGATGTTTTAACTTTAAGATTGTTGGGAATATAAAATCCACTAAAAGAAAATATTATCTAGCTTTCAGTAGGGGGTGAAAATTGCATGATATTAGCTTTACAGCCAAAAAATAGCTGTAGTATCTGTTTAAAATTAAGCATTATTCTAATGGCAATATTTAACGCTTCGTCAAGTATTGCTTTGCCTTTGTCTCCAGGCGATCGCGTAGAGGTTTCTATTCCCCAAGAAACTTATTTTAGTCGCGTATATGAAGTCAATGAGGAAGGAAATTTAGAAATCCCTTACCTTGGAACAGTTGCCGTCGCAGGATTAGAGCTAGATCACGTAGAAGATAAATTAGCCTATTCCTTAGTTAATCAGGGTTTTTTCCCCCCCAATACTTTACAAATGACAATTCAGGTCATTGAATGGTCGCCAATTACGGTACAAGTTGCTGGTGAATTGTTCCAACCAGGGGCAATGCAAATTAATCTCCCTTATTATCCTGAAGAATCGGCAGTATCGCCTGATGCCAATCAAATCACGGGAGAGTTTCCGTATCGTCGGTATTTGACTGATGCTCTAGAAGCAGCGGGGGGAGTATTGCCTACTGCTAATGTCAAAGAAATTCGCCTAATTCGTAATGGCAACGAACAAATTTTTGATTTATCTGGCGCACTAACAGGAGAACCCTTTGAAAATGTACCTCTGATATCAGGCGATCGCATTATAGTGCCTGCTGCGGAAAGATTTCAAGCAGAATTGGTTCGTCCATCAGCAATTACCCGTCCAGGGATTAAAGTTTTTGTCTCTAATTTAACCGTTCCTGCCACTAGTAATGCTACTTCAGCTATTGGCAATACAGAAGAAGGAATTACGTTCCCCTATGGCGCGCGCTTTAGCCAAGCAGTAATTGCAACTAATTGTGCTGGGGGAACCAAGTCAGTCAACGCTGATCGCAAGGCAGTTTTAGTCAGAGTAGATCGCTTGACAGGAGAAACAAACCATCTCGAAAGAGGAGTAGAAGATTTGTTGCGAGATTCCCATAATAATGACGATAATCCCTTGCTAATGCCTAGAGACGGGGTAGCTTGTTATGACTCCAAGGTAACTAACATCAGAGATATTTTTCAAACTCTGGGAGATATTATCAACCCTCTAAATGGCTTGTTTTAGTCATCAGTAGATCTATGTCATCTTCTTCCGAATCTATAACTATTATCGATGATGAACCAATTAAAAAATATCTGTGGTTGAGATGGCTTAAATATTTATTATTAGCTGCTACTTTTAATAGTGCTGTTTGGGGGTTAGCACTTACTTATTTAAAAAAAACTCCCCCTACTTTTATCAGCGAGTTAATCATTCATGTTGCAGGTAGTTCTCCTGGGGTAAGCGTCAATTTGCCCAGTATCGGTCAAGCAAATACTTCTAGCGGTACTTCCTTTGGTTCCCATTCGGATCCTCGCGAAAATTACAAACTAATGGCAACAAGTAATACAGTTTTAAGAACAGCAGCAGAATCTCTAGAAATATCTGTATCTAAATTGGGAAAGCCGAATGTCACTCTAATTAATAATACAACCCTATTGCAGTTAGAAGTAAGTGGGGAAGATCCTAAAGTAGCAGAATCAAAAGCCTGGGCATTGTATCAATCACTATATAAACGTTTGAATGTATTGCGATCGCAAGAACAAAAGGAAAGAGATAAGTCGGTTCAACAGATCTTAGAAGATACTCGCATCAAGTTAACTGAGGCTCAAAATCAACTCTCTGGTTACAAATTAAAGTCAGGTTTTAATTCTTCAGACCAGATTACCAACTTAATTGGCAATATGGGTGATTTACAAACAAAATTAATTGATGCGATCGCTCAATATCGTCAGACCAATGATAATTTGCAACAATTAGTCAGTACTTTAAGAGTCTCTCCTCAAAAAGCAGCCGATGCTCTAGTACTACAAACAGACCAAGAGTTTCAAAAGATCCTGACGGAATATACTGATGCCACCACGATTTTAACTAACCTTTTACCCAATCGCGGACATAATTATCCTGATGTAGTCGAAGCCAGACAAAAACAACAGGCTTCTCTTAAGGTTTTGCTTCAAAGAGGTCAAAAGTTACTCGGTATTCCCGTCGAACAACTCAGTCTAGAACGATTAATTTTAGACAATAGTAATGGTTCGGGGGTCAAACGAGGAGATTTATTTGTTCAGTTAGTCAAGACTAATGCGGAGTTAAAAGGATTAGAAGGACAAATCGCAACTCTAAAGTCTCAAATTACCGAACAAAAAGCAGAATTGAACATTCTAACGGAAAAAGAAACAATTCACGATCATTTAGACCGCGATTTACAAATAGCCCAAGCAGTATTTGCTTCAACTCTTACCAAAATAGATCTTAGTAAAGGCGATCCTTTTGCTTCCTTTCCCATGATCCAAATTATTGAAGAACCTACTCTCCCCGAAGAACCCAGCGCACCTAAACCCAAACTTGTATTAGCTGGTGCATTTGTTGGTTCGTTGTTTGTCACTGTGGGATTAACTTTGTTATGGTGGCGCGAACCTCTTTTGAAAATTTCCAAACAGATAGTAAAAAAAGCGATCGAATAATTTTTTCTCTATTCCTTTCTATATCTAATCTATATCTAAATGTTGGGAGTCTAACAACTTGATTTTCTCCAAAGAGATTCAACCGCAAAACTTTCCCGAACGAGTTGTGTGGTATGCCATGACTTGGACTTATTTTTTCTATCTCCTAGGTGCTACTTATATCGTTGGTTCGGTAGTCGCCTGGATTTTATTTGCCTATTTGCTGCTAAAACTTTGGTTGCAAGACGAATCTACTCCTGAGTCCGAAAAAATTATCATTCCTTGGATTACCTGGGTCTGGATTATAGGTATGTTAATGATGGAAGTAGCTTTGATTATGGGTCACTTAGATTATAATCTCCCTACCTCCCAAATTATTAAATCATCTATTGGCTGGGGAAAAGGTTGGGCATTAATTGCTCTTTATCCCTTGGCTGGCTGTTTGAATATTAGACCGCAGATCGTCTATCGTGCTGCTTGTATAATTTGTTTTCATACATTGGTCATTTCACCCCTGTTAATTGCTGCACCCTTATTACATTTACCGCAAACTTTATATGTATCTCCTCTAAAAGCTGTTGGTGCAGGATTAGGACCTATTTTTTTTGACGTATCGCTATATGCAGTAGATTTTGATGGACAAATACGCCAGCGTTTATTTACTCCCTGGGGACCAGCATTAGGTTTTGTGGCTAATATCTACTTTACTTTGTCTGTACAAGAACAAGATAAAAAGTGGCGTTGGTATGGCATTATTGGCGCAATTTATCTTTCCCAAATTTGCAAATCTCGGTTGGCTCAAGTATGTATACTTAGTACTCCTATTTTCATTTTTGTCTTATCGCGGTTAATACGTCCCTACATATTGATACTTATGGGCTTTGCTAGCGTCGTTAGTGGTATTCTCGCCATTAATATCATGAATGGCATTAGTGCTTTCTGGACAAGTTTTAAGGCCCAAAGAGCAGCATCAAGTAGGGTTCGGGGAGCTTTGAAAGAAATTGCTTTTTATCGGGCTCAGACTGAAGCACCAATTTGGGGACATGGGGTTTTACAAATGGGTCCTCATGTAGTGGAATTTATGCCCATCGGCTCTCATCATACCTGGGCTGGATTAGCTTTTGTGAAAGGAATGGTAGGTTTTTATTCCTTAGCTATTCCGATGGTTTTAGGTTTTTTGTTCTTGCTAGTCAAAGCTCAAAAAAGTCAGGATGCAGCAACAGGGCTAGCAATTTTATTTATTTTGTTTCTTTATACTTTTGGTGAGAATTTAGAGATTCTAGCTTATCTTTATTGGCCTGGTTTAATTGTGATGGGAATTGGATTTAGTAAAGATAGGACTACAGCCAAACAAAAAGTTTAATAAACATACCTTAGTTTATTTTGAGGCTTATTTTTAATCTGATAAACATTGTCTTGTAATTTTTCCTTAAGAGAGTGTATTTCTTCAAATTGCTGTTTTATTTTTTTGGTTTTATCTCTATTAATACCTGCTTGTTTTATTTTTTCTGACAAGTTAGTTCAGTTTATAGGTTTAACTAAATAGTCAGTAATTCCCACATCAAAACTACGATAGATAGAATCGCGATCGTCTAGAGCAGTCATCATGAAAATTGGTGGGCATTGAATACCTAAAAGACTCCTTAGTTTAAGAGAGCAATTAAACCCATCAATACCTGGCATAACTGCATCTAGTAAGATCAAATCAGGAGATTTACTTTGGTATGGATTTGATAAATAATTTATTTTCTAGGCAAATTTCACGGTAAAGCGATCGCGTAAAATATGGAGTTGCTGACTGATGCCAGTTAACTTGAGTGCGAATCTTTCACATCCTTGATAAAAAGATAAAGGTAATAGTCTGAGTAGATAAGCAGCGAAGATAGTTTGTATAGTGCGGGAAGGTTCGCTCAAGATAATTTGCCAATGAGTAGCCAGGGCTTGATGGGTTAGCCTCACTGCCATTTTGCTATCTTTAAGTCGTACTGCACGACGAGCTAGATACCTTAATTGGAAAGCTCTAGCAGGGTTTTCATATTGAGCTAACAATTCAGGAGAGCGATCGCGATGTTTCTCGATCATTTGTGACCAAGAGTCATATTGTTTGAGGACATTAGCCGACAATCCTTCACCATTGACGCGATATAAAGTTAAAGCATCCCCAATGCCTTCGATTAGCCAAGAAGTTTCTGATGCAATACGCAACCAACATTCAATATCTTCTGACTGACGGAAATTTTCATCAAAATAGAAGTTTTCTATTTGTCCGTATAAATTATCTTGAAAACAAATCGCCGAAAAGACTTCCTTGCGAATTACAGGTGCTGAACCATTCCCAATCGGATTACGACAAAGGAGGTGAGAGGGAGTAATATCTTGCAGTTTGGGCATTTGATAAATACCTAATGGTTGACTTTCTCCATCAATAAACTGGGAACGACTAAAACTAACTCCCACTTGAGGTGCAGAATCTAGATGTTGGACGTGCCGAGCTAATTTTTCAGGTAACCATAGATCGTCGGAATCGAGAAATGCTAAATAATCTCCTTGAGCGTGACGAATCCCCGTATTTCTTGCTCCTGCTAAACCACGATTCTGTTGATGAATAATTTTAATTCGGGGGTCATTAAACTGCTGACAAATTTCAATACTGCGATCGGGGGATTCGTCATCAATAATTAAGACTTCAAAGTTAGTATAAGTCTGACTTAAAACTGAATTAATAGTCTGAGCAATATAGTTTTCAACGTTATATACAGGAATAATTACAGATACTAGTTTCATAAGGATTAACTTAACTGGTGATTAATCTCATTATTGTCAGTTGCTATATGCGATCGCGTCTGTTTTAGACCTTGTTTGGTATAACTTGCTGTATAACTTTCAATTTACTGGTCAAGTATCAAGTTAAAGATTACAAAGGAGAAATATACGAGCTTAATTTAATTAAAATAATTTATGTCAGAGCGAGAAAAAATTCGTCATTTACTGACAGTTAAAGATGGCAAGGGAAAAAAAACCTATGCTTTAGAAGCAGAAACCTATTCCCTGGGTCGAGAGATTAGCAACTCGATTGTGTTGCATGGGTCATCAATTTCTCGACAGCACGCAACTATTTTACGTATTCCGGCGATAGACGAAGATCGCTCTTATTTTCGGATCATTGATGGAAACTTCAATGGAAAAAGAAGTACCAATGGAATTTGGGTTAATGGTCGCAAGTGTCTCACTAGAGATCTTAAACACGGAGACAAAATTGAGTTTGGTGGTAAAGTCTCTGCTAAATATTATTCTTTGCTAAATTTATCGGATTCTGAATTTTCCGAACTAGATCCATTAGAAGATGTTTCGCGTTTTTTATCGAAAGCTAGTAAAGCGAGTAATTCTTATAAAACTCTAATTGCTCCCGAAAATAATTCTGTTGATGCTAACGATATCGCTCTAGCACGCTTAGCTTCTTTTCCCGAATTGATTCCCGATCCCATTATTGAAATAGATATTCAAGGAAAAATCACCTATCTCAATCCCGCAGCCATTCGACAGTTTCCTGAATTAAAGAAAAAGGGTATCGAACATCCTATTTTGTTAGATTTACTTTATTTAGTTCAAGAAAAGTCAGAATCAACATTTATTAGAGAAATTATCTGTAATGATGCAGTATTCGAGCAATCAGTACATTATTTGCCCCAAAGCGATCTAATTAGAATCTTTAGCACTAATATTAGCGATCGCCGAAGGGCAGAGCGAGAAAGAGAGCAACGAGATCGTTTACTACAAAAGGTATTTGCTGCCCAAGATTTGACCTTAAAACAACGTATTCAACATCTACTGGAGATTGGCTGTGAATCTTTTAACCTAGAAGTTGGTTTTGTGAGTAAAGTCGAGCAAAATTTCTTAAAACAACAGGCTATTTATGGTCGTCAAAGTAAAATAAATTCTTATTTTGATTTTTTTAAAATTTCCCTAAGAAGCGATCGCCAACCTTGGGCGCGAACTTTAGCCAGCAAAGAAGCGTGTTATCTATTGAATGGAGAGACAGTAAACTCTAATTTAAAATCTCTTAAAACCTATTTTGCTAAGAGTATTGTGATGGCAGGAGAAGTTTATGGCATTCTTGGTTTTGTAAGTCATAGATCTAGACAATCTAGCTTTAGTCAAGCAGATCGTCAGCTTTTAAAGCTAATGACTCAATGGTTAGGTAGTGAAATTGAGCGTCAACAAATTCAAGTTCGCCTGGAACAACAATATTCCAAAACAGTTTTACTTAAATACATCACCGAAGAAATTCGACAAAGCTTAGATACACAGCAAATTGTCCAAACTACCGTGAATCAAGTTGGTGCTGCTTTTGGCGTTAATCGCTGTATTATTCATCGTTATATAGAAGACTCTCCTCCCAGTATTCCCTGTGTAGCTGAATATCGCAGCCACGATGTCCTTTCTATGCTTAATTTAGAAATTTCTATTGTGGATAATATTCATACCCAAAAAGTATTAAGCCAAGAGCAAGCTGTAATCAGTGATGACGTAACTCAAGATATTTTGCTTCAGCCAATGTTCCATGTTTGCCAACAATTAGAAATCATGTCCATGATTTCAGTCCGTACTTCTTATAAAGGGCAGATTAACGGTGTAATCACCCTTCATCAATGCGATCGCCCGCGTCAGTGGCAAGATGATGAAATTGAATTATTAGAAGCTGTGGCAGCTCAAGTAGGGATTGCTTTAGGACAGGCACAGTTATTGGCGAAAGAAACTTCACAAGCTAGTCTCTTATCAAAACAAAATCAGCAATTAGATGCTGCTAAACAAGCAGCAGAAGCAGCAAATCAGGAAAAGAGTCAATTTCTAGCTACCATGAGTCATGAATTACGTACCCCTATGAACGCAGTGATTGGCATGACGGGGTTATTGCTCGATACCGATTTAGATAATCAGCAAATAGAGTTTGCTAAGACCATCCGCAACAGTGGGGAAATATTACTGTCTTTGATTAACAACATTCTCGATTTTTCTAAAGTCGAAGCAGGAAAAATGTCCCTAGAGCGACATTCATTTAATTTAGCTACTTGTTTGCAAGATACTTTAGAACTAGTCAGACCTCAAGCTACGGCTAAAGCAGTTAAACTACTTTACCAGATCGATCAATCTATTCCCCAGAACATCGTGGGCGATATCGCTAGACTAAGACAAGTTTTGAGCAATTTGCTTGCCAATGCAATTAAGTTTACCGATCAGGGTCAAATCGAACTGGCGATCGCAGGAAAGTTATTAACAGGACAGGAAAATACCTATCAAATTCAATTTATGATTCAAGATACAGGAATTGGTATTCCTCCTGAAAAGCAGCAGTTTTTATTTCAATCTTTTAGTCAAGTTGATGCCTCGGTTAATCGTAAGTATGGCGGTACAGGTTTAGGATTAGCGATTTGTAAACAGTTGGTTGAGTTGATGAAGGGGACTATCTGGGTGGAAAGTCAAGGGAGTATAGCTGGTAATCCACCTTCTAACTGGCAAGTTATTAAAACTAACGACCATAAATATGGTGCAAGATTCTATTTTACCGTTGAAGCGGCAGCAAGTGCGACTTGTTTTGTTCCTCAAATAGAACAATCTAGCAACCAAACTTCTAGCCCAACTATGCCACGAAAAACCAGAAATCTTCGAGTTTTACTAGCCGAAGATAATAGTGTCAATCAACGAGTTGCTAGTTTGATTCTGGAAAAATTAGGTTATCGAGCCGATATTGTCAGTAATGGCTTAGAAGCAGTCAATTTATTAGAAACTGTTCCCTACGACTGCATTCTGATGGATGTGGAAATGCCAGAAATGGATGGCATTACGGCAACAAAAAAAATAATAGAACAAGATTTAGCCCACGTTCCATATATCATTGGTTTAACTGCTTATGCTACCGTTGCAGACCGCGATCGCTGTTTTCAAGCAGGAATGCAAGACTTCATTACCAAACCAATTAGGGTAGAAGAATTAGAACGAGCATTAGATAAAATTATTGCCTTAAAACAGGAAAATCCAGTTTTAGAATTGCCCGTATTAGTAACCCAAGATGATTCCTCTTCCAAGCTAGAACAAACAACTTTAGATGTTACTGTTTTAGATGCTCTGCGCCAGCTTGCAGGGGCAAAAGCTCAAGAATTTTTGACTAAAATTATTAATCAGTATTTGGAAGATACTCCCGATCGCCTAAAAGCGATCGCTGATGCTCTAGAAGCTAAAGATCCAGAAGCATTACGTAAAGCTGCTCACAGTCTTCGTTCTGGCAGTGCTAACCTGGGCGCAGTGATTGTTGCTGATTGCTGCAAAAATCTTGAAGATATGGCTCGAAGAGGGGAAGTACCTAAAAATTTAGATATTTTAACCAAGCTAGAAATCGAATATACCAAGACTAAAATCGCTTTACAACAGGAATGCAACCATGAGTGAATTACAATCAGACTCAACTCCTCTCGTTCTTATTGTGGATGACGATCGCACGATGCGTTCTTTGCTTAATTTAGCAATGGAAGAAGAAGGTTATCGAGTGGCAGAGGCAGAAAATGGACAACAGTGTTTAGCGGAATATACTTATTTAAAACCCGATCTGATTCTTTTGGATGCAGTCATGCCAGATATTGACGGTTTTACCTGCTGTCAAAAAATCCGTAGTTTGCCTGGAGGCGATCGCCTGCCTATTTTGATTATTACGGTACTTGATGACCAAGAATCTGTAGAACAAGCTTTTGAGACAGGAGCGACTGATTATATTACCAAGCCTATTCACTGGTCAGTTTTGTCTCAGCGAGTACGCCGTTTACTAGATGGGGAAAGGGCTTGGACAGAGTTAAACACCATTAAAGAGAAAGCTGACGCTCGACAGGATTGGACGGAATTAGTTAGTACCGCTCTGCAGCAATTAGTTTCTGGCAATCGCTCTAATAATTCAATTCAGCAAATTTTAGACTCGATCCAAGAATGGTTAGCAGCTTCTAAAATTGTTCTCTATCAAGGTGATGGAAGGCAATATTCGACTACTTCGGCAACAAAATATAATTCAGTTAAAAATTTTTCCGACGCAGATCTTAATTTAATAACTGAGTTTGGGGAACAATATTCACAGGGAATACCTATTGCTATAGAAGATTTATCTCAAGCAGATCTACCATCCTCTTTGATTAATCAATTCAAGCAAGTTGATACTAAGTCTTTGTTTATCCTGCCGATTAAAAGGGGCAAGCAAATCTTAGGCTTACTGATGATTCATTTCTCTCAATCATCTCTCAATCATCGGCTGGAAGATAATCGAGGGTTAGACTTAGCCAATCTTTTAACAATAGTCATAACTAATAATCAATAACTAACTATGGCAAAGCGATCGCTCAAAGCATCTCCCCTGGGAATAAATCAAGCTAAAAAGGCTTTTGAGCGCATTGGCTGGACTCAAGAATACTTGGCAGCGGAAGTAGGTTTATCAACTCGTCAGCCAGTCTGGAAATTTTTTTCAGGTAAACCAATTGAACGCAATACTTTTATCGATCTTTGCTTTCAACTAAGTCTAGATTGGCAAGATATTGCTGATTCTCCTCCTCTACCCCCTAGAGAAAAAAGTGATGCTTCACTAGAACCAAAAATAGCAACCAGTACATCAAAATCCGATCGCTTAGTTTCTCAAGTGCGATCGCAAATATCTGGGCAAATCGAAGCTCAGTGTAGTACTATTCAGTCTTTTTTTGAATTTGCTCAACCTTTGGATTTAGACAATATCTATACAGAGCAAAATGTACTTACTCGCCTCAGTAATCAACGTTGGCTAGAAATATCCGATCTTCAAAGTTCTCGTCAACGTAGTCTAGCTGATTTAACCAAGGAAACTATTCCCGCTTTAAAGGCTGTTACCAAACATCAAAAGCTAATGCTACTTGGTAAACCAGGGGCGGGAAAAACCACTTTTTTACAGTATCTTGCTCTTGAGTGTATTAGGGAAAAATTTAAAGCTGACTGTGTTCCCGTGTTTATTCCCCTCAGAACTTTTGTGCTTCAGGCTAAAGAATGTGAGGATTTTAGTTTATTAGGTTATCTCAATCGCTTTTGGGATAATTACAATTTATCTGCTACCGAAATAACTACCTTACTGCAACAAGGAAAAGTCTTAATCCTCCTGGACGGGTTAGATGAAATCCCGCCAGAGTACGAACAAAAGATTTTTCAACAGATTCTACAATTTTCTCAACTTTATTATCAAAATTCTTTGGTAATTACTTGTCGGTTAGCGGGACAACAATATCGCTTTAATGGCTTAAGCTATGTTGAATTAGCTGATTTTAATCGCAATCAAGTAGAAATTTTTGCTCAAAAATGGTTTATTGCTACGGCTTATGATGCTCAGACAGGCAAAGCCAAAGCCCAACAATTTCTCGAACAACTGCAAGATAAAAATAATCAAGCAATTCGAGAATTAGTCAGTACCCCTATCTTATTGAACCTGATCTGTTCCGTCTTTCAAGAACGCTTATCGTTTCCTGATAAACGAGCCAGACTATATCAAGAAGGTTTAGACATTTTGCTAGTACGTTGGGATCGCTCTAGGGGAATTGAACGAGACAGTGCTTATCATCGGCTTGCTTTAGCTGATAAAATTAAACTTCTCAGTCACATTGCTGCGGTTAATTTTGAGCAGGATCGTTATTTCTTGGAAGCGGAGCAACTTTTACAAACCATTGCTGATTATTTAGCAACTTTAGCAAATTTTTCCCCAGATCCTGAAAGTCTTCGTTTAGATAGTCAAGAAATCTTAAGAGCGATCGAAATTCAACATGGACTATTGATTGAAAGAGCTAGGGGAATTTATTCCTTTTCTCACTTAACTTTTCAAGAATACTTAACCGCCAGAAAAATAGTTTCTAGTCTCAATCCAGAAGAATTAAACCATGCTTTAGAACAGTTAGCTAGCCATATTACTAACCCACAATGGCGGGAGGTAATATTATTAACAGCTAGTATGCTTTCCAATGCAGATTATTTAATACAGCAGCTTAAAAAACAAGTTGATACTATCCTTCAACAAGAGCCTTTGCTCCAAAAGTTTTTACAGTTTATCAATCAGAAAACTGAGGTTTTATCCATACCCTACAAGCCAGCAGCAGTAAGGGCATTTTATTTTAGTTTGTTTAGTAATCGTGATTTAAATCTACCGATCGCTCTTGACTCTCAATTAGCTAAAGAATTGCCCAACGATCTTGCTTTAGACTTAGCTTTAGAAAAAGCTTACGATCTTGCTCTTTCTTTAGTGAAAAATCCCAACATCAAACAAATTCTTAACTTCAGTTTTGCCTTGGAATTTGAGTCTAATTTAATTCTCTCCCCAGACATAAAACAAGCTCTTAATAACCTTAAAAAAACACTTCCAGATCCTGCTCAAGGGAAAGAATATTTACTAACTTGGTGGTTAACTAATGGTGATGATTGGGTCAATAAGTTTCGCCAGGCAATTAATGAATATCGTTATTTTGATCTCAGTTGGAATTTTAACTCCGATCAACAAGAGCTATTACACAAATATTATATAAATAACCAATTCTTACTTCAATGCCTTGATAGTAATTTTAATCTGACTTTTATTATACAAAAAACAACTAAAGACACATTTTTTTTAGGAAAATGAGGGAATCAAATCGCCAATAAAATCTTCTGTAAGATCTTCTAAAACTTTATCGGTGTCAAATTGATTTTCTAAAATCACACTTGCTTTAGCGTAATATTTTGATGGATAGTTGTTGATTTCTACTGCAATAGGGTTAGCTAGAAAATAAGCTAAACTACCTGGAGACTTAGCAATGGGAATTCCAATTTCGGCAAGTTTCTCGGCTAACTCTAGTTGGTGATTGTCCACATGCTCTTCAAATTGCTTACTACGTGGAACTAAAATAAAAGGTTTAGAATACTCTGCTAGTAAATCGATTGTTCCTTCTCCACAATGAGCAATAATCAAGCGAGCCTTAGACATCAACTTATGAAAGTCATCTTGAGGTAATAAATCGTATTTACGACCTTGTTTAGGCAAAACATTAGAAGAACCATATTGAATAACAATTTCTTCTTGTTCGGGGTCGAGAAAATTTTGTTCAATTAAATTGTCTATCCATCCCATCAAACGATTGAAAGGAAATCTTTCTGTACCGACAGTTACTAAAATCATGATTGCAAATCTTCTAAGCGATAATCTAAATTATTAAATACGAATTAACTCTGCTTTAGAGTATTTAGCTTCTAGTTCTTCCCATTGAACGTACAGTTTGTCTAGAAAAGGTAAAACTAAACGAGCTGATAAACTTAATTCTTGAACTCTGGTAAATGACTCTATAAAAGCAGTTTTGACACCACAAAATTTTGCCATAATAATAAAAGGAACTGCTATACCTGCACCAGTAGATAATACTAACTGTGGCTTTTCTTTCTTTATAACTTGGTAAGCTAAATACAAATTCTTGAATAAGTTAGGAATATTTCTATTGGTAGGACTATAAGCCCAATAAACTTTTTCTGCATCTAACAATAGTTCGGTAGAATCTGTCTTGAATGTCACCCAACAACATTCGTGTTTTTGCCAAAATGATTGTAATTTTTGTAAGGCGTTCAAATGACCTCCTGTAGAGCTAATAAGTAAAATTTTCATGGTTGTTTTTTTTCTTCGTTCTTGATTACTTATAAGTATCTGATAGTAATGTTTGAGATCGTGTTTGTTTATTTGTTTTAGTTTTGTAATGTTTTGAAAGTTAGAAAATCTGTTCTCAATTACGGCAATGTAGCGATCGCTAGTTTTATTCTGGCAGTGTTGCAAAAAAAAGAATAAAAGGCGTTGGTGAATCAAGGTATGATTTTAAAAAATGCGATCGCCAATAAAATAGTTTTTATGAAATGTCCTGAA
>NZ_JADWDC010000149.1 GCF_020640915.1 Waterburya agarophytonicola KI4 | reverse complement strand
GATCGCTCTTTTTTTTCCCTGATTATAACCTAAACTAGGTGCGTCTAAGCTTACCCAAAACCAATACCGCAGATTTAAATTTTTCTGTCAATGCGTAAGTCCTATAAGTCATGGTTTGTAATGATAACGAGCCTGTAAAAAATACACTCTATTCTCTTTTACTTTATATACCAAACGATGTTCTAAATCTATCCTACGTGACCATGTATCAGAGGCTATATATTTAAGAGGCTCTGGTTTTCCAATTCCCTTAAATGGTTCTCCATTCAAAATATCTGCCACTAAGTCCATAATTTTGTCTCCCTTCTTTGGTTCGTTTTGATACCACCACCGTAAATCCAACTTGAAATCAGGGCTAAATAGAGGGATAAATCCTTTCTTTTCCACATTTTGAATTTCTCCATTAGATTTTTGTCTTTTTTTCTTTTTCTTAAGACTCAATTCCTAACTCCTGCTTTAATTCCTCTATTGTCTGAGGCTGAGTCTCCTCCTTTTCAGACCATTCCAATGCACTGTGTAATCTTCGGGCATTTTCAGGCGATCTCAACAGGTGAACGCATTCTAATAAGCTAGATAATTCATCTTCCGCAATTAACGCCACGTTTTTACCATTGCGTCGCTTCACTACAAATATCTGTTTTTGATCTACTACTTCATCTAAAATACTCGCTAAATTTGCTCTAGCCTTTGAATAGCTTGTTTCCTTACTCAACATCATTGCTTATCTTTTACAACTATTCTTGTACAACTTTATTGTACGTTGAATATCTGCTTTTTGTGTTTACTTCCCATCATTTCGTTTCATTATTTTCTTGAGATACTCAAGTGAGTACCCTCGATTAACCGCACCTTCCCATCTCTCTCAACTCCCAGATAGGCAAACCCACTGTTCTTCCTCTCTCATCTCTTGTCCAGAGCAATATCCTAACTTTCGGGCTAAATCGTACCAATGTCTAAATACTGCCCCTTTATCTACCTCCTGATTGTCGCGTCGCGTAGCCATGCCGTTAGGCTTATCTCTTTCATCATCAACAGTCACATTCTGACTTCCCCAATCTCCTTGAAGGTAAGCGTTCACTCCCCCCCCTCAAAAAAAGAGTAATTTGCTGCGCTCATATTGCTGTAAGCTAATCATCCCTGGCTCGACTAAGCAAAGAAGATTTAGCTCAAATGAATCGGGATTACTTCCAATCTTTGTCCAAGAACCTATCCCACTAATAGTTGATAAAATAATAAGGTCGTTTGGTTAAAACTTTATTATGCCAGGGAGATTTGAAGGATTAAACGATTTAGAGTGGAAGCTGTTTCAAGATGTTTTTCCCGAAAATTCAGAAAAGCGATCGCGAGGAATGCCTCGTACACCTTTTCGCTATGTTTTAAACACATTGCTGTACATTTTAATCACTGGATGTCGATGGTGTGATGTGCCTCAAGGAAAACAATGGGCATCAAAAAGTTCAGCACATCGCTGGTTAAAACGCTGGCAAGAAGACGGGACATTTGAGCATTTAAAAAGTCGAATTTTAGCGATCGCCGATAGTCAAGGTCCAGCAATTCTCATTTTGAAAAAAAGAGGCGGAATTTTTGCGCCAGAAAAGAAAA
>NZ_JADWDC010000072.1 GCF_020640915.1 Waterburya agarophytonicola KI4 | reverse complement strand
CGCTCTTTTTTTTCCCTGATTATAACCTAAACTAGGTGCGTCTAAGCTTAGTAACCCAAAACATGGAGCGATCGCCCATTATAAACCGTACTAAGTTCGACTCCTGGTATAATTTCAATATTATGGGGAACTGCTGCTGCGATCGCTTCATTCCAACCGTACAAAGTATCGTGATCCGTAATGGCTAATGCTTTAACTCCTGCACTTGCAGCCCGTTCAACCAACTGTTGCGGTGTTAGTATGCCATCAGAATAAGTAGTGTGGGCGTGTAGTTCTATCATTTAGCTTTTCTTTGAGTATGACAGTAGTAATTGCTTGTCAGAACGATATTGACTAATTTTAAGTCAGTCAACGAGCATCACCACAACTTCTCTGTCTGCTGCAATAAAATTTTCCCCCACAGGAACGATCGCCAGACCATTAGTTTGTGCCAAATTAATTAAATTACCCGAACTATGGCTACCCCCAGCTAGAGCAAATTCATAGTTACCATCAACTAAATGTAATTGTCCCCAGAGGTAGGTTTCTCTTCTACCACCAGCTTTTAGATCGTGACGGGTAGTAGCGGTAATAAAGCGGGGTTGATAATTATTTTGTCCTGTTAATTTTATCAATGGGGGTTGCACAAAACGCCAGCAACTAACTAATGCGGAAACGGGGTTTCCTGGGATACCAAAATACAAACAGTTATTGTTTTCAAAAGTTGCAACTGTTAGAGGTTTTCCTGGTTTGACGGCTACGCTACGGATGTGTAATGTTCCCCCTAACTCTGCCAAAATGCGATCGACATAATCATAATCTCCCACTGATACCCCACCAGTAGATAAGACAATATCTGCCGAGTCTATAGCTTGTGCGATCGCTTTTTTCAACTCTTCTGGTTTATCTGGTACGATACCCAACTTAACGGGAATTGCCCCATTTTGAGCTACGAAGCTTGCCAAAGCATATTGATTGGAATCTACTATTTGTCCAGGTTGTAAAGATTGTTCGGGGGTAACTAATTCATCCCCTGTAGATAATATTGCTACGCGGGGGCGACGATATACAGATAACTCAGTACATTGGGCGGTAGCTAATACAGCTATTTCTGGCGCGCCAATTTTAATTCCTGCTTTTAAGATGGGCGTTCCTGCTTGATAAAATGTCCCTTTATGGCGGACAAATTCTTGTTCTTGGGGTGCAGAGAGAATAATAACTTCATCCCCTTTCCTGGTGGTATTTTCTTGAATGACAATCGTGTCAGTTCCCACTGGAAGCATTGCCCCCGTGAAGATACGGGCTGTTTGTCCTGACTTAATTTCTACATTAGGGCGATCGCCTGCTGCAATTTCTGTAACAACTTTTAATGTTGTGGGATTATCTCCGCTACAGTCTTTGACATCTGCATATCGTACTGCATAACCATCCATTGCTGAATTATCCCAGTGAGGAAAATCTAACTTACCCTTAACGGCTTGGGCTAATACTCTTCCTTCTATATTTTCTAAACTTACGATTTCGCTGTCTTTTTCAACATCTAAAATTTCAACTAAATTGAGAATAATTTCTTCGACTTCGTTAACAGACAGCATAAAACAATTGACAAAGAAGAACTGGTTTAATTTTCATTATTATATATATATATTTGATGTAATCCTAAAGGATACTGCTTCGCATATAAGTAATAAGTAACTCTTTATTCTTCTTACTTAAACTTCGCGATCGCTACGAAACTCCAGTTTTCAACATCGACAGGGCTTATTACACAAGACAATCTTTACATTTGATTGATTGTTTTCCACGACAGAAACCATTTTTCTTATTTCTTCTTTCTGTGATAGCTTTTGCGTAACCTCAGAACTTGAGTTAAAATAATTGCCATTCTTGAGTACTCAATCTCTTCAATTGATGTAGATGTCTTTTAATATAAAAATCATCTAGTCTCGACCAATTATGAATAGCGGTAGCATTAATGCCAATTGCCCAAGCCCAAATATGCGCCATCTGAGTTAAAGGTTGTAAAGATGATAGTTCTAAGTCTGTCAGCTTTTGTACTTTTTGATAACCAATTAAAAAACTGTCTCTAACCTTGCATTTAATTCCTGCACTGAGGGAAACCTGAAGAAACTTCGCAATATCAAATACGCGCCAGCCATAGCCACATTGATCGAAATCAAAAAGAGTAATTTGATTGTCTTTGGTAAAATGAACATTGCCACTGTGAGGATCTCCCCAACACACGCTCCAAAGGGGCGATCTTTGTTCCAAACAAGTCAATTGATGTTTGATGTTGCAGATCGCTTTTTCGAGAAATATCAGATCTTCGCTGTTGTGGCTCAAATAGGGATTAATTACTTCCCAAGAATCATCTAGTAGATATTCAAGATTGAGAGCTTGGCGAGGAGTTGTGTTCTGGAATTTTAAAGATGAAGCATGTATTCGACCCAAAGTTTGACCCATAATCGTACTTTGATCTATGCTCAGATCTCCTTGGGGTACTTCTCCTGGGGCGTAGGGGAAAAGTGCTGCATAGCGATCGCCTTCTACGGCACCAACTGTCACAAACAATTCACCTGCTGTAGTTTTCAAGGGGTTAGCAACAGGAATATCTTGCTGATATAAAAAGTCAAGAAACTCTAGCTCAAATTGAATATCTGATTTAGAACGCCAGTGATGATGAGAAACCTTAAGAATATAAGATTTTTCTGAGGTTTCGATTAGATAAATATCGCTTAGACCGCGATTCCAAAATAGACATCGATCTATTGCCCCTAATTCGTATCTAGAAAGAACTCCATCTATCAGGGCTTGGGGAGATAGAGTTGAATAGATAGCTGGAAATACACCCATCGCCACCATTGATAATTAGATCCCTTAATAATACTAATCCACAGATATACTTGCTTCAAGGATAAGTCCCAACGGGCTATATACAGTAAAAGACAAAGAACTTATGGATTTGCATGAGTTCCTGTTTTCGACTATAAATCTTTGACATATATATGCTTCTAAACTACCTGTTATTTGGCTTGGATTAAGTAGCAATTGATACGAAATCCTAATATTAGTCTATTTAGATAAAATCAAGCAATTTAAACTCACTCAAGCTTGCAAAGTTTTTTGTAGTTTTGTCCATACTGTTGCTACAGTTTGCTTCACTTCATTTTGAAAGCTCCAGCGTTGAAATTCTTTTTCGTAGGCTTCCCCCCCAGATTGGTAAGCTTTCCAGCCATTTAAAGCTATCCCCAATCCCCAAAACAGCAAAATGTATAAAGACCAAGAAAGCGTACCTATAGCAATCAAATTTAAAGAAACCAAAAAAGTATTGACGATCGCAAATTTAGTTAATTTTTGTTTAAATTTTTGACGACGATGGAGATCGAAAGATCGACGTTGGCGATCTACAGCTTTTCTCTCCAACCAATCTCTCTCCGCAGACTGAATCACCGCATTACTAATATCCAACTCCGAGGCGATTTCCCAAAGTTGTTGTCGGCTTAATTCATCTTCTGTATGATGGCTAGCGATCGCCAATTGCAGTATTTCTTGAATTTCTGCTTGACTATAAGAATCTGGATATGGTGGCGTTATATCTGACATATTATTTTGGCATCTTTCCACTATATTTATTATGCCCAAGATATGCCAAGTTGCTACCGTAATTTTGATGGCGGTTTTTACTATACCCTGGAAGGGTGAATTATTGTTTACTGTTCGTTACAATTTTCTTATAAGCCAATAAAAATATTAAACACTTTTATTAAGCATTGAAATCAATTTGCGTCTTTTAGATAGGAGAGTGCCATGAACGGCAACATTCGGATCGGTAATTTATTTGGCATCCCCTTTTTCATTAATCCTTCATGGTTTTTTGTCTTAGGGCTAGTCACTTGGAGCTATGGCTCAAACTTAACCCAATTTCCAGAATTAACAGGGATAATGCCTTGGTTTTTGGGTTTAGTAGCTGCTTTGCTGCTATTTTCGTCCGTAATCGCCCACGAACTTGGACATAGTTTTGTTGCTATATCTCAAGGAATATCAGTCAAATCTATTACCCTATTTATCTTTGGTGGCTTGGCAACCCTAGAAAAAGAATCAGAAACACCATTACAAGCATTTTCTGTAGCGATCGCAGGGCCTTTAGTCAGCGTCCTACTGTTTGGTCTTTTTTCTTTTATTGCAGCTACAGCACCTTTAAGTTTACCCATTAAAGCGATCGTCTCTTTGGTGGCATACATTAACTTGGTCTTAGCACTGTTTAACATGATTCCTGGCTTACCCCTAGATGGCGGTAACGTACTCAAAGCAATTGTCTGGAAAATTACAGGAAATCCCAACAAAGGTATTATCTTTGCGGGAAGAGTCGGACAAGTCATCGGTTGGTCGGCTATCGGCTTGGGTTTATTATCTGTCTTGGGTATTAGTCAAGTAGGGAGCATCTGGACGTTGTTTATTGGAGCATTTTTGCTACGCAATGCTGGTTTTGCTGCCCAATCAGCCACAGTACAAGATAAATTAAGTCAATATACAGCTTTGGATGCAGTCATTCCCGATAGTCCTATTGTTGATAGCAATCTTACAGTTAGAGAATTTGTTAATAACTACGTAATTGGCAAAGAGCGATGGAAAAAATTCTTGGTGATCAATGAACAGCAACAGCTAATTGGAGAAATTGCGATCGCAGACCTCAAACAAACTCCTACGTCTCAGTGGAATGACATCTACTTAGGGGAATTGATTAAACCTGTTGATGAAGCTAACACTATTCTTGCTAACACATCCTTACTGGAAGTAGCCAAAGAATTTGAAACCAATAACCCCCGCGAATTGGTAGTAGTGGGAGAAGCAGGAGAGGTTTTTGGTTTGTTAGAAAAGTCTTCGATTATTAATTTGATGGCAAAAGAACAAACAGAGAGCGATCGATCCGACACAAAAGCAGATCTTAAAACAGAAGAATTGCTGCAACACTAAAGTATTTATAGAGTTATTTCTTGAATATCAAAACTTGAATATAAAAAAGGATAAGAAAACTAATTCTTACCCTTTTTTTATTTGAGATTGAATTTAAACTATCAACTACAAGATTTGAGTACTAGCATTCTTTCTAGTCTCTAATACTTGTTGATATTGATGAAGCATTTCACGCCGTTTTTCAAGATTTCGTTTTTGTCCGACTAGAGTTTCATCTAGCATTCTTTTTCTTTCTTGCTCTTGGCTTAATTCATTTTCCAAGTAAAAACGTTCGTTTTCCGTAGCAACGTTGGCTTGACGCTGTAGTTTTTTGACCTTTTGGCGTTGGTTTAACAACTCTTCTTCTTGTTCTCGAACTAATAGATCTAAGTCTCCTAAATCTTGTTGAAGAGATGCCACCATGCTTTCTAATTTTTCTATGGGAGCAAACTGAAGTTCTTCTTCTCCAAGATTTGCTGCCAGTTTACTTTTTTTAGATTCTTTGGACATCGAAGAAATAGTATCCCACAGTTCGCCTTTGGAAGATGAAGTTCCATCGGTTAGTCTATTTTGCTGTGTAGATTGCTGACTCGCTAAGGCTTGATAATAGAACGGAGTGGAGTCGAACTGAGGAGTAATACCATTAAAGATAATACCCAGCATATTAATGCCAGACTGAGCTAACATATCTTTGGTAAATGCTGCTTGCGATCGCTCTACAAATCCAGGTCTAACTACCAACAGTACACCATCAGCCATACGACCCATAATTGGCGCGTCGGCAGTCATGTCTAATGATGGAGTGTCAAAGATAACAAAATCATATCGCTCCGACCAATAGTCCATTAACATTCTCATTCTTTGAGAATCGAGCAAAGTAGCAGGAGAAAGAGTTGCCGTACCAGAAGTAAGTAAATCAAGATTGGGCATAACTTCATCGATAGTCATGCGAGGATCTAGCTGTTCTGCAATCACATTACTCAAACCACTATCGTTATATCTATCCCAAATACGGTGCTGACTGGGAGAATGCAAGTTAGCATCAACCAATAGAACTTTATTTCCTACTTGAGCCATTGCTGCTGCTAAGTTTGCTGCTACAGCAGACTTGCCTTCTTGAGTAGCCGAACTAGTGATTACAATAGTCTTAGCCGTGCGATCGGAGTTTAAAAATTTGATGTTGGATTGTAACATCCGATAAGATTCGCTCAAAGGCAAAGAAGGATAGTCTCGAACGACCAACTTAGGTATGAGGGGATCGCTATCTTCTGCTTCTGGCAAACTGAGATGATTGACATGGTCTGTACTGGGAATTACTCCCAACCAAGTGTAACCATATAGTTGTTTTGCTTCTTCGATAGTTTTGATAGACTTATCGCTAATTTCTAGGAGATAAATTACTCCTGCTGCTGCTAGAAGTGCTAAAGAGCCAGATGCTAAATAACCAACAGCACGAGAAGATACGGGAGTAGTAGGAACGACTGCATTAGAAATTACCCTTACATTACCAGGGTCTTGACTTTCGGCAATCTTAACCGTTTCTAGTTGTTTCCAAAGGACCTCATAAGAAGATTCATAGGATTGAGCTTCCCTTTCCAACTTACTTAGTTTTTCCTCTATTTCGGGGACTTTTTTGATTTTTTCCTGACGACTATCTGCTAGTCCTTGAAGACTAGTAAGTTGCCTTTGCAAGCCAAAATTACTGGCTTCCCATTTAATCAATTCGCTAGTCAACTCTTGTTGAACGACTCCAGATTTGTTGTTACGCAATACTTCTACTGCTTTTGTTCCCCCAACAGAAGAGGCTTGCTGCTCTAGTAGTTTTTGTAAGGAATTTATTTCGTTTTTGAGATCGATAACATTTGGGCTGTTGTCAGTAAACTTCGCTTGGGCGATAGCTAGTTCAGATTCAGCCTCCTTTAGTCTGGCTACCGTACCGCGAATTTCCGCAGATTGACCGACTGTTGACAGTATAAATGCTTCTTGAGTACTCAAACCCAATTTTTCTCTAATGTAATTAGCTTGAGATTCAGCATTAGCAAGTTCGCCGCGAGTTTTAACTATTTGATCCTCTAAATCTTTCTGAGAAGTAATTAAGGCTTTGGTATCTTCTGCGGGAGCAACAAATTCGTTTGATTCTTTTAGTTGACGTATTGCAGCTTCAGTTTTACGTAAAGACTCTTCTACTTTGGGTAACTGCACTTCCAAAAATTCTCTGGCAGAAACAGCTTCAGCAGTATTAACGATTTGGTTGTTTTGCAAATAGTTTCTGACCAAGGTGTTGACAATCTTTGCTGCTTGTTCTGGATCTTCACTAGAGTACGAAACTTTAAGAATATCCGTTGATGGTAACGAACCAACTTTCAATTTTCTGGAAAAAGCATTAACACTTAGTTTCTGCCCATCAGCGCTTTTCAGGTTTAGTTGAGGGTCTTCAATAGTTTCTTTAATTAGAGGAACAGATCGTAGTACTTCTGCCTCAGTTGCAATTGGATTTCCTCTATCCGCAATCGGAGAAAATCCACCTATAGCTTTACCAACATCTGTTAAAGATGAGGTAACAGTATTTCCTTTAAATTTTAATTTAGCTTCTGCTTGATAAATATTTTCTTTAAGAGAGGTGGCGATAACGCCTAACATCAATACTGATAAAAAAACGACTGAGCCTGGGAGCCAATGTCTTTTAATGATTTGCCAATATTGATCTAGATCCACAGAATTTTGTGAGGGGTTCATAAGCAAATGTCACTTTAATAACGACGCTGTTTTAAAAATAGTTAAAGGATATATACGTATGTAAATATACTTAGATTATGATAACTGAAGAGTAGTAAAATTTAGACAAAGTTTTCTTCAAGATTGTAAAACTTTTGATAAAGTTAAGGTCAAGATTTTATTGATGGCGATAAACTTTTTTAATCTCAGTAATTACTCTACTTAAATCTTCTTCGCTCAAATTAGAACCAGAAGGTATGCATAAACCTTTTTGAAATAGTTCTTCAGATACTCTACTATTAAAGCACTCACAATCGGAAAATACAGGTTGTAAGTGCATTGGTTTCCATAAAGGTCTAGTTTCTATATTATGTTTTGCTAGGTGTAGGCGAACCTGTTCGCGATCTATTTTTGCCACATTGGGATCGAAAGTTAGACAACTCAACCAATGAGTACTTTTACCATAATCAGGCTCAGGCATAAATTCAATGCCAGGTAAATCTCCTAAAGCTGATTTATAAGTTGCAAAATTTCGGCAACGAGCAGCAACTCTTTCTGATAAGACTGCTAGCTGTCCTCGACCAATCCCTGCGGAAATATTGCTTAGTCGATAGTTAAAACCAATTTGAGTGTGTTCGTAATGTGGTTCTGGATCTCTGGCTTGGGTTGCTAAGAATCTAGCTTTCTCAATTAAATCTCCATCATCAGAAACTAGCATTCCTCCGCCAGAGGTAGTAATTATCTTGTTTCCATTAAAGGAAAAAATTCCCGCCCGTCCCCAAGTCCCTGGGGAAGTATTTTTATATGTTGCACCCAAAGCCTCTGCTGCATCTTCTATTAGAGGAACAGAATAGCGATCGCATATTTCTAGAATTGGCTCTATATCAGCACTTTGACCATATAAATGAACTAATACTACTGCTTTGGGTAACTTATTAACTTTTGCTTTTTGAGCCAAGGCTTCAGACAGGAGATTGGGATCCATATTCCAAGAAGTGCGATCGCTGTCAATAAAGACAGGCTTCGCTCCCAAATATGTAATAGGACTAGCACTCGCAATAAAAGTAAAAGTCGAACAAAATACTTCATCTCCTGCTTCAACTCCCACTAATTTGAGAGCTAAATGTAAAGCTGCTGTCCCAGAAGATAAAGCAGCCGAATATTGCGAACCTACCAGGGTAGAAAATTCTCGTTCAAAAGCATCTACATTTGGACCAATAGGAGCTACCCAGTTGGTATCAAATGCTTCTGTAACAAACTTTCTTTCTTGCTCTCCCATGTGAGGAGTTGATAATAGAATTTGTTTTTTCACGCTCGGTTTTATAGTTTTTTAATTGTGTTTTATACCGTACTTTGTCGTTCGGTTAAATTTGAGATTGGTTGATAATCAAAAGCTTCAAAGTCTCGAACAAAAATTCGATTCACTATTTCAATTGATTCATCATCATAATAATCTAGATATTTTTGTTTGTTTGTGATTCGCCTCGCTTGATTAAAGTGAGGAACTTCCAAACCATCATTTAGTCCGACTATTTGGTTGATTTTTTGTATATCTTGGTCTAAATTTTCTAATTTGCCAATAAAATCAAATTTAATATTGCGGTTGTTATCGATATAACTAAATTGATCTTGACCTCCCATATATTTTTGAGTAAACGATGGTGGATAATTTGAGTTTAAATAGTCGATAAATAAGACAAAGCTTTTAAAACTTCCATCGGGATACATTTGGTGAAAATGCTGACTGGGAAGTCTTTTTATATCTATAAACTTCCCAATTTGAAATCTCAATCTATTAGCTAAAGTTTTTTTAACAGTCATGGGGGATTTATATCTATTTTCCCAGACTGATAACAACCAACTATAGGGGTTACGCACAATAGCAAACTTAAAATACTCTTGAGGATCGACACCTAATTTGTCTAAAACTGGTAGCGATTCAGAAAATCCCGAATGCTGGCGGTTAACATGCCAATCTCGTCGCCATTCCTTGCCAGATTCTGGCATCATAGCGTTTTTACTTCTAAACTTTTCTGATATATAAGGTACGAGCAGTGCTGCTATACTAGTACCCCCAGTCTTTTCTATATGGATGAAAATAACTTTCTTTTTATCTGCAACAATCATTGACAATTCCGATTTTAATAATATTTTTACTCAATAGCTCCATCCTAAATTAGTAGGTACTATCTAGGGTAATAAAAAATCAAAATATCATAACTTTGTTAATTACTGGGGAAATAAAAATGATTAGAAGTTCTACTCGGTCAAGACGTCTATCTTTGAGGCATTGGAGATGGGTTGGTAATCAAAAGCTTTGAAGTCTCTAGCAAAAATTCGGTTGACAATTTCAATAGATTTGTCATTGTAATATGTTAAATAGTTTTTACGCTTTTGTTTGTTACGATCGCTGCCATGAGTTTCGCGAGGAACGCTTTCAAGATCCTTTCCTTCAACCCTTTTAAAAATTGTTTTGAGATCTTCCTCTAAATTTTCAAATTTACCAATAAAGTCGAACTCAATATTACGATCGTTATCTATAAAACTATATTGATCCGAGCAACCCCAAATTGTTCTAGCTAATTTAGGATTTTCACTAACCATGCGGTCAATAAACAAAACAAAGTTTTCAAAACTACCATCAGGATACATTTCATAAAAGTATTGTGCGGTAAAAAGTTTTTTGCTCGTTAACTTTCCGAACTGGAATTTTAAGTTGTTGACCAAAGTATTTGGGCTATTTCCTGTAGGAGACTGATAAAAATTATTCCACACCGATAAAATCCAACTATAGGGATTGCGAACGATAGTAAACTTGAAGTATTCATCTAAATCGATATTACAGCGATCAACACTTGATAAAGCATCAGCAAACTTAGAGTGCATCCGAGTGTCAATATGCCAAGTTCTACGCCAATGAGGACCATGACTTCTGGCGTTTTTACTGCGACAATTTTCTGAAATATGAGGCATCAATAGTTTTGTAATACTAGAACCTCCTGTTTTGTAGATATGTATATAAGCAATCTTTTTGCGATCGGCTACTATCATTATTTTTCTGGTGATATTTTTATTTAGACCATAGGATATATAAAACTACTATAAATAAAAAATATTTAAACAGACAGCTATGATCGAGCTTTTGACCGAAGAAATATTTTTTGAGGCAGTTTTTACCACTAATGATTATTATTGGTAGCTATTTTATGGCGATCGCATTAGCTCGATCTGCTACTACCTGTTCGTAGACAGCCAGAGTTCTCTCATACATATGTTTGAAAGTTAATTCTGATTCGTATTTCTGACGAGCTAAGATACCCATACTAGTCCTAGCTGATTCATTCTCAATCAAGTAAGCTAATTTTTGATGCAGAGCGATTGCATCACCGCGAGGAATTACATAACCAGTTTGGCTATCAATCACGATTTCTTTAACTCCACCGACATCAGAAGCGACTACGGGCAATCCGGCTCGCATTGCTTCAATAATCGTGCATGGCAAACCTTCCCAATTAGATATCAAGGTAAAGATTTGGACTTCGGCTAAAATCTGTGCAATATCCTGGCGGAAGCCAAGAAATTGGACTTTTTTAGCCATATTTAATTTTTCTACTTGCTTTTGGGTTTTAAGCATACTTGGTCCATCGCCAATCAAAATCAATTCCGCATTAAGATCTTGAAAAGCTTCAATCAAAGTTGCATGGTCTTTTTGTCGATCAAAACGAGCAATCATTGCTACCTTAATCGGTTGTCCCCCCACAGGATTAGCCATCAGATTGGGAGTAATATCTTTCATCCCGTTGTGTACCGTCAATAGTTTTGCCGAATCCATACCAGCTTTGATACCAATGGAGCGATCGTGTTCGGAAACGCAGATTATTTTATCTGCCAAAAATGCGGTTGCTTTTTCTAAGACGCGATAAATAGTGCGATTTGGCTGAGGAATTCCTGTAGTGAATGACCATCCATGGGCAGTAAACACGCAAGGAATTTGAGACATTTTACTCGCCAAACGACCTAATATTCCAGTTTTACTGGAATGAGCAGCAATCAGATCTGGTCTGAATTCGGAGATTATGTGCAGTATGTAGCGTAGACTTTTACCATCTAAAAAAGGATTGATTTGTTTACGTAAGAATTCACAAGGAATAGATTCAATACCCGCTTCTCTCAAATCTTCATTGAATACCCCTTGCTGACCCGTCAGGATTAGTACTTTGTGACGATCTTTTTGTAGAGCGATCGCTAAGTCTTTTACATGAACTTGCGCGCCTCCAATCGCATCAGCCCTGGTAATCACAAATAAGATGTTCATTTTTTATTGATGGTTTTAAATTAAGTTTAGTTATCGTGGGTTAACTATAATTACAATAAGCTAAATTACCTATTGTTTATATGTTTTTTTGATTAAATAATTAAAAAAATTTTCTAAAAATAAAATTCATCTACATTGAGATGTTAGAAAACAAGGGATTTTGGGGAAATATACAAGTAGAAAATACTTTTTCCCTGACTGTCATTTATGGATTCTGCTACTGATTTATCTTCAAATTCATCCCCCAAAGATTCTATGCCAGTAGTGCAAACTTGGAACTTGGGAAAGGTTTACCGTACTGGCTTTTGGATGAATCAAAAAATAGAATCTCTGAAAAACTGCTCTTTAAGCATTTATCAAGGAGAAACTTTTGGTTTATTAGGACCAAATGGTGCGGGTAAAACGACTTTGCTCAAGACTTTGTTAGGAATTACTCGTCCTTCTGCTGGAAGAGCGGTTATTTTGGGCAAACCCATTGGCGATCGCGGTGTTAAGCAAAGGATTGGCTATTTACCTGAAAATGCTTATTTGTATGATTTTTTAACCGCCTGGGAGTTTTTAGAATTTATTGCTGGATTATTCCAAATTCCTAAAAAGAAACAGCGTCAGCGCATTACAGAATTGTTGGATTTGGTAGGATTAGCTCAATCAACTGCTCGCAAAAAGAAACTAAAACAATATTCTAAGGGGATGCTACAGCGAGTTGGGATGGCACAAGCTTTGATTAATGATCCTGAAATTGTGTTTTTGGATGAGCCGATGTCAGGATTAGATCCCATGGGACGTTATCGAATGCGAGAGATTGTCTTATCTCTTAAGCAACAGGGAAAAACGATTTTTTTTAATTCCCATATTTTATCCGATATCGAACAGATTTGCGATCGCATTGCTTTTTTGGCGTTGGGAGAATTAATTTGTCAGGGTTCTTTAGACGAACTCTTAGGGACAAGTAATGCTTATCAAGCAATTGTCAGGGGAGGAAATTCCGAATCCTTAGCTCCTTGGATGACCAATTTAACTCGCGAAAATAACCGTTGGCACGGTCAACTAAAGGTAGAGCCAAACCTATTTGTCAGTCATCTCGACAGCACAGAAGCGAGCTTGGTCAGTATTCATTTGGCTAGACCTTCTCTAGAAGAATTTTTTATGCAGCAACTTCGAGAGAGAGGGATCGAAATTAGTCGATAAAGCTAGATTGGAGAAATTGCGATCGCTGCGTATTTTTTAGTTTTGATTGCCATTATTGATCAATTTCCATAGAAATAATGCCCGAACTAGTTAACTAATTCGGACATTATTTCTGAGATATTAAGCATTTTAGGCAACTATTAATTAATAATTAAACACGTTGTATGGTTGGTTGACTATCAGATTTACTGGCTTGAGACTCTGATAGTTGTATTTGATATTTAATTAAATCTGCCAAATCTTGTAATTGATTAATTGCTTCTGCACCTTCAAGTTTCATTAGTTCTCGATCGTCTCGCATTTCAGTCCAAGTAATTCCATAGTCTGAGACTAGAAAACGGATTAGATGTTCGTCTCCCAAGCTAACCATAAACGAAGCACTATTCATTTCTCCGCCACAGGTATAGCACGAAGCTAAATAACCTTTATTTTCTAATGCGATCGCCAAAGCTTGTAGAGTCATGACCAAGTCTTGAACGAATTGACAATGCTGTTGCGCGAGTCTTGTAAACACTTTGTTCCTCCGAACACCTTAAGATTCATTGTAAACGCTGATGGATTTTTTTAATATTTTCTTAATATTTTCGGCATTCGTCCATCGGTGACAATTAATTTTCCTTATTAGTGTAACGAAGGTTTACTAAAATATTATGTGTCTTTTGATTCAATTAGTTCAGTTTGCACAATAATCGCACATAGTGGCACAGTACTTTCGTCTGTCAAAACCGCTTCTAAACTGAGTTCTACCATAGAGGGTATTCCCACCACAGATAAAGAAAATTCAAAACCACATTGATTGGCAGTAGGTATATCAGGATACTGTCCTACTACTTTTGAGCGAAGTAATTCTACAGGAGTTGATAAAATCTCTTCTGATTGGTGCTTAACTTTTAGAGTTTTTGCTTGGGCTTTTTTTCCTAGTACCCAGCCTTTTACGAGCAGCGCGCCTGTAGTAGTGACAGATTCAGCCTTAGGGGTAATAATGCCAAAACCCCATAAAGTATCAAAATTCTCTTTAGGTAGAGTTTTTTTAATTTTTGCAACTCGGACGGGGGTTTGAATATATTGCGTCCAGTCCTGAGTTCGAGCTAAGGCTTGTCTTGCTTGAGCAAGCTGGGACTCGGCAAGATTGAGTTGTTTTTGTTGTTCAAATAATTCTTTTTTATAGCGTTGAGCTTCAGCATTAACTTGTTGCAATTTCAGTTGAGTTTCCCCCAGTTCAATTTGAAAACCCTGATTGATTTGTAGTTGAGCCTTGGTTTGTGCCAATTCTTTTTGCACTTGCTGAAAGTTAGTTTTAAGCTCTTCTAGCTGGGACTCCATTTGTTGCAATTGAGCTTGGGCTGTTGAAGCTCGCTGTGCTTTTTCTTGGTACTTCTTCAAGTCTCCTTCTGATAGCCAGTTAGCTAGTTTTGCAAGCCTCACATCGTTACTCCTCAGGCAATGGTGGTTGTTAAAATGGTAAACAATATTTCTGCCTATGAATTGCAGGGTTTGAGTTTACTCCGTTAAATTCTACCCCAAGATCTAAATTATGCTGGAGAATAAAGTATAGACCGATAATGCTATGTATTCTGATAACTAATGAGCGATCGCCGTGGTCAATCGATTTTGCGTTTGAAAGCAGTTAGTCTCCAGGCTAGTGTGGGTTCGGATTTTTTACTTCATAATATTTCTTGGGAACTCAAACAAGGCTCAAAAGTAGCGGTAGTTGGGGCATCTGGCGCGGGAAAAACTTCTTTACTTAGATTACTCAATCGCTTGGCTTCA
Organism: Waterburya agarophytonicola KI4; assembly: GCF_020640915.1. GTDB lineage: Bacteria > Cyanobacteriota > Cyanobacteriia > Cyanobacteriales > Xenococcaceae > Waterburya > Waterburya agarophytonicola. The sequence goes on along the minus strand of NZ_JADWDC010000072.1, from coordinate 7,196 downwards.
CCGACTAAAGGAAAGATTTTTATCCGAGACTTACCTGCAAAACGACTAACCACCACTCAACTCCGCCGACAAATAGTTTTAGCACCCCAAGAACCTAAATTATTGGGAATGAAAGTGATTGATGCTTTGGGGTACCCGTTGAGATTACAAAAATTACCAGAGTCAGAAATTAGGCAAAGAATTGAGACTTGGGTCAATTTAATTCGTATTCCCGATGAATGGTTTGACAAGACAGAATTACAACTATCTCTAGGACAAAGACAATTAGTCGGAATTGCTAGATCCTTGGTAATGCAGCCAGAAGTGTTGTTATTGGACGAACCAACTTCTGCATTAGATATTGGGACGGCGACTCATGTTTTTTCAGTGCTAGGGAAACTCAATCAAAGTCAAAATCTCACCATTGTAATGGTCAATCATCAATTAGAATTACTGGTAGATTTTTGCGATCGCATATTATTTTTAAATGAAGGAAGATTGGAGGAAGATCTACCCGCCAACGATACTAACTGGGATAAATTACGACAAAAAATATTGCGATCGCACTCCGAACAAGAGCAAGAGTGGAGTTAAATATTATCAATGTTTTTAGTATTATTGTATTCTGCGAGAAAAACGGCTAATATTAGCCGAATTAGCTACAGAAAAGTTTTTTTCGGCAATATCCTCTCTCTCGATCAATTCGGGGTTAAAACGATAGCCTACATTCCGTACCGTCTGTATTATATTTGGCTGCCGTGGACTTAATTCAATTTTTTTACGTAAAGAAAGGACGTGGGTGTCTACTGTACGAGGGTTATCAATAGCTTCAGGCCAAGCCCTTTGGAGTAATTCGGCACGACTCAAAGGATTTCCCTCAGCTTGAGCCAAGACATACAATAAGCTAAACTCCTGAGGCGTAAGTTCGATAAAATTGTCTCTCAGCTTTACCCGTCGCTGTGCCAAATCTATTTTTAGATCTTTACATTCCATCGATAGAGGAACAGAATTATTTACTCTTATCCTCCTAATTAAAGCTTCTACTCTGGCTAAAAACTCCTGCATGCCAAAAGGCTTGGTCAAGTAGTCATCAGCACCAGTTTTCAATCCTCTAACTATGTCTTGTTCGTTATCTCGTGCAGACAATAAAAGAATTAAAGATTTCTGCTGTTCGTAAAGCCAGTGAGATAATTCTAGTCCATCCCCATCTGGCAAATCAGAATCAATAATCACTAATGCTGGGTGATGTCTATTGAAAGCATCTCGACCTTGTTGCAAACTAGCAGACTGACTGACAACATAACCCGACTGTTGTAAATGCCAACCTAGTAGTGATCGCAAGTGAGGGTTGCTTTCGACTATTGATATATGTGCTGAAGTCACTTTAGCCTCATTAAATTTAGGAAAATTCCTTTAAGAATAAGGCTAGCATTAGCATTCTGAATATTTTGTAGCGATGGTTACGACGAACAATGACCAATGCTTCAACCAAAAAAAATTAATTGTTAAAAGTTAAAGCAGTAAAATGATAAAAAGCCAAGAAACTTAATAACAGTTCAATTTCTATCGAAATATTCAGCGACATTATTCCTTAAAAATTATGATTATTCAAGATCCCCAATCCATTCGTCACTATCAAAAAATCACCGATGGTATGGTAGATCTATGGCGCAGACGCTATAGTTTTGAAGAAATTAGACTTTATATGGAAGGATATATTGCCTGTTTGCGAAACAGTGACTTTGTAGAACAACATCATATTCATCGTTTGGAGGAACAAGCATTGCGCTTTTTAAGAGATCCTTCTAATTTTGAATTGTCGTATCCTCATACACAAACAGAAAAAGAAACAGATTATTGGTAAATTTAGCTAGACCCTATTTTTAGGGGAAGACGCACCTGAAAAATAGTTTTTCCCGCTTGGGATTCAAAACGGAGATTTCCTTGATGCTGCTGCACGATAATACGTCGAGAAATATCTAAACCCAAACCGCTACCTTTGCCTACTCCTTTACTAGTAAAAAAAGGTTCAAAAATGCGTGCTTGGATTTCTGGAGGGATACCAGCCCCATTATCCATAATTTCTACTAAAACGCAATTATCTTCTAGGGCAGTACGAATAGTTAACTCTCCTTTGCCATCCATTCCATCGATCGCATTATCGATTAAGTTGGTCCATACTTGATTTAATTCGCCACCATATACTGATAGACGGGGAATATTTTTGCCATATTGTTTGTTAACCGTCACTCCATATTTAAGCTTGTGATGCAGTATTTTGATAGTGTTATTTAATCCTTCGTGTAAATCTACTTCTTGTATTGCAGAGCGATCCATATAAGAATAGTTTTTAATTGCTCCCACTAAATCAGATATACGGCTGGTACTTTGTTCTACCTCGTTAACCAAGCCATTCATAGTTAACGTAGCTTCTAGCCAGATTACAGCCTCGCTAAAAGCTTGAGATTCCATTTCTGTAGCTAGTTTTTCCAGTTGGGACGATTTTATTCCCCCATAAGCCAAGCTAGAAGATAATTGCCAAGCATTTTCGACACCTCTGCTTTCCAACCAGTCAGCTAACTCATCTTCAAGATCGCTTTGTTCGAGGGGAGATAAAAAATGCTCTCGATCTGCTTGTTGAATTGCCTGGTGTTGTAATTCTTGGAGTAGTTGGCGATGATGCGCCGAAAACTGTTTGCCTCGTAGAGATAGCATATTTTTTTGTAAAGATGCGATCGCGTTGCCGAGTTGTTTAGCTGCTCTTCTACCTGCTGCTGCGGGATTATTTAATTCGTGGGCTAATCCTGCCGATAGTTTGCCCAATGCTGCTAATTTCTCTTGTTGACGCAGTTTTATTTCTAATTCCTTAGAACGTTCTGCTAAAGTCGGCACAAACAGATCGATACTGTTGGGGCAATTTTTGAGTAATTCTTTAAAATCATCAAATTGAATTACTCGACTAACATCAATGCTACTAGCGGTAGCTTGGGAAATTCCCCCCGTCAAGGTACTTAAATCTCCCGTAAATTCTCCTCGACGGTGAATGGTGACGACAATTTTTTCTGCACCCAACTGCTTGGTGATTTTTATTTGCCCGTCTAAAACTATATAAAAACAGTTAGCTATATCTCCTTCGGTAAATAATATCTGGCTGGGTTGCAGTTTGATAACTGTTCCACAAGCTTCTAAATTTTGGAGATATTCATCTTCTAAAACTGGAAAAAGAACCGAATTTGACAGATCGTTAGTCATATTCAACTTAAGGGGAACATAATACTAGAATAGACTGTATCTTTGTAATAATACATCTATCAGTTTGGGTAAACTTTTGGCTAATTGTGACCCAGTAGAAAAGCTAAGTTGTTTATAGCCCACCATATCAAAAGGGATTGTGCCTTTTAAATCTGGACGTTCCATATCGAGCAGTAGGATTTGTCCGTTATCTTTGTTTTGAATGCTATAGCCCAACTCAACACATACATTGGGATCTATTAATAAGTCAGACTGCTTTTCCCTGGAGATCTTTCCAATAGGAGTAACATCAGCTACGAACAATAAACTTTTGTTGATTTTGCGCAATTGATTGTTGCTAAGGCGAAGAGGCGATTCGGGCGCATGTGGTGTAATCTCTAGGGAGAGGGGAATTCGCGATCGCGTTGCTAGTCGGTCGATGATGCTCTCTAAAACCTCTGTAATTGCTTTGTTAGCAGGTTGACAGTGATTTTGAGGACTATAGTAAATAATCGGTTCAAGTCCAGAAATACTATTGCATTTAGTAAAATATATTTCCTGAGAAACTAAGTCAATGTTGGAAACTAGATAAGTACCGCTTCCTTGGATATAAAACTCAACTGTTTTACCTTCTAAATATAATTCAAACCAGTCCGATCCTTCTACTTCAAAGCGATCGTCTAAAAAATCTGCTCGCAAACCCGTTTTTAACAAGCTATTTCTGCTCAAACGCAGAGTGCAGGGTTTTTGGATTACTTTTTTGATTGGTTCGTATTGTTCTAGATACCAAGCTTTTAGCGCGATAATTGCCACGATTGTCCGTACAAAAGAAAAGGATGTTCCAATTTTATTGTACCTTAGCAGTACGCGCTAACATCTTCTCCACAAACATCGGCTAAGTAACAAATTGCACGAAAACGCAAAGCTATCACTTCATTGTAAAGAGGATTGAGTTTACACATGGGGGGAATTCTTAGAATAGTCCGTCCAAATAACTTAATTTCTCTTTCAAAGGGACACTGACTGGGAATCGATTTACAAATGCGGTGAGCTACATTACTGTTTTTAATTTCCATATTATCTAACCACTTACGTAAGGGAGAGAAAATATCGATTTTGGATTTTAGATGATGTGCTGCGTTCATAATTCATTCCTTTATTTTGATAAACCGTTTTAACAGTGGGCTAGTCGATTTAACTGCCTTGTTCAGATACTTACGTAGGAAAATGTCAATTAATGCTTTCTGTCCGAACTCATGTTTATTAAACAACAAAATTTAGTTTTAACAAGTGATTGAGATCGCCCTGGAAAGCATTTTGTTTCTCCCCAAGCTATTCAAGTTCTTCGATATCATCCTGCACGATATTTATTCGCTTCTGCATGAGTAGAATCGCTTAATTTCCATGAAGATTAATTGAAGCTCTAGTTAAGAATTAGTAAATGGGAATTGACTAACATTATTGACTATCTTTAATAAAAGTATTTTGCCAATCTTTTTTAACAAAAAAAATCGATGCTAGTTGTTATTTATGTAACATTTAGACTCTTTTTTACAAATAAAAGACTAGTTTGTGCCACTTTGTATTTTGTCAATAGACAAAATTTCATTCTCCAATTGCAGAATATTTAACAAAATACATAAGAAAAAAGCTACTAAAAGTTTGCATTCGCTTTCCAGAAAAATTCCCAAAAAAGCAACAGCATTGTAATCGGAAGTCTCAGCTAGCTTAACTAATAAATCGAAATTAATGTAAGTAATTATCTGACTACAAAGTTTTCATAATATTGGAGAGAAACTACTAAGTAGTTGATAGTTTTTTCAAGAAATTAACTTGGATTCATAAACATCACCAATCAAATAAAACACTTAAAGAATTCTGTTCATGAATCAGTATAACGTTCTAAATTTTTGATTGTTGGTAAAAATGTATTGAAGATTACCAAATTTAGGAAAAATATTGTTTTTCCTTTCCTAGCCACTAGTGGACAATGGCATAAATACAGTAACAGTAAATTAGAGGCTGAATAAAATAATGACTTTAAAAATTCGCGATCGCTTTTTTAATTGGGGAGAAAGGACTTATTTGATGGGAATTCTCAATGTTACTCCCGATAGTTTTAGCGATGGTGGGGAATTTAATAGTGTCGAAACGGCTTTCTCTCAAGCCCGAGATATGATTAAAAATGGCGCAGATATTATTGATATTGGTGGCGAATCTACTCGTCCTAATGCAGCAGAAGTATCTATTGAAGACGAACTCGATCGCGTCATTCCTGTAATTCGTCAATTGCGTCAAGAATCTGCTATTCCTATTTCGATCGATACCACCAAAGCAATTGTAGCCGAAAAAGCGATCGCAGCAGGGGCAGATATTGTTAATGATATTTCGGGGGCTACTTTCGATGACAAGATGTTAGCCACTGTCGCCAAGTTAGATGTGCCGATTATTTTAATGCACATTCGTGGTAATCCTAAAACGATGCAGAGTTTGACCGATTATCAAGACGTAGTGACAGAAGTAGCTGAGTTTTTGACGATACAGGCAGAAAAAGCGATCGCCTGTGGGATCGATAAATCCCATATTATCGTTGATCCTGGCATTGGTTTTGCTAAAACTGCCAGTCAAAGTCTAGAGTTGGTGCAACGCCTAGCCGAATTGAAAGTGTTACACTTACCGATATTGGTTGGGGTATCTCGCAAAAGCTTTATGGGTCCCATTCTCAAACAAGATCGTGCTAAAGATAGAGTTTGGGGTACTTCAGCAGCCTGTTATGGGGCGATTTCTCGCGGTGCTGATATTCTCAGAGTCCATGACGTGACCGAAATGTATGATGTTTGTCGAGTAGCCGATGCTATCGAACGCAATTTCATTAGGTAATAAATAAATCAAGACCTTGTAAGATATGAGCGACCCAGATTATCCCAACGTTGTATTGGCTTTTGTCTACCGAGATTTCAAAATCCAAATCGCTCGCGATAAATGGCAAGGAGAAGATTTTTATACAGCTTGGGCTAATTATGATTTAGGTAGTGCGGTAGCTGTTCCCTTTGCGATGACTACTAAGCTAGCTGTTAGAAATGCTAAACGCTGGGTAGATCGTAGAATTAACGATTCCTAAGTGCTGATTGATTTAATTGTAGTTCCCATCTGTATTTATAATCTTAGAACGACAAAAAAATAAGCGATCGCTTGTTCTCAAATAGAAAGAGATCGCTTTAGGTAAACTTATTTATAATTCAAAAACATAAAAAGTAGGATTACCGTTATTCTCTAGGGAAAAATCAGGCAAAGTTGCTTGTATGTTTTCAATTTCATTGCGATCGCTCGAAAACAAATGAGAACCAGTGCTACTATTGAGCATTCTATATACAGGAATAGTTTCAAGATTTTCTGGTTGAGATTCAAAAGCGTAGTATTTAATTCCTTCAAAACTATAATGCTCTAAGGTGTCTTGAATCGTCTCTTTTTCTAGTTGATTCATGGTGTAGAGGTGAGAACCAGTCTGTCGATTAAAAAAGCGATAAACAGGCTGAACTCCTTCAATTACTTCTCCCGTCAAGGCATCTATATTGTCAGTTAAAACAGTAAATTTTTCTGATTCATACTGATAAGCCAAATTTCCTGCTGCGGTTTGTTCTCTAATATAATCAGATTCATTATCATCAACAGTATAGAAATGAAATCCATTATTCGATTCAAAAAAGCGATGTACGCTGTCTATTTCAAAACGGTTTACTAAATCTCCAACACCACTAATATCCTCGCTTTCTGGTTTATCAACATCATTGATAATATTTGTAGAATTATCTTCTTCTGGTTTATCAACATCATTGACAATATTTGTAGAATTATCTTTCTCTGGCTTATCAACATCATTGATAATATTTGTAGAATTGTTTTCTTCTGATTTATCAACACCATCAACGATATCTAAGTACCTAAGCAAAATTAATTACATAGCGATCGCCAAAATGCCGCAAAAT
>NZ_JADWDC010000071.1 GCF_020640915.1 Waterburya agarophytonicola KI4 | reverse complement strand
AATGAAAAGTAAAATCCTTAATCATAGCACAAAATATTTTTGCAAGAGTTCTTATTTCTAATTTATATCTGCAAAGACAAATGAATAGTGGTTTGAGTGGTAGCGATGCTAATGGTTACTGGCAATGGAAAGATGCTTACGATGTCTTGGAAATTGCCCAAATCAAATATCTGCAAACATTATTACCTAAACTCAACCACCAACAAACTCTCAAGCTACTCAATAACAAACTTCCTGTTGGGCGGAAATAGGTTGAACTAAGCCGAAGAGTCACCTCTCCGACTCGTCTGCAAAACGGAATTGTCTTCTAAACGATTTCAAGATTTTTGGCTGGATTGATTATGGGACGCGATCGCCCGTGAAAAATTTGTCGCGATCTTTATCTCCCCCGCTTTTTTTCGCTCTCGATCGCACAAGCTTAATTAAAAGTAAGAGCGTTTACTAATTTGGCTCTAATGGGATATATTCGTAGTAACTAAATATTTCTCCTGCGGTGTAACTAGCACCTCAGAAGTAAAGCAAACCTAAAGCACAGGTTCACCAAAAAAAAAATTGAATATACCTCTAAGTGTAACAACCAACTCCGTCGTTTCCCAAGCATTAATTAACTACTTCCATCATTTGTCCGATGTCATCCTCCACAAAAAGGGCGAATGGAAAACGCTAAAATACAAGCTACATCGGCATTTGCTTCTTAAGTATCACTTCAAACGCGATCGCGTTGTTGGAGTCAGATTTGGTAAAACTACAAAATATTTAGCAGCCGATATAGATCGTCTCTCCTCAATTCATCCTGCTGAAAATCCGATCGGGTTTGGCAAGTTTCTTGAAGCGATGGAAAAAATTGGTCTAGTCAGATATATCAAACTGCAATCTTCTTGGTCTGGAGGGCTGCATATCTATTTCAGTCTGCCCAAAGAAGTCAATACCTACGATGCTGCCTGTTTCTGGTTCTAACGGATTTTGTGGGTAGTATAAATACTCAGGACAATTAGACTTAAATGACAGAGTAAATCTAATTGAGGTAAAGTCAACAAGCACTCAATTGATTTTTAGCCTAAATTCAAGTATGGTCGTTTCTATCAGAGGTGATAAAAGTATTTGTTTACCTGTTAGCAGTGAAGAGCAATATCGACAACTAATCGCCGATAATCCCAATTTTAGAGCCTATCTGCTGCAAGTTTATACCAAGTATCCTGAAATTTTTCCCACAGGAATGGACGAAGGTTTCTCTTTCCATGATTGGGTGGTTTCCAGTAAACAGGAACTATCCATGCGTCGCATTAAGTTAAAAACTAACCAAGAAGTCTATCAATTGCGTCCTGATTTTATAATGCCCTATATGGTAGGAAAAACAGAAGAAATAGACAAGCCGATGTATTTAAGGCAGTTTGGAGTCCCATTTGAAGCTCTAGCTTATGTTTTTGGTCGCAATCCCATGTATTGGTATCGCATTTATCTGTCTTTAGGTCGAGCCTCTATCGTGGGAACCACAATCAAAGATCGTCAAAAACTGCCTCAACATCTGGTAGCGGATGAAAAACATACCTGGTTAAAGGGAAAACGAGTTTATCTTCCCACTACCGCCGCAGAAGGCTGTATTTTGGGAGTTGCCTTCTCGGAATCGGCAAGTGCTGAAGCTTTAACCAAAGGATACAAAGAATTTCAAACAGAAGCTCGTCTTCTTGACCCCAATTATACTCCAGTGACGGTCAATACCGATGCTTGGGACGGAACAAAACAGGCTTGGCTTAAGCTGTTTCCCACCGTGACTCTGGTGCTGTGTTTTCTCCATGCTGTGCTTAAAGTCCAGAAAGGAAGTCCTAGTTATCGCAATTTAAGAAAAAAACTGAAATCTAAGCTTTGGAAAGCTTATAAAGCTGCTAATGCTGCTGAATTCTTAAAAGGATTACGATTCGCTTTAATTTGGAGTAAAAAACACATCAGACGGAAACGCACTTTAAGCAAGATGCGTCAATTATGCCGTCGTGCTTCTCAATTCACAGTCGCTTATCAATTTCCCCAAGCTCATCGTACCAGCAACATGGTCGACCGTTTGATGAATCACCAAGACCGCTTACTCTACACTATGCAATACTTTCATGGCGATAAGGAGTCGGCAAGACTCTATCTGCGCTCGATGGCACTGGTGTGGAATTTCCATCCTTACGGAGCTAGAATGCGCTCGAACTCCCCCGAACAGAGGTCGCCATTTACCGATTTTAATGGCTTTAGCTATCATCATAACTGGCTTCATAATTTGCTGATTGCCAGCTCGATGAATGGTCGCCAAACCCCTCAAAGTGGTTGACCCACAAAATCCGTTAGAACCAGCTTTGGAATTGTCTCTCATCTTCCCTAGTTATCTAAGTTTCGAGAGAACGAATCGCACGAGGGTCGGCGGGGTTTCCCCGCCATGACCAATCGAGTTGTTGAATTTCATGGATGTTTTGATGATATTTTTGTATCTTCTGTATCCATACTGCACGAGAAAGGGCATCTCGATACCAGCGTCATTCATGGTGATGGCACAACCACAGCAGCCAAGAAAGGTGCCCTAAAGCGATTGTCTTAAATGTCAAGTTTAATTCTTCTTATCTTGCGATCGCTAAATAAAAAGCTAGCAAGACAAACTCTCATCACCACAAAAATCTGGCGTGATGTTGAATCAGACCAAAACGGCATTGGTGAGCTAGCTGGTAACTTGAGGTTGCACTAAAGCACTAGCTTCGCGTCGCCAAGATTGATTCTGGTTCATCATGGCGTTTAAAACAATTAAAAGTTTGTGCATACAGGCAGTTAAAGCCACTTTTTTGCGCTTACCTTTATTTAGTAAACGCTCGTAAAAAGCTTTAATTATCGGATTAAAACGAACCGCTACTAAAGCAGCCATGTATAGTACACAACGAACTTTAGCTCGTCCGCCATGAATTCGGCGTTTACCTCTAAACTTGCCACTGTCTCGGTTCAAAGGTGCTAAACCTACCAAGTAAGAGATTGATTTATGTGAAATAGTACCTAATTCTGGTAGAGATGAAATTAAAGTTACTGCAACTACTTCACCAATTCCAGGCACACTGGTTAACAAATCCATTTTCTGCTTCCAGCTTTCATTAAGTGCGATCTCAGACTTGATTTGCAATTCAATTTCTTTAAGCTGTTGCTTTAGCCATTCAATGTGTTCATCGATATTGACTTGTACGGAATTGGTTTTACCTCGGCGACGATTTTTTTCGGCGGTAATCATGTCGCTGATTTGGCGACGGCGTTGTACTAAATCTTCTAGCTGACGAGAAGATTCATCGCCGATCGCTCTGACTTCGGGTCGAATGGCATCGGCAAAGTGAGCTAATACACGAGCATCAATGGCATCCGTTTTCGCTAACTGTCCTGTCGCTTTGGCAAAATCTCTTGCTTGTCGAGGGTTAATTACCGCCACCGCTAATCCTGCCTGAGTCAGTTTGATTGCTGCATCGATTTCCATGCCCCCCGTCGCTTCTAAAACAATTAATTCTGGTTGAATCTTGTTCAGAGTTTTAATTAGTTTGCTGATGCCTATTTCATCGTTCGTTACTTGAAATAACTTTGACGATGGACGGACATAAACATCGAGGTTTTTCTGACATACATCTATTCCCACCCACTGTTTTTTACTCATGAGTTTTTTGTTCTTCTATGATTTTTGATTGTCGTAACTCTCGCTCATTTGACTCTTCCTTGCAAAAATACGGGTTTGATTTTTCTACCCTGGCGATTGTTTGAGCGAAAAGCCGTTGCGGGGGTTCCCCCCGTTGAGGCTATTGAAGCTGTTGAGTTTGCTTGAGGAGAGAGAACAAGTAGCGACCCTGCTTTAGGACGGTTTTGAATAACCCAGGATTAGACGGTCTACTACTTTCTCTAAACTATCAGGATTTGAGATCCTAATTTCAAGATACAAGGATTAGCTTCGCGTCGTGATAATCTGGGCTTTAACGGTCACAAGCACATGAAGGGAGACAAGGTAGTTGCTTTCTGCGATCGCAACTGTAATGTAATCTCTCCCTTTGTTACAGCTTTTAGAACTATCGAGCGAGTATTTGCTTGGGAGGATAAATTTAAGCGTCTGCTGCTGCGCTTTGAACGAAAAGCGTGGATTGCACTATGCCCTGAAGAGTCTGGCTTACACTATGATCAATCTTCGGCACTTCTGTCAGAGTTAATTCTCTCATTATCTGTGCTACCTAAGGTCTTCATGGTAGAGACCTAGATTTATCCTGTCTGGGAAACGGAAATATGTAGAAAATTCTCAAGGAAAATATCAAAACAGGATTTTTAAGGTTCTTTCGTCCTCGATTTGGTCTTGATATTCAATTTTTGATCGCAACTCTACACAAAACCCGCAATCACTTCAGAGTAATTAATACAGACAAAGCAAATACTTATCCTAAAGCTATTGAAGAGTTATTTGAATCTGACTTATTGCCTGAATCGGTTGAACATAGAGCAGTTAAATACCTCAATAATTTGATCGAACCCACCTTCCGCACGTCAAAATGTAGTTTAAAAAGATTACGATAATTTGGCAATTTGGCGATCGCTAATTATCGTAACAGCGATCGCCAAGTATTAACTTCTTCAGTAATGCGATCGCTGATAATCACAAAAACTATATTACTTCGCATATTACAAACTGACGTGCGGAAGGTGGGTTCGAACAAGATCATCGATATACAAAACTACGGGCTATAACCAGTCAAAACTTTAGAAATTTTTGGAGTGCTGCTCGTACCATCGCAGGATATGAATCGATGAACATGATTCGCAAAGGTCAAATCCAAAATGTGAAACAAGGAGATGTTTTAGGTCAAATTAGGTTTATTCATTCTCTTTTTGGGATTGCTGTCTAAAATTCAGGATAATCAAGGGTTTATCTTGACTTTTTACTTTTATCTCCACTTTTTGCAACACTACCTGTTGAAGTCTAATGCTTTGACTTTTAATTGGTAAAGCTTTAAATAGAATATTAAGTTGAAGAACATTTCTCCTCAAAAAGTAAGCTTTTAAGACTTACTTTTTACCTGAACATTTAACCACAAATATCTATTTTTCAACTGACAATAAATTTTCTATTTGAGTCAGTAGCGAATCTAACTTTTTTCGTTTCTTAGGATTTGATAATAAGAGTTTTTTAGATTTTTTAAGTTGTTTGTAAGTGTTATCAAAGCGGTTGAAAATTTCTTCTTTTTGAGATTTGGGTTTAGCTTCAACAACTCTTTCACGAATTTGATTTAAAGACAATGAAGAGACAACTGAATCCTCCAACAACTGTTTCCTTGCAGTTTCATCTTTAATACGAGCAATTATTTTAGCTTTAGTGTATTCTATTTTTCCCTGTTGAAGAACCAATAAAATGTCTTGAGGGAGCTTAAGTAATGGGAGTCGGCTAGTAACAAAAGACTCCCAACTTAGCTTTCCTAAGCTATCAAAAAGCTCAAAAACATTTTTAGTTGTCTCATTACCCAAAATGTTTTGGGTAACTTTTCCTTTAGATTCATTTTGCATACGGTAAAGTAGTAAAACTACTTCATCTGTGTTGAGTTCGGTTACAATAGATAATAATTGAAGAATGCCTTCAGTTTCTTCAATTGGATTAAGTTCGGCTCTTTGCAAATTTTCAATCAAAGCAATTTGCATAGCTTCGATATCAGTCAATTTCTTAATAACGACAGGAATTTCTAACAAGCCTACCGCTTTAGCTGCTAAGAACCGTCGCTCTCCCGCTACTATTTCGTATATATTTGATTCAATAGGTCTAACTAGTAAAGGTTCTAAAATACCATGTTGGGATACAGATCTATTTAACTGCTCTTGTTTTATGGGATCGAAATAACGACGTGGTTGTAAATTAGCCTTTTTAACTTGGTCAATTGGAATAAACTCTGCTGCTTTTATCTTTGTTTCCTCTATTGCTGCATTTCCTAATAATGCAGCAACGCCACGTAGCTTACTTGTATAAGGCTGTTCTTTTTTTCTAGTCTGAGTCATAGCTGTTCTAATTTTTCAACAGTTTTTTTCATTATGGTAATAGCAGGATGTCTTGGTTGGTAGAGAGCAAGAGGAATTCTTTTTTCACTTGCATCGGGAAAAACAGTTGAACGAGGAATTGGTTCATAAACTGTTGCTAAAGGTGAAAGCTGCTCTTTAATTGCCTTATAGGTTCTTGTTTCTTGAGCAGTGCGGGCATCGAACATTGTGGGTATAAAACCAGCTATTTTAAGCTGGCGATTAGCTGCTTGACGCAATCTGGCAACAGTATTTAATAGCAAATCTGTTCCTTGAAAAGATTTGAACTGTGTCTGGATTGGAACTAAAACATGGGTTGCAGCCACCAAGCTTAAAACAGTAAGAATTCCCAAAGAGGGTGGGCAATCAATTAGAATAAAATCGTAATTGTCCGCAATAGAAGTAAGAGCATTTTTTAAACGCATTTCTCGCATCAAGCTAGACACGAGTTCTAATTCCGCTGCACTTAAGTTTATGTTGGCAGGAGCTAGATCTACACCGTTAATATTTTCAATAACTTGTACAGGTTCATCTCCCACTACCGACTCATAAATAGTTTGCTTCAACTCTTCTGGTTCTATTCCCATAAATGTCGTCAGTGAAGCTTGAGGATCTATATCCACAAGTAAAACACGATGTTTTCTTTGCCCTAGATGATAGCCCAAATTCATGGTTAAAGTAGTTTTTCCTACTCCTCCAGATTGATTGAATAAGGCAATTGTTTTAGTCATCTAGTCTCTCAACACAGGGAATATTGGTTGTCAATCGCTATCTTACAAGCCAAAACAAATTTTGGCGATAAATCTTTACTTTTTTTCTGGTATTTTTTGTAATATTGAATTGATAAAAGAGTTTGATACGTTCACCTGGTGATTGCCTTTTACTCAGATAGTTTAGAGGAAAAAATAGCATTGCTTAACAACTTACCCAAAACGTTTTGGGTAGTCTATTGAGAGAGTAAGAAGAAAGACGATTGTAATAATTTGATCGCTGATATCTACCTCAGTTGGTTGTTGAAACTACAGTAAATTAGAGACTAAACCCTGGGGAGTTAAAGAGTTTATCGTTCAGGATCCTGAAGGGGCATCTATTACAAAATAAGAAGTTGATTCTCTTAAATCAATTAGTCGTAAAATATAAAATAAAAAAAGCCATATATGACCGTCGTAAAATCCGATCTTCAGAAGCTAGAAGCTCTACTCAAATCTGCCACAAATGAAAGACAGCGTAAAATGTATCAGTCCTTGCTTGATAAGGCTCTGAAAGAGATAGGACATCAAGAATCTGTACAGTTAGAAGATAAACGTACAGATGATTTTCTAACTGTTAGCCTAGCCCCATCTAGCGGTAAACCTGTAAAGGATAGGCAGAAGCAGAAAAAAAAGAAGAAGCAAAAAGAACAAACAATTGAGCAAGTACTATCAAAAACAGATGCTTTAGATATCGAGACAATTGAGAAAGCCCAAAACAGCGATCGCCTAACAGATCCAGAAAAGGTTGACCAGAAGTCAACTAAATCCGAAGGCAAGGAACAATCAAAATTGAGTCAGCCGAATATTTTTCAAGCTATTGGTCTAATTAAGTGTATCCCTCAAATAAAAGAAGATAAGCTTTATGTCACCATTGACGATCTTGACTATGAGTTAAGAAGAGGTGCGAAATGGTCACATCGACATTTTGACAAGCTCAAAGAAGAAATCGAACAGAACGGCTCAAGAGAAATGTGGTTGCGGGTCTATCCAAATATTATTCACGATTCAAAAAACCAGGAGATTCGTTACTGGTTTACTTTAGTTAAAGCTTTTTTGTCCAGAACGAATTGTTCTGAGCAAGGCGAGGATTTTGTCTTTCGCGGTACTTGGCGTTATGTTAGCTACTGTTGCAACCCTGTAATTTCTATTCACCGCAATATTGACAATATTAAGTTCTACCAAAGATTGTCGTTTAAAGCTAAAAAGGCTTTTGCCAGACCTTTGGATTTTCCTGTGGTTTGGTCTGCCCCTATTGAGCCGTTTCGATACAACCGAGAACTAGTTCCAAAAGAGCAGATGCCTCATTATTTTGTTCAGGTTAAAGCCGTTTTTGAAGACGGTCGCTTTAAAGTGGTTGAAATGATCTCTGAACCGACATTAGATGTTCCAAGATATATTAAGCCACCAAAAAATTCAACTAAAAGTCAGAAGTAATATTTAAGCCAAAGGCTGAGGGTAGTGTTGTAAAGTTGTTGACTAAAGATATAATAAGAGTGAATAAAAGTTGAGAATGAATGATTAAAAAATGACAGTTTGGATTGCAGTAAGATGTCCTGGTTGCCACTCAACAGATGTAACCAGAAATGGAAAAACTCCTCAAGGAAAACAACGCTATATTTGTCGAAATAAAGACTGTCCTCGCTGCACTTTTATACAAGATTATACCAACAATGGTTATAAACCAGAAGTCAAGCAAAAAATAGTCGATATGTCAGTTAATGGTAGTGGTATACGTGATACAGCCAGAGTGTTAAAAGTCAGCACATCAACAGTAATTAAAGAAATTAAAAAAAACAAAACTCACTAAATCATGTTAATGAGAAAGCTTTAGCTAAAAAGAAGTCAGAAGAGATAACAGTAGAAATTGTTCCAGTAATCTTTGAAGATGTCGAGAAAGAAGTCAAATCTCAGTCTCACACTCAAGAATTTAAAGTTGAAGTAGATGAAATGCAGAGTTTTGTCGGCAAAAAAGCCAATCAAAGATGGCTGTGGCATGGAATCGATCATTACACGGGAGAAGTGCTGGCTTATGTAACTGGTTCTAGAACCGATGAGATGTTCCTTAAACTCAAAAAGCTGCTTGAACCATTTGGAATTACCAAATTTTATACTGATGGCTTGAAAACTTATGAACGCCATATCCTACCAGAAATCCGACAAGTAAGTAAGTATAAAATGCAGAAGATAGAGCGAAAACATTTAACATTGAGAACCAGAATCAAACGTTTAGCTAGGCAAACAATTTGTTTTTCTAAATCTATTGAAATGCATGATATTGTGATTGGTTTATTTATCAATAGATACGAATTTGGTATAAATATTTTAGTGATTTAATAGTGCTTCAACAACTTTACAACACTACCGAAATCCAAGGATAGTTTTTTTGTTTGTATTCCTGTATACCTGCTTCAGTTGCTGTAGTGCTATTGTGTCCAATAATCCCGACTATTTTATTTTCATCTCGAAGTAATTTAGCAACATCAATAGCTTGGTCGTCCTTATTATTCGCATCATTAGCAACTACCACTACTAATTGTCTTCCAGCAACTCCACCTTGTTTATTAAACAAATGTTGAGCATGAGCAACACCCCTTAAAATTTCATTTGCTAAGTTTGGATTAGTTGATATTGGTACTACTGCTGCTAAATAATATGGTTTTTCATTAGCACTTAAAGCAAAACTGTTGTTGTAATAAATGGCTGTCTCAGGATTATTTAAGTTCTTTGACATTACTCCTGCAAAACATTCTTTTGCTTTAATGTATTGTTTGTCTCTAACTTCATCTGTACATTCTTGACCTGTTTCAAAATATACTTCTTCGCCGATGCTTGCTTTATCAGAAGTTTCCCAAACTCTGGGTTTGAACCAAATTTCCCATGCTATCCAAAGTGGCGCGCCTAATAATATTAAACCAAATAGTATTCCTAGCCACTTCGCCCATTTATCTGATTGGTTTTCTGGGGGATTTATCTTGATTGTTTCAGGATCTGGCGAAGCTAAAATCTGTGTTAATGGTTTTACAGGCAATCCTTCTTTGAATTTCTTTAAATCTTCTAAAACATCCGACGCTGTTTGATATCTGTAATCTAATCCGTCTTTTGATTTATCTTCTGGTTTTTTACATTTTGGATGAATCATCTGAGCTAAAATTAGCTTCAGATCATCTTTAATATTTGCTTTTTCTCGCCAACTTGAGCGTATATCTTCTTGATTGGTTTTTAACCCAGTAACAGCTTGAATAGCGACCCATCCTAAAGCATAAAGATCAGTATTAAACTGAGGCTCTTTTCTCTGTTGCTCTGGAGGCATATAAAAGGGAGTACCTATCACTACTGATGACTGAACTTCTTGGTTTGACGAAAAAACATATTTTTCAATTTCTTTAACACATCCAAAGTCAATTAAAAATACCTGAAAGGCTTCCTCATTCGCATCATTATTTATTCGGGGATGCCAAATTAAATTAGATGGTTTAATATCTCTATGAATTATTTTATTGAAGTGGACAGTTTTAAGAATCTCTAAAGTCTGTTCGAGAAAATCAACAAGTTGTGATTCTGTAAGAGTTAATGTCTCTTCTGTGGATTCTGGATCTAAATGTAGTTTTTTCTCAAAATCTACACCATCAATAAATTGTTGTACTATGTAAAACTCTTCTTTTTCTTCAAAATAATCAAATAGCTTAGGAATTTGAGGATGTCTTTCTCCTAATGATTCTAGTACTTTAGCTTCTTTTTGAAATTTTTTTCTAGCAATTTCTAGAACAACTTCATTTTTTTGCGGTCTGAGTTGCTTAATCAATACACTATTTTGTATTTTATTACTGATATCTCTAGCTTTATAAGCTAGCCCAAATCCTCCTTTTGAAAGGGTACTAGTAATCTTGTACCTATTTTTTAAAACTGTTCCTGCTGGAAGATATTTAGTGCCAGAAACCATTATTTCACAAGTAAATATAGAGTGATACTAAAACTTTATATACATATTCGTAAAATTACGTATTTTTTTAGAAAAATTACCGAAAAAAAATAAAGTATGCGATCGACCGTACCCGAACCCAAATTACACCCAAAACCCTACCCAATAGACTAAGACAGATAATAGAACACCAGTATCGGTAACTGTGATGAAGATATACAAACTATTGGGCTATGTACTTCTAGGCATTGGGGCTTATGCTTTCCTCAATGCCAACAATACCAATTTACAGGCAACAGCACCCGTAACCGAACAACAAACACCATCCACTCCCAACCGTCACACCATTACTCTTACTCTCAATGAACTATCAGACCTCAAGGTAGAGGAAGGGCAGAGAGTTAATGTCGGCGAGATTATAAGCGATCGCACTACCGAAAAAGCCAAGCTACAAGCCAAAAAACAGCGATTAACAGACTCTCTCACTAGAGCCAAATTACCCCTCAATGAACTTAAATCTGTTCCAATACCAAAGTTTCAGACAGAACTAGCGAACCTCAAACAAGCTCAGTTTAATTTAGATGCGATCGCCCGTCAGATAAATAACTTTGATAAGAAGCTCTATCATAAAGACCCCTGGCACGTTCAAGTATTTGAATCTGAAAAGGTGCAGGAATTAGCCGACTTAAAACGTAGAGAGTTAGAAGCTTCGATTAATGTCGAACAGGCGATCGCATCTCTCGATGAAGCTAAACTCAACTATCAAAAACAACAGTACGAACACTCGCTGAAAGTATCTGACTATCAAACCCTGATGCAGAAGCAGCAGGAGCAAGTTAATTCACTACAAACTCAGTTAGATACGGTTGATGATGAACTAGATAAACTCACATCGGTTTATTCTCCTTATCGTGGCAAGGTAAGACGGGTGAAGATACTCGGACAGAATGAAAGGTCAATTACTGCTGAGGTAACGTTGGATATTCGGGGTGGGAAGTAGGGCGATCGCATTTAATTTATTCAATGATTAGATGTACAATCATCTTTTACAAACTGATTTATGTCTGCATCTCAACCAGCCGATTTAACTCTAGATAGAGCTTCTAAAATATTAAAGTCATACGACGATTCTATCCAACTATCCAATATCGAACCGTTAGCAGAATTAGACGAACTCCGTAATAGTTTACGACTGATAGCGAGTTTATCATCATCGCAGAATTTGGGAATTTGCGCCGACAATTTTCGGCAAGGCTTTTCAGCTTTAACTAGTTATCTAAAGGCTTTTGGTTATCAAGGTAATTTGGAGCAAGATAAGGAGAATCAAAGTAATGAACCAGTTTATCTAAAATTTAGTACTCAGAAAATGTCTTATTATTCATCTGAATATACAGGAGAATATCGAGGTGTTCTTGTTTCTTATCAAAGTGAAGATGACCTGATTGCTGGAACATACGGTCACTTTCCTCTAGATCTGTTTTTAAATAATTGACTTTCAGAAAGCAAAAAACTGAATATTACTATTAAAACTCAATAAACTGGCTACTACCAGCATCAGGCGATATATGCAGATACCTCTCAGTAGTAGTCACGCTGGCATGACCCAAACTCTGCTGCCTTCAATCCAAATCAATAAACTTACTCGTACACTCCGACGGCTGAACGTGCAGATATCTCGAAGTAACCGCCAGAGAACTATGCCCCAAAGACTTCATCAATAAATCTATCCCTGCACCATTATTTAGACTATGACAAGCATGGGCATGACGCAGCCAGTGAGCCGAAGTATGAGGATTAATCCCAGCTTTCTCTACAGCTTTTTTAATCAGCCGATGGATGGCATGACGGTCTAAGCGATTGCCAAACCGAGATAAAAACACGGCTTCAGTCTTATCACTCCTTGGAAGCTGCTTTAATTCTGACCATAAGGTTCGAGTTATCAATAAGGTTCTGGTTTTGTGACCCTTGCCGAATATAGTTACGGCGATCGCATCATCTGTTGGTTGAAAATCAGACCAATTCAAACCTACTAATTCAGATATTCTCAAGCCCAGGATATATAACAGGATGAGTATCAGGCGATCGCGTTGAGTAAAAGCTGCATTAATTAGCTTCTTTACCTCCTCATCCAGTAAGATTCTTTCATTTAGTGCATCCTTGGGCTTGAGAGTCTTGACCATAGAGACAGGATTAGCCAACAAATAACCCGTTTTTACTCCGAAGCTGAACAGAGATTTTATAGCTCCTAACTTATTATTAATCGTGTTTTGGCTGGCTTGACGCAACTGAAACGATTCCAACCACAACAAAATATCTTCGAGCATAATTTCTCGCAACTCTTTACCTGCGAAGGCGAGGAATTGCCTACTGATAGTTATATAAGTCTTTTGAGTAGTTTTAGCCTTCTGAGATATCCATAATCTTATTAGTTCTGTATCTGTCGCTGCGTTAGTTAGCTTCGGATAGGTATAAAGGGTCATATCACAACAGAATAGAGTTTTTGTTGTGTTGAGTCCGTGGAGAAAAAAACGAACTCAACTTAAGAAGAATGCTATCGATCGCGTTCGATTAAAGTATCAACTTTGTTCTCAATCGCCATTAATCTTCTCAAGATAGTAGGCTGATTTTCATCAATACTTCCCAGCATGGCATTTTGTCCCTCTTCAATGCGAGTTAATCTGCTGACTACATCCTCAAGAGTTTGAATTCTCTCTTCATGATCGTTGGTAATTGCTTGAGCAGAACGTGCTAGTGATTCTACAATTGCTTCAATTCTGTCTAGGCGATCGCTATTGTTTCCGTTGCTACTGGTCATTGGTATACTTTTAATAGATTAATAGGTTTGAATCAAAGGGAAGTCTCAAGATTGGTCGTCGGGAGGCTTCCCTTTTCAGTTTAATTATCTCATTCTACAAGGTCTATTTATTAGCTCATTTAGGGAAAAGTAAGACTATTGTTATGTCTTCCCCTATGAAATTCAAAACTCTTCTCAACGCTGCGGTCTTATTTATTGGTTTGGGTCTTGCTGCTTATTCTCAACTCAACAAAGGTAGCCAATCAGAACAAGTAACCGTTGTACCTCAATCAGCAGAAACTAGGGAGTTTGAACGATGGCAACTCAAAGAAGGCAGTATCTATGATGGCGATACATTGAGAGTAGTTAGAGGTGATGAAGAGTTAAAGATTAGGTTCTGTGGCATTGATGCCCCAGAGCGTGACCAAGAGTTTGGCATTGAATCTAGAGATTATTTGCGATCGCTTGTAGATATGGGCAATGGTGAACTGATGATCGTCCCCATTGAAAAAGACCGCTACGGGCGTACTGTGGCAGAGGTTTACGTACCCGATAGAAAAACCTCTGCTATCAATCTAAATCTTGAAATGGTTCGGGCAGGTTACGCTTGGCACTATGCCCAATATTCTGATACTTGTACGATGCGCGACCAGTTAATTGCAGCAGAAGGTATGGCAAAACAGGAAAAAGCGGGAATCTGGACGGGAAACCCTCAACCTCCTTGGGAATTTAGGAAGGCTAATAAGTAAGGCGATCGCTAATAATGATAAGCTGTAAGTATGGAATGGCAATCATCAAAAGCCTTGGATATGAAGGAAAACTGAAGAATAGTTGGCGTGACAAAAAAATTAAAAAGTGTTTTCTATATTGAGAAAGTTCCTGGCAACATATTAAAAGGACTGGGATGGGTTAAAGTCGATACTGATGCAGCCCAGAAATTTAATATTCGGCGAAAATATACAGAGACGGTAAAAATCAAAAATTACGAACCTTATTGTTGTCCGATTTATCCCGAAGATCTAAGTGAATATATACTCTTTGATCATAAACCTTATCACTATATTTATTTACCTAAAGTAAGAAATAGCCATAAAAGATTCTCGGTACAGTTTAAGCAAGAATTAGTTACTTTATTTGCTCAAAAATCTTTAACGGTAAAAGCCGTTGGTGAGTGGGTTAGGACTTGGGCATCAACTGATGCAAAATTAATCACTCCAGGTAATAAAACTCTAACATTGGATGGCGATTCAACTACAGAAAATGCTTTTGTATATTTTATTTTCAACATTGATAGTAAAGCTATCAAAATTGGTATGGCAAAAAATGTCGAAAAAAGATTGAAATCTTTGCAAACGAGTAACCCTATTATCTTAGAATTACTTCACACAATACATCTAGATAGTGTTGAAGATGCACAGAAATTAGAGTATGTTCTTCATCAAAAGTTTTCACATTTGAGGATGAATGGTGAATGGTTTGAAGCAAGTGAAGAATTAAGAACGTACATTAAACACGCTCCAGTTTCTTATTCTCAATCATTAGATTTATCAGAACCTAAACCTTATCGAAGCATTCCTTTATCACAACTATAATCGGTCATAAATCGCTACTTTTATCAATTTATCAAGATGCGATCGCACTATCAATCAGCAGACTCTAATTATCCACCCGAAATTCAAGAATTCTTACAAAAATACGATCGCATCCTCTTGGACTCCAAGGGAATCTTGAAACTACAACCAGCAGAGTTCTATCACAGCTTGGATAATACGGACTTGAGAGTTTGGTGTATCTGTCGGGCTATTTATCAGTTACCAACTATTGAATTAATTGAATGGTTAAAGGATAATTTTAATCTCGATAAAGCCATTGAAATTGGTGCGGGGAATAACTATCTCTATCATCACCTCGGCATCAAAGGAGTAGATAATTATTCAGAACAAATACCCAAAGTAAAATTAACCCACGATCTGCTCAATCAACCCTCCACCAATCCACCTTCTGAAGTAGAAAAGTTAGATGCGATCGCAGCAATTAAAAAGTACCAGCCAGAAACGGTAATTACTTCTTGGATGACTTTAAAATGTGAAGACCCAGAAGGGATCGATGCAGGTCATAAATATGCACCAGATGAGGAGGAAATTCTAGATACAGGAGTTACTTACATTCATATTGCCAATGAAAGCATTCATGGTGACAGAGAAATTATGAACAAACCCCATGAAAAATATTATTTCGATTGGTTAGTTTCTAGGGGTAAATATCCCGAAAAAAACTGTATTTATGTGTGGCAAGTTGAGAGTTAATTTAAGAATTGGGTTGAATAAACAACTCAAACACAGAAGTAAAATCTTTGACACTGTAAGTTTCATGAAAGTGAGTCAGCCACTCGAAGGTATACTCATTGATAGCTTTAAATTCTTGTTGAAGAGTTTGAGAACTTGAGGAGCGATTGACAGAACGTGAGGCGATTTCTAAACTGTTTTCGGCATATTTGAGATAGCGATCATTTGTTTCTTGAATTAAACTGATTTTGATTAGAGCTTTGTATAAATTCCTCAACTGTTTTATATATTTTCTCCCAACGTCGATGGAGTATGGGTGAGAGCCAATGATAAATTTGATTTCAATATCCAAATCTATAGTACCAGCCGTTTCTAATACTACATTTTGAATATAGTGCTTACTGTAATCCCAACGTTTTAAAGTACGTTTCTTACTTACCGCGGACGCACCATCAACATGGATTAAAGCCTGATTGGTAAAACAATATTCATCTGCTTTTGATTTGATTAAGAAAAAAATTTTCTCTTTCTCTTCGTGCAATATAAAATCATCAGATTCTACTTTATCGTAATCGGGCGGTTCTACAATAACTCCGATATCGCTCAAACCAAGTGCATCAGAAGCAATTTTTTTAAACATCTAAAAATTATAAATGGTACGAAAAAAGAGACTCTAGTATAACTTTTACTCTTGTTCGTCTTCATAACCAATTACTTCCCCCTCATTATTAGTTATGGCTTTTTTCCCATCTTGATTGATTAATACCTCGTTACCTTGGTTATCTCGCTCTACTCTGAGAACTACAACGCTTTTACTCGAATTTTCCGACCAGTTTTGAACTGTAAACCCAGCACGGGTTTCTTCGGGATATCTAATCGCCATTATCTGCCAAGCTTCTTCTTCACTACTGGCGTGAATGTAATGCCCCTGTCTTTCTCTAAGGTCATCTCTACCCGTACAATCGTGAGAGTAAAGAGCGTTACGAGTACATCTGTATTCAGTCATGGTTGGTTATTTTCAGTCCAAAGCAGTTTAATTCTATTATCAAATCCTCCACGTTGCGATCGCTTTTCTGTTTGAATTTCTTTAACTTTCTTTGGTTCAATTCCAGTAGCAACAATATAATATCGCGATCGCGCAAGTCGTTAGACTCAGCAAGTCGGAGACTCAGCAAGCCAAAGGCATTATCCCAATAAATAAGATGCAAATCCTAATTTAATCTCCACCACCACAACCGCTGCTACAACTACTACAACCGCTGCTACAACTACTGCAACTACTGCAACTACCTTCAGAATCATCCTCATCAGTATTAAATTGAACAATTGCTATCAATATGATGAAGAGAAAGAGAAAACCAAAGCACATCATAAACATTGTTTGACTATTATCAGATAGCTGTTCATGACTACTATAAGATGGATGTTCAATTGGACGTAGATTTAACAAATTATTGCCCAAGAATGATATGCTTATACTGGATTGTTCTCCAGGTCTGAATGATTTTAAAGAGGTGAATTTAATAGTTTTACTATCTATTAATTTATTTTGATGAATGCCACCAAAATAATGAAGAGCATTAACTTTTCCTGCTAATATTTCGGGTAAATTAATTGTAACTTCTGAATTATTTATTACAGCATTTCTCTTGGGAAAAATTACTTTCCAAGTGAGGCGATTTTCTCCATTATTATTGATAGTTGCTCCAATAGCACGATATTTTAAAGTAAAAATATGCGTAGATTTATTTTCCAAAGATTCTTGCCACTCGATCCAGAATTCATCACCATAAATAGCAGTTTTAATTGGCAAAAGCTGGTCATCTTCAAATACTTGAACATCTTCTATTGCTTTAACTACATCTAGCTTGATGAATCTATGGTGTTTGGGAGAATGAGTACCCGTAAAAACATACTTTTGTTCTTCTGTTACTAACAAATCTCCATTATCTTGAAGATCAAGAGTAACATTTAAAAAATCCCAGTAAAAATTGGTATTGTTCGCAAGTCCAGGTGATGCTGAACCTAAAAGTATTAATAGGACTAAACATACCGAAGTTATTGCTATTGATTGCTTTTTAACTGTAGCCTTAATTTTTTTAACAATATTAGTAATAGCCAGAGGTAAAATTGGCTTGGGTATAATCCAATTCTCTTTGGTATTAACTCGTTTGAATGATATATTTTCCTGACAACAATTTTCTGAAGATAACCAAATGTCTTGAGGTGGTGAATCACCAAAAAAGTTGTGATAGCTGTCTAAAGTTTGACTATATAAAGCATCATATTTTTGAGACTCTAAATTTCCCCCTTTACTTGGTTGATGATGTAGGTTTTTCCCCAATACATGAGGACAAAAATCATCCCAATAAGAATGAGTATATGTTAAATGTAAATGCCAAGCTTGATCGATTGGCTTTGGAGGTGAAACAATATGCCCTGCGACAATAGCTAGAAAAGTAAACTTGCGATATTCTTCAATGACTCGATTAGTATATTCAATATGCCAATTATTTTCTTTGGCTAAACGTTGAGCAAAAGTAAAGTTAACATCTGGCTCATCAAAAGTGTAATTATTAATTTTTTGAAAAAGACTTTTTTGTTGATTATTCATGATTTTTACTAGTAAGTTAGTTTGTTTTTAATAACATTAATTGAGAAAAAGAGGACACGTGGGGCGAATCGAATTCGCCCCCGTGAGTTGTCCGTCGAGTTTTTGACTGCTTATATAGCAAAGTTTTCAGCTTATTCCGAACTCAGATTCATCACAAGACTCTGTAGATAGTCAACTTGAAAGTCATTAATTAATATTTGATCTCCGTCTTCAAGAAGTTGAACTGTAATTTGTGCAAATCCTTTTTCAAAAGTTCCGTGGCAAAGGATTTCGGTAAAATGATTATTCTTGCTAACTTTTCTTGCTCCATCAAAGCTTTTCAGTTTACCTAATGTATTAAAATGAAGGTCGAAGCTTTTTATAGGCTCTTCAGCTTCTAGAGAATCAAGAAATTGTGTTGTGGAGTGTTTGACTAACTCTTGAGGATTCCAATCGTAAATAATTAGAGGAACAACAAAATCATTAAAATAATTAGTTCCTTTCCTCATGGAACTTAAGAATATCGCTAGTTTGTTTTTAATGAACTTTCCTACAATGGGAATTTCATTAAAAATGTCAAGAAACAAATCATAGGCATCAGAATATTTAGCTTCAAATTGTTCTGGGGACTCTTGAGCAATTTTTTTTACTTTATTAGATACTCTTTTGAACCATATCCATAAGAACCAAAAAGATAGCAAAATTAGAAAAAGAATAATCAAAAAAAGAATGCCAAATGTGGTTAAAATTACATTTGCAATTTTAAAGATTACATTCATAGTTGCACATGAATTTCCTAATATAATAGTAAGAACTAAAAATTAGTTTTTTAACTCTATATTAACTAGTTACGATTGGTCGATTTTTTTATGCAGTTTGAATTTTAAAAAGCGATCGCATTAATAATTAGCTGTGGCTAAAGCCGTTTTATAGCGTTCCCCCTCCGCCCCTCTGGGGAACTCAAGTCAAGTGCCTTTGGTCGTCCACCTAGATCGGTTGAGATATACGTCACACAGCAATCCAATTATAGCGGGGGCTAGTATGTTGCTACGCAGTTGTTAATGCGGGGACACCCCGCACCCCGTAACGCTCGGCAAGGGCTTCGCCAGCTGCGTCGGGCTGTTTTTTTGTGGTGCTACGCATTTATTATTTTGCCCGCCTTGCCCTTGCCTTCGCTACGCCCCCGCTCTTGAGAGAGCGTTGTTTCTCTCTTTCGGGGGTTTTTTCTCGTGCTTGTTCGTCGTTCGTTCTTTGTTGGTTTTGGTTCTGCTCGCTTGTCCGTTCCTTTCCGTCGTGTGTCTGGTCTTGCTCTCTCTGGCGGTTGCTGTTCTTGGTCGGTGCGTTCTTCTTCTCGCTCTTTCTCTGGGTCTGTGGTTTGTGCTGTGTTTGTCTCTCGTTCTGCTGCTGCTGCCTTTGCCCTGGCTTGTTCTCGGTTGGTCGGTTTTGCTGTGGCGGTTCGCCCTGGCGTTTGCTCTGTCTCTGGCTTGGTGTGGGTTGTTTCTGTCCCTGTGCTTCGCTAGTTTTCTTTGGGGGTTCGTCCCCCTTTTTTTTTGCGATATGGCGATCGCATCTTCAATTTAATAGATTTTAAACTTTTGTTTATCGCTTAATTAAAGCTATTGATGTAAGCTTATAATCGTATGACATAAAACATTTAATTTGAGTGCATTCTTTGAGAAATTAGCACCTAAATTAAGTTGACAGACAAACTCACTAATACTCCTAAATTGACATGACATCTACTTACGAAATTAGCTCTGATTTAACAGAATTTAATAGCCTAATTAGTGAAAATATTAATAATGGACTTAACTTAGTCGATGTTGAGTATGCTGATGGTCTTTGGTTTGCCACATTAAGAAATACTTCTGGTAGTAGTCGAGGTTATGTCGATGATAATGTAACTGATTTTGCTGACCAATTTCAGGCAACTAAAACCTATACTTATGATTTTAGCTCTACTATTAACAGTTTTGACTTAGTTGATGTTGAGTATGCTGATGGTCTTTGGTATTCCACCTACGGCAATGTTGATGGTCTTAGTGATTATACAATTAGTAATACTTTTGATGATTTTACAGGTGCGGTTCAAGATTATTGGGATCTAGGATATGACTTGGTTGACATTGAATATGCTGATGGAGCTTGGCTAGCTACATACGGAGATATTCCTGGTGATAGTAAATATTTGTCTCCTTCAAGTTTGAATGATTTTGATAATGTAGTTCAACAAGAATCTGCTCTAGGATATGGTGTAGTTGATGTTGAATACGCCGATGGAGCTTGGGTTGGCGTTTTTGGAAATTATTCTGGTAGCACCGCTAATACTGTTGCCTATAGCGGTAGTTTCGATGAATTTGATAGCCAGTTTGAAGAAAAATCTAATCTAGGATACGACCTGATTGATATTGCATATGGAGACGGAATTTGGATTGGCTTGTATAGCCCCACCATAGCTGATACAACTTACACCACCCCTTCACTTTACGATCAAAGTCAATTAAATCAGGGATTTAACAATTACGTAGTATCAAATTTTTAAACCAGAATTGAACAGTTCTCAAAAGCAATATTTAGGTATAGAAACATGAAACTAAAATCTTTGTTGGCAATAGTATCCTTTAGTGCGATTGGCGGAAGCCTAGCCGTAGGCATCGCTCTAAGTATTAGCGTTCCCTCAGTAGCAGAGATAGTTAAGGATAGTCAGATTAAATTAGAGACTACAAATATCCAAAATAAAGATTACAGGAATAAGCAATCTACTCCTTCAATGGTTGGTAGTTGGAAGTCTGGTGTTGAAGATAATGAAAATAGGTATGTTGATCCCCAGGAAATTTATATGGATATCAAATCTGATGGAACAACTACTTATGCTTTCCGAAGAGAAGGAAAAGCAGATGGTTTCGCCAATGGTCCTTATCAATATACATCTGTTGATAGTCAGAGTGGAATTTTGGTAGAGGGAGACGAAGATCAAGGAAGAACTTTTGAAACTACCATCAAATGGATTTCCAATAATGAATTTATACTTACATTAATTAAAGATAGTCACGCATCTCATAGAAATGGACTACAACGCAGATTTATTCGCATACAAGAACCAGTAGCGACAATACTACAACAGAGAGCGCAACAAGCAGCAAATCAGCAAAGATATAGAAATCTTCAGCGGTCAAGGGATAATTACAATGATGTCAAGAATAGTTGGGGTGAGTTTAATAGGTCTTTCTAGATTCGCTCAGAGACTTGAAAATAAAATATTTAATAAGCGATCGCTCTACTCCAACAGCTAATAATTCGTAAATCCGCGATCGCCTTACACTCAGTTCGTCTCGCTAAACGCTCGGCTTATTTCGGCTTGCCTTCGAGTGCGGACAGCATAGCACAGCCAGTCGCTCTCCTTGAGGTTGGGGCTGTCTTTTATCTCTTTTTTAAGGTAGCCCCTTTTGTTGATTTGGGTCGCTCGTCGTGCCTCCTCTCTCCCATCGTTCGCTTTATGGCCATGCTTCCTAACATCGGGGTGTGTCGGCAAGCCTAGTATCCGTGTTTTGTCTCGCTGCGCTCGGTTAATTATATGTGTGCAATGAATGTGGTGGTGGTGCGGTGTGAGTGTGTGTTGTCCGCTTCTTTTCGGCGGTTCTGTGTATAAGTTGATGAGGGCAGAAAAACCCTCACTCACTTTTAAAATCAAGCTGCCCTGGCATTGGCTGTAATGTAATCTTTCAATCGGTTGTAGCCCAACCAAGTTAAAACAGCATAGT
>NZ_JADWDC010000009.1:92617-125573 GCF_020640915.1 Waterburya agarophytonicola KI4 | reverse complement strand
GCGATCGTTGGTGAAGTTTTGCTGTCTGATGTGGGATAAGAATTATTGGGGATTCAAGCTAATCCCGCTTATAATGCAGTTGGCGATTTAATTCCTGGGGAAAATAAAGAGGAATTTATCGACCAAAGTTTTAATGCTGCGGGAGAGTGGATGGATAATCTCAGCCAAAAATTGGGTGTTACTCCAGAGACTTTATCTAAAAAATTAGGCGGGTTCATCGAACTGGCTGATGGAAAATTGGACTATCTAGCTGCGTTTTTAGATGGTTCGACCAACTTTTTCGAGCATACAGGAATTCAAACTGTCGCCCGTAAATTAATTATCCAAGCAAATAAAGAAGTGAGTAATGGTTGATAATAATGTTGGGTTTTTTCTAGGACAAAATGACTAAGACTTATAGCTGAAATTTTCAGATTCGATCTAGTTGTTATTGCAGATAAATAGGCAATCTTTGGCGTTTGAGCATAAGTAAGAACGCCTATTTTTTGAATATTGCGATCATTTTAGTGATTGCCGTTCTAAAATTAAATATAATAGTATCTAATATGAGAGGTAGCTAAATTAATAGCTATTTTTTTTCTATTTCTGATCAAACTAACTTTTACAATATACATCACTATAGACTATAAAACCTACAGGATCGCGAAATTACAGAGCGAGAACCTACTCCAACTCTATAATAATTACTCTTCTTATATATCTTATGAATGCCGAGCAAGTCATCAAAACACTAAAAACTAATCCTGAATTTTGGCAAGTCATCTTTCAGAATACAGAATCTATCGTGTTTGCTTGGGGTGACTATCGCTTTACCAGACTGAGCGATCGCTTTAACTGTGCCATGATGTTAAATAGCAAACATAATAAAGTAAACATTAATTGGTCGGCAGACGATCCTTTTATTTCCGAGTTATATATGGGGTTGGTTTATAAGCATTTGCGAGGCTATATCAAAAACAAATCTTAAATATTAATAGCTTTCTGCAATATTTAAACTGCAATTAGAAGAGTTAGAAGAGGGAGAACAAACAATATAATGATTGCACTCCCAATTTATCCCTCATCCTAACTATTTTATTTACCCATGCCTAGCTGTTGAGCTTTTTGGTAAACTTTTCCTTCTGTTAATAGAGATGGTGCAATTACAACATCAACCTGCTGCATCTCTTTTAGGTTTTTCGCTCCCAAAGTTCCCATACTAGTTTTAATCGCACCCAATAGGTTATGAGTACCATCATCTAATTTGGCAGGGCCAACTAGAATCTCTTTGATTGTTCCTGTCGTTCCTACTTTGATCCGAGTACCACGGGGCAAGACAGGGCTAGGAGTCGCCATACCCCAGTGAAAATCTCTTCCAGGGGATTCCTCTGCGCGGGCGATGGGCGAACCAATCATCACTGCATCAGCACCACAGGCAAGACATTTACAAATATCACCACCTGTCACAATACCGCCATCAGAAATAATCGGCACATATCTACCAGTTTCCGCATGGTAATCATCTCTAGCAGCAGCACAATCAGCGGTAGCAGTAGCTTGTGGAACGCCCACCCCTAAAACACCACGGGAAGTACAGGCTGCACCAGGGCCAATTCCCACTAATACACCTGCTGCACCAGCTTTCATCAACTGCATTGCTACTTCATAGGTTACGCAGTTACCCAAAAATACGGGCATGGGCATTTCTTGACAGAAACCAGCTAAGTCCAGGGTAGCAATATTTTCTGGATTTAAATGATCTGTCGATACTACTGTTGCCTGAATAAAAACAACATCTGCCCCAGCTTTGGCAACAATCTTGCCATACTTGCTTGCTCCTGCGGGAGTCAAACTAACCGCTGCGATCGCATCTTGACTCTTAATTTCTTTAATTCTTTTAGTAATTAATTCAGGTTTTACTGGTTCTGCATATAGTTTCTGCATTAAACCAACAAATTCTTCCTTACCCACCGAAGCAATCTTGTTTAAAATTGGTTCTGGGTCGTCATAACGGGTTTGAACCCCTTCTAAATTTAATACTCCAATTGAACCTAATTGTGAAAGCAGAACCGCCATTTTGACATCAACTACACCATCCATAGCACTAGCTAGGATGGGAATCTCGCGAGTAATACCGCCAAATTCCCAGGTAGTATCTGCCAGACTGGGGTCTAGAGTACGCACTCCAGGGGATAATGCGATTTCGTCAAATCCGTAGGCTCTACGAGCCTTTTTTCCGCGACCAATTGATATTTCCACGCTCTTGCTATTCGTTCCCAAAGCTTATTAGCATAGGCTATCAAATTTTATACATCATCTACAAGTTAAATCAGCGAACAGTTATTGTTTTGTTGGGGTGTAAGCCGAAGATATTGGTGTAACAACCGAATACTAATACTTTTGGCGGAAGGTTAAATACGAAATAAGGGTGTAGGAATCTCGAATGGTGCGATCGCCCACATTTGTTGGAAGATGTAAATAGTAAGAAGTTCGATAGTGGATAGCAAAGCGATCGTTGCTTCTTGATGTTGTTTTAACTACCTTGGAAATGAAAACTCAATCCATTTCACAAACTAATTACGATACATTTATTCATTACGTTAAATCGCAGCAAGTCGAACGGGTGACGATTAAGTCCCGCAAAGTTGAATATCAGCTAAAAGCAGAATTTGGCGGTCAACACTATCAAACTCCAAAAGCCCAACCCCAAACAGATTTAGTTGATTTATTAAACAGTCAAAATATAAGATTCAATATTGTTAATGACAATACTGATACAGGTAGCTTAATTGCTCTCTTACTTTCCTCTGGATTATTAGTGGGTGCTTTAGCCTGGATTGCCAAATTTAGCACCGAAAGTGGTGGCATTGGGATGGGCATGGGCATGGGTAAAAGCAATGCCAAAGTCTATCAAAATGGTAAGACTGGAGTTAAGTTTTCGGACGTAGCCGGGGTAGATGAAGCCAAACAAGAACTGCAAGAAGTAGTTGATTTTCTGCAAAATGGCGACAAATATCGCAAAATTGGGGCAAAAATTCCTAAAGGTATATTACTGGTAGGTTCTCCTGGCACGGGCAAAACCTTGCTGGCAAAAGCCGTAGCTGGAGAATCGGGGGTGCCTTTTCTTAGTATGTCGGGTTCGGAATTTGTGGAACTATATGTTGGTGTTGGTGCTTCTCGGGTAAGGGATTTATTTGATCGCGCCAAACGCCAAGCACCTTGCATTATCTTTATCGATGAATTAGATGCCATTGGTAAATCTCGCGGTAGCAATCCCAATAATGGCAATGATGAGCGAGAACAGACATTAAATCAATTGTTGACGGAAATGGATGGCTTTGATGGTAATGAAGGAGTTATTTTGTTGGCAGCTACCAATCGCCCCGAAATTCTCGATCCTGCCCTGCGTCGCCCTGGTAGATTTGACCGACAGGTATTGGTAGATCGTCCAGATAAAAGTGGCAGACTAGAGATACTAAAAGTACACAGCCATAAGGTAATGTTAGGAGAAAATGTAGATTTAGAACGTATTGCCATCCAAACTGCGGGTTTTGCTGGTGCTGATTTGGCAAATTTAGTTAACGAAGCTGCTTTACTTGCTGCCCGTAATAATCGCCAAGCTGTATTGATGGCAGACTTTAATCAAGCCATCGAAAGAGTTGTAGCAGGTTTAGAAAAGCGATCGCGAATTCTTACTCCTTTGGAACGTCAAACCGTGGCATATCACGAAGTAGGTCACGCTCTAGTAGGGGCGTTGATGCCAGGAGGGGGGAAAGTTAGCAAAATCTCCATCGTCCCCAGAGGACTCGGTGCGTTAGGCTATACTATGCAAACTCCCGAAGAAGACCGCTTTCTCATGCTAGAAGACGAAATTCGAGGAAAAATTGCGACTCTATTAGGCGGACGAGCGGCAGAAAAGATAGTCTTTAACCAAGTTTCTACGGGGGCTGGGGATGATATTCAAAAAGCTACCGATCTTGCAGACAAGGCAATTACTCAGTATGGTATGAGTAAGGATTTGGGCCCTGTGGCATTTGCTAAAAATGAAGAACAATTTTTAAATAATAGTACTTTTAGAAGGGTTATCAGTGGAGAAGTCACCGCCAAAATAGATAGTCTGGTTAAGGAATATATCGATCGCGGTTATGAAATTGCTCGACAAATCCTCAGTCTAAATCGGGGTTTACTAGAATCTACAACTCAAACTTTATTAAACCAAGAAGTATTGGAAGGGGAACAGTTAGAAAGAATCCTTGCTTTAGTTAAAGCACCCAAAGAATTAAGTGAGTTTTTAACTCAATAAAAATCAGGACGTTATTAAATTTTAAATAATGTTGTAATAAAAAGCACCCGATTAATTTCAGGTGCTTCTCGATTGAAAATATTAGCGATCGCTTTACTTGAATCCCACTGCTGCTTGCCAAACAAACGCCAAAGCAAGGAAAAACACGGGAATAACAGGTAGGACATCCACTAAAGGTTTGAACATAGCATAAGCTTCTGGCAAATCAGCCAACAGGATTGCAGCTTCCATATATTTGTATACCTTCCAAAAATTTTCTTAAAATATAGTAAGAATATTATCATAATTTGACCAACCCTCAGAACAGGCACAATCGTTTTGTATGATACTTATCGTAGACTAAAATACTTTTTAGTTTGGGCTAGATCTTACTCGCGAAACTTTCATTAATTCTTCTACAGTCGAACAATAATTTTGCAACCCAAAACTAGCAGGAGTAACGGGGTTGGTATAACTAAAATGACGATAGTCGAGAGAAAAACGACTCCAAGAGTCCATTTGAATTTGAAAAATACTGATAAAAATATTGGTCAACCAAGTATATAAAGGAAAACGGAAATAAACTCTTTTATTAAAATATCTACCAATATCAGCGATCGCTTGATCTACAGTAATAGCAGGGTTGCCCAATACCAAACAGTCTATCTCTTGGGGAGATTCTGGTGAAGATGGAGAAAAATCGGGATGTTCGACTAAATAGCCCATAATTCTGGCGATATCTCTGGCGTGGATAAAATGAAAACTACCATCAACACTAAACCAACGAATTAAGTCAATCCATTTGGTTACATCTGCAATGCCAGCACTAAGGTGAGAATAAGGCTTGTCAGCCTCGCCTCCAAAAACTAAAGTAGGAAATACAGCAATTATTTTATCAGCGATCGCAGTTTTTCCCAGTTGAGCAAAGCACTGATATTTAGTGCGGATATAATCATGACCAAATTGACTGGCGGGCAACAATAGTTGATTGTTGCGATCTAAAATACTGGCAGTAGAAAAATAAATTACTCGCTCGCAAATTTTAGGGTTGAGTAAGTTAATTAAACTTAGAGTTTTAACCACATTAATGTCATAGGTTTCTCCTTGTCCTCCCCAAGCAGTAGCTGCTAAAATCGCTACATCAATGTCTTTGAGCAATAAGTCGCTGTATTCTTCAATACTAGACATATCGCCCTGCAAAATATGAATTCCAGGTCTAGTATTACAATCAAACTGAAGGCGATCGGGATTTCTTACTAGCAAATATAATTCGTGATTAGTATCCTGAATTAGTGCTTCAGTCATATAGTGACCAATACAACCACTTGCGCCAGTAATAAAAATCCGTTTCATGTATGAGTTTAATGTAAATTAGCTTTCAGCTTTCCTTCAGTGTGCCACCAAATTATTGCTGTTGAATTTTTATTTAGGGTACTTTACTTTATCATTTTTGCAAACAAGCGATGGCGATGATTTTTTAATCGTTGCTACTTTTGTTCATAATTGTTAACCAGAAATCCGATCGAGTGACAAATTACTGAATAATGACGGGAGAGTCTTTATTGGACTGCAATTTTAAAGCTTTTTTAGGATAGAGGATAAAATTGATATGACTTGGACAACAGCATTAGCAGTAGACGATCTTGCTCCTGGTACGAGACAGGTTGTTAAATTGGCAGAGCGATCGCTTTTATTATTAAACGAGTCGGGTAAAATTCATGCGGTTAACAGTGTTTGCCCTCATTTAAAGCTGTCTCTCAAAAAAGGCAAAATTAACTCAGATGGCGCATTGGTATGTCCTTGGCATCGCAGCGAATTTGATTTGGAAACTGGTAGTGTCAATAAATGGTGTCCTTTTCCTCCCGTATTGGGTAATGTGTTGGGAAAAATTTCTTCTGAAAATAATTTGGCAGTTTTTCCCACCAAAGTTGAAAACGGACAAATTTTAGTAGATTTATCAGTATGATGGGACTAATTTAATTCTTCCCTAGTAATTGCGATCGCTGTTGGTGAATTTTCAGCGAAAAAAACAGCGATCGCTTTGTTGTTGGACGATAATTTTAAAGCCATAGATCTTGTAATCATTTAGCCAAACTTATTGCGTAAGCCAATCCTGTTTGTTCTGCTTCATCTAAAACCTCAAAACCATAACAGGCTATTGCTAATAAAGGAAAATCAGATTTAGTTTCTAAGACAGTTTTGTTGTTAATATCTTGAAGAATTTGCTTATTATCTTGATGTTTTACTTTATAAAGTGATTTTTGGTCGGGGGTTTCGATTTCCAAGCCATAATCGCGCTTTTTAATCTGATATATTGCCGTGTTATCTCCTGATTCTAATTTGTAATCGCCGTTAGTTTGTTGTTGTAAAGTATATAATTCTTCAGTTTCTTCCCCATCTTCTATGGTCCAAGAATTATCTCGAATCAATACATGACTTAATATTGAGCCAGCAGAGGTTTGTATTTGAATTTTTCGGTTAATATCTACAGTCAAATTAACTATTGTTTCTCCTTGGATTCCTTCAAGCTTGATACCATTACTTTTTGGTATAAAAGAAAAATCTTCAGAGCCATTTTCTCTTTTGAAGATCAATTTTTCTGTTAGACTGTTTTGAAAAATATTAGAATTAGATACTATATTCTTATTGTCTGGCAAAAATTCGTCGTTAGCACTAGATATTGACTCACCACAGCCAATTAAGGACGATGATAAAGCTATAATTATCAACGAAATTAACGCTCGTTTTAGTCTCATTTTAACTACTATTTTAATTATTAGTTTTCCTTTTGGATAGTGTACTAGCTAGATTCAGTATTTGGTATTAATTTATCGGCTTTGATCGCTGCGATCGCTCACGACATAATTACACTTGACAGCAAGATTGGTATATATTCAGAAGTATTGTCATAATAATTAAACAAACTCGATCGACGTGAATCTGCCAGTTATTTCCTCAACTTTTTTCCTAACCCTATTGATGATGATTGGGTTGTTCTTCTTTATTCGCGCTTCAGTCAAGGATCGTACTAAACAAATTCAACTCATCCCATCTGAAACAGAAGATATCTTATTAAAAAAATTGCAAGAATACTTTGAAAATCGGGCTTATCAACTCACCGCAGTAGATCCAGAGAATAAGCAAATTACTTTTAGAGGGTTTGTTCAACCTAGTATTTTTTTAGCAATATTACTAAGTCTGCTAGCAGTTGTCGGTTTTTCTTGTTTAGCTTTGATCTTATTTCTGTTATTTCCTGATGCTAATAATCTTGTCTGGCTATTAACGATTCTTTCGCCTTTAGCTGGTGTCTTCTATTGGCGCAAAGCAGGGCGTTGGGAAGAAATATTTCTCAGAGTTGTTCCTCGCACCGATAGTCCTAATTTGGTTAGCATAACAGCCCATCGAGATGAATTGATTCAGCTAGAGGAAAACTTATCCGTGCAAACCGTAGAGTAAACAAAACTGGAGGTAAAAGAATCGATTACTATAGAATAGTTATTTTAATTAATCTTGATTATAGTGCGATCAATATGCAACATTTTTATACTTCTCTATTGACTTTTTCGTTATTAGTTACGAGTAATATGGCAGTTGCTGAAAGCTCGATTAAATCTGATAATTCGGCTCGATATCCAGAAGATTTTGCGCGGGAATATATCACTGAATGTATTCAGACTTCAATGTCAGAAGGATTAGCCGAAGAAGAAGCTCAAAGACTTTGCGACTGCACCCTTAATAAGTTTCAGAGTCAATATAAATTGGAAGAGTTTAAACAGTTAACTGTTGATTCTCTTGAAGATAAAAAAGCAGAAGCACTTCTAGTTGAAGTGGGACAAATTTGTTTCGAGGAAATTTTATATGAAGAGTAATTAACTCGATCAAGGAGTTGATTTCATGGTTAAAATTTCTCTGGCTATTTTAATTTTAGCTTTTAAAGAAAATGGTTCGGGGCGTCCGTGTCCTTCTACGCCATAGTAGCTATCAAAAACTGATTGATTATTAATATTTTTTCGAGTAAATCTTTCAATATAATTTTGATAAAAATTAAAATTTCTTTGATGTAGTTTATCGTTGATATTAGCTAATATATACACATTTGGTGTTGAGTTTAATTCTTCTTTAAATCTATCTATACAGGAGAGTTTAGCGTTAAAATTTTTGACGACATCTTTTGAATCTTTAATATTAAAACAAGAGTTAATAATATCCTGTCTATATTTAATATTTATTTGACTATTTACAGCTAAGACATTAGTTTTTTGGGTTAAATAGGTACTACTTAATAAAGCTCCAAATGTTCCCGCAGAAGAACCAAATAACAAAGTGCGGTCGAGCTTTATCTTGGCTAAATTAACGATTCTTTCTAAAACTTCAGCGATTAATTTAGGGAAGTTTAATTCTGGGGAACCAATATAATAACTAGAAGTAATACCAGGAATAAAATGACCAGGATCGCTTATACTCATGATAGATAAACTATCATGATTAAATGAAGATATACAGCCTTCAAAACTAATTTTATTTCCTGCTATACTATAGTCTTCCAAGACAAGATTTTTATAATTGGGATTAGCACTTTGGAAATAAACATTTAATCGGTCAGAATTTTCTTTAAAATAGCAAAAAACATAAAAATAATTTAAACCGTATAATTGTCGATCACCTGAATAAAATATCTGATAAACTACAGGCTCTCCTATATATATATCTTCCTTCTCAATTGAGTTAGGATCGGCAGAGATGGCTACAGTCCTAAAAAGTTGGGGAATATAACCAAATAATTTTAGATTGTGCTGTCGCGAATTAACTTGCAAAGCATAAGTAATCAGTTTAGCTATGGCACTAAAATTCTCTTCTTGCTTGAATTGTTGAAATTTCTCTTCGATATTTTTACTCAAATTAAGAGCATCAATATTCATCTAGTAAAATCCTTAAAAACTACTTCATTTCCTGAACCAATAAAACAGATTTAATTGGTCTTTGAATTTCCTTACCTTCTCGATCTACTCTGCCATAAATAACGCGATCGCCATAAAATAAAGCAGCAGAACTTCCTCCATCGAGGTTCATCGCCTTAACCGCACCAAGACTAGCTAAAAAATCGGTTAATTCGGGCAGAGAAATACCAGAATTTAAGGGCATTTCAGGTTTTTGGGCTGCCATAGCTAAAATGATATCTCCTGAGGGGGTAATACCTACCGCACTCCTAGCATTTAAACTATCTGAACCGATCGCATCGCGAATCTGCTTGCCATCTTGATAAGCAATAAAAGCTTCAGCGACTGAGGTATTTTGGGGCAATAAACCAGGGCCTCCTCCTAAAGACGCATTTAAGGTACAATTAGAAAGTAGGGGTGAGGAATGTAGCCCAATATCATATTGCACTTCATTTTGACAATTGTAACGACGGAATTCAGCACGATTAAATATCTTACCTAAATATTGCTTGAGATCGGGATTATCTACCAATCGTTCGTTGAAGCGCGGATCGGCTACAATCTGAGAGTCTTCGACAATAAAAGAAGTAGTCTTGTGGTTGATCGGATCGAAATAGCCACCATTAATCCCAGCGACTACTTTACCTTTATCTTGATTAACAAAATCTTGAATCGATTGCAATTCTCCCGATACTACGGGGACAACGGCATAATTACTATCGTGGGGAATAGTAACAGTATGAATTTTATAATGCGATCGCTCTACCACATCGTAAGAGATCGAACTATCTAAGCTATTCGCTCTTAAGGATAAGCGATCGATACCCAGAGACAAACTAACACCCAAAATAATAAACAATAGGAGCAAAATCCAGCTTGCTCTCTTTTTATTCATATAAACTATTTCAACTCATAATTAATTACTTCGAGGATAATAAATCAAACCGACACCCGCTCTATTCTTGCGAGTAAAAATAGCGCGCTCGGCAATTAAATCCTTGAGACATACTTGAATCATAGAAATAGGACGATTAATCAATTTCCCAATTTCTTTAATCGTAATACCAGTTGTTCTGGTTTGGATAAGCTGTAAAATTTGTTCGCGAGTGCTAATGCCAGGAGTAGCACTAATTATATTGATTTGAATCACGGATTAATATTTTCTTTAAATAATCAAAGAATGCAATAACTGCGGTAATAACATATAGCTATCCCCGCAGTTATACTCTCTATTTTTTGCAATGACGACAGAGAATATACTTAGATGAGGTCATCTTATGACCGCGATTCTTAATTAGTAATCAAATCATCTAGGCAACAGGCAAACAAAAACGAAAAATACTACCTTTGCCTAGTTTACTTTCAACTTCAATCTTTCCTCCTTGCAATTCTACCAGACGACGAGCGATCGCCAGACCAATTCCCGTTCCTCCCGAATGACTCGAACGAGAAGGATCGGCGCGCCAGAAACGTTCAAAAACATAGGGTAAATCATCTTCTGCAATACCAACTCCCGTATCGGTAACAGAGATCCATACCTGACGATGTTGCTTGGTTGCTTTGACTACAATTGAACCCAGTTCGGTATAGCGAATAGCATTCCCCAATAAATTGACTAAAATTTGTTCAGTCCGATCGCGATCGCCAAATACAAGAGGAATATCTTCAGGACAGTCTAGAATTAAACTAGGACCTTCTTCTAGTAATTGATCCGCAAAGCGATCGACTAGAGAGCTAAGTAGGGGGTGTAAATTTAATTTTTGAGAATCAATTGATAAATAACCCGCTTCTGCTTTAGAAAGCTCTTGTAGATCGTGAATCAACCTTTCCAAACGTCTAGTTTCCCTAATTAAGCGCAAATAAAGCTCTGGCGTACCTTCTATTCTGCCATCGGCTAGTTCTTCCAAATAACCCCGCATCACAGTTAGAGGAGTACGCAATTCATGGGTAAGATCGCTGACTAATTCTCTGCGACGTTGTTCCACATCCCCAAGACTGCTCGCCATGGAGTTGAAACTAACACTTAATTGATTCAGCTCGGGAATGGCACTTTCTGGTACTCTTTCAGCTAAGTCTCCCGCTGCAAATTTTTGCGTAATAGACTCCATCTGCTTAACAGGTTTAGTAATACGTTTAGAAAATATATAACTTACTCCCCCCGCAGCACTTGCACCTACAATTACTGATAAAATAGCACTCCGATTCCAAGCATTTTGAAAACCCTCAACCAAGTAAGTGCGAGCGGAGCGAACAGTAAAAATTCCCCGTCTTTCTAGTTGTTCTAAGCGCAAAACAAACATTCTAGGAGAAGAGACTTTCGCAATAATTACAAAGCTACCCAATCCCACCATCATCACTAATAAGTGAGAAATAAATAGACGCGCTCCTAAACTTAACTTGGGCATTAGATTTACTTATTTTTTGTCAAAGTCCCGCTACTACGAGCCTAAGAATGGGCTACATTGGGATAAACGTTAGTGCTTTTGTTGTTACCCAAGGGCAAAAAGATCGTTAATTCCTTACCTTGTTCCTGTCTTTGTCTGACAGTAAGTTTTCCCCCCAGCGCTTGAAAGATATTTTTAGTCACATCTAGGTTAAGACTGAGACATCCTGTAGCGGGCTGAAAAGTAAGCAATTGTCCCAAAGACTTAAAAGGATTATCAATACTACTAGCTTGAGAAAGCACCTGCAATTTTAGCTGATTTCCCGCGGTAGAAACTTTAACATCAATATGTCCCCCTGTGGGCAAACTGCGGGTACAACTTTCCATCAATCCCGTCAAAACCGTATCTAGCATGACTGGATCGCTTACGATCTTGGGCAACTGTTGGGGTAAATTAAACTCCAACTTGACATTGCGCCGTTGTGCTTTTTCTTGCCAACGGGGAATACTTTGCTGAAATACTTGCTCTAAGGCAAACGGTACTAACTCAACTTGTTTTTGTTTGGTTACGGGAGTAGATTCTAATTCCGCAGCCCGAAAAATTAGTTCCATGCGTTCTATTTGTTCAGTACATTCGCGATCAATAGTTTGTAGGCGTTTAACTACGTTGGGTTTGAAGTCTTGTTTGCGCTTGAGCAACAACTTAGTCAAGGTACGAATTGTAGTTAGAGGAGTACGCACTTCATGAGTCAGGGCTTGTAACAATTCCATTTCCATGTGGCTGGTAGTTACTTGGGCGGCAAAAGCAGATTGAAATTGTTTGGATTCTGAGGGTGTGGTGACATTTTCCACCTGACGCATTCTAGATGTTTCTAGAGTGGTAACATCGGGCAAATTAAGGAGTAATCGACGGCTAAAACTAGTGACAAGACGATAAATAGGTTCTGGTGGAGCAAAATGCTTGACTAAGCTATCCAAATGTT
Organism: Waterburya agarophytonicola KI4; assembly: GCF_020640915.1. Classification (GTDB taxonomy): domain Bacteria; phylum Cyanobacteriota; class Cyanobacteriia; order Cyanobacteriales; family Xenococcaceae; genus Waterburya; species Waterburya agarophytonicola. The sequence continues at coordinate 113,009 of NZ_JADWDC010000009.1, read as the reverse complement.
CTAAATGATGATAATTAGCTATGACCAAACGCGATCGCAATGTAGCCCAAACCTTATCAATAGTTACAGGATTGAAGGAAAAGTGAAACTTAGGGATTCCCTGACTATCTTTTCCCAAAACCATGATTAAACCAAAATTAACAGTCAAAACCAGACAAAACTGTTCTTGATTAATTAAATCGTTGGGAATTAGAGGTAGTTTAATTACTGGTGTTATATCTTGATGAACTGCTCGATCTGTAGGGATAGAATTACGGCAGGGCATCAAAGCATTGACCTTAAAAACATCGGTACTAAAAACCGCTGATTGAAAACGAGCAACCAAATCCCCATTACTTAATAAAGGTGCGGGAGCAGAAAAAATTAGCCCTTGTTTTTCCGCCAGATTGGTTGTGGGGGTAGAATTAAGTTCCGCTAAAAGTAACTGTTCTACCGAAGAGATTGCACTGCACCATTGTTGTTGTGCTTTTAGCTTTGCTAGGCGATTTTTTTCACTATGATACTTTTGACCGCAAGAGCGATCGCTTTGCTCTGGAGGATCAACCTCAGTTGCGATCGCACCAGAATCTCCCTCTAGCTCTATTTCTCGGTTGAGTACATCGCTCAAATTTTGGAGTAACCAGTTTTGCACTTCGGAATCGACCTCCCCTTACTTCTCATATCTCAAGTAGTAGCCAAATGAAATCAATAAAAGGTAATACTTCTCAAGCTGTATTGATAGTATCTGTTTTGCTGTGGTTTTTCCAAGAAGTAAAACCGAACTGGGGAAGTCGCGATCTCCGATGTATGACAATTATACTGATTATTGCTGGCGACTAATTTTCTTGTCTTGAAGATGAGGTTCGCTAGCTTGAGTAGGATTACAAATATATCCACCTATACCAACAATAAAATCATCAAAGTCGGCATCTTCATTATCTGTTTTGACTAAAGCAGAACCAGTATCATCCAAGTTGACTAACAAACCACCGTCAATTAAAGCATCAAATTTGTTGGCATCAAAAGCAGCAGTATTACGTCTTTGAGCTACGGTTTGAGTAGTCAAGTCTTCTTCATGAAATAATGCTTGCCTATTGCCTTTATCATTAATCAAGTTGGTAGTATAAACCACCCCAGCAGGTTTGCCATCAAACTGAGACTCTAGATAAAAGGCATATATCTTATCTGCTTTAAAGGTATATTCTGCCAAGTAGTTGGGAACGGTTTTACCAGGAGTTCCTAGAAAGTCGTTGTTTCTACCTGCTTGGAGATCGGTTTCATAGCTAGATTCACGATAAACATCATCAAAATCAAAACTGTCGGAAGCTTGAACTTCTGATAGTAAGGGAGTTTTATCACAAGAATCAAAAATGATTCCTCCATCACTTCCTGCTTGACAAGAATCTAGATCGATTACACCGAAAGTAGATTGGTATGCCCCATGAGACTCAATAAATTCAAATTCAACAATAGTATCCTCATCGAATTTAACTCCCTGATTTCCCACAATGTCTTCTGCGACGGCAGACAGGCTCATGACATTCAATAGTCCCAAGACACCAAAAGAGATCCCCAAGCAAGTTAAGTTGGGTTTGAGCAATTTACTCAATTTAGGTACAAATTTTATAGTTGACTGTGATAGTTTCATATACATTACTCCTAATTACCAAATGTTTTTTTCTGGATCGATATTATTAACTTGCTCGATAAACTTTTGCGATTCTGACAGTTGTCTTTCTACAATTTCACGGGCTTCTTTAGCGCGAGTACCAAGTTGACGAGCCTCAATGACTGGGCGATCTGGATTGGCACAACTTCTAGCGCATCCATGAGGAGAATTTTTTCTACCAATACGTCTTAGATCTTCATCTAGAGTATTTCTTCGAGTATTACTATTGCGAGCAATACGTCTGAGATTTCCATCTCCTGGTCGATTGCTACGAGCGACTCCCGAATCACCAGCACGTCCGAATTCAGGATCGGTTGTATTTTCTACTGCTGCCAAAGTATCCACAGAACTATCAAGATTGTTTTCTAGTAGTTCGGCAACTTTATTGATCGTGATCTTTTGAGCAGCACTTCCTAAAGCCGACGCGCTACCCGAACTGCTGCCTGTACGACCGACCGAACCACTGCCCGAACCACTGCCCGAACCACTGCCCAACTCAATTGGAATATCAATTCCTCCTCCTGAGATAGTTCCCGTACTAGGGTCGATTTCAGTAGTATTAGGAATACCACTCCCATTCAAGGTATCTATCGGTACACTGGTAGGGCTAGAAGTTATAGTACCAGTAGCATCAGATAGGTTGGTAATCGCCTGGGCAGAGGCAGTTTTTGTCATTGCCATCAATCCTAGGGTAGCCAAACAACCCAGCCATAATATTTGCCTTTTGTGCATAATTAATTGTTCCGAATTATTGATTTATAACTAAAATCCCGTACCCACTCCAAAAACGAAGCGCACTCCATCCCCCGCACCAGCAAGATCTCTAGCACCAAGATTGATGGTCAGAGGAAGAGTCCGAACAGGAGATACAGACAAACCCATTGCCAAGTCTTGTCCCGTCCATTCTGTAATAAAGCTAACTGGACGAGCAACGCGAAAAGCTAAACTACCAAAAATATTAAAATTACTATTATCATTGGCAATATCATCTTCAGTACGGAATTGTCCGTTACCAATTCCAGCAGTTACTCCCACTCGACTAAATGGTGCAGAAACTTTCTCTTTGAGACTGATAATTTTAGTAGTGGAAAGGTATAAGGAGTCTTCTAGATCGTTGGCATCGCCAATAGATAAGAAGCTGTTCCAACCAGCCGAAACTCCCCAGCCGCGAGCAATTTTACGATGTAGCTTCAAATTAAAGCCACCAGAACCAAAATCACGACCATTTTGACCGAAGCTTACTAATGAATAGCTTAATTCTGCTCCGATAGATTTTTGAGCATTGCCAAAACCCTTGCCAAAGCCAAAGGTAGCATCACCATCATTTTCTCCATCAAGTCCTCCACGAGTATCGACTTGATAGCTCAAACCGCTATAAAATCCTCGATCTGCCCCAAAACCATAGGGATTGGCAATAGTAAGAGAAGGAACTCCACGACTAGGAGTAAAGTTACGCTGACGAATGTTTTGTAGCTGTAATTTTATGTCTTTTAGTTCGTTGTAATTTGAATCACTCCATCCAGTGTTGTCAGCGGTTACTGTTGATTCATTATGAGTTTGTTGGTTGATTTCCACTTCAGAAGTTTCTGACATCTCTGATGTAGATTGAGCAACTGGACTTGCCAAAGTAGTCGAACATAATAATGGCAAAAATAAAAGAGTAGAGCAAGCAAAAGTTAATGTACGCATAAATTTATAGTCATCGATATAATTTGCTGGAAATTTAAAAAATGACCCACATAAATATCCATAACCTTACTTAACTTTTAATAGAATCATCTTCCGTATTTATGCCTTATTTTTCTTAGTTCATATAATTTAACTAGTTATCAATTCGTAGATAGATATTTTTTTCACTGTTATATTTGATTTTGATTGATAGTTGTAGTTACATAACTAAATAAATATTTTTATCGACATCATAATATAGGCTTCTGTTGAAAAAGTAATTAAAATATCGAATATTAATAATAATTGCTTTCGTTCATTATTCAAGGAATATGTTAATTGTTGATTTTACTTAGAATTAAAATCAAACAGGCTAAACAGATTATTTCAGAAGTAATTGCACTTAACTATTTTTACTGACTCTGTAAGTAAAAAAAATATATATATATATAATAAATACACTTTGAATATGATGATACAAGACAATTATTTTTAGAGAAGTTATATTTGATCGACATATAGATTGTTTTTTTCTATTTCTTAATGCGCTTCCAAAAGCTAATTAAATCTTATTATTTGTAGTTTAGTTATCGCAGTTAAATGTATGCATTGATAAATGGCGATCGCGGTAAAAATGAAGATATTAATACAATGTAAAATACTCTGACAAATTTTTATGGCTTTTGATATTAAATTTGACTATCGCTTTGATACCATTGGTTTTTTCACCGATGAAAGGAAGACTATCATAGAACAGGCAGGTGATATTTGGAGTTCTTATATTCAAGATGAATTTACTTCTACTCCCGCTGGAGAAGTATTGAGATTTCCGATTAATGGAGTCGAACAAGAAGTAACCTTTGACGAACCAATTGATGACTTGATTATCTTTATTTCTTCTGTAGAGTTAGATGACGATCGACCGACTCTAGGGGAAGGAACGTATTATGGTGATTATATTCTTGGTAGCGATCGAGAAGCTAGAATTGAAGGAGATAATTTTGAACCTTGGTTGGGTATAGTGCAGTTTAATGCCTCAGCCCTAGATAATTTGTATTTCGATCCTACTCCTGAAACTGATGATGATATTCCCGCAGATAAACAAGATTTTCTCGGTTTAAGTCTTCATGAAATTGGTCATGTTTTGGGAATTGGGATTACTCCTGCTTTTAACAGACAAGTTAATAATGGAGAATTTACGGGGACTCAAAGTGTAAGTTTAAATGGCGGACAACCAATCCCTTTAGATAGCGATCTCAATCATATTGAAGATGGTTATACTTTAGATGAAAATTCTGATGCTTTATTAGATAAATCTTTTACTTTTGGTGAAAGGAATTTGCCTACGGATCTAGATTTGGCAATTTTATCTGATATTGGATATGAGATTTTTGCTTATGATGCAGTACCAGTACATCGCTTTTTTCAATACGAACGAGGATTTCATTTTTATACAGCCAATGAAACTGAAAGAGAAAACGTTTTTGAACTTAGTCTAGATGGTACATTGCAGTATGACTATGAAAGTGTTGCTTATCGAGTTTTATCTAGCGATAAAGATAGTTTGACTGGACAAAATATTGAAGGTGCGCTGCCAGTTTATCGCTTCTTTAATCGAGATACTGGTTCTCATCTTTATACGATTAGCGAAGTTGAAAAAGATTCTATTCTTAGAACTTTGAGTAATTATAGTTTTGATGGCATAGGCTACTATGCATTTGAATCAGAACCGCAAGATATAGATACAGTACCTCTTTATCGAATGCTCAACACTAGATCGGGTTCCCATTTATTTACTACTAGCGAGCATGAGTTCAATACTGTTAGGGATACCTTAGATTATTTTAATGTTGAAGGTAATGAAGGAGTTACATATTATGTAATAGATAATTTGTGAAACCATGAAAAAAACGATCTATAACGATCGCTTGTGGCTATTTTCTAGTTTAATTGCTGTTGCTATTGTCTATCTCACGTTGATGTGGAAAACAACAGCAAATATAGATATTATGACTACCAATTGTTTATTTTGGGGAGCAATTCTGTGGTTATTATGGCAAAAGAAAGATAACCTTAACTATGATAGCGATCCTATTTCTAGTTTTGTCGGGTCAATCTTATTGGGAATTGTTTTGAGCAAAACTATTACCTTATTTAGTTTTGAATCTAGTTTACTACCTTTATTACCCGTTGTAGCTGCGATCGCCATAGCCTTACTTGCTTCAGGAATTAAAGGTTTGAGTCAATATTTTTCAGAGTTGTTTTTTGCCTGGTTTTTGTTTTTTCCTACGGGGGTAATCGGACATTTTATCGATGGCATAATTCACATTACTATTATCAATGCTAAAGTTTCTACTTATTTGCTTTATTATTTCGGCTTTAATGTCCAAAGTTCTGGTAACGAAGTTATCTTATATTTACCAGAATTAGGGAATTTCAAAGCAATTGTCGATTACCCTTGTGCGGGAGTACCAATGATTCTGCTCATTGTGAAGCTAGCATTATTATTCATTAGTTGTGTTTCTTTGAGCAAAAAACAACAAATATTACTACCTGTTTTTTCGATTGCTTTAGGTTTTTTATTAGGAGTAATTCGAGTTTGCATCCTAACTATTATGATTCCCTATCAGACTCAGTTCAATTATTGGCATGGAGTTCAAGGTTCGCAAATATTTTCTACTTTAGCAATTGCTATCTTTTCAGGCTTTTGCTATGGGCTTTTAAGCAAAAAGCAGCAATCATCGATCGCCTAAGCAATAAATAATTTAGATGTCTCTCAACACAGTCAATCAAAGTCAATGGCGGAGTTATTTTTTGGCGGTTATGGCTATTGGAACAAATTTAGTCATAGCATACACTTTAATTAATCCTACCGCTGGTAATCGCCCTGTAGCTAATTTTCGATTTCCCCAACATATAAAGCTAGATTCGGTCAAAGCGATCGCTTTATTGGATTCAAAAGATAGGATTGAACCTAGTGTAGATCCCTCTGCCACCATTGAAGTCAAGCAAGAAAAAATCAAAGCACGTCAAACATATGAATATACTCACCAAAAATCGCAAATTAGCTTAGAAATGAGCTATTTAGTCGATACTAGGGGTGATGTAGGGGCATACTTACATCAATATACAAAAATACCCACCGAAGCGATCGATACCAAGCAAATAGAAGAAATACCAGGAATAGGACATCATACCCTATTAACTAATGGAGATCGTGCTTATTTAAGCAGTTGTATTAGCCCTCGCAGCCCCAGTAACGTCACCCAAAAACAGTTTTCTCAGTATCGCTATCAACACGATCTAAAACTGACTATAGCATGGGAATGGTTGCAAGGAAAAGCTAGTATACGCGATCGCCGTTGTCTTTGGATACAGTTATCTACCCCTTTAGTTGGCGATCGCCAGGCGGCGTATCAAACCCTAGAAACAACCTGGAAAGATGTATATCGGTGGTGGCTGCCAAATTTCCCGACTCTAACCAATTAGCCAATTAGTCGCGAGCGATCGATAATCAAGAAGACTATACTAGATGAGTTTCAATTTGATCTCTATTTTCTAGTTAGTTTATGACTATTTTACAGGATAAAGAAAGACTAATATTTTCTTCTGGTATTTTGCGTTTAGTTGGCTATGGTTTATTGCTGATGGCAATCGTCGATATTTTCTTTTTATTAATTCCTCCCCAATTGATGAATCCAGTTTGGGAATTTGAAACTATGGGGACAATTGTCGAAAGAATCCCCATTACCTTGCTCGGTATGGTACTAGTTTACTATGGAGAAAGAAGCGATCGCGCTCCCATCGAGACTTTATTATTAAAAGTTGCATCTTGGCTGTCTTTAGTTGCAGCCATACTATTATTATTAATGATTCCTTTGAGTATTAATAATGGATTTCGGATTTACAATCAGCAAAAAGCCCAAGTTAATGCTCAGTTTGTCAGTCAAAAAGATGCAATTATAGAATATGAAGATCGACTAAAACTAGCTAATTCCCAAGATGAAATTAAAAATATATTGCAACAGCAAGCAAAGCAACAGATAAATATACCCGATACAGTAGATACTCAAAAATTAAAGACAGATATTATTCAAAAATTGCAGACAAATCAAAAAAATATTACTAGTCAGGTCGACTTATTCAAGAAGCAAAAAAGAACTTTTATTTTGAAAAAATGCCTTAGGTGGAATCTCGGAGGATTAATTTCATCAATTCTTTTCTTCTTAATTTGGAAAAGCACAGGATGGGCAAGAATCCAAATAAATGAGGAGTAAATCAAAAAAATAGTTGCATATAAAACGGTAAAACTACTGAAGCTTAAGAAGAGAAAAAAAATTAAGATAAATAGTCAGAATAATCGAATTTTTTCTATCAGTATTTTTAACCTTTAACTGTGACTAAGGTTCTGTAAAACTTGCTTCGATTGGGGCAATATTTACAGATCGAATTAAATATGAGTAATGAAATAATCAGATCGGACGCAATCGACTTAAGCGGCTTAAATATTCAAGAGACAAGCTTTTCTCTATCAGAATTTAAACAGATTGTATATCGTCGATGGAAACCTGCATTAGCTGTGGGCATAACAGTTTTTACAGGATTGTTTCTCTTAACTGCCCTCAAAACTCCTGAATACCGTTCCGAAACCTTAATCTTATTAGAAAACCCCCAAAACCAAGAATCCGCAACTGTTGCTCCCCAACAAACTACAGGGAGTCAATATTACTCAATGACCGATCTTTCTACAGAGATTTACGTTCTTCGTAGTAACTCCATGATTGCCAAAGCAGTAGAAACACTGAAAGATCGTTATCCAGAAATTTCTGTTGGTGAAATAGTTAGCAAAATATCTATTCATCAAGCAGTTAATAATAAAGTTCCCACTGATGTTTTAGCTGTTTCTTATGTCGATCCAGATCCCGAAAAAGCCAAAGCAGTTTTAGAAGCTTTGGGTTCTACTTATATTGACTATAGTCTAGAAAAACAACGATCTCAAGCAAGTAATGCCATCAAATTTATTGACAGTCAGTTGCCTCACGCTCAAAAGAAATTAGATGAAGCTGCTAAAGAAATTCGTCATTTCCGACAAGTACATCAATTAGTCGATCCTGAAGTCTCGGCAATGACAGCAGGAGAAGAAAAGCAAAGTATCGCCTTAGAAATACAGCAAACTCAAATTGCGATCGATCTCAATCGCAAACAAAGAGAAGAATTAGAATACCAATTAAAAGAATTGGGGCAGGATTCAGAAACTATGTTGGCTTCTTCTGTTTTAGCTGAAGACGGAGTTTATCAAAATTTAGCTAATAAATTACGGGAGATAGAAACTCAGTACAATTTGGGAACAGTTGATTTCCGCGACAATTTTCATGTCATGGGAAATCTTCAAGAAAAGCGCAAAGAATTAAAAAAACAACTCCAAAAAAGAGCAGAACAAGTTTTAGGCAAGTCTATCTCTCCTGAAATATTAGAACGTATAGTTTTAACTCCTAGCTACACAGATGTTCGAGTATCGGCAGATAGTGCTGGTGAATCTGGAGGTAGCGAATCTGGAAGTAGCGAATCTATCAATAACCAAACTACCAATAGTTCGGGTGGGGATAGACAAATATCTTCAGAAGGTTCTACTCTTGGACTTCTAGCCACTCGCAAATTGGACTTAGAAAACCAAGCTTCTAGTCTACAAAGTCAATTGGCAAGTCTCCGTCGGGAAAAAGCAGCAGCAGATAACAAATTTATTAGTATTCCTGGGTTGCAACAAACTTTTACCGAATTAAAACGTCAAGTAGAGCTTAAATCTGAATCTTATAATTATCTTCTGGAAAGACGACAAGAATTAGAAATATCAGAAGCAGAAGAAACTGCACCCTGGCGAGTTCTCAATGCTCCTTTTTTACCTGGTGATCCAATTTCACCCAATATCAAACAAGGATTGATTCAAGCTTTGATGGCAGGGGGATTTTTGGGCCTTGCTACTGCCTTTATCCTACAGCAGTTGGATCAAAGTGTGAAACAGGTTGAAGAAATCAAACAGATTACTAAATTACCTTTGTTAGGAGTAATTCCTAAAGTAGGCGATCCGCGAATAGAAGCTAATATTCATACTACCCGACAGTCTTATTCTTATTATTCATCATTTACTGAAGGATTGCGGTCTTTGGCGATGAATTTGCGTTATTTGATGGCAGATGATGGTCAGATCAAGAGTTTGGCAATTACCTCTTCAACTTCTGCTGAGGGTAAATCAACTATTTCTTATAATCTGGGAATTGTTTTAGCAGAATTAGGACAGCGAGTACTAGTAGTGGATGCGGATTTACGCAAACCCAAATTACACAAGCTGGCTCAAATCAAAAATGAATCTGGATTGAGCGAAGCTATTACTACCGATAATCTTTGGACAGAATATTTACGACCAAGTTCAATCGATAATCTGGATTTAATTACTGCTGGTACGACTTCTCCCAATCCGATCGCTTTATTAAATTCTGACAAAATGAAGCAGCTAATAGAAGACTGGGAGGCTGGCTACGACTATATAATTATTGATACGCCACCAATTGGCGTAATTGCCGATGCCAAAAGTTTGGCAAACGAAGTAGACTCCATGTTATTTATTTCTGGTATTCAAAGAGCAAGTCGCAAATCTATTAGTAATGCTCTAGATGTTTTACGTCAGAGTCAATGCAATGTTGCGGGAGTTGTGGCAAATATGGTCGATCCTGAGTTTGATTATTATGCCTACTCTTACTATGACTCTTACTATAATCAGTCTGGTAAAAATAATGATGACTCTGATAGCGATACTGAAGATCGTCGCAAGGGAATTTTGCAGCAGTTTCGCCGTCGTTAATAATTTATAGATATCTGCATCAATTAGGATATGTGCAAAATCGCCTATTATTGAAGAGACTCTTCGATAACGGGCGATTTTTGTCTGAGTTGTTGCTCTCTAACAATACTTACTCAATTTCGATAAACTGATAGTCATTCTGCATAACTATTAATTGATTAATTGATGAAAATTGTCTTCTTTGGTACTCCTCAATTTGCTGTTACTACTTTGGTCAAACTTAGAGAAAATCCAGATATTGAAGTCGTCGCGGTAGTAACACAGCCAGATAAAAGAAGAGGGAGAGGAAACAAAACTTTGCCCTCGGCAGTTAAAAAGGTAGCATTAGAGCATAATTTACCAGTCTGGCAACCCCCCAAAATCAAAAAAGATCCCGAAACTTTAGATCTGCTAAGAAAAACCAAAGTAGATGCTTTTGTCGTGGTGGCTTACGGTCAAATTTTGTCGGAAGAAATTTTGTCCATGCCTAAGTTGGGTTGTATTAACGTTCATGGCTCCTTATTGCCCCAATATCGCGGTGCTGCACCAATCCAATGGAGTATTGTTAATGGCGATCGCACTACAGGCATTACTACTATGCTGATGGATAGAGGAATGGATACGGGAGATATATTACTCAAAGCAGAAACTGAAATTAAGCTTTTAGATAATGCAGTCGATCTAGCGGTTACTTTAGCAGATCGAGGAGCAGATTTGTTATTGGAAACTCTATTTAAACTAGAGCAAAAAGAAATTAATCCTATTCCCCAAAGTGATTCTTTAGCTACTTACGCACGGTTGATTGATAAAGCTGATTTTGCCATTGATTGGTCCCAATCTGCCCTGGAGATACACAATCGAGTAAGAGGTTTTTTTCCTAATTGTGCTGCCAAATTAGACGATAAGAAATTGAAAGTTATCGCTACCGTGCCTATTACAGAAACAACTGTTAAAGATTTACCAGCAGAATATCGGATTTTGCAACAGCAATATTCAGAATTAAACCAAATTGAAAGCAAACCAGGAGAAATAGTCAAAAATATTAAAAACCTGGGTGCATTAGTACAGACAGGTTCGGGATTCTTGTTATTAACTCAAGTGCAGCTTGCAGGAAAACGCACCCAGTCTGGTTGGGATTTTGTTAACGGAATGCGAATCGTACCAGGAACAAAAATAAGCAACGGATAACTAGGGTATCTCATCGCCGTATTAATGATATGCCCTAGTTATCTATAAATTGCCGAGGAAAACTAAAGCATCTGTAAAATTCATTGGTTAAACTTAATGAATTACAAATCCTTCCTCTTTCAAAAAGAAGTGTCAGTTCTAAATTTCTTCCGATACCATAATCTGAAACACCTATGGTACGATAATTTTTCTTTATTTCATGGGATTAATTACTTTTTTGGGGAGTAGATCTATTTTTTCTGGTACGGGCTGGGCATTACTATCGAAAGGAGAATAAGATGCAATCATGACTATAGGCAGAGTCAGGGTAACAACCGCAACTCCCGTTCCTAAAATACCTGCCCACCTATGACCAGGAGAGTCTTCTGCTTTTCCTGGGCGTTGGCTAACTTCCATATATAAATATGATAAATTCGACTTTATCTTGATAAACGGTTAAAAAAGTAAGTACATAAAGGATTAAATAAGCCTTTATGTTCCACAATTATATTGTAACCGCAAATTTAAGTTGGATTAGTATCTTCCATAACTAAGGTTATAAAATTTTAATTAAGATTTTGGAGCAACATACTAATGAAAGCACGGACAACAAGCACATTTAATCATCGTTCTGTGCTGAGTGAAGAGTTGATCGAAGGGCTGAATGTATTGCCAGGCGGTCAATACTTGGATGCTACGGCAGGTGGTGGCGGTCATAGCGAACTGATTTTGAATGCGGAAGAAAAGATTAAGTTATGGGCAACAGATCGGGACGAAACTGCGATCGCAGCCGTAAAAACTAGATTGGCGCAATATTATCCTCAACAATTGGAGTTTTGGCAAGGCAACTTTGCCGATTATGAACCAGGAGATTTATTATTTGATGGTATTATTGCCGATCTTGGGGTTAGTTCTCCACAATTGGATGCTGCGGAAAGGGGTTTTAGTTTTCGTCACACCGCGCCTCTGGATATGCGTATGGATCGATCTGGTGGTATTACTGCTGAGGAAATCGTTAACCATTGGAAAGAAGTATCTCTGGCAGACTTGATCTATACTTATGGCGAAGAAAGGTTTTCTCGACGTATTGCTAAGGCGATCGTGCAGCAGCGTCCTTTTAGAAGCACTACGGATTTGAGTGATGCGATCGCTTCTGCCGTACCAGGAAAGTATCGTCATGGTCGAATTCATCCTGCTACCCGTACTTTTCAGGCTTTACGGATTGAAGTCAATCAAGAATTAAAATCTCTAGAAAAATTTATCGAAGTAGCTCCTACCTGGTTAAAACCAGGCGGCATTATTGGCATTATTAGCTTTCATAGTCTGGAAGATCGTATAGTAAAGCATCGCTTCCGCGATAGTGAGTTATTGAAAGTTATTACGAAAAAACCAATTGTCCCTCGACGAGACGAACAAAGGGAAAATCCGCGATCGCGATCGGCTAAACTAAGATTTGCGAAGCGGTATGCTTTAGTGCCAGACTAAAAGAGTTATTGGTTATCTTCTGTTGCAGCATCAATACAAAGAGCATTTACTTCTGGCTTGGAAAGAATAATTATTTTTTCTTTAAGCATGATTTGTACTGTACCTCTAACTAAATCTGAATTGAGCAACACAAAGAAAGTACCAGGAATTAAGCCTTTAGATATTAATTTGCCTATATAGCCACCATAGATTAGGCTATAGCCAGCTACTATACCTACCGAGCCTAAAGATAATTCGTCAATGCTAGTAGTTATTTTCATTATCTTAACTAACTGGAGTTGTCACAATTTGGCGAGCAATTTCTGCGCCCATACCAATCAATTTATTGCCGAGACTTATTACAACCGATCCATTATTCGTTTTGCTAATTAATTTGACTATTGCTCCTGGCTTGATATTTAAAATTTTTAGCTGATGACTAATATTTTTATTAGTGTGTATTTCCGCGATCGCCACGTAGTCTTCTAGGTTAACTTGACTGACAAAATTACTATCAGGACAAAGATCTGCCTTTTCTGTTAGATCGGATACAGATTTATTCGCGGTATTACCAATAAAGATAAATTCTTGAAATTGCTGATTGGGACGAAATTTTTGATTTTTAAGATTTATACTATGGGTCATAATAGATCTAGTTTATTGATAGTAATTATTATTTAGATGCCATTATATAGATATATCGCGAATATCGCTTGTTGACAATTTTTTTTAAGTAGATTTTAATAATTCAAATAATTTATTCATGATGATCGGCGATCGCTTTTATTTTTCGCAAATCACTAATATAAATCGAGCGATCGCCAATTGGCGATCGCTCCCTCAACAGTTTCAGACTATTTATCCCAGGCATTTTTAAATTAAATATTTTCCCTAACCCTACTATGCCTGGTCAAACTACTGTGATTGATTTGTAATAGTTACAACTTAATAGTTGGTTATTAGGTTAGCTTCCCTTAAAATAAGTACAATAATATGTAAAGTTTCTTAAATAAGATAATTGCCAGAATTGGCTTAACAATGACATCTTCTACTACTTCTTTATTAGCACCCGTCGAACAAGATCTCGATATTCTGACAGATAACCTCAAACAGCTTATTGGTGCGCGTCATCCTATTTTAGGGGCTGCTGCCGAACACTTGTTTGAGGCTGGAGGCAAGCGAATTAGACCAGCAATTGTCTTATTAGTTTCCAGGGCTACTATGCCAAATAATCACTTGACCAGTCGTCATCGTCGTCTGGCAGAAATCACTGAAATGATTCATACTGCCAGTTTGGTACACGACGATGTTGTAGATGAAGCAGATCTGCGTCGTAATGTAGAAACAGTTAATAGTTTGTTTGATAACAAAATTGCTGTGTTGGCTGGTGATTTTCTTTTTGCTCAATCATCTTGGTATTTAGCTAATCTAGATAATCTCCAAGTAGTTAAGCTGCTGTCAGAAGTAATCAGAGATTTTGCGGAAGGAGAAATTTTACAAGGCTTGAATCGTTTTGATATTGGTGCTTCAATTGATAGCTATCTTGACAAAAGTTATTATAAAACCGCTTCTTTAATGGCAAACAGTGCTAAAGCTGCTGCTGTATTGAGCGATGCTAGTCTTGATATGACACAAAGTCTCTATGATTATGGTCGTAATTTAGGACTGGCTTTTCAAATTGTCGACGACATTTTAGATTTTACGGGATCGACCGAAGTTTTGGGCAAACCAGCAGGTTCAGATTTAGCTAGTGGGAATTTAACTGTCCCAGTGCTTTATGCTCTTGAAGAACAACCTTATTTAGAGATTTTGCTTGAACGGGAATTTTCTGAATCAGAAGACTTGAGTAAAGCCTTAGAATTAGTCCAAAATAGTAATGGTATTGATAAAGCCCGTCAACTAGCAGCTAGTCACACCAAGATGGCAGCTCAAAGCTTGAATTGTTTGGCTGCTTCAGACTCTAAAGATGCACTCCATGAATTAACTAATTACGTAGTTAGTCGTTTATATTAGGTTCAGTTATCTCAAGATAGCTCAAATTAATGTGCAAGTTATTTGGAGGAATTTGGGTAGGTGTCATCTAAAAAACAGACCATTTTAGTTACAGGCGGTGCTGGCTATATAGGTTCTCATGCAGCACTAGCTTTAAAAAAAGCTGGTTATGAAGTAATTATTTTAGATAATTTATCTTATGGGCATCAAGAGATAGTTGATCATGTCTTACAGCTCAAGCTGATTGTTGGCGATACAAGCGATCGCGCTGTCTTAGATAAGCTATTTACAACCCATAAAATTGATGCGGTAATGCACTTTGCAGCCTATATAGCAGTAGGGGAATCTGTTAAAGAGCCTGGAAAATATTATCGTAATAATGTAGCCAGCACGTTAAATTTACTCGAAGCCATGTTGGCACACGGTATTAATAAAATTGTTTTTTCTTCTACCTGTGCGGTTTATGGGATGCCGAAAGAAGTACCCATGACGGAAAATCATCCCCACAGCCCTCTTAGCCCTTATGCTGCTAGTAAGGATATGGTAGAGCAAATTTTAAGGGATTTTGATACGGCATTTAATCTCAAATCAGTAGCATTCCGTTATTTTAATGCTTGTGGAGCAGATCCAGAAGGGTTGTTAGGGGAAGATCATCAACCAGAAACTCATCTGATTCCCTTGGCTTTGTTAACAGCACTGAAAAAACGAGAATCTCTATATATCTTTGGTACAGACTACGATACCCCCGATGGAACTTGCGTGCGAGATTATATCCACGTTAACGATTTAGCTGATGCTCATGTTTTGGGTTTGGAATATTTATTGTCTGGTGGGGAATCAGATGTCTTTAACCTGGGCAACGGGAATGGTTTTTCCGTTAGAGAAGTAATTGAAACTGCCCGCGAAGTAACGGGTTTAGAAATTCCTGCGGTTGAAAGCGATCGCCGTGCGGGGGATGCTCCTATTTTAGTAGGTAGCAGCAAAAAAGTGAAAGAAAAGCTGGGCTGGAATCCCAATTATGCAGATCTTAAGAAGATTATCACTCACGCTTGGCAATGGCATCAAAAACGACATGGAGATAAATAAGCTGCCAGACATCTAATTTTGTTTTGTGTGATTGAATTTGGATAGTTATAGTATCATCAATTCCTTTATAGTTAATTGAGATACACGATAGTTTTCTCCTCAATCAACAATCAGTTAGAACTAGTTAATCGAATGTTAGTCGATAGAAATGACGAGCGATCGCTCAAACGACAATTTCATTGCCCTACTCGTCCACAATTTAGTAATTCTCAAGGAAGTGTTCGACGCTATCTTTCTGACGGACATTATTTGCTACATTTTTTAGTTTGGCGTTGGCAAAGTTTGGGGGGATGCAACTCCAAAGGAGAGGGGAGCGATCGTCATTTCTTTTTTTCTGTCATTTTTATTTTGTTGACTTTGCTAGTTTCGGGCTGCGATCGCAGTAAATTGACTCAATGCGAGCAAATTTTTCGTATTGTGAGCGAGGTGAATCATAGCAGCCAAAATATTAGTTATACAGAAGATCAAAGCTCGATGAAAAGTTGGCTAGAAGCTGCCAGTATGATGGACAAAGCTGCTAATCAGATTCAAGCCCTGCATGTTAACAATCCTCAATTGATTAAACATCAAAATAAACTAGTGACAATCTATCGTATTTATTCCCAAGCAACTTACGATGCAGTGCAAGCTAGAGAAAGTAAGAATCTTGAGGCATTAGATCTTGCTCGCATTGATGCTGGAGAAGCTGGAAAAATACACCAGGATGCGATCAAAGAAATTAATAATTATTGTCTCGATCGCTAGCAAAAGAGTCATGGAATTTACTCTAACAAAAAAATAGAGTTGACATCGCCAACCCTATTTTAAACACGCTGAGTTATCTGTTCTTAGTTAAAATTAAACTTGGAGATTTTTAAAAATAGTTGTTTATACAACTAACGAAAATCGTTTTAGCAATATTTGATACAGACTTCTTGCTTAAGTATATATAACTTGTTCATTTACAGAAGTAATATAAATAGTAGGGTATTTTTTTAAACTCAACTTAAATTTTAATCACACTTTAAAATTAATCGATAAATTAAATAAAGTAATAGTTTAGATTGAGCCTCGCTTTACTTATTTTCGCGGAAAGACGATTAACAGTAGCCATCTTTTGCTCTATTTGCTCGGAGAGTTGAGAATTATTGTTATATTTTTCTTGATGAGTTTGTAGCTTTGCTAAAGTCTCTTTTACTGTAGCTAATTCTTTCTCAATTTTGATTAATAGAATAATTAGCCTGGCTACTTTTACAGTTTTTTCTTCAGCAACGACTTCTTGTTGAATAGATGTGATGTACTGGTTAATATCTTCCATGAATTTACTGATCTTTGATTTATATTGCAGAATAACTGGTGTTTGTTTTGTTTCTTAAACTCAGTATATCCGTGAATATGTGGGCATGGTATAAAGTTTGCGTAATTCTTGGGAGATTTATGTAAATAATGTGTAAATTTACTTGATTACAGTCAAAAAACCCATGTTTATAAGCACTTTGAGGTTCTAAAGCTGCACCTGAATAATCTCCCTATTCATATATTACAGGGTTTAATACCCCATTTTTACGATCGTTGTCTCGGTAATTTAACTTAGGGAAATATAGCAAGCTACATATTCAGTTGAAACTTAGCTCAGTTTGTTTGATGAAGATATGAGGATAAGAATGTTAAAACAAGTATTCGGGTCTTGTTATTGGTAAATCAATTAAATTATGTCAAAAATTATCGATACTATTGTCCAAGCTTTATTAGAGCTATTTGGACAGGGGGTTAAAACTTTACCAGGATTGCTGTCTGCATTCGTGGTTTTGTTTCTAACCAAATATGCAGTAGAACTAGTTTTAAAGATTGCTGATGAAACAGGAAAGCGAACTATTAAAAGTAGTTCTCTACAATTGCTGCTACTAAAAATTAGCAGAATTGGCGTTTGGTCGGTAGGTATCTTGTTGGCTTGCGTTTTGGCGTTTCCTAGTTTTGAGTTAGCAGATATTATTGCTACCCTGGGAGTAGGTTCGGTAGCAATTGGTTTCGCTTTTCAAGATATATTTAAAAACTTTCTAGCGGGAATTATTTTACTAATAGAAGAACCGTTTCGCATTGGAGACGAGATAGTAATTGGCGACTATCAGGGGAAAGTGGAAAATATTAGTATTCGTACTACCAAACTCCGTACTTATAATGGAGAAAGAGTTTTGCTACCCAATTCGACTGTTTTTACCGATGCGGTGAAAGTAGTTACGGCTTATGCTTCGCGGCGGACGGATTTAGCAGTAGGGGTTGATTATAATACTCCTTTAGATCAAGCGATCGCAATTTTGCAGGAGACAATATCAACGGTTGCAGGAGTTTTGGAAACCCCCAGTCCAGAAATTGATGTGGTTAACTTTGGCGATAGTTCGATTGACTTTATCGTGCGCTATTGGACTAGTCCCCAACAGAAACAGCTACGCAAGGTGCAGACTAAAGCAATGATTAAAGTCAAGCAAGCTTTGGATGAGGCAGAAATTGGTATTCCTTATCCCATCCGCACTGTATATCATTTCGACCAGGAAAAATATAACGACTATTTTCCCGTCGAGTCTAAAACTCAGGATAATTAAACATAATAATACCGATTAAAAAAAGCGATCGCTTTACTATAGTTTTGAGTACGGGCGATCGCTTTTGCTAATAGTTTCTATTCTTAACTGTTTCCTGGAGGGGGAATAGAAACATCTACCAGATTAATTTCTTGATTCAGACTATCTAACGGCGGGTTCATACCTTGTTTATTCCCCACAACCAGAGTAACTAACTTATCTGGCTGAAGATATTTTATAGCAGCATTGAGAATGTCTTCTTCAGTCGTATTTTGCACTTTGTCTTGATAGTCAAAAATAAAATCTTCGGGATAGTCAAAATATTCATAACGCATTAAGCGAGATAAAGTTTGACTGGGACTTTGGAAATTGAAGACAAAAGAGTTGAGAATAGATTCTTTAGCATCATCTAACTCTTGTTCGGTTACTAGTTGATTGCGCAATTTTTTAATTTCAGAAACAACTGATTTAACAAAGGGAACAGTTTTCTCTGTCTGGGTTTGTCCTCCTGCAATAAATAAACCATCAAAATCGTAGCTAGGACTCCACGCACCATATACACTATAAGCTAGACCTTGACGCGATCGCACTTCGTTAAACAAGCGTCCCCCAAAACCATTTAACACTCCATTGAGGACGCTCATAGTAGCATAATCGGGACTGTTTAATTGACCGCCAATATGTCCTAATAAAATGTTGCTTTGGGTCAGTTTGGGACGATCTACGACGAATACTCCCTGAAGATGTTTTTGGCTGGTGCTGGGTGCTGATAAAGCTGGAGGTGGAGTATCTACTTGCCAATCTGCAAAAGCGTTTTGTATTTGCTCGATCGCTCGATCAGAATCAAAATCTCCTGCTATTCCTAAAATTATATTTTCAGGACGAACATAAGTTCGATAAAAATCGATCGTATCTTGACGAGAAATATTATCTAAAGTCTCATATTCAATAGTGCGAGCATAGGGACTAGTATCGCCGTAGATAATTTTATCAAATTCACGACTGGCAATATCTCCTGGATCGTCATTGCGACGAGCGATCGATCCTTGTTGCTGTTTTTTGGCGATCGCAAACTTGTCGGGTGCAAAAGCTGGCTGGCGTAAAACTTCGACAAACAGAGGAAATACCGTATTAAAATCTTCTGTTAGAGTGCTAAAACTGGCACTACCAGAAGTATTCCCAATATTGGTTTCTACACTAGCTGCCTTTTGTTCTAGGATTGAATTCAACTCCGCTGCGGGATGATTTTTCGTTCCTCCACCGCGCATCATACTACCAGTCAGTGCAGCCAATCCTACTTTATTACTCGGTTCAAAACGCGAACCAGTCCGAATTAAAGCCGTACCGCTAATTAAAGGTAAATCTCGATCTTCTAATAAGTAGACCACCATACCATTGTCTAGTTCGTAGCGGTCGTATTCTGGAAGTTGAATTTCTGGGATGGGAGGAAATTCTAATTCTGTGTAATGCTTTGGTGTATCTGCGATTGCGGGAGTTCGCAGAGTAAATGATAATAAAACTGTTAATAGGACTAAACTCAACCAAGAAAATAGTTTTTTGCTCATTTAGGTTTATTTTTGGAGAAACTTTACTATTTTATCTACTCGGTTGAGTTATTACATTACTAAGTCTATTTCCCGAAACCTCTACCGCGATCGCTTTTTGGCAGACAAACACAGTTTTCTATTTGTTGGCGTAGCAGATCTTTATCGATATTCTGACCGATTAAAACTAATTTATTTTCTTTTTCTCCTTTCCATTCTTCATCTTCAAGGGTAAATCTTTTACCGCTTAGATGGAAGATATGACGTTGAGGACTTTCATCAAACCACAGAATTCCTTTGGCTCTAAATACACTTTCGGGTAGTTGATTATCGAGAAAATACTGAAACTTCCGAATGGCAAAAGGGCGATCAAATTGTAAGGAAAGAGAAGAAAAACCATCATTTTCTAGGTGATGGGAATGGTCGTGAT
>NZ_JADWDC010000009.1:88841-92517 GCF_020640915.1 Waterburya agarophytonicola KI4 | reverse complement strand
GGTTATGACTATCGTGGTCGTGATGTTCGTGATGGTCATGACTATCGTGGTCGTGATGGTTATGACTATCGTGGTCGTGATGTTCGTGATGGTCATGACTATCGTGGTCGTGGTCGTGATGTTCGTGATTATGGTCTTTTGCTTCAGTTTGCTCGAAATACTTATCCGATTCAAACAAACCAACACTTAAAATAAGGGGAAGAGATACTTGAGACTTTTGTGTCCGTAAAATACGAGAATCTTTTTTCATATCTCTGACTCTCACTTCCAAAGCATCAACATCTGCTTCATCAACCAAGTCAGTTTTATTAAGGACAATCACATCCCCATATTGAATCTGGCTGACTGCTGCTTCGCTATTGAATAAATCCAGGCTAAAGTTAGAACAGTCAACCATAGTGACAATAGAATCTAGACGAGTCATATCGCGTAATTCTGTACCCAAAAAAGTTAAGGCTACGGGAAGAGGATCGGCTAGTCCAGTTGTTTCTACTACCAGATAATCAATCTTGTCTTCTCTTTCTAAGATCTTGTAGACAGCATTAATTAAGTCTTCGTTAATAGTGCAGCAAACACAACCGTTGTTTAATTCCACCATGTTGTCATCGGTGGAGATAATCAAATCGTTATCAATCCCAATCTCCCCAAACTCGTTAACTAAGACAGCGGTTTTAATTCCATCTTGATTAGTCAAAATATGATTTAACAAGGTGGTTTTACCACTACCCAAAAAACCAGTAATAATCGTGACGGGTAAACCTCTTTTAGCAGCATCCATTACAGCAGGTGCTTGAGCTTGAGTATCAGTTGTCATTTCATTTGTCATATATTATTTACCATTTATCATTTAACAGGAAACAAGCTTGTATTTCTACCAAACTTTTCTGATTGTGAAAAGTGAGACTCTTATTCGCTGAAATGTTAAATCTAGAGTCATAGCGATCGCCTTAATTTTAAAATTGTCTGAGTAGAAGTTATTATCTTTACTTATTCTAGATTTTTCTGACAATTTGAGGCTGAGATCTAAGAATTAATTAGCAATTTGTTTGTTCGCTGTTTGTTTAGTTATTAGTAATTAATTTTCGTACTATCTTTGCTAATCTTTCCGCACTGTTGGTAATAGCCAGGTTTTTGGCTTTGTGTCCCATTTCTTGAAGTAATTCAGGCGATCGCAAATATTCTGATACTTGTTCTTGTAGAATTGCTGCGGTTAATTCAGACTGCTTAAAAACTACTGCTGCGCCAGCATCGGCTAATTCTTTAGCGTTATAGCTTTGATGATCTTCGGCTGCATAGGGATAGGGAATTAGTACCGCAGGAGTACCCGTAAAGGCTAATTCTGTAATTGCTCCCGCACCCGAACGACTAATAGCTAAGTTGGCTCGTTGTAATAACCCTGCCATATTGTTAGAGAAAGGCATGGAGATATAGTTAGGATGTTTGAGACTATCGGCATCGGGATCGTTTTCTCCTGTGAGATGAACTATATAAGCACCGAGATCGAACCAAGCAGGTGCAGACTCTCTAACTAGTCTATTTACTGATACTGCACCTTGGGAACCTCCTGTGACTAAAATAACGATCGCATCGTCGGGAATATTGAGATCTAAGGCTTGGGGGGCGAGAAATTGCGATCGCACTGGCGTACTAACATGAACTGTTTCGGTTTGGGGTAAGTATTGAGATGTACCCGCGAAACCCAAGGCTACTACATCGCACCAACGACTGAGAAACTTAGTAACTTTACCAGGAATGTAATTAGACTCGTGAATTACTGCGGGGATTTTTTGCAGGCGGGCAGCTAAAATAGCAGGAGCAGCTATATAACCGCCTGTAGTGAATACTGCATCTATGTTATGTTCTTTAATTAGTTTTTGGGTTTTAAAGATCGAGGTAATAAAACCCGTAATAATCTTCAAGGTTTTGGGACTAAGTTTTTGCTGAAAGCCTTCTACGGGAATGATATTGAGGGGATAATCATCTGGTACGAGGCTGGTTTCCATGCGGTTGGCTGTCCCCAACCATTCTATTTTACAATCAGGTAACTGTTGGGCTACGGCGATCGCAGGAAATAAATGCCCTCCAGTACCGCTTGCTGCTATTAGTATACGAGGTGGAGATGATGCCACAGATATTAACTCCCAATCTTAAAAATAGTTCAACCCTAATTAAACAGCAAATAAATGTTTTTTGGCAGAAGTTATTAATTTTAATCATGTCCCTTGCAATATCAGTAATAGTGATTTAGAAATAGCTAAAAAATATTCATATTTAAAGAATAAAATTTTTTATTGATAATTAAGCATATTTTTTACAATGAGGGCAGACAAAAAGATCCATTTCGACTACTTCACCACAGTTAGTACAAGATTTCATCGTTCCTCTAATTAATCCGATAGTTTTCTTTCTATCTTCAATTTTCTTGTTTTTTCTACCTTTAAGAGTTTGATTATTGCTAGGCACAAATAAAGCTATGACCACTCCCAAGTAGCTGAGTAATGCACCCAAGAAAAATCCTTGAAAGCCATTTCTTCCTTTTTTTTCAAAAATGGTCAGTGCAATGACCCCAGGGAGTAAGGAATAAATAAAAATATTACCAATTAGTGCATCTGTCATAAATAAATAATTGTCAGATAATTGCCAAAATTATTATTCCCACAAATAACCAAAAAAATTAAAGAATATTAAAACAGACTTGGATTTACTTCTTTTAAAGCTTGAGTTA
Source organism: Waterburya agarophytonicola KI4 (assembly GCF_020640915.1). Taxonomy (GTDB): domain Bacteria; phylum Cyanobacteriota; class Cyanobacteriia; order Cyanobacteriales; family Xenococcaceae; genus Waterburya; species Waterburya agarophytonicola. The sequence continues at coordinate 89,792 of NZ_JADWDC010000009.1, read as the reverse complement.
ATTCTTCAATACTCTGAAATCTTTCTGCTGGCGATTTTTTTAAACATTTCATCGTTATCTGTTTGAGAGAATCGGGTACATCTTTGCATTCTTCATAAGTACTCAATCTTTGTGCTTCTGCTCTAATATGACAAGCAATCCATTCACCTTGGGTTGTTCGATCAACATCGCTGTTATAGGGATTTTTACCACTCAACATCTCATATAAAATAATACCCAAACTATAAATATCAGTCTGTCTATCTATAGTGGGTATTCCTTTACATTGTTCTGGAGAAGCATAACGATAAGTCCCAATAAAGCTACCGTGTTGAGTCATTTGAGTTTGTTGTTTTTCTTCAGTTTCAACTACTTTAGCAATACCAAAATCGAGTATTTTAGCTTCTTCACCAAATACGCCTCCTGCTACTAAAAAAATATTATCTGGTTTGAGATCTCGATGAATAATTCCTTTGTTGTGAGCTTCTTTTAAACCAGTACATACCTGTAGCATTATTCTAATAGTTCGATTGACAGATAAGAAAGGCGACTCTTGTAAAACTTCTCCCAATGTTTTTCCTTGAAAATATTCCATAACGTAAAAAGGAGAACTCATAAAAGGTTTTTCTGGAGGAGTTAAACCGAAATCTGTCACTTGAACAATATTATGACTTCTAAGACTAGAAATAACTTTTACTTCCCGATTAAATCGCTTAACAAGAGCTTGATTATTATTTCCAGAGTAACTAGTCATTATTTTGATTGCTACTGTTTTATTATCTAATCTAGTGTCGGAGGCTAGGTATACTTTGCTCATTCCTCCTTTTCCTAAAAGATCGTCGAGACGATAGCGATTAGCAATGATTTTTCCTACCAGAAGGTCTTGTCTGGTGTAAGTTGAGCGAGGGGTGTCGGCTTCGACAAATGTTGGTTGAGGTAACGATTGGTCAACTGTATTTGATTCGACAAATG
>NZ_JADWDC010000009.1:0-88741 GCF_020640915.1 Waterburya agarophytonicola KI4 | reverse complement strand
TTGGTTGAGGTAATGATTGGTCAACTGTATTTGATTCGACAAATGTTGGTTGAGGTAATGATTGGTCAACTGTATTTGATTCGACAAATGTTGGTTGAGGAGATGGGGATGTATTGGATTGGTTTGATTCAACAACTGTCGGTTGAGGAGATGGGAATGTATTGGATTCAACTAGTTTTGTTTGAGATTTGGGAAGTATAAATTTGGCGAAAACAGTTGCGATCGCCAAATTCAAAATAGATGGTATGATGGGGATCCATCCTTGTTGAGTAAAGAGAAACGCACTACTACCTAATAAGACTATAGTAGCAATTCCTCCTCCCATTGATACTTGCCAAGTAGGGCGAAATTTCCAAGCAATTAAGCCTCCCACAACTCCCCACCCAGATATCCATAGCCACTCGATTAATTCTGACCAATACCAAATTTGAGGGCGTTTATCTAAGACATTGCTAAGTATTTGGCTGACAGTCCAACCATGAATTAATACTCCTGGTTTAGTCCCAAAAGGGGTTTGATGGATGTCATTTTTAGTGGTGTATCCAATCAAAACTACTTTGTCTTTGACTAAATCTGGATTAATTTTATTATCTAATACTTTGGCTAGAGAAATAACTTCTGCGGGCTGTTGATGATGATAATCTAAGATCGTCTGGTAGACCCCCGTGTCTAAATTGTGATAACCTCCTGCATTAGATTTTAAGGTAGCAAAATTAGTCTCTCCTAAACCTATATTTCCTTGAATTATTTCTGCGGTATCGATAAAAATATTTTCAGTTTGTAAATAACTTAATGCTGTTAAAAAACCCAAGGAAAAAGGGGAATTACACAAGGGTTCTTCGGTAGTTTCAAAATTATCTGAATTAGGCGATCGCGAGGATGAAGATTCGGCAACGGGGATACTAGAAATCGGCGTACGACGGATAGTTTCTCCCCCCAATAGATTAACTTTGTCTGCATCTAAGTTAACAAAACCAACAGCACTATCAAGATCGATAATTGGTGGCGGTGCTATTCCTGCTTGTCTGCCTTGAGAAGGTAAGGCGCAAGAAAAAATAATTGGTTTTATTTGTCCTTCTAAGGGTTCGTATAAATTATTGGTATAGGAGATTAATTCTTCTCTTCCCTCGCCAATGGGAATATCTCTTAAAATATCAATACTAATTACTTTCGGCTGATGTTGTTGTAAATTTTTAATTGCTTTCGCTAAACTTCCATCAGAAACTTTATCGCTATTGAGCTTTTGGAGAGAGCTATCGTCTACAGCAACTAATAATATTCTAGAGTCTGGATCTTTTTGGGCATTCGCTCTAACTAAATAATCGTAGGTTAACAATTCTCCCTGTTCAAAAAAACCTTTTGCCCGCAAACCAATTATTAGACTAGATGTTAAAAAACTAGTAGCGATCGCAATAGAAATTCTTTTTATATTTAGCTGCTGAGATTTCTTCATGAACCTCTCTATATAATTTAAGCTTAAAACTAACTATCAGTATTTTGTCAGCACAACCTTAACAAAAAATAGTTATATTGTCGTCGCGCTTATTTTTTTAACTGGGCTTATTTATAAAACTAAACTTTTGACCAAAAATTTTCGATTGGCGAAAATTCTGGAGAGTAGGGAGATAAATAAATTAGTTTTGCGCCTACTGATTCAATTAATCTTCGGATGATTTATATATTTGGATTACTCTTAGTTGATTTCTACTTTTATTGGTTCAAACTGGCTCTTACTTCGGCGATCGCTTTCATTAATAGAAGAAGATCGGTTTTTGACTGCACAAAACCAAAGGATTGATAAAAAGCTGTAACCTTATCGTTGAGAGCTTTGACTACAACGGCTTTAGTGCCAGCAAGATCGGAAACTTGAATTGCTCTTAAGAACATATCTTTGATTAAAGCTCTGGCTAATCCTTTTCCTTGATGAAGTTCATCAACAGCTAGCCTGCCTAAAACTATAGCTGGAATCGGGTCTGGCATATTAGGCTTGATTTTTCTTACCGCCACCGAATGTTGAATACATCCTAAATGAAGAGAGTAATAAGCTACTACTGTGTTATCACAGCAAACAACATAAGTTCTACTAGCATCTCCTAGATCGTTTTTAAGAGCGCGTTTTATCAGCCAATCGTTAAGAGAAATTTCACCACAGTCAAAGTTTTCTACAATATGCTTTGTTGAAATACGCTGCGGTGGCGAATATTTTACTGTTCCCAAGGGCTTTTACTCTTAAATAATTTGACTAATTTGGGGTCAGGTTTGTGGTCTGTACGAGAAAGATATTCGCAATCTGCTTCGTCTAAAATGAAAATTTTCTGGTCTAAAATAGTTTGTTCGGCTTCTTTGTAGGCAGCGTCTACCATAAACTCAGTACGAGATTTTCCCCGAAGCTTTGCTGCTTTATCGATTAAATTGCGCCTAACTTCGTCAATTCTCAGATTGACTACTTTTTGTTTTTCAACCGTTGCCATAGTTATTCTCCTGTTTATACCACACATTGTATATACAAAAAACTGGAAAAGCAACCATCGATCGCCTTGCCTAAACTACTAATTCTCCTTGAACTACTGTTTCTAACTGTTGTTCCATTGCAGCAAGACGAGATATTTCTGACCAGGAAGTAACCAAACTATTGTAAGAAATTGCCTCTTGTGTCCAACCTTGTCTGTCGCAAATTACATACAGGCGATAGGCTAAATCTCGACATATTTCGCCTTTGTCTCCCAGTTGAGCCAGTAGTATAGCTGCACCAGTTTCACCCTGTTTATCGAGGGTTTGAATTATTAGCTGTCTTCTACAATGCCTGGGATTCTATTTATCTGCAAGTCCCTTAACTCCTCAATTAATTACTTATATTTACTTTTGCTTCTTCCAGTAAACCAATAACTTCGGCTGCATTTTGGGGTCTATTTTCTGGCGCATATTCCGTCAGGCGATCAATAACTTCGATCAAAATAGGATGGACATCAAATAAATCTAAACCAATAAACTTTTGTTGAACCCCATCATAAAAATTACTCGGAAAAAGCCTAGTCAAAAAAGCAATCATAGTCGTACCAAGGGCATAAAAATCAGACTGAATACAAGCTTTTCCCAAACTTTGTTCTGGCGCGCCATAACCAGGAGTTGCAATGCAGGTCCCTGGAGGAGCAGTTACTTCTTTTACTGCACCAAAATCAATTAGGATGATATCGCGAGGATTTTTACGTAAAATAATATTGCTCGGTTTGATATCACGGTGAATTACGGGTGGATGACATTTTTGTAAATAATCCAAAATTTTGGCGAGTTCCAAAAACCAATTGATAGTTTGTCTAGTATCTTCAGCTTCAACGTGGGCAAAATTTTGTCCGTGAATCAACTCCATAATCAAAGAATAGCGAGCGTCAGTAGCAAAAAAGTCGTAATATTGGGGAATACCAGAATGATGAAGAGAATTGAGTACTCTGGCTTCTCTTTGAAACATTTCTCTAACTTTAGCTTTGTGTGCCAACTCGTTATTGATTTCTTTGAGTACGGCTAATTTTTGATGATGATGGCTATAAACTAAATAAGTAGTTCCCATTCCTCCTACGGCTAAAACTTTAATCACTTCATATTCCCAACCATTATCGGGATTACAAATAGTTCCTTGACCTGCAATCAAATGTCCATCTAAACGACAGAAATGAAGGCAAGAAGGGTTGGGACGACAACATTGTAAAGCTTGAACCATTTTAGTTAAAAGTAGTTAAATAGATAAAAAATTACAGCAATTATTAATAGTAACTAATAGTATTTTTGCTAGTTTTTCAATTTAGTTCGACAGTGAATTTAACAGTTTGACTGCGACCAAAAGCGATCGTGTCGCGATCGCGAATTTCCTGACGAAATCGAGTTCCAGGTTTGATGGGCTTGCCATTTAACCAAGTACCATTAGAACTACCTACATCTTCAAGATAGTAGCGATTTTGTTCCCAATGAATTGAAGCATGAATCCGAGAAATTAGACTGGCATGAGCAATATTAGTCAAATCGATGTGGATCGGAAACTGTTCGTTGACTCTGCCTATATTAATTGTTGTTTCTTCTACAGGCAATTCATATCTGGTGTCTGTATCTTGACAAATCAAGGCTGCTTGGGGTGACTCCACCGCAGTGGGGGGAGAATTAACAGGAGAAGAGGAAACAGGTTCGTCAGACTCTAAGCAGGTTGGTAAGCCCATAGGTGCGGGGGGATTGAGACTTTTTTCTACCTTATGCTGTATGGTGTCATCTAATTCGTCTAATTTTTCGGTTAAATTTGACGATAAATCTTTGGTTGACATTTCTATGTCAAGATCTTCTTCATCGGAAAGAAAGCCCTCGTGGAAAAGAGTAGCTGCCAAAAGTTCTACTCCACAAGCATCACAATATTGTGCGTCCTTTTGATTATCGCGATCGCAATTAGAACAAAGAATGGACATAAAAGTAATTTTTTAACTTTTTTTGTCAATGAATACAAATAACTCCAGGTTAAATCTAAATTACTGAATGCGCCACTATATTTTCGACCTCAAAATTTCTTCTAAAGCGAGCTAAATTTACCTAGTGCTGTCGAATCAATTCCTATTTGCTGGCGAACGGATATAACTTTAAAAATATTTACTAGCACCGTGCTAACCGCAGTCGCAGCAGCAGCACCACTCAATCCCCACAGAGGAATCCAAAACCAGTTTAAAACAATATTTGACAATACATTGAGGGTACTAGCAATCAAGTTGAATTTTTCGTTACCCGTCATGGTCAATAAAACCCCCACCGAACCCGATGCAATGCTAAATAGTTGTCCCAAGCACAAAATGCTTAAAGCCGACCTTGCTTGAGTAAATTCGGCCCCAAACAACGATAGATACCAGTGACCGCCAAAAATAAAAAAAGCAGCCAGAGGAAGGGAAACCAAAAGCATAATTCGGGAACTTTGAGTAACTACCTGCTGCATTTCTAGTTTTTTATTTTGTGCATACAAGCCAGCTATATTAGGACTCAAAACGCTATTAACCGCAGTGAGAACAAATGCCAATAACTGTACTCCCCGAATCACGGGACTATACAAACCCGAAGCTTCTGCACCGATAATTGTTCCCAACATTAGGGTATCACTGCGGGAAGTTATCACATACATACCCCCCAGAAGCATAAATGGTAATAGCTTACTCCGCCAAACTTTTATATCGTATTCCCGCTGGGCTTGTTTTACTTCTTGGGGTAAATTTTTTTGTAATAAGTAAATGCCAATCAAAAGGGTAATGAGAGTCGCAATTATCCTCGAACCCAATACCATCGAAGCCGTTAAATGGCGATCGCTCAATAAATACCAAGCCCCCGATATACCCATGACCAAAACAGGGACAAAGATCATTTCTGGTAAAAGTCCCATAAATACCAGTTTCAAACCCTGCATGGCTGCCAGACGGACGTTTCGCAGGGCAGAAGTGGGCAACAGGGACATCGCCAAACAAAAGGGGAGGAACATCTGGGATTGAACTTCGAGGTTCAAATTTGCTACTATGGCGATCGCAATTAAGGCGATCGAGATCGAACTTCCCAACACCACAAAATTCGACCAACGTAGAATACCCCCCAACAAACCCCAAGCAGATTTGGTTCGATATACCGCAACTTCTCTAACTATTAGGGTATCTAGTCCCAGAAGTGCGGGAATAATCAATAAATCGCGCCAAGCCAAAGCATAGGTATAAACTCCAAAGTCCGCTACCCCCAAAAACCGAGCGAGGAAGATGTTGAGTATAAAACCCAACCCCGATGCTGCGATTTTCAACCCCATCACTCCAGCAAAGCTTTTGAAAAGACGATTTTTGAGCTTTTGGGGAACCCAGGAAGTAAGGAATTTTGCCATTAATTAATTAACTAATTAAAATATATACTTGAGATTTTTAAAATACATTTCGATTTCGACCCAAGCTCCTTGATAGTGAATCGCCAAGATCGCGCCTAAAAGTTTGATTTTTTGTATCACTGTTAAAGAACGATCGCATTCCTTGAGTTTCTCTAAAGCAGACTTGGTGGGGGGTTTCAAACGCCAAATAATTGTGAGTAATTTGCGTCCATAAAAGAGCAACTTGCTCTGGCTAGATAATCGATCTACTTCATAACCCCCCATTCTAGTTCGAGCTATTTTCTGAGAAATTTCTTGCCAAGAAGATCTGGCGGGATGAGCAATACAAGTATCGGAACTATAAAGCAAAATATATCCGTGACGAGATACTCTTTGACCCCACTCTTTATCACCCCCAGACTTAAGCTCACCATTAAAATAGCCTACCTCTTCGACGACCTTTTTCCAGGTAAACATATTGGCGGTTGCACCATAGCGATATTGTTCGATATATTTTTTCTGATTGAGAAAAGTGGCGCGATCGTAAAGTTCTACTGTAGTTGGGCGTTGGGGATTTTGATAAAAAAAGTTGATTTTGCCCGCTACCAAGCCACAATTATCTACAGAAGACAAACATTTGACCCCATTAGCCAGCCAATCTGGTTCGGGTATACAGTCCGAATCGGTAAAAGCTAATATTTCCCCTTTAGCAATACTAATACCTTGATTGCGAGCAATGTAAGAGCCAGGACATTCTTCGTAGGAGAGTCTGGCTCGATCAAATTGGGCGATCGCACTTTTGAGATCCTGACTCGAACCATTGTCTACAACTATCACTTCATATAATTGAGACGGATAGGTTTGCTTGTCCAATGCCGATAGGGTTTGGCACAATCCTTCTATATTGTTTAGTACGGGAATAATTACCGAAACAAATTTGTCCATAAACTCAAATAAAGCTTAATTTAGAATTTAAAAGCATTTTTTTTATCCCAAGCAAATAACATCAAGCCCGTGGTAGACAGAAAAGTGAGTGCTAATGCCCCGATTAAAGGTTTTCTGATATCATCTGGATTTCTTTTATCTGGGAGACTTGGGGAAGATAGGATCTGAATATCGGGAAATGCAGGAGAAGAATCCCCCGCGATATCCAATCCAGCTGCTTTAGATGTTAAAAGTGCTTCGGCGAATTGAATTTCTCGTTGCAAGTTTTCAAAAGGAATTTTTTCTTGGTTTAGTTTTTTGATTCGAGCATCTAACTCGGAAATCTGTCTGTCCAAAGCTTGCTCTTTCTTGGCTAGTATTTGTTGACTGTTGGATGCAGACAAAAGGCTTTTTGCCATGCTTTCAACATCTTTTTGCCCAGTATTATCTTGAAGACTAAGTTTTTTTAACATTTGGCGATCGATTGGCTTGTCAATTACCCATCTACCGCGATCGAACAAAGCCGTTTCTATATCTTGTTGTTTGAGCCGTTCGTCTACCACTTGGGGAGCATTAGCAGTAAAGCGAGATTGCAAAAGAGCTAGATTCCCTGTAATTTGATTGTACTGTTGTAAGTGCTGTTGAAAAATTGAGTCGCCCTGTAGAGCCAACAAATCTTCTGCTTGTTGGGGAGAAAGCCCCAAATTGCCAGAGAGGGAGGCAATCTCTTGGTCGAATCCTGCCAAATCTCGGCTGATACTTTTCTTTTGATCTCGCAGACTTTCAATTCGACCGATTAAGACCTGAATTTGCTCTGGAGAAACTAAATCGGAACTAACAGTATGGTCGTTTAGTTGTTGTTGTAGCTTGGTTAGTTTGGCACGATCTGCTTCTACAGTTTCGCTAGCAGATTCTGTTCTTTGATTTGTTTTATCAACTCTGAAAGACTTAATGGTTTGCAAAATAGATTGGTGGAGAGCTTTGGCTTTAGCTTGAGCCTGTTCGGGACTATCTCCAATAATTTTAAAGGAAATAATTGCCGAACCGTCTACTAATTCGATATCAGGCTCGCCAAATTCACTAGAAGACATTTCCATCGAATCTGCTGCATTTAAGATTACGGATTTGCTACTAGCCAGATATAAAATGTTGTTGCGCGGATCGATATCTTCTACCGCACTATTATTGCGAGCTAGAGCTTCACCGATATTGGGAATTTTGAAATCGACTTTTTCTTCCCCAGGTAAAACTAAAGACCATTCACTGACATAGGTAGGAATTTTGAATTTGAGACTCAATAGAGCTAAAGTCCAGACGGCTAAATTTAAGACAGCCCAACTAGATAGCCAAAATTTCCAGCGAAACTTGGATTTAGCTGAAGATTGACCGCTCAATTCGCTGCCATTATTGCCATTACTGGTAATAATCCCTTGTTCTGAGTCGTCAAAGCCGATCGCTTCGATGCCTTTGTAGTTTGAGCCATTACTAGCAGCAGCATGGGATTTGGATATTACCGAGCTACTTGCCACTGGAGAACCCACTGTCGCCATTTCTCGTAGCAACCCAGGGCCGAGAATTTGGGAATAGCCTTGATGAATAAATTTGATCGAGTTATGCAATTCTTCTGCGGAGAGACTTTTGAGGAGATAGCCTTTTGCTCCTGCATCTAGAGATTTGGCTACATACTCTTGACTGTCAAAACTACTTAGTACTAAAACTTTAGTTTGAGAAAATTTAGAACTAATAATTTTGGTGGCAGCAATCCCATCCATATTGGGCATTTCAATGTCGATTAAAATGATATCGGGATTTAATAGTTCTACTTGTTCCAAAGCAGAATTGCCCTCAGTAGCAATGCCTACCACCTCCATATCGGAATATTGCTGCACCATATAGCGCAGTTTTTCTCGAATTACTTTTTGATCGTCTACGATTAAAATGCGAATCATGTTTAAAACCTATATATTCTAAATTGATAGTATTGATGGCAATTGAGAGATTTTTTAATCCCTCATAAGAATTTTTTATAAATGAAAAAGCTCAATATGATTGGTTAAAATAGTAATTTAAAAAAGTGCAAATGTTGAATAACCCGATAACCTCTCCTCGATCGCGGTAGTTAATATTCCTCAATTGGACAGGGGTTCTTATCTTTTATACATTTAGAATAGTACCAGAATCTTTAATAGTTTTAATGAAAATAGATAAATTTTTTGTTTACTTTAAACTAACCACATATACGAATTTCTAATTAGATAATCTATTCGTTGTTAACAAATACTAGAACAAAGAGATTGATTGCCTTTAGTCACTTGTTTAAAGCAATCTACAGCGGAAAGTTTTTAATAATAGTTGGCTAAATATCTTTCTTAGTTAAATTAATTTCAGCAGTAATTGTAAAACAGAATTTAGATTCTTTTTGGTATAAAAAAGCAACATAGCTAGTTGGAATACGTCGATAATTTTATTTTGGTAATTTTTTGCTTGATTAAAGTTAAAAGAGAATTCAACTCAAAATTGTTCTGGGATGACATCATTTCCCATCTATTCTTGATAATTCGCCATGGTAGGTGGATCATAGCAAAGACGAAACGTTTGATCTGTTGCAGCCATAGAGGATCTCGGAGCAAACTATCGAGACTCAGACCAATATATGGCTTCCATCTCGCGTCGTAAGACATTTCGAGTCTAAAATTAGGCTTGTCTCCAGGAAAATCGTCGGGAATACCCGCCAACTCATAACATTGCTCGAAAGACTCGGGCTTGCAGTCGTATTGATAGAGAAATTCAAAATCAAGTATTTTTAACCCAGAAGAGCGATCGACAATAATATTGGCTGGTTGAAAGTCGATGGGAGCGTAACCCTGCTCGTAAAAAAATCTGAGAGTTGCCATGGCTTGTTTGGCGATCGCCAGAGGTAATAGCTTGCTCTGTCTATTTCTAAACTTCAAAATATCATCATAGTAAGGATGAACTAGATAATTTTCGCCATAATCTAATAAAGGAGGAATTGCCAAACAGTCTTTAGCAAAAGCTTGACTAGCAAAGATTTCTCTTTGCCAGAATTTCTCGCACCCTGGTCTAAAGGTTTTCTGGACTGCCAGGCGATCGCCATATTCAATCACTTCTACCTTCGCCCGTCTGCCAAATCTAGTTAAAACTTCCTTGACGGCATAGTTGGTTTCAAAATTCTGACGCAGTCGATCGATTTTACGTTGCATTTTTTCCAGCTTGCGAGGAAAGGTTATTTCTAGATAATTCCAGGCTTCTCGTTCATTATCGCTAGAGTGAACCGTATTGCATCTTTGGTCTATCTCTAAGGAGCGATTAACGGCATCTCTAATTTTATTTTTAACTCTGATGCGACCGTTGGATAGGTGTGGTTGTTTGGCTAATTGCTCGGCAGTGGGTGCGGTGGGCATTAAATCTAGGGCAACAATTACCATTGCAGGATCTCCTCCAGATTCTGCCCAAGGTCCTTTACCCCAGTTTCCTCCTCTAATTTGATATTTGACTCGCTGGGCTTTTTTCGAGCCTAAAACTTTGATTTTAATTAAGTTAAAGCCTTCTCGTTCCAAAAGTTCGATTATCTCCGACTCTAGGTTGAGGTCTAATGCCTTCTGGCGGATGAAAAATACGGCTAACCCAGTGATATCGACCTTTGGCTTTAATTCGGCGTTTTTTTGAGACCTCTCTTGCAACCAAATATCCCTGCTATCTAAACGAGCTAAAGTATCTTCCGAAGGTCGCCAATTAACGCTGTTGAGCAAACGATCTAAGCCCTGTAGGGTAAGCTCTACTTCTTCTAGATTGAGCGCGTGAGCTAAATTCTGCAAAATATCTCGATATTGATGTTCTGGATCGACCGAGGATTTCTGCGTTGATTGTGGAGTGAGGGGGATCCCTGATTTTTGTCCCTTATGGTAGATTGCGTGATAAGCCAAACTATAAAAATGAAGTTCTGGGTTGGGTACGGCAAAAGTTTCTTTGAGAATAATCGTTCCTGCTAAAATTTGTTCTGCCAACAAAGGAGGATAGTACGCCATATTTTTATAGGCTGTTCCAGGTAAACCCGAAACGGTATAAAGATCGCAGGGAATAATACCTGGCTGTTGTTGCAGCAAAGATTCGACAGTTTCAATGTCTCGATCAGCCACCAACATATCAATATCTTCCCCTGGCATAATTAGGGGTAAATCTTCAAACCAGCGCAAAATTGCATAACTTACCTGCTGTTGATTTAAAGCTTGAAAGAAACTACTAACCCCTAATAAAGGAGAGACAAAGCGTCGGGCGTTGGGAGTTACTCTTTTGAGGATAGCGATCGCCAATACTGGCTGCTTGATGCCTAAATTGTCTTCTAAGGTGATGACTCCTGCTGGCTGAATACGACGAAAAATTGTATTTTTAAACAGCCCAGGCAGACCAACTAGTAAAGCGATGGGGTTTATGGGCGCAAAAAAAACATATCTAGCGTGTTTGTATTCATCAAAAAACCAGATCCGTTCTAATTCCTCTTTTTCTGAAAGAATCAGCAAGTCTGCGTTGTTTCTTTTCAGACTAAAGTAGCGATCAGTTAGCAGGATATATTGCTGCGATCGCTCTTCATCTAGAGGATCTTTGGTCAGCAATCCGAGGTAGTTATTAGCATTGCGATCGCGACAACAATCGGCAAATCTAACTTGAGTAGCAGCTATCTCAATAATTCTCTGGCATTGTTGGAGTTTTTGCTCCAATTTGGCATTTAATTTCCCCCCCAAAAATAGGGATAAAACTCTTAAAATCCAGGCTAATTGAAAAGAGTAAATTAAATTCAACCATCTTTTATTGTTCATTTTGCTTTTATTAATCCTCACTAGGGCAAATGATCCCCTGGGTTCTATAGGTTGAACCTGTCAACCCTCAGTAGGATGGAATCGCAACCAATAGTCGGTAATTAAAACCACATCCTAAACTAAAGATTTTTCCTTAGAAGATTCTTGGGGCGTTACTAATATTTGATTATGCCTTGGGTTTAAGGTTGCTAAAAAAAGTTGTTCGTGAGCTTTGAGATCTTTATCATCAGCAAATTTTGCATCATATCGATCTAAACTGCTTTGCTTCATTAGTTGCAGTTTTGCTTTGTTATGGAGTAACTGAGTCATCTGGCGATCGCAATCGTCCATATCTTTAAAGTAAGCAGCACCTTCTCCTGCAACCCAAGAGTTGAAGGGATTATTATGAGCCAAAACGGGACTCCCCGCCGACATTGCTTCGATCAAAGAAGGGTTAGTACCTCCTACTTGATGTCCGTGAAGATAGAGAGACGCATAATATCTGAGGGCTGTGACCACTTCCTGGTTGTAGATTCCGCCCACAAACATTACTTCGTCGCTGGCTGATTTTAAAACTTCTTTGTGATAGGGGTTTTCTTCTGGTAGATATTTGCCTAAAACTACCAAAGGCATATTTCTTTTTTGACGAGAAAAAGCGGATACTATCTCTAAAATTGAGTTTTCTGGTTCTGGTCTAGCAATCACTAGAGCATAGTTTTGAGGAACGAGATTGTATTGTTGTAATAAGGCGGGGTTTGCCTCGGTGACAATTTCTGTACTGTAGGGAATGACCGCAATCGGCTTAGAAGTTTTTACTTGAGTGCGTAAATACCGTTTGATTTGAGGATGGTCTGCAATTAAATGGTTGCTAAACCAAACCGCACAGCGTTCGTTGATATATAGCCAGGATTTTTCTAAAGCATTCCATTTTTTTCTCCACCATTCCATACCGTCCATATTGGTCATGTTTGTTCTATTTCTGAGACGGTAGAGTAGGGAAAATATCGCAGTGTTATAACCCAGAGTGAGAATTAAGCCTTCTTGCCTGACTGCATGAAAAGCTGCTTTAAAATCGAAGAGAATAGACCAGAATGAATTATCCTTCGGTACGGGAATGTGAACTAGATTAATGCCTTGCCAGATACTATAGCTGAGTTTTTCTTCATCACTCTGACAGTAGACCGTAACCTTCCATCCTCTTCTAACTAAGTATAGGGCTAATCGCTCTGCAAAAGTTTCAAACCCGCCATGACTTCCAGGTATTCCGCGAGTGCCAAGTATTAAAAGTTTATGTTTTTTCATTCGAGTAACTTAGTAACTTAAATGTAATAGAAGATTATTTAGAATAAATACTGAATAAAATACTTACTTAAGCAATTCTCATTAAATATTTTAGGTTATTATGCCTATAAAATATCTTTTAAGTCAAGGGTGTATTGAGTGAAATTACTGATTTGCCCTCAGCAATTTTACTTAAACTGAGTTTATTTTGTGCTGATGATAATTTGTCTCAAAACAATCACCTAAATTTACAAGAATAAAAAAAAAGGCGATCGATCGAACGACAAAAATTTGCATGATTTGTTGCTCGATCGCAGGGGTAGCAACAACTATTTATTTGATCGAAAAATTTGTTTTAAAGAAAAAAAAGAATCCCCTGAAAGCCAATGAATGAAAGGGGAATCGCTTTTAAAATCTTTGTTAAGAACAATACGTTATCAGCCTGATCGAGGGGATAAAAATTAAGTTAGTTTAAGACTATGGGAAATATTCTGCTGGCTATTATCATCAAAGTCGAGACTATCCGTCTGGGAATTAACCAAATAGTCGAATACAAATTAAGTAATTAGTATATTGAAGATAAATTGTCACCTGTGCTACCAAATACAGGAATGTAGCCAAACAATTAAGTAATCCAGGCTATAAAATGTTGAGCAAACATTAAAATAACTTAAGCGATCTATATAATTTTTTGTTCTCTGGAGTTGCAAGAGTTAGAACCTAAAAAAACAAAATAAACAATATATTACAACAATGCTTTCAATTCTATTATAAAATTTGTTATCAAAGGCTTAATCTAGGCTTATCAAAAGCTTAACCTAGATCGAGGTTCGAGGTATACTTTTTAAAAACAAACAGTTTATAGTATTTTTGTATTAATATAATTATAGATGGACAGTCGACCCTTAGTTAGCATTATTATCAATAACTATAACTACGCTGAATTTTTGGATGAAGCGATCGCCAGTGCGTTACAACAGAGTTATACCAACATCGAGTTAATTTTAGTAGATGATGGTTCTACAGATGATTCGAGGCAAATTATCGCTAGTTATGGCGATCTCTTAATTCCTGTTTTCCAAGAAAATGGCGGACAAGCTTCAGCGTTTAATGCAGGTTTTGCTGCCAGCCAAGGGGATATTATATGTCTGCTCGATTCTGATGATGTTTTTCTCTCCCACAAAATTGCGGAAATTATCGCTGTTTTTAATAATAATACCGATCTTGGTTGGTGTTTCCATTCTGTGAGCTTGGTTGATAAACGCACGGGGAATTTTCTTGGGGTTAGCGAAGAAGAGGGATCTCGCGAATGTGATTTTAGAGAGAAGATGAAGCAAGGTAAATTATCTTTTCTCGCCCCGCCTACATCTGGTTTGTGTTTCAGGAGATCGCTCCTCCAAGAAATTTTACCAATGACTGAAACCTTAAGAAGGGGGGCAGATCGATATCTAGTCGCGATCGCACCAGCGTTGAGTAAAGGGTTTTATTTAGATCGGAAACTAACTATACAGGGAATACACCAAAATAACGGTAATACCCTTCAAGAAGGCAAGAAATTTGCCAGAAGGAGAGCTTATAAGGCGATGACCGTAGCTTATTTTATGAGATTGAAGTTACCAGAATTTTACAAGATTACTGATAGAATATTCGCCAGAGGTTTAGGAATATATATAAATTTGATTTTGAAAACTGGACAACAACATCCAGAAGAAAAAGAATTGATTACTAAATATTTGTCTTTGAGTAATATTCTCACCAAAATCAAGATATATTCTATGGCTTTCTATCAATATAGACCTTGGAAAAAAGACAATTCCCTCGTACAGTATGAGAAAAAAATCAAGCAATTAAAATGTTGAAACTTTATTTTCTTTATATTGTTCAATACTTTTAATTTTTGCTTTTACACGAAAAATCGAGTTATATACATTTTTAAAATAAAACAGAACATTTTAGTGTCAAAGTTTTGACGATACTTTTTTGTTGCTATATGAAAACACGATTTTTCTAGATATTAAAACAATTAGATCGGGATTAACTAAAAAATGACTTTAATTTTTATTGTTGGCAATAGTCGTAGTGGAACTACGATGATGAGTCGCATAGTCGGACAACATTCCCAAGTATTTTCGTTCCACGAACTTCATTTTTTTGGAGAACTATGGACGGCTAAAAAAGAACAACAAGCTATTAGTAAAACTGAATCAGAACTGCTCATGGCAAAACTGATTTGTATTCAAAGAGATGGATATTTAACCCAGGGAGACAGTCAATTATATTTAACAGAAGCTAAACAAGCATTACAGCATTTTAATCCGAAAAACCCAACTCTGTCAACTCTATTTAAGCGTTTTTTACAGTATGAAGCTCAGAAAAATGATAAGAGCATTCCTTGTGAACACACTCCTGCTAACGTATTTTATATCAATGAAATTTTAAACCTATATCCAGAAGCCAAAATAATTAACACCGTCAGAGATCCTCGGGATGTATTGCTGTCTCAAAAAAGAAAATGGAAACGACGTTTTCTGGGGGGAGAAAAAATCCCCCTCCAAGAAGCTATTCGTTCTAAAATAAATTATCATCCCATAACTATTAGTAAACTTTGGAATTCTGCCATTCTTGCTGGAGAAAAATTTGCCGCTCACGAGCGAGTATATTCCTTGAATTTTGAAGATCTAATTCAAAACCCAACAGCAAAAGTGCAAGAAATTTGTAATTTTTTGGAACTATCTTTCAGCACAGAATTACTCGAAGTACCTCAAATAGGTTCTTCTATTGGCTCGGATCGACCCCTGACCACAGGTATAGATGCTAGTAAAACAGGTAATTGGCGGAAAGGAGGGCTGAGTAAAACTGAAGTTTTTTTATGTCAACAAATAACTCAAAAGCATAGAGAAAAACATAATTATGATGCAATGTCGATCAAACCTAATTATTTGGCAATAGCAATTAGTCTCATATCTCTGCCAGTACAACTATTTTTAGCATTATTATTAAACTTAGAAAGAATCGGTTGTTATGCCGATACAATCAAAAGACGTTGGGCATAAGTTGTTGTCTCAACTGTTTGAGAGAGTTAAATTTTAATAGACTAGATGGTTAATTATAGAGCTTAAAAATGAATTTATTTAGAATAGGTAAGTTTTAATTCGTGACATTAATAGTTTTAAATGGTGGACAGAATTACTATATTCGGGGGGGGTCAGACCAATATCAATTTGCTCTAACCGAATTATTGCACCAACACGAGCATCAAGTTATTCCTTTTGCTAGTATCGATTCTAAAAATCGCCCGACAAAGTGGTCGAAGTACTTTCCCCCAGGGGTTAACTTCGATAATCCTGGGGTGGCAGATCTAATTAGCTTTATCTACTCTCGTCAAGCTGCTAAAGCGATCAAGCGTCTGTGCCGAGAACAACCAATCGATCTTGCTCATCTGCATATATATTACGGTCAATTAACCAGTTCGATTTTGAGTCCCCTCAAGCAAGCGGGAATTCCCATCGTTCAGACGTTACACGAATATAAGATAGTTTGCCCTGTTTATTCTTTGAGATCGGGGAATGAAATATGTCAGGCTTGTAATGGTTCGGCTTTTTGGCAAGCAACGGTAAAACGATGCAATCGAGGCTCGATCGCCCGTTCTCTTTTAAGTACGATAGAATCTTATGCTTCTCATCTGTTAGGTGCGGTAGATAAAGTCGATCGCTTTATTGCGGTTAGTGATTTTCAAAGAAATAAGTTGGTCGAGTTGGGAATTCCCTCTGATAAAATCAGCACCGTACACAATTTTATCGATTTAGGGGGGATTGAAGTCAGCCAGCAGCCTGGGGAATATTTTTTGTATTTTGGCAGACTCGAAAGATATAAAGGGATTTTTACTTTGATTGAGGCTGCATCCACCCTGATGGATATTCCTTTATTAATTGTGGGAGATGGTACGGATCGGCGGGAGGTAGAAGATGCGATCGAAGAGAAAAACCTCAAACACATTAAATTGCTGGGCTTCAAACAGAAGCAAGAATTAGATAAACTGATCGCAGGAAGTATCTGCACCATCGCACCTTCTGAATGGTATGAAACCTTCGGTTTGACCTTAATTGAGTCCTTGGCTCGTGGAAAATCAGTTATTGCCAGTCGTATTGGGGGAATGACTGAAATTATCACCGACGGAATAGATGGCTGGCAGATTGAACCTGGTAACGCAGACGAACTTAGAGAAAAAATGCTCTGGATGTCTGACAATAGAGATCGCGCTCTAATCATGGGAATGGCAGGTAGAAAAAAAGTAGAGCATAAGTTTAATGCCGAAAGTCACTATCAAAAGTTGATGCAAATTTACCAAAAAGTCTTGTAAGTAGCTCTATTTATGGTTCTCAATGGCTATTTATCAAATTATCTGAATAAATCACTAATGCTCTTTAAATATCGCGTTAATAAAATTTGGCAGTCTTCTACCAAAAAGGTAATGATCCTTACCTGTTTTGGGATGATGTTTGGCTTTTTAATGGATTTGTTGCTTGCAGCCAGATTGGGAGTCAATGAAGCGACAGATGCTTATATTGTTGCTATTAGTTTGCCAATTTTAATCGATACAGTCACTCGTGAAGGTACTCAATCGAGTATGACGCCTTTATTGGTAGAGCAGAAAGCCAATCTGCAACCCGATGAATTTCACAATTTTACCAGTCGTCTGTTTAATTTGGGCATAGCGATTGGTATTTTTTTGACATTGGTGATCGAAATATTAGCTCCTTTAATCGTCATGTTTATCGCTCCTGGCTTATCTGCGGGAGGCAAAGCGGAGGCTCTGTCTATTTTGAGGCTATGCGCTCCTTTGATTTTATTTACACCTTGTATTACGGTGATGAGCGTGCTGCTCAATAGCCAAAAGCGTTTTGGCATGGTAGCCCTGAGAAATGCGATCGCACCCGCTACGGTAGTCTTGTTTATGTTGTTAGCCTGGAGACAAACAAACACTACCTCTTGGATGGCGTTGGGATATTTAACGGGATTTGCTTTTTTCTTTACAATTTTATTTGTGGAAGTACGCAAAACTGGATTTAGACATCAGTGGACGCAGTGGATCTCCCGGGATGATTTGAAAACGATCTATCAAGCTGTTTCTTTACCGACTTTGGGCTTTGTCTTAAGACAAAGTTTGCGCTTGATCGAACGTTCTCTGGCATCTATTGCTGCGGTGGGCGGAGTTGCTAGTTATTATTTTGCTTTGAGGATTTTTTCAGCTATTCAAACTCTGATTGGATCGAGTATTGCTACTACTGGGTTGCCGACAATTACCGAATATATTTTAGCTGGTCAAAAGTATAAGTTAATTACTTTTTTGCGACGCAAAATAACTAAGATTTTTTTAGTAACTTTTCCGATTGTTCTCACGGTTTTGTTTTTTAACAAGCCCTTAGTCGCTTTAGTTTACGGACGGGGTGTTTTTGATGGGAATGCAGTCGAACAGACGGCACAAGTATTTTTGTGGCTAGGATTGGGATTGAGTATTGATTGTATTATTCCGATTCTTCAGTCTACTTTGTATGCTAACAAGCGTTATGAATTAGTATTCAATAATATGGTCATTTCGACTATTGCCAATGTGGCATTAGCATATATTCTGGCTAATCTTATTGGCTTGATTGGTCTGGCGATCGCTGTGTTAATTTCTAATATTATTACGATAGTAAATTTAATTTATCTCAACCGTAAAGTTTTAAAAGCCCACTAAAATGATATGAATACAATATATGAATTTTTAATTAAAAATGTTTTTAAGATAGTAGTCATTATTACTATTTATTTTCCTTTAGAGGATTTTTTCCTCAAGTTTATTCCCGCACCAGAAGTTGTAATTACAGTCCTTCGTTTAATTCCTGAATTTTTCTTATATGGTTTATTAGCCTGTGTTGTTGCTCATAAAATAAGTACGGGAAAACCACTGAGGAAAACTCCTATTGATATTGCGATCGTGGCTTTTTTTCTGGCTGCTTCGGTGTCCATTGCGATCAATCAGGCGGATCTGTTTGAGAGTATAGCCAATCTGCGCACCAATTTTCGCTATCTATCGGTGTACTATATTTTGGTCAATATTGATATTTCATCCCGTCAAGTATCTAATATTCTCAAAATCATTGTCTTAATGGGTTTGATTCAGGCAGTTATCTCATCAGTTCAATTTTTCTTACCAGATACTATAGATAAATTGTTATTTGCTCGTATTGGCACAAAAGCTGCCTTGGGAGAATTTAAAGCAAATGCCAGTTTTGGAACTTTGTTCGATCCGACTAATTTATCTTCTTTTTTGTTAGTTACTGATACAATCTTTTTAAGTAATATTTACTTGAATGACCAAAAAAATAGTTTAATTCCCAATTGGAAAAATTTGGCAATCATGTTAACTTTTCTCTTTGGAATTTTTGCCACCAAAAAAAGAGCAGCACTGCTAATTGCTCTGCTCATACATTTAATTGTTTTAAGCCGAGCCAGAGGAACGCGAAAAGTTGGTAAATTTATTTGGGTATCTCTGATTTCGCTGTTATTATTTAGCGTAATATCGGCTTATTTTTTAGACTGGAATATAGCTCAAGAACTGGGCTTATTACCTTATTTTACCGAAATTTTTACTGAAGAATATTGGAATCATACTAGTAGCTCTTCGCGGGGTTTCTTAATCTATAAAATATGTACTGCTTTAGTGAGTTCTTTTAGTTTATTTGGATTTGGGCCAACGGCAGATGCAGTAGAACAAGGAATCAAATCAAGTTTGGCTCTCAGCAGTACCAATCTAGATCAAATAAACTGGACTTTTTATGTTTTAGACGATCCTTATTGGTTTGCTATCTTGGGTTACTTTGGTATAGTAGGGCTACTGTTTTATTGGTTAGTATTTTTCCGTTTTTATCAATCTTCTAAATTTCTCACTAATGCAGTAGATTTTATTAGTTATAAATCTTTGGGATTGGCTTTTTCTAACATTACAATTCTGTTTTTCTTATATGCCTTTGTGGAACGTATTCTAAGATTGCGAGCTTGTAGTTTTTATTTTTGGACGATCGCAGGATTGACAATTAACTCGATCTATATGTATCAGCAAAATCAGAAATATATGAGTTGGCAATCTAATAAAAAAGAAGACCCTATTTAAGTCAAATTAGTCTGAGTAAATCTTAGATAATATCTGACAAATAATGCAACAACTTATTCGATTAAACTTATTCATTAAAATTGCCTTTTTTAGTATGGTATTGGTTTTAGGTACTTCTGGGGCAATCCATTCCAACAAAATCAATTCTAGAGAAGCCATTAATCGTTACCATTCGACTATTATCAAAGCAAAATTATCCCCTACAATTCGTTCCCTTTCTCCTAATTTTGTCTGCTCTAATGTTAATGCTGTTCGGGTCAAATCTTGGGACGATCGCAATTATTGGTCGGCAGTCAATCAACTCAATCCAGCCATAATTCGTATCCCTGGAGGAGAAGGATCGAGTTATTGGGATTGGCGCAAAGGAGGAATAATTGACAATCTAGGTGACTTACCTGGGAGTGTGAGTGAGTTCCTCGATAATCAACGCGATCGCAGCTATAACGCTAGTAAACTTGAGGATTTACAACCAGGATTTCAAGAAAATAATAAAATTCCCTTGTTTGTATTAAATATGCTTTCTGACGATCTGCCATCTCAATTGGCGATGCTGAAACAAGCCAGAGATTTGGGAATGCCCGTTAAGTATATCGAATTGGGCAATGAATTTTATTTTCCTTTAGAAAATTATCTAGCGGTATTTCCCAAGCCCAAAGACTATACTAAAACAGCTAATCTTTGGCTTGGTGCTATTAAAAAAGAGTTTCCCACAGCAGAAATTGCCGTACTAGGGGTGGCTCAAACAAACAAAAGAAAGTCAAGTCGCATCTATCAATGGAACAAAGAAGTTGTTACCAATAGTCTGCCTTTTGCTGATGCCATTACTATCCATACTTATCCCAGAAATGGCTTGGTAAATCGCGAATTTGATACCCAAAAATATCCTTATTTTAAGGATGCAGATGTTCGATTTATTTTGGGAGAACCCTTTAGGAATTGGCAAAAAATAAGTCAGATTATCGATCGCTTTCCCGATAATAAAAAGATTTGGGTAACTGAATATAATTTGATGGAAGATATTCGTGCAACATCGGGAGAAAAACAACAAAGAATTGCAGGTAGTTGGATTCATGGAATATATACTCTATCCATGAGCTTGTTGTTTTTAGAAGACGATCGCATCGATCTTGCTTGCAATCATATGTTAATTGGTAGTTCTCAATTCTCTACTATTTTAGCCAACGAAGGCAGCTTTATCGATCCCAGTCACAAAGATATTAAATCTCAACCTTTAACTTTATCTGCCAATGGGAAGACTCATAAATTATTAGGAAATGCCATGTCAGGCATGACTCAAGCTCGCAAAATCAATTTTGATCGCCAAGATAACTTAATGGGCAACAATGGTATTTCCTACCCTGCATTATATGGCTGGAAGTTTAGCGATCAAGATCAATCGGGAACTGCTTTATTGCTCAACTTATCATCTCGCCCAATAAAACTCGAAATTACTTCTTTATTTACTGGAGCGATCAATTATCAAACTATATCTGGTTCGCCCACCGATTTAGTAACTAAACCAGGAATATTGGAGCAAAAAACAGGAAAAATGGAGAACAACATTGTACTTCCCGCCTATTCAGTTACTAAAATGTCTAATAACTAAAACAAGAAATGATAATATACAAAGAATTTAAAAAAACTTAAAAGTCTCTCTCAAATATGGTTGCCCAAATTGACAATTTATACATCAAAACTAGTCTTTCCAAAACCCTATCTCGCCTGATTAGTTATGGTTTTTTTGAAGGTAGACCTTTAACCACAAAAGGACAATGGATCAATCCTTTAATCTTCCGACTATTTGCGATCTCACAAAAGTTACCCCAACTTAAAAAAGTTGAAAAACCTATTTTTGTTATTGGTACGGGAAGGAGTGGTACTACTATTTTGGGAGTAGTTTTATCTATGCACCAACAAGTAGGCTTTCTCAACGAACCAAAAGCGATTTGGCATACAATTTATCCCTACGAAGATTTAATTGGCAGCTATAGCCAGGGCAAAGCAGAATACCGTTTAGATGCAGCAGATGTAAACGACTCTACCATACATACAGCAAATCGAATATTTGGAACTTATCTTAAAACAATCGGTGCTTCTCGGCTAGTAGATAAATATCCCGAACTAGTTTTTCGAGTTCCTTTTGTCCGAGAAATATTCCCCGATGCCAAATTTATTTTTTTAGTTCGTAATGGTTGGGATACTTGTCAATCAATTGATAGTTGGTCAAAACGTCTCGGAACAAATGTCAAAGAAGATACCCATGATTGGTGGGGAGTTAACAATCGTAAATGGCATCTATTAATAGATCGCGTAGCAGCTACTAATCCAGACTTTCAGGAGAATTTAGCAACTATTAATGCTTATTGCGACCATACTGCAATGGCAGCAGTAGAATGGATTTTAACGATGCAGGAAGGCTTAAAATTAGTCGAACAATTTCCCGATGATGTTTATTTATTAAAGTATGAAGACTTAGTTAGCCAACCAAAAAATAGTCTAGAGAAATTATTGAATTTTTGCGAACTTCCCGCCGACGACAAAATGTTTGCTTATGCCAATAAAACTCTCAGCAGTCGACAAAATTATCAGGTGTTTCCCTTGCCATCTGAAATCACCCCTATCTTTATTAAAACTATGACTCAACTAGGCTATGAATCATAAATAAATTAGTTGCTTGCTTCTTTTGGTAAGCTGTTTCATATATAGCTTTTTTCAAAGTCATGCAGTACAACCAGAATAATAAGTGACTAACTAATAAAATTCATCTTAAATATTGAAAAAAATTAAAACAATAGTTGATGAAAATTTTAAATTTATACTTTAGAAACAACTATTTTTTTTTGAACTACTTCCTACCCAAAAACTAGTTTGAAGCATAAAATAAATAACTAGTATAAAGATGGAAAACTGATCAAACTTATACTATCTAAGTTTTGTGTATATTTAGTTTAAAATTATCAGGAGTATTTATTAAAATGACAGCTAGATTAATTCAAATAGTTGATACCTCTGCATTTGCTTTCCCTAGTCCAGATCCATCGGGAATCATTCTGTTAAATGGTTCTAACACTTTGCTAATTTCTGATTCTGAAGTAAATGAAAATCAAGTATTTGCTGGATTTAACTTATTTGAAATCAATTTTAATGGCAGTGTAGTTAATTTTGGTGATGTATTAGAAATTTCTGACGAACCTACTGGCTTGAGTTACAATCCCAGCAATGGCAATCTTTTCATTTCTGATGATACTGATAATTCTCGAAGAATTTACCAAGTAGATCCAGGAAATGACAACATATTCGGTACTTCAGATGATATTGAAGTCAGTAATTTTCGGACTCTCCTCTTTGGTAGCAACGATGCAGAAGATGTGGCTTACGAATTGACTACGGGAAATCTATTTATTGCCGATGGCTTAAACAGCACTATTTATGAAGTTACCACTAATGGTAATTTAGTTAGTAGTTTTAGTACTGCTAGCTTTGGATTATTCGATCCTGAAGGTATTGCTGATAATCCTCAAAGTGAAAACTTCTTTATCGTTGGCGAACCTACAGATGAAATTTTTGAAGTAACGCGAGCTGGCGATCTAGTTCAAAGAATTGAGATTGGGAATGTCAATCCCGTTCAACCTGCGGGAATTGCAGTTGCCCCAAGAAGTACCAATATTGGTTTTAGAAGTCTTTATGTTGTCGATCGCGGTATTGACGAACTAGAAGATCCTAATGAGAATGATGGCAAATTATATGAGTTTGCTTTAGAGACATCTATTTATGTAACTTCCAGAGAAACTGTTAATTTGAAAGGAAGAATTTTTCAAGATGAAGACGTAGTGGCATACGATCCTCGTAAAGCAGAATGGATTAGATACTTTGATGGTTCTGATGTTGGTTTAGCAAATAATGATATTGATGGTCTTCATGTCAACGATGATGGTAGTCTGTTACTTAGCTTAAATCTAGATACCAACATTGATGGGTTTGGATTTATCGATGATACAGACATCGTGCGTTTTGTTCCCACCTCTACGGGTAACAATACTACTGGTAGTTTTGAAAGATATTTTGATGGTTCTGATGTTGGTTTAGATAGTAATCCAGAAGACATTGACGCACTTTCCATTGCACCCAATGGAGATATTCTAATTAGTACCAATGGTGCTTATAATATTAACGGACTTGTGGGAACAGATGAAGATATTTTGCGTTTCTCTCCCACTAGTTTGGGAGAAAATACCGCTGGTAGTTTTACTATATATTTTGATGGTTCGGACGTTGGCTTAAACAATTCGAGCGCAGAAGATATCAAAGGCTTATCTCTTCAAGATGATGGAGAGCTTGTTTTATCTACTTTAGGTGATTTTGGAGTTACTGGTTTGAATGGTATTGGTGGCGATTTATTCTCTTTCGATCCTGATTCTTTGGGTGACAACACCTCTGGTACTTTTAATCAGTTTTCTAACGCTTTTGCTAGTGGGTTTAACAATCAAATTCTAGCTGATTTTTCAATTGTTTAAGGTTAAATTTTGATTGCTCTTAGATCTTCAAACCCTTCTTTAGAGGAGGGTTTGGTTGGCAGCTAACAAAGCCGTACCATAGGCTGCTTGAGTGTTAGCTGCTACTGTTACTAGTACATTTAGATAACCCTGGCGAATTGCTTGCCAAGTAGAATTTTTCGCTCCTCCTCCCGCACTATATACCTGGGTTAATTTATCTGCACCTAACTCTTGTAGTTTTTGATAGCCCAATGCTTCTATACGAGATATCCCTTCGAGCAAACCTTGTAAAAAGTCTGAGGAATTTGTCGGACGGGGGGATAGTCGGGGTGCTAAATCGGGATCGTTGAGGGGAAAGCGATCGCCTGGCTTTAACAGGGGATAATATTCTAGGGAACTTCTTGTCTTGGGATCTATGTGTTGAGAAAGGTTTTGCAGTTGTTCGTCATTAAAGAAGTGTCGCAGCACCGCACCACCTGTATTTGATGCTCCGCCAGCTAGCCACAATTTACCTATCCTATGACTATATATACCATAAAGTGCCGAATTAATTTTAGTTTGGCTCAATAATTTTAAAACTAAAGTCGAACCTAAAGAAGTAACGGCTTCTCCTGGCTGACTCACACCGCTAGCTAAGAAGGCTGCAATACTATCGGTAGTTCCCGCCCGCACTATACAATTAGCAGGGAGGTTAAAGCGATGGCTCTGCTGGGGAGTTAAGTTCCCAATTACCGCACCAGGGGTGAATACTTGGGGATATAAATGGCTGTAGGGTTGCTTTTGCAACCATATTGGATAGCTAAGATGTTCTACGTCATATCCAAGTTTGAGGGCATTGTGATAGTCGCTGATACCCAGTTTGCCGTGTAATAAGTAACCCAGCCAGTCAGCTTGATGGAGGAAATAACTAGCTCGCTTAAAATAAGGTTGTTTTTGCCACCACAACAGTTTTGCCAAGCTAGAAGTTGCACTAACTACTACGTGATTATCGGGTGCAATATTGTTGATTTGCTCTAATTCTTCTTTACCGCGAGCATCGTCATAAAGTATCGGTGGTGCGATCGCTTTTCCTTCCCTATCGCATAATAATACCGTAGAGGAAGTTCCATTAATTGCGATCGCTTGTAGTTGTTTTCTAATGTCTAGAGGTATTTCTGCAATTAATTGGTATAGGGTATCTTGCCAAGTCTGGGTTAATTCATCGGCAGTTATGTTAGTAAAGCTATTTTGTTTGGTAGCGACAATATTTTTTTCTTTGTCAATTGCGATCGCTCTTGCGCCAGAAGTACCGAAGTCAATACCTAAGTAATAGTTATTTGTCATTGGTTAACTTTTAAAATTATTATAATTACAAATACTACTGGCTTCGAGCAAACCAGGATATAACTAAGGCGTAAGCTAAATCGATCGATTTTTCTATGTCTTCACGAGGCGATAATCAATATAATTCAAATTTTGAGCCTGAGAATCATGATTCTTGGTTGAGCTTAGAAATTTATTTAAAATCTAATCACCCTGAATTATTAAACGGCTTAGATCGCTGGTTAGAATTGGGTTTGATTAGTCAGATGCAGGTAATCAAAATCTGCCGTCAAAATTTAAGCTGTGCTTTACCAGAAAGGGAAGCAGTAGTTATTACTCAAAAGACTGAAACTATATCTAACCTTGCCATAGAACAAGAATTAGTAGAAGTTGCATCCTCTCCTAGTATTATTAGTCGTGTATGGCAGGGATTTTTAGATGAATTAAGTATTCGCTGGTTGTTGTTCTTAGGAATATTTTTAGTTGTTATTTCTTCTGGAGTTTTGGCTGCTAGCCAATGGGATAATTTTCCTAAATTTGGACAATATCTAATTCTTTTGATTTATACCCTAGGGTTTTGGGGAATTGGTTTTTGGTCAAGCAAACAGGCAAACCTAACTTTAACTTCTCAAACATTAAGGGTGATCGCGATATTATTAGTACCGATTAATTGTTGGGCAATAAGTCACTTTAGTTTGGGTAATTCTATTTTAGAATGGATTACTTTGTTGGTTTCCTTAGTGGCTTTAAGTATTGTCGTCTGTTGGCAACCCCCATTAAGCAAAAAATATAATAGTAAGTTTTTTACTCCACTTTTTATCTTACTTAGCTCCCTTCATTTAGTCTGGCAATTTATTCCTTCTCCTTTACTCGCCTTGTATGGCAGTATTTTTATTATTAGCTCGATTCATTATTTATTTTTACTGCCAAAAAAACCATATCCTGCATTCAATTTATTATTTCTAATATCTGCTTGGTCGTTAATATTAATTAGAGTATTATTGAGCGAAGAATATTTAATCCTAGACTGTGGATTGGCGATCGCACTCTTGGGTTGGATTTTAGCAACTATATATATAGTCAAAGAAAAACAAGTAAAAATTAATTCTCTAGATGCACCTTCAGATATAGAGCAATTAACTGATGCTTTTTTCAGTAAAGTATTGCAGACAATTAGTATTATCTTGTTTATTGTTACTTGGTCAATCTCTGTATTAGGAGGCTTATTTAATTCGCCGTTATTTTTCTGGCAAACTGTCGGTATAAGTGTCTTGACTATTCATTTATTTAGCCAACGACTTACTCTTTATTGGCGCAAACGAGATTTAACCGCCATCTTCTTGATTGGTTTACAAACTGTCTTTGTCTCCAAAGAATTAATTCCCGATAATATCGCCGATAATGCCTTAAATCTAGCTGTTACGATTAGCAAAAGCGAATATCTACCAGAGTCAGTATTTGGCGTTACCCTGTTTCCTTACCTAATTTTATTTGTAGCTGTTGCTTCTTGGTTATATCGCCGACAAAAATCAGAATTAGCCAACTACGCCGAAACTCTAACTTTTTTGTTGGGCGTGGCATTAACCTATCTCAGTTTATCAAACCTTACATGGCGATCGCTCAACTTCTTATTTTCTACAGCAACACTAGGTTATGTAGCTTATATTCGCCAACCCATTAGAATCTGGTTAATTTATCTAACTCATCTATTAGGATTAATTACACTGGTTAACGGAATCGATCTAATTTTCCCCAATTTAAGTCAACCTGTATGGGGTAGCATCTTAGTTTTATTAATGGCGGGAGAATGGTATATTCATAGCCTGGAAACCAAGAATTACCAAAAACCCAAATATAATTTTTTATCTGTTGCCAAGGAAACCTGTTGGTATGCAGGTTTATTATTAGCTGCTGCTAGTTATTTCTGTTTTGCATCCCATATCGTTGAT
Organism: Waterburya agarophytonicola KI4; assembly: GCF_020640915.1. GTDB lineage: Bacteria > Cyanobacteriota > Cyanobacteriia > Cyanobacteriales > Xenococcaceae > Waterburya > Waterburya agarophytonicola. Next base: position 60,965 of record NZ_JADWDC010000009.1, on the reverse strand, counting down.
TCTCGTGCGCTAAAACTAATTACTTCAGCTTGGGGATTAATCTGGTTGATTACTCCTGGGATGTTAACCTGGGTGGCTAAACATACTCGCAGGATGCAGCAGCGTCGCATCGCAACATCTTTGAGTTGTATAGCATTAATTATCCCCCAGTTATTAATATTAGGACACCCCGTAACTAGATCGATTGGCTTGAGTATGGCGATCGCCTTAATGTATTTTAATGGTTTTCATCTTCGACGTACTTGGGTAACAGTCATTCATGTTGCTTTTGGTTTGGGTTTATTAGCCAGCCTGCTAGATATTGTTGTTAGTAATGAAAACTGGTTAATCGTAGGTGCAATACTTATTCTTGCCTTGTATCAATTCCGCCAATATTTAACAGAGATTATTGCAACTCCCAAATTTAGTTATATTTCCCAACGCACTGCTTTTGGAGTTTTGGGAGTGGGAATGGAAACCAAAAACTATAAACTGATTGAAAAATATATTCAAGCAGCCGATTATTGGGCGATCGCTTTAACGGCGATTAATCTAGTTATCTTGAGTATAGTTTATCTAGATCTAGACAACTTCAACCGCTATCCCCAGTATCTATTAACTAGTGCGTTAATTTTAGGTGCAGTTATCTGGCGTTATCAAAAGCAACCCCACAACTTAGTTTTATATACCGTTGGCTGGTTAATAGAATTACTAGCTATCGGAATAGTGGCATTTTTAGGAGGTAGAGATCTCAGCTTCGCCGTTACTAACATCATTCTAGGATTATGCGCCTGGAGTTTGATGCAACCAGCAGTTAAAAACAATTCATCTTGGGCAAAATTAAACTTAGCTTCTACCCCCCTAATATATACCGCATTAGCCATATTATGGCGATTATCTCTTTACAATATCTATACAGGTTTAATAACCCTTAGTGCAGCCTTTATCCTAATCAACACCTCCCAACCCAACCGCAAGATAAATCTAGTAACTAACTACCTGGGTTTTATTGGCATCTCGTTGGGGATCTATGAAATAGTGATTTATCAGATGCAACAGTCATCTGGAGGTAGTGCGGCTGATGGTTTAACCATCTTAGCTTTAGTGGCAGCCGCGATCGCTTTTTGCTATCGTTTGAGTGCTTGGTGGTGTCGTCAACGCCAACACAAAACTCTTTTTCACCTCAGTTTATCGAGAGTTATTTTAGTCGCTCACATCCATTGGGCAATTAGTAGTATCCTGAAAATTATTGCTGCCAGTATCGCCATTGAAAGCACTACTCCCCGCCTAACTCCCTTGAGTATTGCTACTAGTTTTTGTCTTGGTGCCTATGCCGTCATTCAAGGAAAAGATCGCGATACCCCAGCCGCCTCCAAGCAAACCAATGACTGGTGGGTATATGTTGGATTAGTCGAAATTATTGCTACCTTGATTTATAGCAGACTAATTATTAGCAAACTGAGTTTCTTCGATCCTTGGCGAGTTATCTTTACCTGCGCCATTGCTTGTTTAATCTATCAAATACCCTGGCAAAACTTGGGCTGGCGCGTTACTCCTTGGCAACGAGCAGCCGTAGTTACCCCCGCACTGATGGCGTTAGTAACAGCAGAAGATATATCCTACTTCAGTTTATTTGTCACTGCTCTTTTTTATCTGCGTATTGCCTACGGACAAAAAAATCTACGTTGGAGTTATATCAGTCTGGGATTTATCAACTGGGGAATCATCAGACTAGTTTGGCAATTTAATACAGAATTGATTTGGTTGGCGGGAATTGCCAGCCTATCAGTATTATATATTGCTCAATTCGATCCTTATTTTAGATCTCAACCTAGACAACGCCACTTGTTGCGGGTGGTGGGTTGCAGTATTATTTGCTTTGTCGCTCTTTTCTATCAAGATCCAGGAATAATTCCTGGGGTTATTAGCTTTATACTAATATTCATCGGTTTGGGTTTAAAAATAAGAGCCTTATTATTTTCTGGCACTGTTACCCTAATTTTGAGCGTAATTTATCAATTAATAACTTTAGTTGCAGCCTATGGTTTCTTAAAATGGGTAGTTGGTTTGTTAGTAGGAATTGTCTCTATTATTGTCGCTGCTGGATTTGAAAAAAATCGCGATCGCTTAACAAATAAATTACAAAACTACAATCAAAAACTACAAAATTGGCAATAAAAGATTTATCTCTTATTGATTTAAAAGCATCATTACCAAGTAAAAAAAGTAGCCTTGCTGAGAAATTCAGGCATTATTTTTACTCTCCCATCTAAAGTAGGTGAGTTAGATGAGTTTCCACCAAAATTCAAATATATATATATACAAAATGTAACAATTCCCGCTAGTAGTATTCTTTCCAACATTATCAATTCCTCGTTTTAGTCTTGCATAATAATAGTATGTCTTACTCTTGCTAGTTAATCTACAAAATTGTAACTAAATCTATACTTTTAATCTAAAACTTCAAACTTACTTTATAAGTTTGAAACATATGATAAATTCTTCTCGACTAATCAAACTAATAATCAAACTAACTATCTCGATTTGTCTTTATTTTACGTAAGAATAAGTTATTTAAGTTATTCTTACGTAAAATTATCTCGATTCAAATAAATTTTCGTTACGAGAAAATTTTCTTTTGCGGTTTAAGTTAAATTTTTGGCGAAAAATTAACACGAAAAAAGCCAGATCTTCGACTAAATATCTTTTCCACAATCTGCCAGGCTCTGACACAAGTCGATAAAGCCATTCCAAACCAATCGAACTCATCCATGCAGGAGATCTTTTGAGGTTTCCTGCTTCAAAATCGATAGTTGCGCCTATGGCTAAAAAAGTCTTAATCGAAGTCAAGCGAGATCTGTAGCGACAAATCCATTTCTCTTGTTTGGGCGCGCCTACTCCCACAGCGAGGACACTTGCACCAGAGTTATTGATCAAGTCGATAATTTTCTGACACTCCATCGGATCCTTTTCAAAACCATAAGGAGGAGAATAAGTCTCTACCACCATATTACGACCTACTTTTTGATTAATATTATGGCGTGCTTGCTCTGCAACCCCTTCTAAACCACCGAGCAAAAATATTTTAACGTTTTCGTCATTGCCATAACGTTGGTAAAAAGCAGGAAATAAATCCGAACCCGATACCTTTTCGCCAATGGGTTTTCCCAAAAAACGCGAAGCATACATAATGAGTTGGCTATCACATACTCGATAGTCAGCTTCTTGATAAACCCAATAAAACTGACGATCTTTTTGTAATTTGACCAAATGATCGACATTTGGTGTAAATACTACCCCACCAACTCTGAGCTTTTCTAATAGCTCTTGCATGCCTATATTATCAATTTGAATATCTAGTATATTTACTCTCTTCGCTTTCATAGCTTTTTAAGATATTTGTATAGTTTCTGGTGAATACTTAATTTATCAGGTTTGTCATACTTCTACGTTTATATTTTCGATTTATGCCTTTAAGTACTTATAACTAAGTATTTGTCAAGAAAAAGGTAGTATTTCGTCCCAGTCTAGTTGTAGTTTTATTAATTACCAAAGTGTATTTTTGAACGACTGTATCAATCTCAAGTTAGATTTTTACCATAGTTTTTACTTAAATTTGTCTTTAATCGGGATTTAACCGCATAAATAACTAAGTAATTACCACATTGATACTAAATCTTCAAAATATTGGCTCATGGTATTTACTTATCTACATATTACAGTATGGTTCATCAATTTAGCTGCACCACAATGTAATTATTCAGTAAAGTTTGTTGGGTCAATAAATCCTCTACAGTGATGCGTAAATATCTCTGAGAATCTATGTTGAAGAGAAGTTTTAGGCGATCGCTTCCAGGGTTTCCCAGAGGCTCTAACTTGGCGATTGTTCTTGCTCCTTCGCGATCGTTTAAAGGCTGAACTTGAGTATTATCAGCATCTACAGCATGAGTAATCAGCCGATCCCCATCAAAATAAACTTCTGTATTGCCAGTCTCGGCAGCTAATTCACCAATAATTAATTCGAGACTGCTTTGATTAGGGGTAGAAGCTCCCAAAACCAGTTCCACTGGGCGATTGGTTGGATAAGGCTGCCCTGTTTTAATAATTGGATGCCAATCGTGACGCCCGATTTTACGATTCCAATAACGAATGCCATAACTGTGGTATAAAAAGTCTTCTATTTCAACGCTTTGAGACACTTGCAATGCTCCCGTAGCGATCGCCTCAAAATGCCGTTGATTCTTTATCAAAGCTTCATCAAAGTATTGTTTGATCCAGTTTTGTACTGCTGGTATTTTTACTGATCCACCTACTAAAAGTATACTATCAATCTCAGTATTTTCCACACCATTACGTCTTGCTTGTTGTAAAACCTGAGTCATCAAATCGTCCAAGCGATCGAAAAAACCCTGTTGTTCTAAAATGCGCTCGAAAGTTGGACGATCTAACCCTAATTCATAAGTTTCTAAAGTTTCATCATTAAAGTAAACTTCTCTAGCCTCTTTCTCTTCAGACAGTTTAATCTTCAGTCTTTCTGCCAAACGAGTAGTCAAACTAGACTTGGGCAATTCTTGAGTGCGAGCAAAATAATCTACTAGCCAATTATCAATATCTGCTCCTCCCAGGTTAGCACCAGCTTTGGCAATTACCCGCGCGATGTTCTTTTTTTGGGCTGAGTTCTCCCCCAGCATTTTTTGCCCCCACTTGAGGATATAACCGCGAGTTTGAACCGCTGTAGTAGATAGTTGCACCAAGGAGAGATCGATCGTACCTCCACCAAAATCCACTACTAACAACAATTCTCCTCCTACTGCACCATATCCCAAAGCAGCAGCAGTCGGCTCGTCTAGAATTCTAATTTGCTCGACAGCTAAAGACTGACACACCCCCATCAACCAATTGCGATAGGATTCAAAACTATCAACGGGTACAGTTAAGACTAGAGACTCTAAATTCTCTTTTGTTTCTCCTTGAAGATTGACGATTAATTCTCGCAAAAACCATTCTCCTACCCGCTCGAAAGATAAATTTTGACCATCTAGCTCGGGTAAAAATCCTTGAATATCCGTGGCAATTCCTCTCTTGAAATTACGAAAAAAACGCGGATTATTGGCAAAATCCAAACCGCGATCGCGTACTGCTTGTCCTGCAATAATTTCACGCTTTTGGGCATTTTTTACATATATCAAACTAGGAATTAGAGGGGGCAAAGAAGCAAATTGTTGAGATAAACTAGGTAACCTGACTAATTCTCCTTCTTGGGTAACAGCATTCCAACGGGCGATCGCCGTATTGCTAGTACCAAAGTCAATTGCGTAAGAGCTAGTAGAATTAGAATTATTTACCATTGCAGAATTTGAAGCCAGTCTAATAAGTTTATTAATTGGGAATTAGTGTATCGCATCTTGGTTGATTAATTAGGTAACAAGACTTATACGGGATACATTTCCTCAAGTAGATTGGCAGTTATTTGAGCAATGGGGATTATTTTGGTCGTTGTGGGAGTCAAAGATAAATCTTGATATCGAGCAAAAGCTAAATTATTTTTCTTGACGGGAATAGATAATGGGGATTGGGTTTCTAATAAACTACGAATATTATTAGCGATCGCTTGTATTTCTGAATCCCTTGATTGACAATTTATCGTACCCAAGCGTAGATAAAAGTCATTATCTATGGCATCGGTAGTTTCATGATATTTATGTAGCAAATTGAATTGCTGAAAATTACGACGTAGCTTATCTATCCCTAAAGTTACTCGATTATCTTGCCACGACCAACCAATTAAGATGGGTATGACCCCCTCTTTTGCTGGCTGGAGTTGAAACGAGCGATAATAAAGATGTTCGTTACGACTGAAATAATTATATTCCCCGTCGCGATCGTATCCCCCAAAACGAATAGTTAAAGGTAAATCTACTTGATGTTGAAGATAATTAATTAAACCAGGAAAATCTATATACCTAGTTTCTTGTCTGCGATCGCAAAACCATTTATTTATTACCCCCGATTGAGTTTTCAAGCCTTCACAACCAATAACAGTGGCATGGACTTGTTCTAGTTGGTAGGGAATAAAACTATCTCCTCCCAGACTACTGGTTATCTCTCTTTGTAGTTGTTGAATTAATTCTTTTAACTGGGGCGATTTATGACCATAGAAAGCTACCAAACTAACATTAGGAATGCTAGGAATTTCTAAATTAGTTTCCTTTACGATCTTCTCTGATTTCATCCTGACTGTGGTGTAATCCCAGCAATAAACTACTTCAATTTAACGTCTATTCCAGGCAAATTATCTAACTGTTCGTCAGCCTGTTCTTCAGACTCTAAAGGAACAAAAACAGTCAATCCACCAGGAATACATTTGACTTCGATGGGAGTCTTACCAATAATTTCGCCGTCTAACACTACCTTTTGTGAGGGATCGGTAGTTACCTTGACCCATTTAGCACGCAGATATCCCACTCCCTCTCTTTCTACCGTCTCTTCATTAGCAGCGCTTTGCAATAGCTGAATCGAAGTAGCGATCGCGCCTGCTGCGGTTTGTGGGGAAAGGATAGTAATATCCAATAGTCCATCATCAAAAATTACACCTGCCGTTCCCCGGGCTAGTACAGAAGAGGGCGGAGCAGCATTGGCAATAGTTACCGCAGCAGTATCTACCGTAATTATTTTATCTGGAGTTTCAATTTCGGCAGTAAATTGAGTCATTTCTCGAAGCTGTTTTAAGCCAGATAACACATAAGCCAGCATACCCAAGCGATCTTTAGCTTCGCGATCGGCATCTTCGACGGTTTCTGCTTCAAAACCTACTCCTGCTAAGAGAATCATCGGTTTATCGTTGCACATTGCTGCATCCACTTTTCGAGTAGCACCATCAACAATTACTTTGCAAGCTGCCTCAACCGTATCTGGTATTCCCAGAGCATTAGCAAAGGCATTCGCTGTTCCTCTAGAGATTGCACCTAAAGGAATGTCAGTGTTGATTAGAGCCTCGGCTACCGCTGAAACCGTACCGTCTCCTCCAGAAGCAAGAATTATTTCGGCATGGCCCTCGACTGCTTGGCGGGCTAACTCTCCGCCACTGACTTCTTTGGTTGTAAACTGAATATCAAGGTCAAATTCTGGTTCTAAGATGCTTTTTATCATAGCTAAATCTTGGTCAGAATCACCCTGTCCCGCGACAGAATTAAAGATTAAACAGGCTGAACGCTTCATAGTTTTTGAGGAGAATAGGTTTGACGGTGAAGTAAGTCTATTTAGATTTTTTAGATTTATAGTTGCTATCGAGCCAGCATTGAGGAAGATTTTCACCAGAAGGAAAAACTAAGTCTGACTTCTTAAAAGGTTCGGGTGGTTGTTCCTCTTCTCCTGCCTGAATTTGAGCTGTTACTTCTGCCCTGGAAGGATTAATCAGTTCGATAATTTCAGTAATTTCGACTAGTACATCATCTTTTTTGATTTTTAATAGCATCACGAAGTTCCTAATTATTTTTTTGGGTTTGTATTGTTTTGAAATTTAAACGTTTTAAGAAACTGCTTTTGTAGGAGAAGCTTTTGATTTCTCTTTAACTCCCTCATACCAAGCCATTAAAGGAGATGCGCTGATTCCATGAACCAGTATAGACAGCACTATTACCGTATAGGTAATCCAGGCGATCTGTTCTGCCACAGTTCCCGAAAGTCCTTTACCCAATGAGTAGGTAAGATAATAAATCGAACCTAAGCCTTTAATACCAAACCAACCCATAAGAGAACGAGTTGTTTTAGGTAAATCGCCTCCTAACATAGCTAACCATACTCCTACAGGACGAATCACTAAAAACAGCAACCCCGCAACGAGTAATGATTGTCCTGCATATTTGAGCATCGGCTCGATTAACAGCATAGAGCCTAAAATAACGATCGCCGTAACTTCTAATAGCTTCTCAATCTGTTCGGTAAATTCTAACTGTGCCAGGCGTTTATCCTGCTGGGTGAAATAACTGCGCTGCACCACCAACCCCGCTACGAACACTGCCAAAAAGCCATAACCGTTCACAAGTTCGGTTAGGGAGTAAGTCAGCAAAATAATGCTCAGTGCCACAAAATCTTCCATCAAGTCATCGGCAGGACGACGCTTTTGCAGATGGCGATCAAGCCATACTATGGCTTTAGCGACAATAATACCCATGATAATCCCTGATGCGATCGCCCAGAGCAGATCGATTCCCACCCACTTGGTAAACCAGTTGTCCCAATTGTCATCTTTAAAGGCATAGATGCCGAAGTAAACGAATGGAAACGCTAAAGAATCATTTAGACCGCCTTCGGAGGTTAAGGCAAAGCGCAACTCGTCTTTATCTTCTACATGAGATAACTGTACCTCTGAAGCTAATACGGGGTCTGTCGGTGCAAGTATAGCTCCCATCAGTACCGCAGCCCCCCAACCCATACCCAGAACGTAATGAGCGATCGCTGCTAATGCCAAGATAGAAATAGGCATCAGCAGCCCAATCAATCTAATCGTAGACTGCCATCCCCAAAGTTTTAAGGGGCGATTAATTTTTAATCCGCAACCAAATACAGAAACAATAACTACAAATTCGGTCAGTCTTTCCAAAAATTCGGTGTTTGGTCTTATTTCAATTAATCCAAAGCCATATGAACCTAATACGATACCTACTATGAGATAAATTAGGGCATAGGAAAGAGGTAAGCGTTTTATCCAGCCCGAACCTAAAGTTACAGCTAACAATAGCAAGCCAATAACTAAAAGACTGAGAATATAGGTATTCATCATTATTTATTAGAGTTGTCCTAACCTATCACAGTAAGTATTGTTTACCTGTCAATCATTAGTTGGATTCTGATTCTGAATTGAACGAATAATTAAGTATGTCTTGAGGATGATTGCGGAACATCTCAAACAATAGATTAATAAGAGATTGAAACCTTAGTAAATTTGGGTAAAAAAATGTTTCTATTGTCAAAAACTCAGCTTCGTCGAGTTATAGCTATTGGTTTGATTTCAATTACTCTATTTTTTAGTTCGGCATGGGGTCTCAATAGCGATCGCGCTTTGGCAGAAGTACTTAAACAAGATATCGTTGGTATTTCTGAAGATAATGTATTAAACGATGCAGAATACGAATCAGCAAAAATAAGTCGCAATCAAGAGCAAGCACAAAGATCTAAACAGGCTGAAGAAAAAGCCGAGAGAAAAGCGGAACAAGAAAGTATTGCCGAAAAATTAAATTTAGATGAAATTGAAGAAACTTTAGATTTAGATTAAACAAACCAGCAGCAAATATCTGTTTATTTTTATCCTATATTTCTCTAAAAATAGGCAGATACACTTTAGTTCTATTCTTTACAAATAAGGCTATTGATAGATAGATTTTTTGATGATAGTTATTTAGGCTTAAAAGACGATCAAATCCTCTCTACTAATTAAAGATTATGACAACTTTACCTGGGAAACCAGTTTCTTTTTGGCTCGATTCTACTGCCAAAACGACTTATCCCCAAATGGAAAATGTCACCGTTGATGTAGCAATTGTTGGTGCGGGCATTACAGGTATCACCGCAGCTTACTTACTCAAAAAAGCTGGTAAGAAAGTAGCTTTGATCGAAGGACAACATATCGCAGCCAGTGCTAGCGGACATACAACGGCAAAGGTTACTTCTTTACACCAGTTGATTTATGCCGAGCTGATTGACAGGCATGGAGAAGACAAGGCTAGACTGTATGGCGAATCTAATCAAGCAGGGGTAGAGTTTATTGCTTCTACCGTAGAACAAGAAGGGATCGACTGTGATTTTCAACGCAACGATACCTATTCTTTTGCTGAAGATAAAAATAATTTAGATAAGGTACAAAAAGAATACGACGCAGCCGTCAAATTAGGTCTTCCTGCGGAATTTGTCACCGATACTACCCTGCCTTTTGATATTGCAGGAGCAGTTAAATTTAACAACCAGGCACAGTTTCACGTCCGCAAGTATCTACTGCATCTAGCAGATTTGATTCCTGGTGATGGTAGCTATGTATTTGAGAATAGTCGAGTTAAAACCGCAGAAGAGGGAACACCCTGTAAAGTGTTTACAGACAATGCAACCTTACTGGCAAATGACGTCTTGCTGACTACTCATCTGCCAATTATGGATCAGGGACTGTTTTTTGCTAAAACCTATCCTCAACGTTCTTATATTATTGGTGCCAAGATTAACTCTGCCAAAGCTCCTGAAGGGATGTATATCGGCGTAGGTAATAATTATTACTCTATTCGTACTACTCCTACAGAAGGTAAAGATTTACTGCTAATGATTGGTGGTGGCAGTCACAAAGTAGGTGAGAAAAGTGAAACCGAAGAGTCTTACCAAGAATTAGAACGCTACGCCCATTCACACTTTGAAATTGATAAGATTGACTATCGTTGGTCGAGTCAAGATTACGAGTCTTTCGACCAACTGCCTTTTATTGGTAAACTAACCCCTGCCAACGATCGCATTTATGTGGCGACAGGCTATAGCCTATGGGGTATGAGTAAAGGGACAATGGCGGGTATGATCTTGTCTGATTTAGTTCAGGGTATAGCTAATCCTTGGGTAGATTTATATGATTCGCTGCGGGCTACTCCCTTTGTAACCAAGGAATCAATGAAAAATAATCTTGACGTAGGAATGCACTGGGTAGGCGATAGATTAAAAGGATTAACAAGCTGGTCAACGGATGATGTTAAACCAGGAGAAGGCAAGCTAATCAACTATAAAGGTGAAACCGTAGGCGTTTACAAAGACGAAACTGGTAAAGTCACGGCAGTAAATGCTACCTGTCCTCATCTTGGCTGTATTGTTAATTGGAATAGTGCTGAGAAAAGTTGGGACTGTCCCTGTCATGGTGGACGTTTTACCTGTGAAGGAAAGATTATTCAAAGTCCTGCGACCAAAGATTTAGAAGTAAAAACTTTGTCTTAAATTCTCTACAAATAGATTCTGCCAAGGCGATCGCTTTGTAAATGCGATCGCCTTTTTCATTAATTTCTACTACTAAACTATGGCTTAGGTATCCAAAAAGAAATTTTATTGCTTCACAACAATTAAAGCAGATTTTAAATGATCAAAATTTGCCTTGGTCGAATCATTTATCAGTAGTCGTATAAGAGTCTCAAAGGGATTCCCTCGCGGGAGAGCGATGGGAGGTTCAAATTTCAAAAGAGTCGATCGCATATTCGTGCCATTGACGTTGATGCCATTCCGCTACAAAAGGATTAATCGTAAACCTAGGTTTATCCCCATCTTCCACATCAATACGTAAAAAAGAATAAGGGCGTTTGTGATGTCTTCCGCTACCACTGCGCCCTACATATAGGTGCGACTGGCCGATAGGTTCGGAGTTCAAGTCTGCATCTTGATACAATACTGTTCCTTCATGACGTTGACGGCGCAAACTATGACCGCTACCACCGCAGACGATCCAATTAGTATAGGAGTCCCCATGTCCCGTCTCTTTAGTATAAAGATATTCCAGACAGTGAGCGTGACCCGATAATACTATATCTACTAGAGATCGCCCTTCGGGTAATGCACCTATTTCTTTAGCTGCATCATCAAATACTTGACGCAAGCGATCTCGTACCGCCAAAGTCTGCCCCTGATTCCATTTGGTAGTTTCCGTAACATAGGGAGGGTGGTGTAAGAAAATAATTCTGCCTCTAGCTGCTTCATCTTGCCAAGATGCAACCAAACTATCCTTTAACCATTCTAATTGCTCCCAATCAGTTGCTTGGTTCTGTTTATTGAGTTGTTTATTAATATCTCGCTGGCTTTCACTGATATGCTCTAGTTTTGCATAGTAATCGTCAATTTCTTCGAGATCTTCGGGATTGTTGCGATCGAGTCGATCCAATGACTCTTGAATTTTTTGTTCGCGATTTTCTAGTTCCCTTTGACGAGTTAATAGTTTTTCTCTCCTGCTTTCTCCTTCTTCTGTATCGGGAATAGCCAGGGGTTGATTGAAAGTATTAGAATCTAAAGCAAAAAAATCAATCCCACCATAACGAAAAGTATAATAACGGTTGGGTAAACGGGTAAATTTTCCTGGCTGATAATGCAAACAGCGATCGCCTGTATGGTTAGCGGTATAGTGATCGTCTAGATATTGTTTTAAACTAGACTGGTCTTTGAGATCGGCTAAGTAATTTAGAAAAGCCCTTGCATAAGCATCTCCACAATCCGAACCATACCAACCTACATCTAGATCGATTCTTCCTCGTAACAAACGTCGCGGTAGCCAGGTAGCCTGGGCTAAAATTCCAGAAATTAAAGGAAGATCGTAATAGTCATGATTTCCAGGTACGAGAAAAAACGGCGATTTGAAAGTTAGAGAATCATATTTAAGCCGACTGGAATTTTCTCCTCCCACTAAAAATTCTTGGTAAGGATCGATAAAATTTTGTGGATAATATTCCCTCGAACCCACCTGATATATAACATCTCCAGTATGAAGCAGAAAAGAAGAATCATCCTGTTGCAGTATCATCTCAGCTATCTTGCGTTGGGGATGGTGTTTGAGATGAGATCCGCAGCCACTATCACCAATTACTGTAAAAGAGAAATTAGGATTGTCCGTATCTTCCTGGTCAATTACTAGTTTGGTTTGGGCGATCGCTCTTTGTTTGATTGGATCGTCTTGCCAACGCACTCTGCGCTTCATGCGGTGGATTTTGACAGATATATCGGGATCCCTTACAAATTTCATTTTTTATCTAATAAATCTAATCTTGGTGGGACTTAATCACTCGCAGAGGAATTACTTCTACTCTCAAATCAATCGGCTGATTAATGTTTTCTGCCAATATTCTTCTCAAGCGATCTATATCTACTTGAGAGATAGAATCTAAAGGTGCAGCAACTTCTATTTTGATCTGAAGAAACTTATTTCGAGGAGTAACAGTAATAAAATTAACATCTGCATTCTTAAAAATATCTGTTTCTTCCACAATTAAATTGGAAATTTGAGAAGTAACATTCTTTTTAAGGATCAAATCTCGCATGGAAAGAGTTAATGGTACCCCCAGGGCAAACATGACCGCAGTAGACATTGCTAGTCCTTTCTTTGCCCGATTTAGATTGCCATAAGACTGAAATAAAAATACTAAACTACCAAAAAATATAATACAAATTAAATTGGTTAAAAACAACAAAAATGCCCCAACAGCAATTTCTTGTTCTCCCAAACCCAAACCAATACCAATCACACTGAGAGGAGGGACTAATGCTACGGCGATCGCAACACCAGGAATCGCATCAGCAATACTGCGACGAGTTTGAGTAAAAGCCCCAGCCAGCCCTGCTGCCATAGCAATACCAAAATCAATTAAAGTAGGGTTAGTACGAGAAAGTATTTCAGATTCAACTGTTTCTAAGCCAATAATTGAAGCGGTCAACCAAGAAGCGACAATGGTTAAAATTATGCCCTTAAATAAAGTTAAACTAGAGCGACGCAATAGCTTACGATTGCCCATCGCGACGGAATAAGCCATCCCGATAATAGGTCCCATTAAGGGTGCAATGATCATCGCCCCAATAATGATAGCTACGCTGTTTGCCAGTAGTCCCAATGTAGAAATAATTGCCGACAACACCAGCATAAAATGAAAACTAAAAGTGGGGACAGACAAACGCCACAAGGTACGATTGAGACTGGCAATGGGAGTTGCTTTTTCTTTGACCCACTTCCAATCGCCGTTATCTTTTTCCCACAGTTTCTTGAGGTGTAATTGACGAGTAACTATTCGGAGGAAGTATTTGAAACGAGTAACGTATCTGGGAGTCGCAGCAAATATAGGTATCATAGCTTTTGATCAAGAAATTAAAATAAAATTATCGTTAGGCATCAATAGGGTTTAGCTGCATCATTTGCCAAGTAACAAAAGTTCCCACGGGACTCCATAGTAAATAGGGAACTAACAACCAAAATGCAACGCTAGATATGGGTAATATAATTACTGCCAACATTGCCCCCAAGAAAAACCCCGTTCCGCCAATAATCGTTCCTACCTTGAGGCTGCGAGTTTTGCACATCACTAGAGTATACAAAGAAATTGCTGTCTCTACTAGCAAATAAAACCCCATCAACAACCACGTTGAAGTCTCTCTTGGATTTGCTTCCCAGACATTGTAAGCCGACCAAGCACCACAAATAAATACGACTGTCCAGATAATCGGAATTGCCCACTCAAAGGTCAGCCAGTTGGGACGACGCAAGCGTTTAAACCAGCGAAAATCTCTACTACTGATTAAACGATTAAAAGCAAAGGGAACAGCTAGGGTAACAACCCCAATTGCCAGCCAGGAAGGAATCATAATTGTTTATTTTTTTAAAAAATTAGTTACCACTATCAAAGATTTTGGCATCAAAAGCTACATAAAAATTAACAGCACCTTATGATGCTGTATTTTTCATCCTAATAACTTCCCTCTGGAGATAGAATTTTGAGTTGCGTTTGTCGAACTGATTCGCGATCGCAAATTGTGGCAAACATTACAAACCAATAGTCGTCAATTAGTTGAAGCTGAATATGATTGACAAGCTATATTTTCTAGCTACGAAGATATTTTAGAGAATAAATGCAACGTTACTTGATTTTATCCCCAAACAAATCCTCGATTAGCTTTATGTTCAGCAAATAGTTCCTCATTATCTTGTAACCAGCGAAAGAACTTGTAAGACGATATTTTCTTTTAATTGTTTGATTGACTAATTTTAGAGCTATATCTGGCTTTTTGATGAAATCTTTATCCTCTTTTCCTTCAAGGAATGAATCGGCTTTTTGAGATAATTCAACGATATGATGGAATACTTCGGCTCTACCAGACTTGTGATGTAAAACTAATAAACAAGCAGATAAGCTAAAAGAAGTCAAAAAAGTGTGTCCAAAAATTCTATAAAGCGTTTCATAGGTCGAGCTAAAAATATAGTTTGGTGGACTATAGTCAATATTTGTCTATAATTTTTTTTGACAATTATCATTATTTTTTATTTGATATATTTGTAACGTAATTAAATGAAAACTCTAATAGTAAAAATACTAGTATATTCTGAACGTAGTAATTTTACTTATATTGTAATTACTGAAGTCAAATGAAAATTAAAATGCTAGAAATAACTAAAAAGATACACTTAATCAAAAACACTGAATATTGCAGTATGTTTTTATTTACTCATTGAATTCAATGTTTACTCGGAGAAGATTGTATTTGGCACTTATCGTACTTTATTAGCATTTATGGTTGTTGCTCTTCATTTGGGAGGAATTAAGCTAATTGGCATATATGCAGTTTTTGGCTTCTATATTTTGAGTGGATACTTGATGACCCTAATTATGCACAAAAGTTATGGATATTCTATTAATGGAATTATTAAATTTACATTTAATAGATTTCTAAGAATTTATCCACTTTATTGGTTATCTTGCTTAATATCTCTCTTGCTTATTTTGTGGGTAGGGAAAAACTATGCTTTTAATTATCATGAAGCACTATGCCTTCCTCAAAATATTACTTCGGCAATCAAAAATATTTTTATTTTATTGTCTACCCAAGAAACTCCTCGCCTAACTCCTCCTGCATGGGCTTTAACTGTAGAAATTTTTTATTATATGGTTATTGCTTTAGGATTATCTAAAAATAAAACATTAACCATTGGTTGGTTTTTATTTAGTGTTTTATACCATCTGTTAATTAATTTCAAAGGACTAGGATTAAACTATCAGTATTTTATAATTCCTGCTGCGTCACTTCCTTTTGCTATTGGAGGTTTGACATATTTTTATCAAAATAAACTTATTTCAATCTTGGAATCATTAAAGTATTTTGAATATTTTATCTCTCCAATTACTTTAATGATTTTATTTATTTTTAACTGGCTTTTAGGTTTGAACTTTGAAATATTTGGGAATTTTAGTTTTTATACTAATTGCTTAATTCATGCCCTAATAATTATCAGCCTATTAAATATAGATAGCTTACCTTACATATCTAAAAAAACAGATAAATGGATCGGCAGTTTTAGCTACCCTGTGTATTTAATTCATTACCAAATCGGCTTATTTATCCTAGTCATCTTTGATAATTTAGGAATTGGGTATCAAAGACCAAGTATAGCTCTTATGTTTGCTTCTATATTGCCAATTTTAATTGTTTCTTGGCTTTTAAATACTTACATCAAAAACCCAATTGAAACCATCCGACGTCAAGTAAAAGCTAATCAAAAACTAGGACAAGCGTAATAGATAAATGAGAAAAAAAGTTTTAGCTGGCAGCACGTTGAGCTATATTTATTGCCATTTTGTTAGCTACTTACCATCCAACAAACTAAGAATGTCTTATCTTCAAGCTTATTTAGCTGAAGTAGGAGAAAAAACTTCCGTACAGATGGGGTGTCGGTTTCTCAATGGTCGTAAAGTATCTCTAGGCGATCGCAATGTAATTAATTTTGGTTGTTTATTTGATGGTCGTCACTACAAAATTAAAACAGGTTCGGATGTCTCGATTGGTCCTGAAGCTACAATTCTTACTCTTGGACACGATCCTCAGTCTGCTGAATTTGCCGACCAAGGAGGTGATGTTGTTATAGGCGATCGCGTTTGGATTGCTTATCGAGCAATTATTTTACCAGGGGTAACTATTGGCGATGGTGCGGTGATAGGTGCGGGATCGGTAGTGACGAAGGATGTTGAAGCTAATACTATAGTAGCGGGTAATCCTGCTCGCATTATTAAAAAGCGCAATCCCAACTTAAAGTATCAATTGAATTATCAACCTTGGTTAGTTTAGGCATTTAATTATGGAAACATTCAAAGATATTGGTAAGCCAATTGTAATTGCTAGTCATCCGCGATCGGGTACTCATTTGACGATAGATTTATTGCGGAAACAATTCAAAGAATGTCAGTCTAGCAAAAAACTAGGAGAACCTTTAAATCGACTCTATTGTGGCTTAGATCCACAAAATTTACTATCCGATCTACAAGCATTCAATATTTTACAGCAAGTAAAAAGACCTTTAGTAAAGACTCACTGTTATCCTCAGTTTTCTTATTTATCTTCTGAAAAAATATCTTGGGTCAATTGGCTAAAAAAAGAAGCAGATATTTATTATGTGCTTAGAGATGGACGTGATGTAATGTGTTCTTTGCACTTATTTATGCAATCCTACGATCCGTCTACTAGATGTTCTCTTAGTGAATTTATACGTCAAAAAACAGGAGATACGAGCAGAATCAAAAACTGGGCTAATCATATTAAAATGTGGCTTGACGAACCAAAAGTTAAGATATTAAAGTTTGAAAATGTTATTAAAAATACTGAATCGGTGTTGGAAAATATTCAACACGATTTGGAATTAACTCCACTGCATCAGCAACCTATCTTACCTACAAGAATTAAAAGTTTATGGCATGGTCGCTGGATTATATTAACCCAAAGAAAAGCAGAAAGTACTGCAATCATTGGTTACTATCGCGGTCAAAAAGTATCAAAGTGGCAAACGGCTTTTACCCTTGAAGATCGCAAGTTCATAAATTCAGAAGTAGGAGATTTATTAATTCAATTAGGCTATGAAAAATCTAATAATTGGATGTAATTAATATTGTTTTTATTATTAAGAATTTTAAAAAAGTGGCAATGTTAACTGAAACCAAAAAATCTTTAAATCTAAAAAGCTTAGATGCTTTGCGAGGTATATTAGCTGTTTATGTCCTTTTGGGACATTGCCGTTGGTTACTTTGGGCTGGTAATAATGAATGGAACAAAATAGATCGTTCTTGGTGGTCTGATATTTTGGCGACTGCTTCGGCTAGTCTCAGATATGGTCATGAAGTAGTCATGATTTTCTTTGCTCTTAGTGGTTTTTTTATTCATTTAAGAATATCTAAGCAGTTAGCAGAAAAAAACAGCTTTAGTTTCGATCTGACTCGCTTTTTCAAGCGTCGTTTACATCGACTAGTTCCACCTTATATATTTGCTTTAATTTTAACTTTAATAGTAGATTTAATTGGTTATTATTTATATCCAACTCTTTATCATGCAGCCACAGGAGATATCTTATTAGATACTAATTTCATCAGAAAAGATTTCTCTCTCACTTCTATTATTCCTGCTTTATTTCTATTACCCAGTAGTTTGGGTAAAGACTTTGGTACAAATGGCCCTTTTTGGTCTCTTGGTTATGAATTTGTTTACTATCTTTTGTATCCTTTATGGCTAATGGTGCGCCGTTTGGGAGCGTGGCAAGGCTATATAACTGGCTTTACTTTGGCGATCGCAGGAAATTATTTTTTACCGCCTAGTTTTATTCGCGCCATTTTAATTCATTATCCTATCTGGTTAAGCGGTGCATTAATTGCTGAATTTTTGGTTAAAAAGCAATTACCTAAATGGATTATATTTATTAGTTATTTGAGCTTATCAATTAGTTTTATTGCAATTAATTATAATTTTCCCGACTCATTCAACTTCTTTTTGTATTGTTTACTTGGTTCTAGTACCTTATTAATAGTAGTAAGTTTGCCAAACTCAATTTTCAATCATCCTATACATCGTTTATTTGAATTTATCGGCATGGAATCTTACACGATTTATATCTGTCATTTTCCTCTAGTAGCTTTTGTTAGTGCCTGGACTATTGAAAAATTTGGAACAAGACCAATGCACGGTTGGCTAGCTTTAGTCACAGCTATTGCTACTTTATTGTTGTGTCATTTGTTTTTCCTATTGTGCGAACGTAACTTCATGCACTCCCGTTTAAAAGTAGAATAATTTATTGTATTTTTTATGCTAGCTCAAAACTCTCCCGACTCAACCTGGATCTGCTGCCAAATAGGAGCAAGAGAGCATTATGCTATTCCTAGAGCTTTGCATCAACAAGGACAATTAGAGTACTTAATTACAGATACATGGATCGAACCTAATTCACCTTTAAATCGGCTACCAAAGCCCTATTTAGCTAATTTACGAGAAAGATTTCATCCAGAATTAAATAACGTGTTAGTTTATTCTTTTAATCAATCTTTGTTTCAATTTGAATTAACTCAAAAACTCAGACAGAGTAGAGGCTGGAAGAAGATTATTGCCCGTAACGATTGGTTTCAAGATCGAGCTTTGAAGGTACTTAAAAAATATCCTCCTAAGCTTAATTCCAAAATTACTATTTTTGCCTATAGTTATGCAGCTTTAAAACTATTTCGCTATGCAAAAAATCGAGGTTGGCAAACTGTTTTAGGTCAAATAGACCCTGGTATCACTGAAGAACAAATAGTAAATCAAGAACATCTCAAACATCCCAATTATCAATCCCATTGGCAACCAGCACCATTTGAATATTGGTCTGATTGGAAACAAGAATGCAATCTAGCCGATAAAATTATTGTTAATTCTGCATGGTCTAAGAATGCTTTACAAGCCAATACTATTGCCCAAGACAAGATAGATATTGTTCCTCTAGCGTATCAATCTCCAAAAGTAGGTCAAGATTTCATTCGCACCTATCCCCGTATTTTTACTCACCAACGTCCCCTACGGGTTTTATTTCTCGGTCAAATTATTTTACGTAAAGGTATTGCAGATCTAATTAAAGCTGCCGAAGTACTTCAAGATGAGCCTATTGAATTCTGGCTGGTTGGCTCGTTGGGAATCACTCAACTAGAAAATATCAGTCCAAACATAAAATTGCCAGGAGCAGTACCTCGAAGCGTTACAGCCCAATACTATCAACAGGCGGACATCTTTTTATTTCCCACTCTTTCCGATGGTTTTGGACTAACTCAATTAGAGGCACAGGCTTGGCAATTACCGATTATTGCTTCAGAAAACTGTGGTGCGGTGGTCAAAAACAAAATTAATGGGTTAATATTGCGTGAGTTAACTCCAGACGCGATCGCAAATGCTTTAAGGTTTTGTCAGCAAAACCCCCAACAACTACAAGAATTCGCTACTCAATCTTATATTACTTCTGAGTTTAGTCTCCAGAATTTATCCTCTCGTCTTAAAGCTATTACTCATGGCTGTACTTGAATATCCAGTATTACTTTTCGCTCAAATTATATTAATTATTGTTAGTCTTTATTGGTTGATCCGACGCAATGATGTTGTTCCTTTACTAGTCAGTAGTTTTTTATTCTATGTTGCATCCTATCGCTATTGGTCGGTAACATCAGATTTAGGCAGATGGGTAAATGTTACGGCTTTTCTGAGTGACAATCCTGAGGTTGATGGTTTAAATGCCTTAGCTTGTATCATCTTTGGTCAAATCTGTTTATTGAGTACCTATTGGTATTGTCAAAAGCAAGCTATATCTGTCTCTAAAGCAGGAAATGACAATTCCCTACTAACTTGGTTAAGACCAAAAGTATTATTTCTAGGTTTACTTTGTTTTCCTTTGGTAATTGCTACTCGTTCCGGTATTCTTGCTCAAATTAATAGCGGTAAGTCAGCAGCATTTGAAATCAGCGGTTATCTGTATCTATTTCCAATGGTTTTAATTGGAATTGCGGTATTGACCATAACCCTGTGGAAATTTGGTGGATTGCCCAGCACATTACATAAATTATTGGCAACTGTAATTTTGATTGGGGTATTTTACTTAACCTTCAGTCCAGCATCTCGTTTCCAATTCATTGGCTGGATTGTAGCCAGCGCAATTATTCTTTCTTCTTCTTTCAAACCTCAAAAAAGACTATGGGTTTTTAGTATAGCTGCTGTTGTTGGTTTGGGCTTATTTGCTTTTGCTGGTGCCATGCGTAATGTGGCGTTGTCCGAAGTATCTTTAGAACAGGCTGCCATAGCGCGGGCTATGAGTGCAGAGGATGGCAATATGCTCGATGGCTTTGTGATTGTCCGCAGTCTTTTTCCCAAACATCTAGATTTTCGTTATGGCATGGAACACTTGGAAATTTTGATGCGCCCTATTCCCCGTAGTCTTTGGGCGGGCAAGCCTGTAGGAGGAAGCTACATGGAGTATTTGGGATTGAGTGATGCTTCAACAGGAATGACGGTAGGCTTTTCTCCTACTTTGTTTGGTTCTTTTTATATTGACGGGGGAATATTCGGTATTGTCAGTTGGTCGTTAATCTATGGTTGGGCTTTAGCAAAAATAACTACCTATAGTATTCGTCTCAAACCTTTTGCAGGAGTAATTGTACGGGCGGTAGTCTGTGCTTGTTTGATTCCCTTATTACGAGGCGGAGATTTACCTGGTATCTATGCTTGGGTGGGTATGGCTTTTTGGCCTTGTTTTTTATTGTTATGGATTAAGCGTCGTGAATTGAACAAAGCCAGATTAATTCCCAAACGCTTATTGTTGCAACATTATCGTTAAATGAATTTACTATGCACTTAGTTATTGTTTTCTATAATATTGGCGGTTATCATGCTGCACGTCTGAGAGAAACTTATCTTGTCTGTCAACAAAAAGGTTGGGATTTTACAGCAATAGAAGTTACCGACAATACGACAGATCGTCCCTGGGGAAAAATGGATGATTTGTTGTCGTTTGAAGTTAAGACTTTATTACCCATTGCAGCGACACCCAATACTATAGATCGCAGTCCTTTTTCGCAAGTCGCTGCGTCTTTAATTACTGAATGCTTGACAGATATCGACCCCGATATTGTTGCTATTCCTGGTTGGGGTTTTCCTGTCTCTCGTGCTGCTCTTAGTTGGTGCCAAAAACATCGAGTACCGACAATACTAATGAGCGAGAGCAAACAAGATGATGAACCCCGACAATGGTGGAAAGAGTTATTAAAATCGCAGTTATATATTAAAAAATACGATGCGGGTTTAGTGGGTAGTCAACAACATAAAGATTATTTAGTCAAATTAGGTTTTGCCGAGGAAAAGATTTTCTTGGGCTACGATGTGGTTGATAATGAATATTTCTCTACTGGTGCTAGCCGAGCCAGACAAGACATTATTAGTACTAGAAAAAGAGAACCTAATATTCCTCATAAATCTTATTTTTTTACAGCTAATAGATTGATCGAACGTAAAAATATTGCCAGATTAATAGAAGCTTATGCTTTGTACGATCGCGAAATAAATTCAGAAGATAGTTGGGATTTAGTTGTCTGTGGTAGCGGACAAGAGTTAGACAATATCCAAACAATTGTCAATAACTATAAGCTAGAAAATCGGGTTCACTTTCCTGGTTTTATTACCTACGATCGCACTCCCGATTGGTATGGTCTAGCTTCTGCTTTTGTTCATCCTGCAATTCAAGAACAGTGGGGATTAGTTGTTAACGAAGCCTGTGCTGCGGGATTACCAATTTTGAGCAGTAATACAGTAGGTGCTACTCGTGAATTAGTAGTAGAAGGGAAAAATGGCTATTTATTTAACCCAGAAGATAAGCAGGATATGGCTAATGCTTTATTAAAAATTCATCGCTTAGAGTCAGCTTCCCGCGATCGCTTGGGAATTGCCAGTCAAACAATAGTTAAAAAATATCATCCTTCAGTATTTGCCAGGGGGATTTTTGCAGCTATTGACTCTACTTTACTAGTTAAAAATAGTAATTAAAAATGAAAATTTTAGCGATCTCACCTTATATTAGCTCGGTTTATGGCGGTACTTCTAAGATGGTTTTGGAGTTAGTTCATACTTTAGCTAAATTTAATATCGAGATAGATTTAGTCACTACCAATGCTAATTATAAAGAGTGTATTTTAAATCAATGGATATCAAAAAATAATTATCGGATTCGCTATTTTAATTGTTGGCATCAAGACGATCTAATTATTAGTCTTAGTTTAGTTGGCTGGCTGTTTAATAACGTATCTAACTATGATTTAGTTCACACTCATACCTTATTTTCTCCTTTAATTTCGATCGCCCATAGTATTTGTCAACTAGCTAAAATTCCATATATTATTACTCCTCATGGAATGTTAGAGCCTTGGGCTTTATCTTATAAAGCTAGAAAAAAGCGCATTTATTATAATTTATGGGAAAAACCTGCATTACAAAAAGCAAGTGCCATTCATACTTTAGTCAATTCTGAATCCAATAATATTAAATCTTTGGGAATTAGATCGACTACAGCAATTTTACCCAATGGTATTCATCGCGAAGACTTTAGGGAAAAAACCGACCCTAATATTTTTTATCAGCAATATCCTCCAACAAAACATAAAACTTTAATTCTCTTTCTCGGTCGTATCGATCCGAAAAAAGGTTTAGATTTATTAGCAGCAGCTTTTGGTAAAATACACCATCAATTTCCTAATACTCATTTAGTTGTTGCGGGTCCAGATAATATTAACTACTTACCAAAAGTCAAAGATTTTTTTAGCCAAGAAAAATGTCTAGAAGCAGTTACTTTTACAGGAATGCTAACAGGTGAAATTAAAAAATCTGTCTTATCAGCAGCCAGTTTATACGTCGCTTCTTCCTATTCTGAAGGATTTAGTATGTCGGTATTAGAAGCAATGGCATCGGGCTTACCCTGCGTTATTACTACGGAATGCAATTTCCCCGAAGCAAATACAGCTCAAGCAGCTAAAGTCGTGGAAGTTAACGATAAGGAGATCGCCACCGCACTCACTGATTGCTTAAACCATCCTCAACAAGCAAGAGGTATGGGCGATCGCGCGCGCGCGTTTATATTGCAAAACTATACTTGGGATATTGTGGCTGAAAAATTAATTAGAGTTTATCAAGATATTTCAACTCCTCAAATTATTTCAACAAAATAAAAAAGAAGACTAGATAAAATACATCACAGTCTCCATTGTAATTAAATTAGGCGAAAGTTATGCGATCGCTAAATGGTGAAATAGTTAATTAGCTATTAGGTACAGTTTGAACGTCAGTTGCACCATCCACACCTTGGGCAACTTTTTCTGCTTGGGCTAAAACTCCTTCTGCATCGGGATTGTATTTTAAAACTACGGTGCTACCAGTTTGAGCTACCCAAAGTCCGACGCTATCAGAAATATTGGCATCGTCTAGTGCTTTAGCAACGCGCTTTGCCAAGCCACTTTCGTCGAATTGACCGTCTAGACCCACTTTTTCAGGAGCAATATCATTATCTTTGGCTGCTGCCGCAACAGATACATTACCCGCTGCTGCTGCTTTATCTTCTTCTTTTTTACCAAATAGTTTTCCTAGAAAACCCATATTTATATCCTCTTAATCTTAATTTCAGTTCGTAAGCACAAAACATAGCTGCACTCTGTTAGGCAGTATAAAGGGCAATCGTAAAAACACAGTCAAGAATTGACGCTTCTCGTTACTGTTAACCAACTACAAACTGAAGTGCGGAATGATAATTAGATAATCATTACGTTCTTTTGCAGGTAATGATATCCACGCTTCGTTACGTATTGCGCGATCGCAAATTCCGCGTACCAGGATTTAACAGGTCCCCTAATCCTTCTCCTACCAAAGACAAACCCGTCACCATCAAAGTCATAGCTAAACCAGGAAAAGTAGCCGACCACCAAATTCCTGTAGGCAAAGCATCTAAAGCAAGTCGCAGATCGTGACCCCATTCTGGTACTTCTGGAGGTAGCCCCAAACCAAGAAAACCCAAACCACCAAGAATGAGAATTGCATCGGCAGCATTGAGGGTAAATAAGACAGGGACGCTTTGAATTACATTGAAGAATAAGTAGCGGGATAATATTCTACTAGTGGGCGCGCCCATTGCTTGTGCTGCTTCGATAAATAATTCGGTTTTAACGCTAGTGGTATGATTGCGAACGATACGATAATACTGAGGGACATAAGCAATACTCAAAGCCAAAGCTGCGTTTAATACTCCCTTTCCCACCACAAATGCTAAAGTTACTGATAATAACAGCCCAGGCAAAGTATAGATAGTGTCCATAAAAAATATGAGAACCTTATCTATTTTACCTCCCAAATAACCGCTGACTAAACCTAAGGGAACACCAAGGATTAAACTGATGGTAGTTGCCAAGACTACTACTTTTAATGCTGCTTGAGTGCCGTAGAGAGTGCGAGAAAATACATCATATCCCTGTCGAGTTGTGCCGAACCAATGTTTTGCCCCTGGTGCTTCGTGTATGGGGTTAGCTAGGGCTTCTAAGGGATCTTGCAGCCAACCAATATCTTGTAACCCAGAGGCGAATAAAGCGATCGCAATAAAGGTTAGAGTAATTATTAGACCAATAATAGTCAAGCTTTGAGACAGGGTAAGACGAAATCGACGGGGAAAAGGAATGCTAATAGTCATATTAGAGATAAGGCGTATCTATCAGTAGGAGGTTGGGAACTATAATAATTAGATGTTTGGCAGTTTAGCCCACAACTGAAATACCATCAACCATAATTGAAGGAGTAAAACAAGAACCATTCCAAATGGAATCATTGCCTAAAACAAGTTCTTGTTTTAAGATTTGATAAACATTACCTGCGATCGCAGTATCTTTAATCCGACCAGTTATTTTGCCATTTTCTACTCGATAACCCAGGTCGACATTGACAGAAAAGTCTCCACTAATATCTGCACCGCCACCCAATAGTTGATCAACAATAATTCCATTATTTAACTGAGCGATCAATTCGGCAAAACTAGCATTGCCAGAATTAACAATCAAATTGACTAAAGAAGGACTGGGATAAGTGTCCAAACCAGGACGAAAACCATTTCCTGTCGATTGAATATTTAACTCCCTAGCAATAGTGCGATCGCAATAAAATTGATTTAAAACTCCTTTGTTGATTAGATTTAATTCTTCAGTGACCATTCCTTCATCATCAAAAGGACAGTCATAAGGTAGTTTATCGGGCTGCTGGGATAAACTAATTTGTTCGGAAATAACAAGCTGTTGCAGTCGATCGCTCCAGGGAGAAGACTTTTCCTTGACTCTCTTGCCATTTAAAGCAGAAGAAACCGTACTCCAGAGTAAAGTTGCAGCATTAGCTGTTAACAATACGGGGACTTTGCCTTGGGGTGGATTAACATTTTGCTTTGCCCAATTTAGACGCTGAATAATCTGTTCTACAATTGAATTTAGATCTAGTTTATCTTTGGTATATTCCCCGTCATAAATACCTAAAAAATCTTCTCCTCTAACCAATTCTGCACCGAGATAATAACTCAATGCAGACTCACTATACTGACAGGATAATCCCTGAGAATTAATTAAAATAGTGGTTTCTCGTTCCGATTCCAATTCTGCCGAACAAATAAGTTCGGGACATTCTTTCCGTAATTGAGTAATTGCTTGATCGCCTAACTGAATCAATTCGGGTACAGAAGCTGTAGCACCTTCTAAATTATGAATGGCTGTTCTAGGTGGTGCTAATTCAATAATTTCAGGATCGTTAAGTTTAGCCAGAGCGATCGCTTTTTTTACCAATAATTCGGGATCTATTTTGCCATAGGCTACTGCCAAACCAGGACGATTATCTTGCCACAATCTTAAAGCCGTGCCGATTGATTGAGAGCTTTCTAGCTGCTTGAGGCGGTTTCCCTCAAAGAATACTGGCTGAGACTGGGATGTTACCTGATAAACTTCTGCATGACTCGCTCCTTGACGAGATGACAATTCTAGAAGTGATTCTAATTCATTACTCATTAAATTTAGATAATTTGAGATCGCTAACTTAGATAGTAGTTCTGAATTTGGCAATCTGCCGAAATTTACTAGCTCCAATTCTAATATTGTTCTCGCTGAAGTTGGTATGGATAAAACTAATTTTGCGATCACTCTCCATGATGAGATGTTCGGAGAGTATCAGTCTGCTGTTACTACTATTGGACTTTGGACAAAATAGTAATTTATTACCTCAGGAAAAAAGAAAAGACCGGGATTATATCTTAAAATAATTGAGCATTTAACAACTCAATACCAATTCCTTTTTAATGACTGTCACTACATCCCAAACCAAAATAGGAATAGCTTCTCGTCTCGTCAATGGTGTTCTGGCGATCGCACCTTTAGCCAACTTTGCCAAAAATCGCGCCCGTAACATGATGATTAAACGAGCCGAATCAATTGGCGTACCCTGGCGAGAAAATGTTCGGCAATTAAGCGATCGCGATTGGTCAGAAGATTTAACCGCAGTCGAAAACCCCGATCTAGAATATCCTGCATATTACACCACTTCATTTCATGCTTATGATGAAGGTAATTTAAGCTGGAAAGCTGCTTGGGAAGTGGAATCTGCTTCTCGTGCCGTTCACGCTCAAATTTGGTCGAGTGGCGATGTCAGTGGCGATCCGATGCTACGCCAAAGCTATAGTCAAGCAATTCTAGAAAACATTGCGATCGCACCCCATAATATTCTCGATTTGGGTTGTGGGGCGGGAATGAGTACTTTTGAATTGCAAAATATTTACCCCCAAGCTCAAGTTACAGGAGTCGATCTTTCTCCTTACTTTCTGGCAGTGGCAAAATATCGCGGGCAACAGAATAATCAAAATGTTAGATGGGTTCATGCTGCTGCGGAAACCACAGGCTTACCCGATGCTAGTTTTGATTTCGTTTCTGCTTGTTTGATGTTTCACGAATTGCCTACTGATGCTGCGGAGGCAATTATTAAAGAGGCGCATCGCTTGTTACGCCCAGGGGGATATCTAGGGATTATGGACATGAATCCCCAGTCAGAAATATTTCTCAAAATGCCTCCCTATATTCTTACCTTGCTAAAAAGCACCGAACCCTATTTGGATCAGTATTTTGCTCTAGATATGGAACAGGTATTTACTAAAGAGCGTTTTACAACTCCTAGTATTACGATCAATAGCCCCCGACATAGAGCGATAATCGCTCAAAAACTATAACCCTATCTAAATCTAACTTTGTATAGCTATAAAACATCCCTCTTTAAATAAGGCTGTAAAACATCAGGAACTTTAACAGTACCGTCTGGCTGTTGGTAATTTTCTAAAACTGCTGCCATAGTTCTACCAATAGCCAACCCCGAACCATTGAGGGTATGGACGTACTGCGTACCTTTTTTTCCTGCTTGCTTAAAACGAATATTGGCTCGACGAGCCTGAAAATCTCGAAAATTAGAACAGCTAGAAATTTCGCGATACATTTTTGCCGAGGGCAACCATACTTCTAAGTCATAGCATTTTGCAGCCCCAAAACCAATGTCTCCCGTACATAGTTCGAGAATGCGATAGGGCAATTTTAAAGCTTGTAAAATAGCTTCCGCATTTTCTACTAAAGCTTGATGTTCGGCATCGGAAGTTTCGGGGGTGACTACCTTGACTAGTTCTACCTTATTAAATTGATGGAGTCTGATCAAACCTCTGCTATCTCTGCCCGCACTACCAGCTTCGCGACGGAAACAGGGAGTGTAAGCACAGTGATGAATAGGCAGTTGGCTATCTTCGATCACTTCATCTCGATAAAGGTTGGTAACGGGTACTTCCGCAGTGGGAGTCAACCAAAGATCGTCATTAGTGCATTTAAAACTGTCTTCGGCAAATTTGGGTAGCTGGCTTGTACCAATCAGAGAAGCACTATTAACCAAGACGGGAGGCATAACTTCTAGATAACCAGCAGCAATTTGAGTATCAAGCATAAAGCTAATTAAAGCTCTTTCTAAAGCTGCTCCCGCACCAACAAGATTGACAAAGCGACTTTGAGCCACTTTCACTGCTCCTTTGAAATCGAGAATGCCTAGTTTTTCACCAATTTCCCAATGGGGCAAAATATCCTTATTTTCGGGGATATATTCATCGCCCCAACGTTTAATTTCTACGTTGTCTTCTTCTCCTTTGCCCAAAGGAACGGATTCGTCGGGTAAATTGGGCAATTCCAACAGCAAAGCTTCAATTTGAGTTTTTAATTCTTTCTCTTGGGGTTCTAAATCGCTTAACTGAGTTTTAATCTGGTTTCCTTCAGTTTTTAGCTGGGCGATCTCTTCTCCCTGAGGATCGCTACCGCTACCAATTTTTTTGCCAATTAATTTGCCAATTTCGTTACCCCGCGCGCTTAACTGACTGCGGTTGGTTTCTAGCTCTCTTGAAGATCGATCTAATTCTACAATCGATCGCACTTCGTAATTACCATGACGGCGATCGATTAATTCTTGGATTTTTTCGGGGTTGGATCGAATTAGTTTTAGGTCTAGCACCGCTTTTATCTTGTTAAATCATTGGCTTGTTTTTCTCTATGTTAGGATATCCTGTTTTCGATCTTTAAAGTCAAAAAGGAAATTCTAATTTAATCGAAGATTCAAATTCGCCATCTTTTTCTAAATCGGCATCTAAACCTACTAAACCCAATCCAGTTTTAGCTTTCCAGAAAGCACTCCCCCCAGTGAAAGTGGTTTCGCCATCGACGTTAGCCTTGACTCCCAAAGTTCCTAGAGCAGTCTTAGCACCTAGTTTGAGACTACCTCCAGTAAAGGTTGTGTTTTCGTCGAATTTGCCACTCACGCCAATATTTGAACCAAATAAGAGATTGGCATCCCAAGCAGCATTCCCTCCACTAAATCTAGTTGCTTCATCTAGTTTGACATCGGCAACTAAAGAACCAATCAAAGTCTTGGTGGATATTGTGACATCACCTCCTGTAAATACGGTGTGGCGATCGAAGTTACCTTTTAATGCCAACGAGCCTAACTTAGTTTTGGCTTTCCAGGCTGCATTTCCTCCCGTGAATGTTGTTTTTTCGTTAAAATTTCCTTGGATTGCGATCTCTCCTAGTTTTGTTTTAGCTTTCCAAGCGGTATTTCCCCCAGAAAAGGTAATTTCCTCGTTAAATTTGCTTTCTACGATGAACGAACCCAAAAATGTCTCGGTTTGCCATCCAGCAGTGCTTTTGATGGGTTTAAGCTCGTCGTTGAGGTTGATACCCAAATTTACCGAACCAAGTTTGGTTTTAGTTTGCCAAAAAGCTTTTCCATCGGTCAATTGGGCGCGATCGTTAAACTTACCATCAAATTTTAGAGAACCTACGGTAGTATCGGTTTTCCAAGATGTTTTTCCTGGCTGGAAAGAACTTAATTGTTCGTCAAAATTATAAAAATTAGCATGACTCAAGCTAACAAAGTTCCGATCGATCGCAAAACTAGAAATCAAATCGGGAGCATAATTTCCTTCTTTATCGGTAATTGTCAAACCCTCAAGGCGATCGCTTTGAACCTTGTTCTGGGGAAGATTGAAGTCACTATCTAACTGAACTGGTTCGAGAAAATTAATCTGCGTGCCAAGAAATATTCCTGTTGCTATTAACCACATAGTATAAATCTTTTATAAAATCGATCGACTAAAATTTCTTATATGTCTTCTAGTTTAATTTTTTGCAGATGAAGATGGTGTAATGTCGATCTAAAGTTTCCCTCGATTGCTCTATTGTAGCAATAGTTAAAAATAGCTAGAAACAGAACGTAATTGGGAAGGAATGGGAGTATCTGCGGAAAACTCCAAGCTGGTTTCGCGATCGCCTAAATATCCAGATTCGGTAAAAGAGACTAGCATTCTAGCCAGCGCAACCCACACTTCTCGATCGTACTCCCAATCTTTGTTTCTAGAGGTAAAACAGGCTATGGATTTTAAAGCCCAAAAATAGCTATTTCGAACTACCGAACCACCTTTTTTATAGGGTGGTAAATCTTCATGGGCAATCAACAAAATATTTTCTTCTATTCTGACTCGCATCAACCTACAGTAAATTTCTTAAAATTCGTTTTCTATTTTGCCTTCGCGATCGAGAGAATTGATTCCACGCTCTTGGCAGTCTCTAACAAGTGATTCTGCTTCTTGTTGCATTGTGGTAATTATTTTAGAATCTTCGGCTGCAAGATTGGATTTGGGAGTTGTTTTTATATTGGAAGATGGTCTAAGAGATTTTAATTGAGGATTCAACTCAATAGTTTTTTCAATGGGAATAGCCAAACTAGAGCGAGTAATCAATTTTTCTAAAGCCGAACAAAGTTGAGTTCCATCTTGATAAAGTTCTGGAGATTCCCACAAAGGATAAGCGTGTTTACCATTTACCCCGACAACCTCCCCTTGACTGTTTAACAACGCTCCTCCACTCATACCCTTCTTGACATCGTTTGTATAGCCTATTTGATAGCCTTCTAGTAGAGCTTGATTTAAAATAATAGTTATTCTACCTGTTTTAACAGCCAGTCCTGTTAAGGGGTTGGTTTGAGAATTTTCTCTGTCTCTTTCCGCAGGATTTTTGACTCCGACTTCCGAATAAGGAAAACCCGCAGCATAAATAGGCTCTCCCACTTCCAAATAAAGCGAACTACCGATTTTTGCCACGGGATAATTTACATCAGCAGAAAATTGCAAAACTGCTAAATCATATTTGCGATCGCTCTCAACTAAAGTAGAAATAACTTCGGCAGAGTGAATTTTTCCATCGGGGGTTTGGACGTTGTAGGGTGCTTCTCCCGCCCTTAAGACATGCTGGTTAGTAATCACAACATATTTATTCCCTTGTTGCTGCACTATAAAACCAGAGCCTAAAAACTCTTTATCCAACACTTTGATACTTATGTCCGCAGCAATTTCTTTGATTTCTGGAGATGACTCTTGGAAAGAATTAAGGGCAAAAATCTTTTTTAGCCCAAATCTATTCAGGGAAAAAAACGCCCCCGTACTTATTAAACAAGTTAGTCCAATGACGAGGGGAATTGATTTGGGCAAGTTTTTGTCAGAAGCAGTTTGTCCTGCTTGATTTTGCTTTTGTGACCCTCTACTGGGTAGCCATTTCATTCACTAGTGTTGATAAATGTTTGCGAGTTTAGATGGTGAAAATTCAATTTTTTAACGGTAACTTAGTTATTTACGGGGACTGATTCGATAAATTTATCCATATCTACATAAAACTCCCCGCCAGAATAGAAGCCCGCATCATCAGCACTTAGAGTTAAAGTTTGACCGCTGACGCTGCGACGGAAATCGACTAATCTGATCAAAACCCCTTCAGGATCTGTTCCTGGTTTGAGAGTAATGAGAACGTTATCTTCAGGACAAGCACCACCACGAGCGTTAGCTACGCAGAGTACGGGCATTTTGTTGATTTCACCCGTACGAATAAATTTTAGGTTGCCATCGTCGAGAAAATTTTGAAAACGCTGGGATATAGTCGAACATCTTTTTTGAGGAGTCCAGGTTTCGGAAAACTTGTTTGCCCAATTAATTAGAGTTACTCGACCTCTGGGAGTGTTGACAAAAGTATTCCAGTTGCCATCTAATTGGGCGCAGTAATAGGTGTTGTTATTTTTGGTTTGTGCTTTGGCGGGATTTGCGATCGCGCTGCCAAGAACAACGCTTAATCCAGCAAGCATGACTGCTAACGATCTGATTTTCATAGTACTTCTTGAGATATAGGAGCTATTACATTTAAAGCAAAGTAAATTATATAAAATAAACTACATATTTACTCCATCTTCATTTTAGCTGAATTTGATTCAGCCGAAACTATACTATACTGACAAATTGTGAAAATTTTACCGTAAATTCACACATATATCTGGGATGGCAGTTTCTAGTGATTGGTGATTTTGCGGGAAAATCAGTTAATTACTGACTAAGCTAGTATTTTGTCTCCTAAAATTGCTTGTTCTATAATATTGCGCTCTAATTTATGTCCGATTAAGACTAAACGGGTTTGTCTAGATTCGTCGGGTTGCCAAAGGCGATCGTAAAACGTATCAAAACGATTGCCTACTCCTTGTAATACCAAACGCATGGATTTATTTGGCACGTCTACAAATCCTTTGACGCGATAAATTTCTTGTTCTTGTAGTAGTTGTTTGAGCTTATCTGTTAAGACTTGGGGGTCAAAAGCTCTATCTAAAATAAGCTCGATTGAGTTAATATCATCGTCGTGTTCGTGTTCTTCTTCGTCGTCGTGATGAGAATGACGGCTTTCCAGATTATCTTCTACTGCTGCATTAAAACCGAGTAATAGATCTGGCTCGATTTCTCCTTGGCTAACAGTGACTATTTTTACCCCAGGCTTTAATTCTTGTTTGAGCCAGGCTTTAATTTTGTCGAGTTGCGTGCGATCGACTAGATCGGTTTTGGTCAACAAGACCATGTCCGCACAGGCTAATTGATCTTCAAATAGTTCTTCGATGGGGGTTTCGTGTTCTAGATTGGGATCTGCTTGTCTTTGAGATTCTAAAGCATCTAGATCTCCCACCAAATTCCCCGTTGCTAAGGCGTAACAGTCTACCACTGTAACTACTCCATCTACCGTAGCACTATTGCGAATTGCTGGCCAACGAAATGCTTGTATTAAAGGCTTGGGCAGAGCTAATCCCGAAGTTTCGATCAAGAGACAGTCAATTTTATCTCGTCGCTTGAGTAACTCTTGCATTACAGGATAAAACTCTTCCTGCACTGTGCAGCACAAACACCCGTTCGTTAATTCTACGATATTGCTATCGGGACTTTCTGATTCGTCGCAAACTTGGCAAGATCGCAATAAGTCCCCATCAATACCAACTTCGCCAAATTCATTCACCAAGACAGCAATTCTTCTTCCTTGGTTATTTTGCAACAGGTGGCGGACTAAAGTTGTTTTCCCTGCGCCGAGAAATCCTGAAATTACAGTAACGGGTATTTTATGCATTATGTATTATTTTTTTGGAGAAAGAATTAGCCTAAAATTGTGTTGGAAAGAAATCCCAAACCAATGCCACAGATAGTAAACCCAGCAAAACGCAGGGGAAGATTGGTTGGTAAAGTTGTGCGGTGGAGCATTTGCTTGCCTAAATAATAAGCAACGATACTGATGCCTAATTGAATAGCGCAAAAGCCTAATAAATAAGCTCCCAGAGCAGTAGTTTCTGCCCCTACAATCGACTCGCCATAAGCATAGCCATGAAAAATTCCTGCGATCGCGCTAACTGCCGTCAATAAAGCTAGGTTAGCTTGTTTTTTTCTCGTCAAAAAGATGCCCATCCCTAGCACTGAAGCAGAAATAATTAATTCGACTAAAGGTAGATCGATGCTTTGTAGGTGTACTCCCGTACCAATCGCCGTAGCTACAATAAAAGCTATAGGAATAACCATGCCCAATCTACTGCTCAAAGCTGCCAATAAACCGATCGCAATCACAAATACTAGATGATCGATGCCGATCACAGGATGACCTAACCCTGAGAGAAATCCTGCCATCAAGGTGCTAGGAATTTTACCTCCATTGGGATGATGTGCCAACACAGGAGAAGCATTAAGGACAAGACTTATCGCCAATGCGATACTAGAGACGAAACTGACTAGGGCGATTGCCTGATGACTAGGCTGAATCGACACTTTATTTTTATTCATATTTTGCCCAATTTAATTTTAATCAAATACAACCAAATTACTTGCAAGATGATTGGAGTAACTGGTTGTTTGCAAGCGCAAAGCATTATAGTCTAATTAGTTCGACAGAACTATTAAACGTAAGAATTCACAGTTGTTAACTTTCGTTTGTTTTGCTTAATCGTTAGTAACAAATGCTGAATGAAACTGATATTTTGTAGAGTAAGTAGAAAATCTTTTTGGTTGTTGCGGATCGACAAAATCTGTACCTCGCAGATCTAGAATAGTATTCCCAGTTGTAATATCGGCGGGCATTCTGACTATAGAGATTGTCACAGGCAAACTCTTCACAGTTGCGGGACAGTGAGAGATTTTCACTCTTGCTTTCCCCCTTACGTTTAATGAAGGATTTCCATTAAAACCGATTAGCTTATCTTGATACTTATTGCTACTTAATGTCAATCTATATTTGTTTAAATTATTATGATGAAGGAATTTTTAATACTTTTGTAGATCGGATTGATTTTATGATTAAGCGCGATCGCCAGAAAAAAGTACCGCAATAACTTATTCTTCGTTATGGAATCAGCAGAAAACCGAGAGAAATCGCCTCCAGCTAATCAGCCAGAAGAATCTAATGATTCTCGATCTTTGTCTAAAACAGAAACGATTAAGCTATTAAATGAAAGTATTGATCGCCTAGAATCGACGATCAAGGATATCAGCCAAAATTCTGTCAAAGATTTGCCTTCCTCTGACTCGATTAATACTTTATTGAACACCACTCAAGAATTGGCAGATTCTGTAGCTCCAACTGCTCCAAATCCCCCCCCCCGTTGTGGAAGAAACAGCACCGCCAGGAGTAACACCACAAGAGACTATTACCATTGCTCCAGAGGAAATTAAAGCAACTCCTCCTTTAGATCCTCCGATGGCAAAAAACCCGACTCAAGAAAAGAAAAAAGAGAATCGAGGTTTGGCAATTATTGGCGCGATCGCCATTTCTATAGCAGTTATTGCCCTAATTTGGTTATGGCTGCCCCAAAACAAAAGTATAGTCTCTTCAATTCCCGAACCAACTGAAATTATTGGCGATCGATCGATTGAACCCCAGCCAACAACCATCGATATTCCTGCAAATATTCCCGAACCTACCCTCGATGCAGTACCAGAGGCAAAATCTCCCCTTGAAGAACAATCTACCACCCTGGAGATAGACACTCCTCTAGAAACATCAATTCCTCAAGACTTAGTTTCCCCAGGAAGAGCCACCCAACTCAAAATAGTCACCATCGAACCTGAATTAACTTTTACCCCCGAACAAAGCCTAATTGCTGCGTTGCAAGCCAAATTAGCAGAGGTGATCGACAACTACGATCCCGAACTGTTTGAGACTGTGCGAGTAGACTTGCCTAACAACAGCCTTTTAGTAGAAGTAACAGATAATTGGTACGAGTTAAACGAATCTCGCCAAAATAAATTTGCTAATGAAATTCTTAAACGATCGCGACAGTTGAATTTTGGTCAGCTACAACTTCAAGATTCTACGGGTACATTAGTTGCTCGAAACCCCGTGGTTGGCGATCGCGCTATTATTTTGCAAACTAGCAAAAATAATTAATCGAATATGCTTCATCCTGCGAAAAATGTACAATATCTCTGGAGTAATTCTTAAACTTTAAACAAGGATACAGTAACAGGTGGTCAAAAAATTGAGTAATGAAATCTTAGCGAGCATTGTTGTTGTTGTGATTTGTAGCTCTGTATTAATCTTTTCTGCTTTTGCGGGTAACACTCCTGGGCAACAAGCGATCGCATCTGAAAGACAACAGTCTACAAATACTCCCCAACTAATCGCTCAAAATAATATATTTGAAGAGGAAACTTCTATGGATTTATCCAACGCTGTCACTACAGAATCGGGATTGAAGTACATTGTCGTCAACGAAGGTGATGGTGCATCTCCTCAAACTGGCGAAAATGTTACCGTTCACTATACGGGTACATTAGAAGACGGCAAAAAATTTGATAGTTCTCGCGATCGCAATCGTCCTTTTTCTTTTAAAATTGGTGTCGGACAAGTTATTAAAGGTTGGGATGAAGGAGTTGCTGATATGAAAGTCGGCGACAGACGAACTTTGATTATTCCTCCCGAATTGGGTTATGGCGCAAGAGGTGCAGGTGGAGTGATTCCTCCCAATGCAACTTTGATTTTCGATGTGGAATTATTAAAGATTGGCTAGTAGCCAATAGCCAATAGCTAATAGCTATTGGCTCGAAGATTTAAGTGTAAATTTTAGCAATATCAGCTAAAGTAGCTACTTTAAAACCATTTCCAACTGCTGCCATTTTCCATTCATCATTATGACGATAGACATCCGCTAGAATCATCCCCGTCATACCTTGATATTCTGTTCCTGAAAGGTCATAACGAGCAAGCTCTTGATTAGTCGTACGATTCACTAGCCTAACAAAAGCATTATTAACCATACTAAAGTCTTGCTTGCGTTCTTGGCACTTATAAATATTGATCGCGAGGACTAAATAAACAATATTAGACGGAATTAGAGGTAAATCGATATTAATTACCTCGTCGTCTCCTTCTCCCGCGCCAGTTAGATTGTCTCCTTGATGGGAGATCGCGCTAGAACTATGTCTTAAGTTGCCAAAGTAAATTATATTTTTAACATCGGTCAGCTTTTTATCGGCATCGAGGCAGATTACCGAAGAGTCGAGATCGAATTGTTTGTTATTGCCAAAGAATCCACCAGACTTCGGTGCGACATCCCAACCCAGTCCGCACATAATCTGTTTGAGGCTAGGATCTTCTTTGGTGAGAGAGATTCGTTGTCCTTTTTTTAAATTGATTGCCATCGTAATTAGTCATTGCCCGAATTAGGCACAGCAAAAGAATTATTTACTAGTTTAATCAATTCTGAAAGCAGCCAGATTAAGAAAAAAGCGATCGCAATACTAAATATTTTCCAGATATCGAACAAGTCTTCGACTGTGGTGAGAATTACCTTTCCTGGTTTGGTAACTAAATCCCAGCTATTAAAACGTTCAAATCTACCTAGATAGATGCCAACCACGCATAAAAAGTGAGCCAGCCCATTAATTAGAGTTATATATTTGCGATCGATAAAATCAATAAGATATCGATCTAATTTAATTAGAGAAACAACATAAGTCCCAAATCCTACGGTGATAAAAAATGTATACTGAGGAATTAAAATAAAAGCAATTGCCCAAAGAGGATAGTCTTTTTGGCTTAATTCAATAATATGAATTGAGTCGGTTAAAATATATGGCGCGTTGGGTAAAAATGCCAAAAAAACAATTAATGCTATCCACCAAACTAGATTGCGAATAGCTAAGGGACGAAATAAATAATAACTAAGTATCAGGGGAATAAAAGCTAGAAATAAATTCCAAATAATGCGATCGCTACTTTGGTTAAATAAGTCGAGAGATATTCTAATCCAATCAGTCATTTATTTATTTATTGCGCGAACTTAATTTGTCCTGTTTGTATTCGTTTTCAAGCAAGTCGTCACAATCATGAGAGTCGATCTCGGCTTCAGTATCTTCGCTTTTCTCTTTTGCTTCGGGGTCTGAAATTTCTCGATCGCATTCGTAAAAAGGATAATCTTCTGCTTGTTCTCGTATCTCGATCACTTCATTATCGACTTCAGGAGGCGCGCTAAATACATATTCTGTAGAATTAGCTGGAAATGCTCTAACTGCAAACAGTACTATAGTTAAAGTTCCAGAGCATTTTAAAGTAGTAAATAATCGATTAATCATAATTAACTAACTTCGTTGGTAACTACAAAAAAAGAAAGAGACTTTGCAATCATTAATTGTTTTTTTTTGCTCTAAACTTATTTAAGCACAACATTTAACGATGTCTCTTGCCAAGAATTTATCTAATTTATTATTAATTAATAATTGTTGATTATTGGTAATTATCCTTTTAGTTGACTTACTAAATGATTCAACTCAGGTAAAATAAGTTCCCTCACTGCTAGTTTTACTGCATTAGAAGAACCAGGCAAAGAAAAGAGTAATTTATGATTTTTAACTCCTGCAACAGCGCGAGAAGCGATCGCTCTCGAACCGATTTCTTGATAGCTGAGATAGCGGAATATTTCTCCAAAACCAGGCAAAGTCTTATCTAACAAACCACTAATAACGTCGTAGGTAGTATCTCTGGGAGCAATTCCCGTACCGCCATTAAAAATAATTACATCTAACTCCAAATTGCGATCGAGTTTGATCAACCACTCTTCAATAGCAGCAGGTTCGTCTTTGACGATACCGTAAGTAACTACATTGTGACCTGCATCGGTTAACAATTGCCTAATTAATTGACCGCTTTTATCTGTTTCGGGGGTACGAGTATCGCTAACGGTAATAATGGCACAATTAATCGCGATCGCTTTACTGTCGGGATGGGGAATCATAAACGCTAAATAATTAACAAACAACAAACAAAATAGGGAAATCTCGTACAAACTACGAAATCTCCCGTGTTGTTATCTATATTGATTTTTTTAAGGTTGCTTTGGATAGATTAATTTTTATCTAATCCCAATCCGTTTTCTGCGGCATACTTGTCCATAAAACGCACAAAGCGTTCAAATTCAGCTTCCGACTTCATAATCAATACAGCTTCAATGCCCCTAGCTTCACCATTGACAAACTTCCCCTTGACTTCACGGCTGACAATTTCACCTTCGTCATCAATTAGATACATCCCAGTAATTTCATCCGAGCTATCTTTACTCAAAATTTGGGGATCTGTAAAATAAAAAGTTGCCGTGCCAGTATTACCCGTTTTAGAACGAGTAACTTTAATTTCAGGAATTACCTCCTCTTTGATACCTCGGGAAAATTGAATTTCTGCCACACTCCGACTCCTAATATCTTGACAATCTGTTAATAATCTTTAATCATCTCATAAATTAAGGGAGTCAAGAGCATTAAAAATTGGCGTTGTTATAGACCTAACCAGGAGGCCAACTCATCGAGCGATCGCCTAAAATATGCAGATGGAGATGATCTACTGTTTGTCCCCCATCGCTACCATTATTGATCACTACTCGATATCCATTGGTGAGATTAGCTTGTTGGGCAACCTTTTGAACTGTCATCAACAAATGTCCCAACAGTTCGGTATCCTCTGCCGTAGACTCGGATAAACGAGGAATGGGTTTTTTAGGAATTACCAAAATATGAGTGGGTGCTTGAGGGTTGACGTCTTTAAATGCCAAAGCCAGATCGTCTTCATAGACAATATCTGCGGGTATTTCGCGACGGATGATTTTGCCAAAAATAGTATCGCTCATAAGTCAAAGTTAATTGATAACTATCGTCAATTTTATTAACAGCCATTATTGTAGTAGTATTCTTCTCTACCTTTATTCTCTTTATCTTTATACTTAACTTTCGTTAGGAATTATGGGTGACAAACTTAGCAGTGATATATTGTACAGTGATTTGGCAAATTCAGAATCAAGGGAATGGCTGATCGCTAATGGCATTGGTGGCTATGGTGCGGGGACTATATCAGGTCTTTTGACCAGACGCTATCACGGCTTATTAATAGCTGCCCTGAAACCTCCTTTGAAACGTACTTTATTGCTCTCTAAGCTAAATGAAACTGCCGTCTATGACACGCAAAAATATCCACTATATTGCGATCGCTGGGCAGATCGAGTCGTTCATCCTAAAGGTTACGAACATATAAGCAATTTTTTTTTGGTTGGCACTACTCCAGTTTGGGAATATGAATTTGCCGATGCCTTATTAGAAAAGCGCATTTGGATGCAGCAGGGAGAAAATACGACTTATATTCGTTACACCCTTCGCCGTGGCGAACTACCTCTGACATTATCCCTACAGGCGTTAGTTAACTATCGCGATCATCATGGCGATACCCATAATAATGACTGGCAAATGGAAATTAAGTCCATCGCAGAAGGAATTGAAATACAAGCTTACTCCGACGCTGCGTCTTTATATCTTTTTGGCGATCCTCACCAAGAAATTAAGATTGCTTGGCAACCCAATCATATTTGGTGCCACAATTATTCTCTATCAACGGAAAAATATCGCGGTCTGATTCATTGTGAAGATCATTTGTTAGGTGCTACGGGTACGGTAACTCTCTACGAACAAGATTCAATTACGGTGATTGCTAGCACTGAACCTCGACCAAATTTAGATGGCGAATCAGCTTGGAAAAAGCAATATAAATACGAACAAGAATTACTCAATAAATCTCAAAGAGTCACCTTAAACAAACCAAGCAGTGGGCGATCGATTCCGCCTCAGTGGATCAGCAAACTAGTACTCGCCGCAAATCAGTTTATTGTCGATCGCCCGACTAAAGTTGCCCACGATGGTAAGACTATAATTGCAGGTTATCCTTGGTTCAATGATTGGGGTAGGGATACCATGATCAGTTTACCAGGATTAACTCTAGCGATCGGTCGTCCTAGTGTAGCTCGTTTTATTTTACGCACCTATGCCGAATATGTCGATCGCGGAATGCTACCCAATGTTTTTCCCGATGGTAAAGAAAAACCAGACTACAATACTGTCGATGCTACTCTATGGTACTTTGAGGCTATTTTTGCCTACTATCAAGATACTCTAGATAAAAGTCTGATTAAAGAGCTATTTCCCGTTTTAGCTAATATTATTACTAGTTACAGTCGAGGTACTCGTTACAATATTCATCAAGACTCCGACGGCTTGTTATATGCAGGAGGAGACGGACATCAGTTAACCTGGATGGATGCCAAAGTAGATGATTGGGTAGTTACACCCCGCACGGGAAAGCCAGTCGAAATTAATGCTTTATGGTACAACGCTTTGATTGTGATGGAGCAATTGGCGATGGAAATCGATCGCCCCCA
Organism: Waterburya agarophytonicola KI4; assembly: GCF_020640915.1. GTDB lineage: Bacteria > Cyanobacteriota > Cyanobacteriia > Cyanobacteriales > Xenococcaceae > Waterburya > Waterburya agarophytonicola. Next base: position 19,808 of record NZ_JADWDC010000009.1, on the reverse strand, counting down.
CTCAGAATATACCAAATTAGCAAGTTCTGTGAGGGAAGGCTTTCAAAAGTTTTGGCATCAAGAACTAGGTTATTGCTACGACGTAATAGATACTTCTGGGGGTAATGATGATACCTTTCGCCCCAATCAAATTTTCGCTGTCTCTTTGCCATCCGTGAGCCAGGCACCCCCTCTACTAACTCTCGAACAACAGAAAAGCATTATCAATCTAGTTACCCAAGAATTAGTAACGCCTTGTGGATTGAGGACTCTTGCTCCCAGCCATCCTGACTATCACGGAACTTATGGAGGCGATCGCAAAGAGAGAGATGGAGCGTATCATCAAGGCACTGTCTGGGCTTGGCTTATCGGTCATTTTGTCCAGGCTCATCTCAAGGTTTACCAGCAACCCGAAACCGCACGGGAATTTTTAACTCCTATGGCAAATTTGTTGGAAACTGGATGTATCGGTACGATTGGAGAAATTTTTGATGCCGATCCTCCCTTCGCTCCCAGAGGATGTTTTGCTCAAGCTTGGAGTGTAGCAGAGGTGTTGAGAAGTTGGAAGTTAATCGACGAATACGAACGAGTAATGACAAATAAGTAATTATTTGTTTGCTCTGCTGACAACAATACCGATCGCTTGGTTAACTTTGCCCACATAATTTTGTAAGTCTGGAGCGATCGCTACTTTTCCTGCGGGGGAAGCATGAATTAAGCCGATTTTGCCATTAGGCTGACGATAAACAAATCCTGTATGGGTAAAGTCTAATCCTGCAATATTGGTAGCTACCCCCACAATATCCCCTGGCTGTAGTCGGTCATATACTCGATGGATGTTTTTAGTGGGAATATAGTTAAAGTTATCCGACAAGCTTTCTTCTACTTCCGCAATACATTTAAAATTGGCATCGCTTTTGACTAGGTTAGGATAACTATGGCTATGACTGGTCATAAAGTTGAGTTTTTTGACTGTATCGACTCCACCCAATTGCTCGGTAATATTTTGGATGTTACCTCTTTTTTGATTGTCTTCAATCCAATCTGAGAAATAATGCAAACGGCTACAATAACCGTTCATTTTACCATTCCAATAACGTTGATTTTCTACGGCTCTACTAAAGGCTTGATAACCATAGTTTTGTTGCTTAATATTATTGGCGATCGCTAATACTGTCTCGACAAATAATAAACAATCAAATTGCTTGAGGGAAATAATTAATGTTTCGTGGGGCGATCGATCCAATAACCCTGCTTTATATTCTGCACCCAGTAATTCTTGGGCTACTTGCTGCACTATTTCTCCAAAAGATACTTGCTCTAAATTATTATTAATGATGCCTTCAATGATAGTTTGATATTTTTCTCGATCTTGTAAATCAGAAAAATCTAGACTATTTTCAGATGTATTTGTCGTCAAGGCAAATAGTTCGTTGTCCTTGGCGATCGTTTCTATGGCAAAAATAGCAACCAGAATACCTAAGACTAAGATCGGTTGCATCGATAATCGAGAAATTATTCGTTTCATCTTACTAATTATTTTATTGTGTCCCCAAGCTTTTGAATGCGATCGTGTGGAGTCATCAATCTATAGAATCAACAACTACCTAAGAAATAACCGATTATTTCCCTAAAGTTAATTCCTCTTTTTTACCCAAAATACCTTGTGGTCGCCATACCATCAGCACCATCAAAATTAAGCCAATTACCATGACGCGAAATGCACCTTCTTCCGAACTGCTAAACCAACCCAGTTTGGGTAAATAAAAGCGAGTTAGGGCATCATAAGCCCAAAAAACGATCGCTCCTAAAATTGCCCCAGGGTTATTACCCGCACCGCCCAAGACTACCATCGTCCAAACATTAAACGTAATCAGAGTTTGAAAATTACTAGGATAGATAGTTGTCAATTGCCAAGCATAAAATGCTCCTGCCAAACCTGCGATCGCGCCACCCAACATAAACGCCTGTAGCTTATACCAAAATACGTTTTTGCCCAACGCCCTGGCTATTTCTTCGTCTTCTCGAATGGCTTTGAGGACTCGACCCCAAGGTGACTTAACTAGTAGCTCCAAGCCCCAATAAACCACTGCTAAGGCAATTAATACAAGCAGCATCAACCCCGCTTTATAATTGTAGTCGAGGAGGGCAGCGCAACCATTAATATAAACAGTTAAAATAATTCCTAAACCTAAGATTCCCCAGATAATCAAACTAAGGATTTTAGTAGGCTGATAGCTTTTACCTTGAATTGATTTTCCTTCGCGATATTGCGATCGCAATCCTTGACCCAATTGCCAAGCAGCAAATATTGCCAGCAAAGTTAAAACACCAATTAAAAGATATTCTTGAACTAAATTAGGTTCAAAGCGATCGAGAGGAAGGGGAAAACGTTGAATCCCAAAAGAGCCTTTAGTCAACCATTCTTCATTGAGAGCAATTAAGCGCAGTAATTCGGAAACACCAATAGTAACGATCGCTAAATAGTCTTCGCGCAACCGCAGGGTAGACATGCCAATCAATAGCCCCAACAATGCTGCGATCGCAATACCTGCAATAATAGCTAAAATTAAAGGAACACCTTGAGAGCTAAGTAAAACCGTCGTATATGCCCCAACCGTCATGAAAGCAACATGACCAAAATTAATTAAACCTGCATAGCCCCACTGTAGATTCAATCCCAAGGCAAACAGGGAATACAACCCCACATATATTGTCAGAAAAACTAAATATCCAACCATTGATATTTCTCAGCCGTTAAATCCATTATCGCAGCCGATTGTAACCTAGTTAAATACTTTCTTCGGATTAATTAATACAAAAAAGCACGATATACCCGATGGAGTATACCGCACGTCAAATATTTGCCAGGAAATTATTCTGACGTTAATTTATGCCCAAACTTTATGCCAAAACAAAATCAACTTCATCCGCGCCATCAGTAGCACCTGTTCCGCTAACTAGCTTTTCGCCGTTAACTTCTACTGCGAAATCCGTACCGTCTAATTTAAGATTGTAATCAGTTGCATCTCCTGTATAGCCAACGCTGGCGACCATTTGACGACCCGCATCAGTATATTTAAACGCCATCATCTGGTTTTTATCTTTCTCATTATCTTTTGCCCAGATAACCATATATTGTTCGTCTTGATATTCAAACACTTTAGGCGATCGAGTTGGAACATAACGACCAGGGTTGCCAAAACTTTTATCCAAAAAGTCTTGAACCGAACTAGGTTCAACCACAGCATAGGCTACTTCGTCTGCTGCTACGATTTCTGCGTCGCCTTCACTTTCTTCGACAACTTCTTCCTTGTCGCGATTACGCATATAGTCTACTGCTTTTTTAGTTCCGATCGCACCGACGGCTGCTACCCCAGCACCAATCAAAATATTACGTAGTTTACTCATGTTTTGCTCCAAGATTAACAACTATATCCTTTAATAAATAGCATATTGGTCGATAATCCTTGATTATCTTGCTTTTTTTTAATAGTTAATCTGAGTTTAAAGAATCAAAATCATAACTGTAGTTTAAATCTATTAAATCTATTCCGCATTTTTATTGACTATTAACATTACTTATGTGTAAAATAATACTTAACTTTATTTAATCTTTGGTTACTTTCCGCAACTTAACAAAGAAAGCGAAAGTATTTAACCTAAAGCAATTATCAAATTAATCAAAACAATATCAAGAAATAGGAGATCGAAATGGGAGATAAAGATTTTTTCTTAAGTCCTGATGATGCTCAGACTATGGGCGACATCAATTACATGAGAACAAGCAAAAGAACTAGAAGAACTTTTCCTAAAACTTTAAAAAACCCTAATGGGTTTGCCATTGAAAACGAAGTTTCTGCTATGGAAGACAGATCTGGAATGTACAAAAATAACAACAATAACCAAAATATTGCTGTTAATACTTTATTCAACCCTACTCCCAGCACTCAATCTCAGCCTGGGATAACTGGCGGTTCTGCGGTCAATCAAACTAATTCGGTACAGCCTGAAGCACCTGCACCTCAAGCTCGTCGTAAGTCTGACAGCAGCATGGATATGTTCCGTAATATGGCGAAAAACATCCGTAGATAGAAACTATAGAGCGATCTACAGTGTTAGTTACTGACATTAATTAAAAATTAAAAGCATAGTTGGGGCGAATTATTACAGTTCGCCTCTTTTTTTTGATATTTTGCGGGATCTGACAAAAATTAAATTACCATATTGAAGTTATTTAATATGGAGTCAAGATCGATGACCAATACGCAAACCAGAAAAGCCGATCACCTGCGTATTTGTCTGGAAGATGACGTACAATTTCGCCATTTGACTAATGGTTTGGATAAGTATCGTTTCGATCATACTTGCTTGCCAGAATTAAACTTGAGCCAAGTCGATCTTCGTACCAAGTTTTTAGCTAAAACTCTTAATGCTCCTCTTTTGATATCTTCTATGACAGGAGGGACAGAACAAGCAAAAACAATCAACTGTCGTCTGGCTAAAGCAGCCCAAAAACATGGTTTGGCAATGGGTGTCGGTTCACAACGAATTGCCGTAGAAAACCCCGATGTCGCTCATACCTTTGCGGTACGATCCCTCGCTCCCGATGCAATGTTGTTTGCCAACTTAGGAGCAGTACAACTGAATTATACTTATGGTTTGGAACAGTGTTTGAAAGTAGTAGATATCTTACAAGCTGATGCTTTGATTTTGCATCTCAATCCTTTACAAGAATGTATTCAACCCAACGGAGATACTCAATTTAAAGGATTATTAGCCAAGATAGAACAGCTTTGTCAACAAATAGATGTCCCCGTCATTGCTAAAGAAGTCGGCAATGGTATTTCCGCTAAGATGGCAGCCAAATTAATTGATGTAGGAATAGATGTAATAGATGTGGCGGGTGCTGGGGGAACATCTTGGGCAAAAGTAGAAAGTCAAAGAGCAGAAAATAACCTACAACGTAGATTGGGTAGAACCTTTGCTGATTGGGGCATTTCTACCGCAGACTGTATTGTTGATATTAGAACGCAATATCCCGATCTACCTTTAATTGCTTCTGGAGGTTTGCGAGATGGCATGGAAGTCGCTAAAGCGATCGCCTTGGGGGCAGATTTGGCAGGTTTGGCTTTTCCTTTTTTACAAGCAGCCTCAGAGTCGGAAACAGCTTTAGATGAATTGATTGAGCTATTAATTGCCGAAATTAAAACCGTCATGTTTTGTACGGGAAATCAGGATTTATCCCAGTTAAAGAGATCGCCATCTTTGATTGAAATAACAAATAACAAGTAGTTTGATAATTTTTCTCAATTGTGAAAATAAATAATAAATTTTGGGCATTCTAATTTCAGTCAATTACATTGAGATGAAAGCGAGACGATGCCAGAAACTGTATATATTTCAATTGAGAATCTATCAACTGAAGCAGGAACTTTCCTAACACCTACCTGGATTGGAGTACACGATGGTAGATTCGACCTATTCGATCGCTTTCGTCCCGCTTCGGTTGGCTTAGAAAGATTAGCCGAAGATGGTAATACAGAAGTTTTAAGCCAAGAATTCAACTATCAGTCTGGGATCGATCGCCTTATTGTGGGTGGAGATAGAACTCCATCGGTAATAGATCCAAGAGAAATTGCCCAAATCAGTTTGGAATTAAATACTGAAAATCCCAATCATCAGTATTTATCCTATGCCTCGATGTTTATCCCTTCCAACGATATTTTTATTGCTAACGAAGATTCTCGGAGTATAGATTTATTTGATGACACGGGAAATTTAAACTCTGGGGAATATATTATTTATGGCGATCGCTTATGGGATGCGGGAACAGAAGTTAACGATGAAAATGAAAACAGTACGGCTTTTGCAGGACAAGAACAACCCAATACAGGAACGTCAGAAGGTGGGGTAGTCAGCCCAAGTTCGGGATATATCAACGGCGGTAGACTAGAGAGTCTTTATCCTGGTGCGGAAAATCTGGTAGATAGCGATCGCGAAATTGCCAAACTTACCGTACACGATGGTAGCGGAATAGTTACTAATCCCAATTTAGTCGAGTTAACCATTACTGTGACTAATTTAGCCCCAGAGAACGGCACTTTATTATCCCCTGTTTGGTATGGCTTTAGCGATGGTACATACGAAACTTACGATCCTAATCGTCCTGCATCTCCTGGTTTAGAAAGTTTAGCCGAAGATGGTGATGCGAGCATCTTAGCAAATGAATTTTCACTAGGAGATTGGGGTTACGTCCAGGGAACAATTAATGGAAATAAAGGGGCTGATCCTGGAATTTTAGACACTGAAGAGACAGTAACCCACAAAGTAATCCTAGATCGTTCTCAAAGTTCTAGTCGTTACTTTAATTACGCCTCAATGATCTTACCTTCCAATGATGCTTTCGTTGCTAATGGTAATGGTATTGCTCACGAAATATTCGATCGCAATGGTAATTTTTTGGGCGTAGATCTGACTGTTAAAGGTTCGGATGTTTTAGATGCAGGAACAGAAATAAATGACGAATTACCTAGCAATACTGCTTTTTTTGGACAAACAACTCCCAATACAGGGGAAAATCAAAATAGAGTAGTTACACCCCATCCTGGGTTTAAACCAGAGGGGAGTATTTTAAATGCGGCAGATTTTAGCAATGCTGATTTTACTCAGCCTAACTACGATTTAGCCCGAATTACGATTACTTCTTCCCAAGTGCCAACTCGCCGAGAAATATATGGCTTTTTGGATATCGTTTCTTTCCGACAATTCTATACCCCATCTATTATTGAACGAGACTATATTGTGAACAACCTACCTCAATACCGTTCCCAAGGTATAGCATTTTTGGGAGGAGATGAAGCGACGGGAGATCCTATATATCGCTTCTTCAATACTTCTACAGGTCAACATCTTTATACCCCTTCTGAAGTAGAAAGAGACGCTGTTCTGGGACTAAAGAATTATAATTTTGAAGGGATTGGTTTTTATGCCTATAAACAACAAATAGAAGATACCGAACCACTTTATCGCTTTTATAATACAGAACTAGATACCCATTTCTACACAACTTCCCCAGCAGAGAGAGACGGATATTTAAGTAATGAAGATTTTGTGGCGGAAGGAGATGGGGGAATTGCTTTTTACGTAGATACTATTTAACGCTTAGTATAGTGATTTTTGTCTTTTCCTAAAAGCGATCGCTTTTATCATCCCTTTTTTTGAGAAGATAGTTTGCGACTGATGCCCGCAAACTATCTTTTCTTTTTGTCCAAAGTCCAATAACCAAGCTGTTGAAGATTTATCAAAACTGACATACAACTGTCACAGCAATGCTAAACCTAATTGGTATATTTAGTGACCGAATAAAAAACAGATAAGGTTTTTGTCCTTAATTATGAAGATGCGATCGCTACTTTTAATACTTTTATTTTCTTAAAACCATTACGCATTGGGGTTCGGCAACTAGCAAGTAAGTCTTATTTATTTCCTTATAAGGTATTCTCAATGAAAATTAAGCCTTTGTTTGTGCTTCCTACTTCGCCTCTATCATTCTCTCAATCTTTACCCTGGCTGGGAATATATTTGCTATTGGCAATCTCTTTTGGTTTTACTCAATTTATCTCTTCTATTGATGTTACTGGAATAGATCTGGCTTTAGCATTGGGCATTGCATTGGGAATAATTTTGGAAATTAAATTTGACTTGGAAACCTTATTTGTCGGGGGGTTGATTGGAGTAATGATTTTGGCTTTTGTACTGATGGTGTTACTAATGTCTCTATCTAACTCTTTTTTTAAACTGATCTTTATTTTGGCATCAACCACAACTGTGGTAGCGATAGGGTGTGTTTTGGTGCAGTGGTTGATTAAAAACTGGATTTGTCGTTCCTGGGGAAAAGCAACGGGAATAATTATTTCAGAGATCGCTATTAGCTTGGGAGTGGGACTGCATTATTAATGCTTAGATTCGGTTTGGATTTTAGCAATATATCAAAATTGGTTCAATAACATTTCTACAAGCGAGTAAATACAAAAATGTTTAAAGCTCTACTGTGTCTGATAATTGTCTGTTTTTTTTGGTTGAATTTTGACCTGAGATCGGCAACAGCCAGACAAATTAAGCCTGAAATTTCTCCTGGGATTATCGTTTGTTTTTCTGGCGGTAGAGAAATTTTACGGGAGGAAATGATATCGGGTCCCTTTGCCGATGAATATAAATTTGCCCACAAAGTCAAAGTGAAAACCGATAGGGGAGAACAAAACTTAAATTTTGCTGGGGGACTGTGTATTATAGATCGCCCTGTCGCCCAAGCTCCAAAGAATTTGACCAAATCCGATCTCTTGAGCTGTTATTCAGGAGCTGATGAGATAGTTAACTTTGAAGTTTATGGCAGAGAAAGCACTGTAGATGAATACGTCGAAGGGCGAACATTTTTAGCCAAAGCCAAAGGCAAAGGATTTGATACAGATTCGATACATGAATATTTAGTGTTTAGCAACGGAGCTTGTATAGGCAGCGAAGTTTAAGCACAAAAATAGCTATATTTATTTCTTTTATTTCTTTTTAATTTATGACTTCAATAACATTTTTGCTTTTAGTGGCAGGACTAGTGTTGCTAGTGGCTGGAGCGGAATTCCTAGTCAGGGGTGCATCCCGCATCGCTGCTGTTTTACAAATCTCTCCTTTGATTATTGGACTAACTATTGTGGCATATGGTACAAGCGCGCCAGAGATGTTCGTTAGCGTTATGTCTGGCTTGTCAGGGCAGGGTGATATTGCTATGGGCAACGTTGTCGGTAGTAATATCTGCAATGTGCTACTGATTTTGGGCTTATCTGCTTTAGTTACCCCTCTAGTTGTGACAAAACAGATTATTCGTTCTGATGTGCCCATTATGATTGGTGTTTCGGTGTTACTGTTAATGTTTTGTCTGGATGGGAAATTAAGCCGAGTTGACAGTCTTATCTTATTTACTGGTGCCATAGCCTATACTCTTTCTTTGATGTATCAAAGTAAAAAACAAAAGACAACCCAGGATGAATTTACCCAAGAGTATGGTTTTGATGGTAATGTAACTTCTGGCTTGTGGTTGAAGAACATTATTTTGATTGTTGGTGGTTTAGCTTTACTAGTGTTAGGTTCGCGTTGGCTAGTTGATTCAGCAGTAAATATTGCTACGGCTTTAGGGGTCAATGAGTTGCTAATTGGACTAACTATTGTCGCTATTGGAACATCCTTACCTGAACTTGCTACTTCCGTTGTCGCTAGTTTTCGAGGAGAGAGAGATATTGCGGTGGGAAATGTCTTAGGCAGTAATATTTTTAATATTTTAGCTGTACTAGGGGTTTCAGGAACAATTTCTCCCGACGGCATTCAAGTCAGCGAAACTCTAATTCAGTTCGATCTTCCAGTCGCGATCGCAGTGGCTTTTGCCTGTCTGCCAATTTTTTATTCTGGTCAACGCATTGATCGCTGGGAAGCTTTGCTATTTTTATTTTATTACCTAGCCTATACTGGCTATCTTGTCTTAGATGTCACCAAACAAGATACTTTGCCTACATACATAGACATTATGCTTTGGTTTGTGATACCTCTTACTGTCATTACTCTAGTTACTATTAGCATACGAGAAAAAAGAGCAGCAGGGAAAAGAAGATCGTTATAAATTCAACTAAAAAATTGGCAAATTGAGTTACTTAAAGACAGCACGACATTGTTATAGAGAGCGATAATTATGAATTTTCCTACTACTTCCAATTCGGCTACTATGCCTCGGACTGATGAACTTTGGCATACCTTGAGCGGAGAAAAAACTACCGAATTATTAAAAAGTGATCGCGATCGGGGTTTAAGTATTGATCGGGTTTACGAGCGACAGTTGTACTTTGGCAGCAACGAATTAAAAGAGACGGCAAGGCGGGGTGCTTTGGGAATACTTTGGGATCAGTTTACCAATATTATGCTGGTGATGCTGATTGCGGTGGCAATAGTTTCAGCGATTTTAGATCTGCGTCAGAATAATTTTCCCAAAGATGCGATCGCAATTTTTAGCATTGTCATTTTAAACGGCATCTTGGGCTATTTTCAAGAAAGTCGAGCCGAAAAAGCTCTGGCTGCCCTTAAACGCTTATCGTCTCCCCATGTAAGGGTTGTAAGAGATGGAGCTACCCAAGAGATAGAAGCCAAAGAATTAGTACCTGGAGATATTATGCTCCTGGAGGCAGGAGTACAAATTGCTGCCGATGGACGTTTACTCGAAACCCGTAACTTTCAGATTGCCGAGTCTACCCTCACGGGAGAAACTACTGCCATTGCCAAGGATGCTGGTGCGGTTTTAATAGAGAATGCACCTTTGGGCGATCGCACTAATTTGGTCTTTCAAGGCACGGAAGTAGTTCAGGGCAGGGCTAAAGCGATCGTCACCAGAACAGGTATGGAGACAGAGATTGGGCGAATAGCTGCCATGATTCAGGCAGTAGAAAGCGAACCCACTCCCCTACAGCAGCGAATGACTCAACTGGGTAACGTGTTGGTAGGGGGGTCGATGGCATTAGTAGCTTTGGTAGTCATTGTGGGAGTGTTGCGATCGGGTTGGTCGGCTTTTGCCGAACTGTTAGAAATTTCTCTCAGTATGGCGGTAGCAGTAGTTCCTGAAGGTTTACCTGCGGTAGTAACTGTCACCCTAGCAATTGGAACGCAAAAAATGATTCGCCGTCAGGCATTAATTCGCAAACTGCCAGCAGTAGAAACTTTGGGTTCGGTAACGACGATCTGTTCTGATAAAACAGGAACGTTGACCCAAAACAAAATGGTGGTACAAAAAGTATATACTGGCTCCGATCGCTTTAGCGTTACGGGAGAAGGTTACGAACCATCAGGAACATTTTACTGTCAGGACAATAATCAAATAGAAATTTCTCTAGAAGTTAGAAAACTCTTCCAGGCTTGTGTTTTGTGCAACGATGCCCTTTTACAAAGTACACATAATCCTGTTACTAAAACTACAGATTGGACTATCTTAGGCGATCCCACCGAGGGAGCATTATTAACTTTAGCGGGAAAAATAGGCATCTTTAAAGAAGAGCTAAAGCAAATGCCTCGGGTAGAAGAATTTCCCTTTGATTCTGAGCGCAAGCGGATGTCGGTCATCGTAGCGGATGAAAATAGACTATCCTACCAGATGTTTACCAAAGGCTCAACGGAGTCAATCTTAGAAAGGTGCGATCGCATTTTTATTAAAGACAGTCCCGAACCCTTTACTTCTACTCAAAAGCAAGAAATTCTAGAAACTAATAATCATTTAGCTAGCATTGGTTTGAGAGTATTAGGTTTCGCCTATAAACCCCTAAAAGAAATTCCCCTCGCGAGTACAGAAGATGAGAGCGAAAGAGATCTGATTTGGTTGGGCTTAGTGGGAATGCTCGACGCACCCCGTATAGAAGTAAAAGAGGCAGTACAACGCTGTAAAAGAGCGGGAATACGTACGATGATGATTACTGGCGACCATCCTCTAACGGCCATGGCGATCGCTGGAAAATTGGGTATTGCTGCTCTGACAGATTCTTCTTTGACTGGACAAGAATTAGAAGTAATGTCTACAGCAGAATTAGAACAGGCAGTCGAAAAAGTAAACGTTTATGCTCGCGTATCTCCCGAACACAAGTTACGCATTGTTCAAGCCCTACAAAAGCGGGGGGAATTTGTGGCAATGACGGGAGATGGGGTTAATGATGCCCCTGCCCTCAAGCAAGCTGATATCGGTATTGCCATGGGCATTACAGGAACAGATGTCAGTAAAGAAGCCAGTGATATGATTTTACTAGACGATAACTTTGCCACCATCGTCGCTGCCACCGAAGAAGGACGAGTAGTTTACGACAATATTCGTCGCTTTATTAAATATATTTTAGGCAGCAATATCGGAGAGGTATTGGTTATTGCAGCAGCACCCTTACTTGGTTTGGGTGGCGTTCCCCTCTCTCCTTTGCAAATTCTCTGGATGAACCTAGTTACCGATGGTTTACCCGCCCTGGCTTTGGCATTAGAACCCGCCGAACCCAATGTAATGAGTCGTCCGCCCCATAGTCCTAAAGAAAGTATCTTTGCCCGTGGTATGGGCTGGTATATGGTCAGAATCGGAATTATTTTTGCTCTATTGACTATTACCTTAATGGTATGGTCTTACAACTATGATAGTGCCGACCATAACCCAGATCGCTGGAAAACTATGGTATTTACTACCCTCTGTCTGGCGCAGATGGGTCATGCTCTGGCGGTTCGTTCTGATATTAAACTAACTATTGAGATGAATCCCTTTTCTAATCTTTATTTATTAGGGGCAGTAACCCTAACTACCGTATTACAGCTACTATTAATCTACGTCGAACCCCTACGCAATTTCTTTGACACTCATTTACTTAGCCCTACGGAGTTAGGAATTTGCATTGGCTTTAGTATGCTGATGTTTGTCTGGATTGAAATGGAAAAACTATTCCAGCGATGGTTCTTAAATAGAAGTTAAATCTTACAAATAAGAATTATTCTTATTTACAGTAGTAAGTTTGATTTGTGAAGGATAATCCGCACCAGAATGGATGGCGATCGTAATAATTTCCCTTTCCATTAAACGAGTTTCAAAGGGTAATTTACCCGTACCAGGATTAACAGGATAAGCAGGAAAACAATCCGCACTAATACTAAGACGCAGACTATTTCCTGCTGCAAGACACATACAAGTATCCTGTAAGGGAATATTAACCGCTTGGATTTCTTGAGAAGTTGAATTAACAGTAATATAGCCTTGAGTAAAATTAAACACTTTACCGTCAGGTTGGACTACAGACAAAACCGCACATAAATCAAAACTAGGTTTTTCTACACTACAATAAACTGCTAAATTTACTGTTCCTGCAATATGTAAATCTGATGCTATGGGTGCAGAAGTGTAAGTTAGAATATCCGAACGACTATCTAAAGCACTGCGATCGAACGAACCTCCAGGATAAGTTGCGTGTCCCCCTAATGCCATTACAGGTCGCCAGGGATCGCGAACTATAATATCAATATTATTATCAAATTCCGTCATTTGTTCGGCTAAATCTGTTTCTAATAATTCGCGAGGAGAAATAGCATCCCCATCCCCTGGTTCTTCATATTGCCACAGCATTCCGCTATCTTCTCGAATACTAGCCAAACCATCACTAGCTAAATAATATACTCGATCGCTTTGAGGAAGACTGTCAAACTCTCGCCATTTATTGCTACCCATTTCAAACAAACTAATGGGAGATTCTTCCAAAAGCCCCGTATCAATACCCTTAAGAAAATAATCGAACCAACGAATTTGAATCTCATCTATGGGATTTTGAGCTTCTATTCCATAATCAATCCTACCTAATTTTCTGCCCCAAGGGAGATGCGCCCAGGCTCCTACTAAAAGATGTTGGGAATATTTGCTTTTAGCTGCCATAGTTCGATACAAGTTTAACGTACCCCGCAGATAGGGATCGAACCAGCCTCCCACATGAAGCATGGGCAAATCGATATTTTCTAATAAATATTTAGGCGATCGCTTTTGCCAATACTCAGCATCTGGATGGGGATTATTTAACCAGTGATGATAAAAAGAATCTGGTGCTAACTTCTGCATTAGTTCGGGGTTAGCAGGAATAAGATCGTTAACAGGTAGATTGCAACTGGCTTTATATAATTCTAGATAAGTAGCCTCATCCTCTTTTAAACGGGCTGTTTCTCCTGCTAATTGAATTGCCCAAGCCAAACTAGCATGGAGGCAAAACGCACCGTTTTCATAAGCCCAGTCAGTATAAAGATCGTAAGCAACCATTGCGGGAGCGATCGCAACTAATGCTTCGGGCTGATGTACTGCTGCATATAATTGAGTCATTCCCTGATAGGAAAAACCATACATTCCTACCTTTCCATTACTATTAGGTAGCTTTGATACCCAGGCGATCGTATCAAAACCATCTTCAATTTCATAACTAAAGAGATCGAAGTTACCTTCTGATGTTCCTCTTCCTCGTACATCTTGAATTACTACAATGTACCCTTGGGCTGCATACCAGCGAGGATGAGCATAGACTACAGTCGAAGCAATTTCCCTACCATAAGGCTGACGCATCAATAAAATTGGTAGTTTTTCCTTTGTATCAGGACTATATATATCTGCATCCAACCTCACCCCATCACGAGTTTGCATTGAAGCGGTATGTTTGATAATTTTGACCATTTATGGAACTGAATTTTTCTCCTGCCATAAATTACCCTATCGCTAATTGGGATAAGTATTGATAATTTTTTTCTTTTTCTAAATCTACCAAAACAACATTTAAAACTTCTAGCTCAAACTTCTCCGTGATTTTTAAATTAATTCGGAAATCAAATTATATTCGCCAACTTTAATAGCATCAGCACTATTAGTCCCTCCCATGACACTAATCAAATAGTTAGCATCTGCTTCAACAATAAAAGTAGCAGTTTCAGTAGTACCAATACCTATAACTTCGTTAGTTTCATCAAGAATAGATTGAATACTTCCTGTTGAATCGATTTGCAATAGATCGAGTTTTCCATCAAAAACATCACTGCTAAAGCTTACTTTAATCTCTTGTCCGACTTCTACATTTTTTATCAAATAACTATCTTCTTCAACAATTTCAATAGATGATTCAAGATCTGTATCCGTTAAACTGCCCGTTACAGTATCTATAGTTTGAATTGAATCTATTGCTGTTAGCGATTGATTTTCTAGATTAAAATTATTTACATTAATACTGTCTACAGTCAGATTATATTCTCCTATCTGATTCGCTCCTTTGGTTTCTACCGAGACAAAAAATGATTCTTGCGAACCTACTTGAAAAGTTAATTCCGAATAACTGTTCGTCAGAAGCAAATTTAATCAATAAAATTTGAGCATTAGCTTGAGCTAAATTGACTAATTGCTGTTGATAATTATTTTGAATATTTTTGTTGGTAGTCATAAGAATAGAGAATTAAAAATTTAATATTAGAAGATAAAATTATTGAAAACGATAAATAGGCGATCGCTTTAGTTCATTAAATATTTATAATTCCTCTCTAATATCACACCGGCTAGCATCACCGAATCCATCAGAGCATTCTTGCTGGGTTTCAATAGAATCATTATCTTCTCTTTCTCCTGAGTGCGCTCAAAAACAGTTGGTAATGTCAATCAGGCGATCGCGGTCAAGTAGAACTAAAAAAAGTCTAATCGTCTCTCTCAATGATTGATTTTTCAAACAGCACGAAGATGGGGAATTTTTGTAAATGCCCTAGAAATTTAAGGTTAATTAAAAAGCAGAAGAAAGGCTTTTTAGCTTAATTTTGTAGCCAAATTAGAAGTAAAATCAAGCCAGCTTTTTCTCGATGAGATGAGTCCAAAAGTCTGACCACCATTCATTGGCTCGGATAACTCGTAAAGCTAACATGGGATTAATTGAATCGGGGTGCCATGTCGCTCCTGGAATTTTTAATCGCTTTTGAGGAATATAACGATGGGCACTTTCAACTTCTCCAGAACCGATTGGTAATCCTTGGATTTTATAAAGCTCGTAGTGGCAAGCGTCTGCAAACCGTTGTAAATATTGGGACAGGTTGTCTAATTTGTTCAGTGCTGGACTGTTGTGAAAATAACGATTGACGAATTTAATCGCTTTTTTAGCTTTTCCTCGGTCAATCAGGCTCAGAAGATGGCTAGTCCAAATTTGACAATGTATACCAGTTAAGCTGAGAGCATCAGCAGTTTGATAAATATGTTGTTTGAGATGAATACGGTCGAGAATAAATTTAAGATTAGGAAATCCCACTTCAAGAGCCTCACGTAAACCATTTCCTCCATCGGCAATGGCAGTCACTTCCGTTTCTTTGCCCATCCCTTGATTAATAGCTGCACCTACCAGTTGTTTTACTACAGCAGGATATTTGTCCATTCGAGCGATAAAAGTTCGCTTTTGGCGGTCGTCAACTGGACGTGCAAATCCAACTCTGACTTCACGCCAATTAATTGTTCGCTCTTTTTGGATGAGCTGACGTTTCGGAGTTAATTCTGCTTTTTGAGCACACCCATAGACTCCTGTGCGAATCTGACAACCATCCAATTCAACTATCAGTCTGGGTAAACTTTGGGTTTGATTTTTATGGTCGTCGGCTTGCTGTTTAAGACTATCCAAGCGATGCTCAATATATTGCTGTCCTAAATTAGCGATCGCTTCGACTTCTCTTCTAACTGCATTTTTTTCAACCCAAAAGCCGTAATGTTCTTGAAACCTCTTGGCTGCTCCTTCAAAGGATTCTTCTGCTCCAAACTCGGTTAAGATTCGTTTCACTCCTATAGAGTAATCTCCGTGAGCAATTCCTAATTTTTCAGTAACAGGACGAATTCCTTGTTGATTTTTTTTATTCCATAAATAGGGTGACTCTATTTTCAACTGCCCAAAGATTACTGTATATTTAATTTTCGGTCTTCTATGGATAATCCAACCAGGTTGTTTTACTTGGCTTGTAACTTGATTAACTAACAAACTTAATAACATTGACATCACCCTCAAGCCAATGGCTCGTAACAATGATAATAAGTCTGTGTCAACTTGATTTACTTTTTCAGCTAGATTTGGCTCTTCCTCTACTATCTTTTCAAATAGAAGATTGCTGATTTGTTCAATAAGATCGTTATAATTTTGATTCATGGCAGTGTCTTAATTGATTCATCTCTTTAAACACTGCCTTTTTTTGGCTTCTTTAATTCTGTTGATTTCGGCTTGAAATTTCTATTTCCTCAAAAGCGAGATCGTTAATAAGCGATCGCCTGATTGACATTACCAACTGTTTTTGAGCGCACTCCTTTCTCCTCTGCTATTACTCGAACTACTACCACTACACGAAATTAAAAATAAAGATAAGAAAATAGCTAGAGAAATTATGTA
This sequence comes from Waterburya agarophytonicola KI4, assembly GCF_020640915.1. GTDB lineage: Bacteria > Cyanobacteriota > Cyanobacteriia > Cyanobacteriales > Xenococcaceae > Waterburya > Waterburya agarophytonicola. The sequence goes on along the minus strand of NZ_JADWDC010000009.1, from coordinate 2,862 downwards.
TTTATTCTCTTTATGTTTTTCCTGAGACATTATTTAGTCACTCCATTTAAGCTTTTATCTAAGTAAAAATAGCATTTTTTTGCTAATAAAATTAGTCTTAGTTTGCCCAACTATATCAATAATCAATACTAATTATTAATGTCACCAATTAATTATAAGTAAAAATAACTACTAAAAATTCAAAAGTTTGATAATTCAAGGATTTTATTCTTTTGTAATATCTTCAGTAAAAATACTTAAAAAAAATTCAATTCTAAAACAATTACGTATAATTACGGTTTAAAAAAAAAGAGACATATATCTTAATTTAAGTAAATCTCACGATACTAAGGTTTAATATGACTTATTCAATCCAACAGTTATCAAACCAACGATGGGGAATTTACGTACAAACAAAACTACTGGCAACTTATGGTTGTCAGCACAACTGTTTGAGAGTGTGGGAACTATTAGAAAAAAGAAATAAAACTGGTTTCAAAACTTATAAAATGACTGCTTCTGCTTCAGCAGTTAAACAAGCTGCATAAAAATAACAAGATATATAACAAGCAAATAATAAAAAAATGATGACTATCGAAATTTTAGTAGGAATTGATGACTGTACCCTTGCTGTTTATCGATGTGTCGATCAAACATATCGCTTTAGCGTATTCAACGTCATGGGTCAAATATATACTTGCAATAGCAGCTTTCCCACATTGAGTAGTGCCAAATTGATGGGTAACTCTACGATTAAAAGACTAGCCATTGAAAAAAACTAAGAAAGTATTGGTAAATACATAATGAACTTGTTTAGTAGTGGGACAGTGGGGTAATTCGCGTAATGGGGAGAATCCTACAAAGGTTAAAAACTTGAGTAATGTTTAATAACCTGGGAATTACTGTAGACCTGTAAAATTAACTTTATATTTTCCTAACGTTTACTACATTTTTCGTAAAACAGTAGACCGCAACCTATCCCTTGATAGTGGTGCAATTAGGAGTATGTAGTTTCGATCTACAGTAATTAAAGCTCTATTTTTAGATATCTTCATGAACATAAATACTGTTTCCACAACTCCTTTTTCAGATCAGAAACCAGGAACATCAGGGCTGCGTAAGTCCGTTGCTGTTTTTCAAAAGCCTCACTATTTAGAAAATTTCGTTCAATCAATATTTGATTCTTTAGATGGCTGTGAAGGTCAAACGATAGTTTTAGGTGGGGATGGTCGTTACTATAACCGCGAAGCAATTCAAGTCATTATGAAAATGGCTGCTGCCAATGGTATTGGACGTATATTGGTAGGTAAAAGCGGAATTATGTCTACTCCTGCGGCTTCTGCTATTATTCGCCAATATAAAGCTTATGGTGGAATTATTCTTTCTGCTAGCCACAACCCAGGTGGGCCAGATGGAGACTTTGGCATCAAATATAATATTACTAGTGGTGGCCCCGCACCAGAGAAAGTAACTGAGGCAATTTACGATCGCTCTAAGGTTATTGATAGCTATAAAATACTGGAAGGGGATGATATTAATTTAGATAAACTAACCGTGACGCGCTTGGGTGAAATGAGCGTTGAAGTTATCGATCCTGTTGAGCCTTACGCTCGCTTGATGGAGTCTTTATTTGATTTTGACAAGATTCGTCAGTTGATCAAAAATGACTTTAAAATGTGCATTGATTCTATGCACGCAGTTACAGGTACATACGCCAAAGATATCTTTGAGAAGCGTTTAGGTGCAGATTCAGGTACGGTGCTAAATGGCATCCCTTTAGAGGATTTTGGTGGGGGACATCCCGATCCTAATTTAGTATACGCTCACGATTTGGTAGACATTATGTTTGCTAAAGACGCGCCCGATTTTGGTGCAGCTTCCGACGGTGATGGCGATCGCAATATGATCTTAGGCAACAACTTTTTTGTTACTCCTAGCGATAGTCTGGCTGTATTAACCGCCAACGCAACTTTAGTCCCAGGATACAAAAATGGTTTATCTGGCGTTGCCCGCAGTATGCCTACTAGCGAAGCAGTAGATCGAGTAGCCGATAAGTTAAATATTTCCTGCTATGAAACTCCTACTGGCTGGAAGTTTTTTGGCAACTTGCTAGATGCGGACAAAGCTACCCTTTGCGGAGAAGAAAGTTTTGGTACTGGTTCAAACCACGTCCGCGAAAAAGATGGACTATGGGCAGTACTATTCTGGTTAAACATACTAGCAGTAAAAGGAGAATCCGTTGAAGCGATCGTCCAAGATCACTGGAAAACTTACGGACGCAATTTCTATTCCCGTCATGACTACGAAGAAGTAGCTACTGAACCCGCTACCGAACTTATGGAGCGTTTGCGCAGTATGGTCGGTACAATGGCTGGCAAAAAATTTGGTAACTATGAGGTAAAATACGCTGATGACTTTAGCTACAACGATCCTGTAGACAATAGCGTCAGTAAAAAACAAGGTATTCGTATTGGTTTCACCGACGGTTCGAGAATTGTTTTCCGTCTTTCTGGTACGGGAACAAAAGGCGCAACGTTGAGGTTATATGTAGAGAGTTACGAACCCGATGCTAGCAAGCATAATATCGACACCCAAGAAGCGTTGAAACCTTTGATCGATTTGGCGCAAGAGATAGCTCAAATTAAGGAATACACCAAGCGCGATGAGCCTACTGTAATTACCTAATTAAAGAACGAGTAATTAGGAATTGGAATTATATTGAGAAAGAGGGAGTTTGGCGGGAAGATTTGCCAGATTTAATCTGTAATTAAAGTGAAATCCTGCCAAACTTCCCTCTAGTCATTAAATAGGGGTAATAGACATACTACCAGGGGCGACGCACCTAAATCTCAAAAGCCAAGCAGAGAAAGGGTTTAAATTAAA
>NZ_JADWDC010000070.1 GCF_020640915.1 Waterburya agarophytonicola KI4 | reverse complement strand
AACGAAACTTTTGTCAAGTACATTTTATACAAAATAAGATGAGCTTACCCTGGTTCAAAAGGTCGATCTAATAAAATAGAAAAATAGCTAAATAAGTCTTGTAAAACTCCTTGGGAAGCCAAGGCGATCGCCACACCTCCAATACCTAAACTAGCAATTACCGCAGAGATATCAAAACCCAAATTATCTAATAAGAATACAATTCCAATTAACCAAACTAAAACTCTAATAGCAGGAATTAAAGTATTAATGCTTTGTTCTATATTTTGATTATCGCGATGATAAGTAACCCAGTAAAGTTTGATAATATATTCAACTAAAGCTGTAAATAGTTTGATGCCAAAAACCGTAGCTGCGACAATTGCGATAACTTCAACTACGCGGTCGAAGATAGGGTGTAAAGTAAGATTTTTAATTGCTAAATAGATAACGCTAATATAGGCAATCGGAATCAAATCTCTTTCGATAATTTTAATTATAGCATCATCATATATGTTTTCGGTTTTTGCTGCGGATTTTTTTAATTTTTCAAAGGCTAAGTTTTTGATAATTTTAACTGAAAAAATACCACAGATAAAAGTAACTAATGCTAATAAATAATCATTTACTTGATTATTTAAAAACTCGGTTGATAAAAAAGTTAAATTCATGGGCGATCAATAATTTTAAAGCTATTTTTTTATTCTAAAGAATTCGCTCCATTATTACTTTCGATCTAAAACAAGTCAAGATAAACCAGACTACAAAAAATATTGTCAAGATTTAAGCCATTTTAAAACTAATCTAGTCTGACTTTTTTCAACATTAAAGAAGTAATACCTACGGCAACAATTAATAAGAGAAAAGTTACTACTACCAATGCTGCACCATAACCAAAATCCAAATAGCGCATAATTGTCGAATAAATATAAATAGAAACTGTTTCTGTCGTGCCAGCAGGCCCCCCGCCAGTCATTACTTGTACCAAATCGAATACACCAAAAGATTGAGCAAATCGAAACAATAAAGCAATCAAAATTTGAGGCATTAATAAGGGTAATGTAATCTGACAAAAACTCTGCCAAGAAGTTGCCCCGTCCATCCTATGGGCTTCGTATAAATCTTCAGAAATTGATTGCAATCCTGCCAATAAAATAATGCTAATAAAAGGAGTCGTTTTCCAAACATCCGCCACAATTAAAGCAATCATCGCTAAAGCTGGCGTTCCCAACCAATTAATCCCTGTATCTATAATTCCCAAGCGGCTCAAAATATCGTTGACAACTCCATATTGATCGTTAAAGATCCACGCCCAAGCTAACCCCATCACAGCAGTAGGTAATGCCCAGGGAACAATTGCAATAGTCCGCACAATACCCCGACCAAAAAAGGATTTATTTAAAACTAAAGCTACTCCCAAACCGAGAAATAATTCCAAAGTTACGCTGCCGATAGTAAAGATAGAAGTATTAAAAATACTCTGCCAAAATCGACCATCCCCCAACATTCTTTGATAGTTACCTATACCTGTAAATACTGGTAACAATTGCGTACCCAAGTTTTCGGTAAACCAACTGAGGTAAAAGGCTCTAGCAATAGGATAAATAAATACCAAGCCTAAAATGAATAAAGCTGGAAGCAATAGAAGCCAGCCTGTTATTTTTTCCTGTTTATTAAGCATTTTATGATTGTTTCTTGATTTAGCTAGCCAATAAATTGCGAGTTTCGATCGCCGCAGCTTGCATCGCTTTTTCAGGAGTCATTTTCCCCGTGATAGCTGCACTAAGATAACGTTGCAAAATATCCGAAGCCTGGGCGTATTGAGAAATAGGAGGGCGTAATGCCGAACTTTGAACTACCCCCAACAATTTAGGATAATAATTATATTTAGCGACGATCGCCTTATCGTTAAATAATGCTACACGGCTGGGTACAAAACCCGTTGCGAGAATGAACTCTCGTTGAGATGCTTCGCTACTAAGAAATTTAATTACCTCCCAAGCTGCATCGGGATGTTTACTAGTTTTAGCAATACCAATTCCCCATCCTCCCAAAGTTGCACCGCTACTTTGTCCCACAGCATGAACCATCGGTTTGATACTATACTTACCTGCAATGGGAGAATCTAGGGCTAGACTATATACATAAGGCCAATTTCTCAAAAAAGCCACTTTACCATTTTGAAAGAGCAAACGAGTCTCTTCTTCTGCATAGGTAGTCACCCCAGGAGGAGATACTTGTAGAGCGATCGCTTGGCGCAAAAACTCTACTGCTTCAATGGCTTGGGGACGATCTAAACCAACTTCTAAAGTATCTGGATCGACCCAAAAAGCCCCGCTACCCTGCAAAATCTCGACAAACATCGCAGCCAAACCTTCGTATTGCTTGCCCTGCCACACATAACCCCATTCGACTAACCCCTGCTGTTGCAAATCTTGAGAAATCTCCAACAATTCTTGAAAAGTTTCTGGGGCTGCATATCCAGCTTTATCGAGCAAATCCTGACGATAGTATAGCATTCCCGCATCCGAACGAAAAGGAAGGCGGTAGAGCTTATTTTCATACATTCCTCCCTCAATATCGCCTTTAAGATACTTTTGTGCCTCATTTTGGCTCAAGCGATCGCTTAGATCTTGTAACCAACCAGCAGCAGCAAACTTAGGAGTCCAAACTATATCCATATAAACCAGATCGAAGGGAGAGTTGCCCAACAAAAAGGAAGATGTATACAAGTCTTCTACTTGGTTGCTATCGCTTGGTGCTTCGACAATTTGAAACTTGATATCGGGATGTTGTTGATTAAATTTAGTTACCAGAGGCTCTAACTGTTGAGCTTCATCGGCTCTAATTAAAGTTTTAATCGTAATCGGTTGTTGAGTCCAACCAGGCAAAATCCACCATTGAAAAGTAAATATCAAGCTTGCCCACAAAACAATCCACCAAGCCTGGGATTTTATTAGTTTAAGACTATATTTGGTAGATTCTAATAATAGATGATAAATACGCATTATTTATACAGTCGAACCAGTAAAGGGAAAATATTGCTCAAGACTTTAATACTTTTGCCCACTTTACAACTAAATTCCACAACAATAAATCTTCAACCACATAGCTTAATGCTAATCAGATCGATAATATCTAAGTTCGAGACATAAAAAGTCAAGGACAAAGAAAGTTTGATAAGCTAATTATCGGCAAAACAGCAAGTTACGCTGCTAGATAGCCGTACCGATTATTGAAAAAACTTGAGTTAGCAATGAACAGTGAAGACAATTCCCGCAATAAGCCCCAGGGTGGATCTAATTTAGAAGAAATTCGCGCTACTAGAATTGAAAAAGTAGCTCAAATAAAGGAATTGGGATTGAATCCCTATGCTTATAAGTGGGAGTCTAGTCATCATGCTGCCCAATTACAAGAAAAATATACCGATCTGGCTGCTGGAGAAGAAATAGAAGACAATGTTGCAGTTGCAGGTAGAATTGTCGCCCGTCGCGTCTTCGGTAAACTGGCGTTTTTTGAACTCCAAGACGAAACAGGAAAAATTCAGCTATATCTAGAAAAGAAAAGAATTAATAACACCATGTCGGAAGACTTGGTAGGGGCATTTAATCACCTGAAAAAGCTTTCCGATACGGGAGATATTTTAGGAGTCAAAGGTACGGTTAAAAGAACGGAAAAAGGCGAACTTTCTGTGTATGTCAGCGAATATAAATTCTTGACCAAATCTTTATTACCCCTCCCCGATAAATGGCACGGTTTAACGGATACTGAAAAACGCTATCGTCAGCGTTATGTAGACTTGATTGTCAATCCTCAAGTTAGAGAAACATTCCGCATCAGAGCCAAAATTACCGCAGGAATTCGTCGTTATTTAGAGACTAGAGAGTTTTTGGAAATCGAAACTCCTGTCTTGCAAAGCGAAGCTGGTGGTGCCGAAGCACGCCCCTTTATTACCTATCACAATACTTTGGAAATAGATTTATATCTCCGCATCGCTACGGAATTACACCTCAAAAGGTTAATCGTCGGTGGATTCGAGCGTGTCTTTGAAATGGGGAGAATTTTTCGCAATGAAGGAGTTTCTACTCGCCACAATCCTGAATTTACTTCCATCGAGGTGTATCAAGCCTACGCCGACTATCACGACATGATGGCATTAACCGAAAACATGATTAGTGATGTCGCCCAAGAAGTTTTGGGTACAACTAAAATTAACTATCAGGGAGAAAATATTGATTTGACTCCCCCTTGGCGTAGAGTAACCATGCACGAGGTAGTCAAAGATGCCACGGGGGTAGACTTTGCTGAATATAATGACTTTGATTCGGCGAAAACCGCAGCTAAGGATGCAGGGATCGAAGTACCCGCAGACTGTCAAACTATTGGCAAATTATTAAACGAAGCCTTTGAACAAAAAGTAGAAACAAATCTGATCCAGCCCACTTTTATCACAGACTATCCCGTAGAAATATCTCCCCTCGCAAAACCCCATCGCGACAAGCCAGGATTGGTAGAAAGGTTTGAATTATTTATTGTTGGCAGGGAAACAGCCAATAGCTTTTCGGAGTTAACCGATCCCCTAGATCAACGAGCTAGATTGGAAGCCCAAGCTGCCAAGAAAGCAGCAGGAGATTTGGAAGCCAATGACATCGATGAGGACTTTTTGGCAGCCCTAGAATACGGAATGCCTCCTACTGGAGGTTTGGGTATCGGAATAGATCGTCTGGTGATGTTGCTTACCGACTCTCCTAGTATCCGCGATGTAATTGCTTTTCCTCTACTTAAGAGTCAGAGTAATGTAATTAAAGACTTTGATTATGATGAAGATCAGCAAAAACTGCGCATTACCTTTAACAACGGCAATGTTTATCAATATTCTGATGTACCCGAAAAGATTTATCAAGAGTTAAAAGAAACTAGTTCCGTCGGACAATATTTTAACTCCCAAATCAAAGATAAATTTGGTTACGATCGCGAAGTCTAAATCGTTAAATCGATCTAGGGGCAAATTGCGATCGCCCCTAGGATAATATATATTGTTAGTCGTTGCCGCCAGGAATAACGCGCTCTAGTTTTGCACCCAAACCCCGCAGTTTATTTTCCAAATCTTCATAACCGCGATCTAAATGATGCAAACCCCGCACAGTAGTTTTACCTTCCGCTGCCAAACCTGCTAGAACTAAAGCAGCCGAAGCTCTTAAGTCAGTAGCCATCACCGGCGCGCCAGAAATCGATGTTACTCCTTGAACGATCGCATGATGCCCCTTGACTCGGATATTTGTCCCCATGCGCTGTAATTCTGCCACGTGACGCAGACGGTTTTCAAATACGGTTTCGCTGATCACACTATTACCTTTACTAATACTCAACAGAGCAGTAAATTGGGCTTGCATATCTGTAGGAAAACCAGGATAGGGAAGGGTTTCAAGATCCGTACCCCGAAGTTCCCCAGGAATAATCCGTAGTTTCTTCGCCTTGATATTCCCACCAAATACTTTACCTTCTCCTTCTTCTACCAAGACTTGACAGCCAATTTCTTTTAGTTTGGCGATTACTGGGGCGAGATGTTCGGGAATCACCGAAGAAAGAGTAATTTCTGACTTGGTAATCGCTCCTGCTACCAAAAACGTCCCTGCTTCAATGCGATCGGGAATTACGTTGTAATCTACCGAATCTAATTGAGGAACACCATGAATTGTAATAGTATTTGTTCCTGCACCGCTAACCTTTGCACCCATCGCATTGCAGAAGTTAGCTAAATCGACGATTTCTGGCTCTTGAGCAGCATTACCGATAGTAGTAATACCATCAGCCAGAGTTGCTGCCATGAGAATGGTTTCTGTTGCGCCTACGCTAGGATAATCTAAATATATGTTTGCTCCCTGCAAACGATCCGCACTACCGACTAAATTGGCATGAACGACACCATCTTCAATGGATACATTTGCCCCCATTGACTGCAAGCCTCTAACATGGAGATCTACAGGGCGCGCGCCAATAGCACATCCCCCAGGAAGAGGTACTCTTGCCGTACCCAGCCTAGTTAATAACGGGCCAATGACAAAGAAACTAGCTCTTAATTGAGAAACTACATCATAAGGTGCTTCGGTAGGATTGATATCTTCCGCATCAATTTCCAAGGTGTCAGCGGATCGCTTCAGTTTAACTCCCAAAGAAGTAAGAATTTGTCCCATTCTTTTGATGTCAACTAAGTCGGGAACATTATTCAAAGTTATTTTACCAGGGCATAGTATCGAACCTGCCATCAAGACAAGGGCTGAATTTTTAGCACCACTTATTTTAACTTCTCCTTTTAGAGGTACTTTTCCCCATATTTCTAGCACTGCTTGGGGATCGTCTGTGGTTTTTTTAGTTGGGGTTAAGTTGGAGATAGAATTAATGACTTTTTCCTCTGGATAATAAAAATAGTAATTTAATTTGAGCGTCTACAAGATAACAAAACAGATGCTTAACCAGGCAATTGTTAAAGATTGCTAGGAGTTTGACATTAAACTTAAAAGTCAATCTTAATTTAAGATTCTGTGAGTAGAAATTATACGCGGGACGTTTAGAATTAATTAGTAGACGCGATCTTATTCAGAAATAAGAGTGTTTGAAACAAACATTCAGATTTGAGTCCCGAGTTACGCAGTATTTGCAACCAAAGTATTACTTTGAGTAATGCTATTCGTCAATAGAAGAGTGGAAAATATAATTTTAACTAGTATTCAAAATCCTCTCGTCAAACAGGCTCGAAAGCTGCATCGTGCCAAGGAAAGGCAGAAACAAAATCTGTTGCTATTAGAAGGAACAAATTTGATTGAAGCAGCTTTTCAAGTCGATTATAAGTTAGATATTATCTTTCATACAGATCGCTGGTACGAAAATCATCAGCCATTGTGTATCAAAATAGCCGATAAAGGTTTAAGATTGCAGCCTGTTAGTTCAGAGGTATTAAATGCGATCGCAACTACGGTTAATCCTGATGGAGTTGTGGCGATCGCATCTCGTCGCACAGAACAAGAATTGATTATTGCTCAAACGAAGTTAGGCATTGCTTTAGAACGACTTCAAGATCCTGGTAATTTAGGCACAATTATCCGTAGTGCGGTAGCTACGGGAGTGGATAACTTGTGGTTGGGTAACGACAGCGTAGATATCCATAACCCGAAGGTATTGCGTGCTTCGGTGGGGGAATGGTTTCGTATTCCCATTGCGACTAATCAAAACTTGGCTGAGGTTGTTACTCAACACAAACAAGCAGGTATTCAAATTGTTGCTACTACTTCTAATGGGAGTAAAAGTTATTGGGATATAGATTTTACCCGCCCTAGTTTACTTTTATTGGGTAATGAAGGTGCGGGGTTATCTGAGGAGTTAATTGCTTTAGCCGATGAAAAGGTGAAAATTCCTTTGGCTAATGGAGTGGAGTCTTTGAATGTTGCTGTTGCCACTGCATTGTTGCTTTATGAAGCGAAAAGACAGTTAAATTAAATTATAAAATGATAAATTCTCAATTCTCGATCTTCATAATAAATACTGCTGTTTCTATGATAGCGGGCGTAAGCTTCGCACATTTTTAAAGCTTCGTATTCTAGACTAGCTCGTCCTGCTGAAGAACGATAATATTGATAAGTGCGATCGCTTAATACATTATGGGGTAAAGTATCGGGTTCGTTGGGAAAGGTGACAAAAGGAATTTTTTCTACCATGATAAATAAGTCGTCTCCCGAAACAGGAAAATCAAATCCCGCTTTTTTTGCTTTGTCTCCATACTGTTCGACAAATAGAGCTAAATCTTGATACCAACCTGCACCATATATTTCTGCTAACTGTTCTACAGGAGCTACTAAAGTCCAGTTTTGAGGAGAAAAGAGGTTTTTTATCTCTAGACTCTTTCGCGCTGCCATATCGTATTCTACATAGGTTAAATTGGGTGGTAATGGTAAAAGAAAATTGATTGAGAGGGAAAAAACTATTCCCAAACAAAATATTTCACTCCATTGAGGAATAAATATTTTAAAGGTGTCAGATATTACAGTAAATAATAATCCTGCTAACAAACTTAGAGCAACGGGTAAAGTTTTGAGAAAGCTTTGCAGCCATAAAAGTTCTCCCTGACTCATTGCAGCAAATACGGCTAAGATAATCCAAGTGAGAACAATTGCAGTTAGAGTGAGTTGTTTGTCTCCAATTAGCCCAATACTAGCGATCGCAAATATTATGAGTAATGGTGGTGCAGATATAGCTACCAAAAGAATGCTACATAGCAGATTAACTTGAAAAGCGAGGGTTTTTTGCTGAGTGAGATTGCTATTAAAACAGTATGCCAAACCTAATAACAAAAAGATTGCACCTAGTTCTAATTCGCTTCCCGTCCACTGTCTAACTAAAGAATTATTTAAACTCTCGATTATTCTATTTAACCATTCTATATTTAAACTATTTATCTCAATAGTAAATAAATATACTCCCAAAGCAAACATTCCTACCAAGGCAGAATAAATATTGTTAGTAAAAATACAAATTACATAGCCCGTACTAATAACTAGTAATATACCTACAAGAGGACTGAGAAAACGAATAGTTTGCATTGGTTCGATTGAACCTAACAAAGATACGATCGCACCTAAAGCAGAGAAGACAGGTATATAATTTAGCTCGGGATAGTTCTTTGCTAAAAGCTGTCTAGTTACCAGCAAACTATGGTAATTATCTGGATGACTAAAACGTAATTGAGCTAAAGGATATTCCCATCTTAAAAGTAAAGTAAATCCCAAAACTGCTACTAAGAAAATAAAAAATACTATTCCCCGACGACTTACTAAGTCAGTTACGCGATCGCTTAAGATTTGTTCTGTTTTTCCACTCTTGTTTATGGCTCTTTTAATCGCCTCAGTAAATGATAATCCTCGATCCAAAAAGTCCACTAAGTTAATAACTTTATTTTGAATATTTTCTCTGACAAAGTTAATTTTCCAACCGTAGGTTTTTAAATTATTAATAAATATAAAAATACAATAGACCGCAGTTAAAGTCAGCCAATTAAGCAAATTAAAGTGTCCTAAAATCAAAACTCCCATCAAAATTGAGCATATATTGCGCAACCATAATCCCAATAGCTCAACTCGATAGTTTGGGCTGTTTAAACCAGCAAAATCAACCTTGAGATCGCCTCTTACTTTCACTCCACTCATAGGCAACCAGATTAGAAAAATCATGGTAATTATAGTTACCCAAAAAGTAGATATTAGATCGATAAATATAGTCGGTTTAATTAAGGACATAAAATAAGCTTTAAAATTACATCTGAAATTACAGCTGATGAATTTATTTATTTAATTACTATATTTATCCACTATACAAAAGTATTTTTAAAAAATTAGAGTTTTTAGAACTCGAACTATCACTCCTGATTGACTGCCAAACATATACAAAAATAATCTTTGTCTGCTTTTCATACAAACTTCGTATATGCTTCACCTATTTGCTTTTCTAGCTAGACATAATTAAGAAAACTATGTAAAAGCCCTTAAGAAAAAATCATGAGTAGCAAAATTTTAGTCACTGGTGGCGCAGGATATATTGGTTCTCATACCGTACGTCAGCTAGGAGAAGCAGGCTATGAAATAGTTGTCTATGATAACCTTTCTACTGGGTCAGCTAAAGCAGTGTTAAACGGCAGCTTATTTGTTGGCGATTTAGATGATAAATTAGCTTTAGAATTAGCATTTGCTCAACATAATTTTGATGCAGTATTACATTTTGCTGCGAGTATTTCTGTACCCGAATCTATTGCCAATCCCCTAGATTATTATGCCAATAATACTCGTAACACTTTGAATTTACTGCGTTGTTGTCAAAAATTTAGAGTAAAAAAATTCGTATTTTCTAGTACGGCTGCGGTATACGGAGAACCTCAGGAAAATCCCGTAAGTGAATCCTGTCCTACCAACCCCATAAATCCTTATGGTTGCTCAAAATTAATGAGCGAACGGATGATTCGCGACTACGGACTTAGTTCCGATTTTAAATTCATAATTTTACGTTACTTCAATGTAGCAGGTGCAGATCTGAAGGGTAGAATTGGTCAATCTTCAGCCAAAGCCAGTCACCTAATGAAAGTTGCTTGCGATGCAGCTTTAGGAAATCGTCCTTATGTAGATATTTTTGGGACGGACTTCGATACCCCCGATGGTACGGGAATTCGGGATTATATTCACGTAGAAGACCTCGCAGCAGCACATATAGATGCGTTGCGTTATCTAGAAGAGGGCGGAGACAGCGATATTTTCAACTGCGGTTATGGTCGAGGCTATAGCGTTAAAGAAGTCCTAGAGAAGCTCAAAGAAGTCTCGGGGATTGACTTTTCTACAATTCAATCTCCCAAAAGACCTGGAGATCCAGCCTGTGTCATTGCTTGTGGCGATCGCATTCGGAACGTCCTCGGTTGGCAACCTCAATATAATAACTTGGAAACTATTTTAAAAACTACCTTTGCTTGGGAACAAAAAAAACTTTTGCAACTCACCAAATCCTAACTATAAAACAATAATAAAGACTTTAATTATAAATAACTAATAACAATGACTAACAACAATATTACTATCGACGGCAACCTATCTGACTGGACAACTAACGAGCGTTTAGACTTTCTTCCTGGTACTGGACAACTAGGCTATGAAGTTTACGGCAAATTACAGGGAGATAACTATATATTTGCCATTCAATCCGATGGTACGGCGATCGGTGCCAACACCACTGTATGGTTAAACACAGATAGAGATAGTAATACTGGTTATCAAGTATTCGGTTCTACTGTTGGTGCAGAATATAACGTTAACTTCCTGTCCGATAATACACCTCATCTTTATACTGGTGCAGCAGGAGAAAACTGGGTTAGTAGCGGACTTAACTATAGCTACAGTAATAATCAGCAGATTGTAGAATTTGCCGTCCCCATATCTTTACTCGGTAACAACCCCCAGTCAATTGATGTCGTACTCGATGTTAATAACCAAGTATTTTTACCTGGAGACTTCGGCGCGCAAAACTACACTGTTTTTGCCGACAAAAATCTGCCAGCCAGAACAGATAACAGCAAAAAAGTCGGGATTATTTTCTCCCAAACCACAGCAGACCAATTCTTTGGACTCCCCGATGTCGCCACTAATCAAACGGCATATTCCCAACTATTTATGTCCGTTCAAGAAGAAGTCATGATGTCGGGAATTCCCTTCGATTTGCTGACTGAAGAAGACCTCAAAGATATTAACAATTTAGTTAATTACGATACCTTAATCTTCCCTAGCATTCGTAACGTACCACAAGCCGACGTGCAGCAAATTCAAGACACCCTCACCGATGCTGTTTACAAATACAACATTGGTATTGTGGCTGCTGGTGACTTCATGACTAATAGCGAAACTGGCGATCTTTTAGCAGGCGATCCTTACTTCAGAATGAAGTCTTTGTTAGGTTTACAGCCAGAAACCTTTGGTAATGGTAATGTGTCCCTAACTGCGGGGGATACTACCCAGCCCGTCGTCCAGGGATATAATGCAGGAGAAGTAATTCGGGAATATCAAAATCCCATTGGTTATGCTGCTTACTCTAGCTATGCCAATGAAACTGCGGATGTTTTAGTCAATCAAACCGTCAATGGTCAAACCTATAACGCGGTAGTTGCAACGGAAACAGGCGGACGTAACGTTCACTTTGCAACTACTAGCTATTTAGGAGATAACAATCTAGCTTGGGAGGCTGTACGCTGGTCGGTAAATGACAATCAGCCTACTGTAAGCCTCAGTATGACTCGCAACGAATCCTTATTCTTGTCTCGCAACGACATGGATCTATCAGCAGAATATGATAGCGTCAATCCCGAAGATGGTTCTGCTGGAGTTTACGATCGCCTTTTACCCATAGTAGACCAATGGAAAACCGATTTCAATTTTGTCGGGTCTTACTACATCAACGTGGGAGACGATCGAGCTAATGGACTTTACACTGATTGGAATTTATCCCGTGCTTATTATGAAGCATTACTAATTGAAGGTAACGAGATTGGTACTCACTCCTATACTCACCTGGATGATGCAACTATTTACAGTACTCCCAACAATACCAATTTTGCTACTCCAGCCCAAATTGAGTTTGAATTCAATCAATCCCAACAGGTTATCGAACAGCAACTAGGCATCAATGTTACTGGTGCTGCTGTTCCTGGCGCGCCAGAGCTAATACCTACTTCCCAAGCAATTATTCAATACTTTGATTACTTATCTGGCGGTGCAACTACCGTGGGTGCGGGTTATCCTGGTGCATTTGGTTTCTTAACCCCAGAACAAGATTCAGTTTATTTTGCCCCCAATCTCTGGTTTGACTTTACTTTAATTGGTTTTGGCATTCCCGTAGCTGACGGTAATGGTGGCTTTGTCGCTCAACCCTTAACTGCCCAAGAAGCAGAGGTGGAATGGGTCAGACAATACAATGAAGTAACTAGCCATAGCAATAAGCCCATCGTACTATTACCCTGGCATGATTATGGCCCGACAAACTTTGATAACAATGGTTATACTGAATCATTATTTACTAGCATCATTCGCGAAGCTTATGAAGATGGTGCAGAATTCGTAACTCTAGACGATGCCAGTCAACGGATTAAAGCTTTTGAACAGTCCCAATTATTTGTGGAAACTTCTGGTAATACCATTACCGCAGAAGTAGTAGCTAACAACGTGGGCGACTTTGCTCTCGATCTTGATGGAAACCAAACTATCCAAAGCGTAGATAACTGGTATGCCTATGATGAAAATAGTGTCTTCTTACCCAAAAACGGCGGTCAGTTTACCATTAATTTGGGTGCTACTCCAGACAATGTAACCCGCATTACCGAACTACCGATGCGGGCTGAATTAGACTCTCTGAGTGGGGATGGCACTAGCCTAGACTATACTTTCTTTGGTGAAGGTAAGGTAGTTGTCGAGGTCGCTAATCTAAATCAAGCAAGCGTAATTGGTGCGGACCGCTTAAGGGTTAATGGTAGTACTGTAGAAATGACTTTCGATCGCATTAATCAACACAACGCAAAAATTCTAGCTGCTAGTGCGGGGAACGACCTGATCGAAGGTTCGACAGGACAAGATATATTAGTTGGGGGTGGAGGTAACGATGTTATCTATGGCGAACAACAAATAGGTCAACCTACGACTATATTTACTACTGGTTTTGAATCAGCACCCAATACTAATGGTTTCATTTCTACTCCTCTTGATGGATGGAATTCCAGCTATGGCGTAATTGAATATCGCACAGGTGGTTCGGCAGAGGGTAGCAACCATATCGAACTGAATGAAGATCCCATCGATTTCTATGCCGATGCTGGTCAAATTTATCGCGATATCAATACAGAAGCAGGTAAATTCTACCAACTAACCTTCCAATATTCTCCTCGCCCTGGATATAATGCCGATGTTAATGCGATCGCTGTTAGAGTCGATGGTATCACCCTAACTAACTTAGCCGAAAATGGTCTTGGCAATTCTGCTTATAATTGGCGGACTTATACCGTAGGATTTACTGGAGATGGTAGCACCCAACGCTTAGAGTTTGCTTCTACTGGCACTCCTGTTAACTATGGTCGTGGGGGTCACGTTGACGATATCGAACTACTTGCTTATGATGCAAATCCCAATGTAGGCGGTAGCGATACCCTTAAAGGTGGTGCGGGAAATGATATTCTCAATGGAGTCAACTCTAGGGGTTTAACTCCTGGTGCAGGTCAAGTCGATTTTCTCAACGGTGGTACTGGTCAGGATACCTTTGTCTTAGGTGATCGAGATGCCGTGTACTATAGTTATGGCGTTACGACTGGTCTTCTCGATCTAGCAGTGATCGAAGACTTCAATCTCAATGAAGATATCATTCAGCTGAAAGGTAGTGCGAGCAATTATAGTCTGAGAAGCTTTGGTTCTGGAACAGTATTAGGTTCTAATACTCTGGTAGGTTCTGGTGTCGGTATCCTCAGTTCTTCTAGAGAGATTATTGGTTTTGTTCAAGATGCAAATCTTAGCGAACTCAATCTCAATAGCACTAATTTTAGATATGTTTAATATCTATCTTTAATAGTTGCTTAATAACAATTAAGAATCGCTCTATAGTAAAAGAGTATTTTGTTTGAGAGTAAACACATCGTGTCTCGTTTTTTGTCAATTATTTTCGGTCTAATTATTACCCTATCCAGCAGCTTAATCTTTACCCATCCTGCTATGGCTGCCATTGGTTTAAACAACGGTCAACTTTCATCCTGTCCCCAATCTCCCAATTGTGTAGTCAGTCAAAATGGCGATGAGGAACATACTATAGCAGCTATTCCTTATCAAGGCGATCGCGCTACTGCCAAAAAAACCTTGTTAAAAGTGTTGTCGGTTGTTCCTCGTACAGAAATTGTCGAAGAAACAGATAACTATATCCATGCCGAGTCTACCAGCCGTATATTTAAGTTTGTAGATGATGCTGAATTTTATTTTCCTGAAGAC
Source organism: Waterburya agarophytonicola KI4 (assembly GCF_020640915.1). Taxonomy (GTDB): domain Bacteria; phylum Cyanobacteriota; class Cyanobacteriia; order Cyanobacteriales; family Xenococcaceae; genus Waterburya; species Waterburya agarophytonicola. The sequence goes on along the minus strand of NZ_JADWDC010000070.1, from coordinate 8,254 downwards.
AAAAATTTGATTCAAGTAAGATCCGCCTCCAGAGTAGGAGAATCAGATTTGGGAGTTAACCGTCGACGCATCGAGCAAATTCGCCTGGCGATGGAAGATTTGGGCGCATAATATAATAACCAGTCTCCAATTTCTTACGGCGGGCAATAGAAACTAGAAGCTAGTGATAAATTATCAATAAGTTGGTTTTTCTTGCTCGCCCTACTACTGACAAATGTCAAATATCAAAAAAGTCGCCAAAATTAAGAAACTACGCCGTATCAGCAAAGTGTTAGATAATGCTATTGCTATTCCAGGGACTAAGTTGCGTTTTGGACTAGATCCGATTTTAGGTTTACTTCCTGGGGGTGGAGATACCATCACGGGAGGATTATCTGCTTATATTGTGGTAGAAGCTGCCAAAATGGGTTTGCCCCGCGAAATAATCGGTCAGATGATAGTAAATATCTTGATCGACTCTTTTGCTGGGACTATTCCCGTCTTAGGAGATTTGTTTGATTTCGGTTGGAAATCCAACGTTAAAAATATTGAATTGCTAGAAAAACATTTAGACCTTGGTGAGCCAGAAAAAAGCAACCCTCTTCTGGTTTTTGGCTTAATTTTATTACTAACTATGATTGTTTTAGGATTCGCTGCTCTCACCTTCTTTTCAGTGAGGTTTTTCTGGAATTTGATTTCTCAATAGACTTATCTCGGTAATTTAATTTTAACTAATACGGCGATCGCAATATCTCAATAAGATTGATCGTAAAAAATAGATAAAGAATATATCAAGTTTGTATAAACAATTAAATCATTTTAATAGCTTAATTCTTCTGCTCAATTCACTTGTTTGGCTTTTCTACCTCAGTGCAAACCCAGAATCTTATTCAAGAGAGAATAATCCAGATAAGTATAATCAACTATCGAAAAATATTCTCGTGAAGAAGCTCTTTATCTCAGCAATATAAAACTCAAAAAAATTTACTGATTTTTTATAGCCTAAGGAAAAAACTTAAGTTATTCTAGCTGCAAGAGGACAAAAAAATCAGTAAAAACTCTACTTGAATTAAAAAATGTTCCAGCAATCATTATTAAAGAAATTTACGCAGGTAAAAATACAGTAAATTCTTTTTTGATAGATTTTAATCAATTTTTTTTACTTATAAATATACAAAATGTTGTTGATGATTTTATTACTAATAATCTACGTTCAATTAGATTTATTTTTTCTAAAAGCATAAATAAAAAATTAAACATCAAGAAGACCTGAGTATCAAATTGTAATCCATACAATTTTGCTCAACTTCTCAATACAAAAACTAAACTAAACAATTAATAGCGAATCAATACTATGTTCAATTCAATACTCAACTTGTCCAATCTTGACGGTTCTAATGGTTTTACAATCAACGGTATAAGTGCAGGCGATCGCTCTGGTTTTGCCGTAAGTAATGCAGGGGATATTAATAATGATGGTATTGCCGATTTAATTATTGGTGCGCCCAGTACTATACCTAATGGAACTACTGGTGCGGGAGAAAGTTACATCATCTTTGGTGCAAATAATCTTGGTAATTCAGGCAGTTTCAACCTCTCTAGTTTGAATGGAACTAACGGTTTTGTAATAGCACAAATCAATAGTGGAGATTTCAATGAAATCTCTGTAAATAATGCAGGAGATATTAATAATGATGGTATTGATGATTTTTTAATCGGTGCATCTACTGCTGACCCCAATGCTAACAATGCTTCGGGAGAAACTTACGTAGTATTTGGTGCTAATAATATTGGTAACTCTGGTAGTTTCAATTTAGCTACTCTTAACGGAACTAACGGCTTTACCATTAATGGTATCGATACAGGCGATCGCTCTGGACGTTCTGTAAGTAATGCTGGAGATGTCAATGGCGATGGTGTCGACGATCTCATTATTGGCGCACCCGCAGCAGATCCTAACGGCAACGGTAATGCAGGCGAAAGCTATGTTGTTTTTGGTGGCTCGACTGTAGGTAGTTCGGGAGAATTTGAGCTTTCTAGCTTGAACGGTATAAACGGCTTTGGTCTAATACTGGAAGGTATTAATACTGGAGATTTTCAGGGTTTCTCCATCAGTAATGCAGGAGATGTTAACAATGATGGTTTTGCCGACCTAATTTTTGGCGCATCCAATGCAGATCCTAACGGAAATAGCTCGGGTGAAAGCTATGTTGTTTTTGGTAGCTCGACTATAGGTAGTTCGGGGGCATTAAATGCTGCCAGTCTCAATGGCTCTGATGGTTTTGTTATTAATGGCGTTGGCACAGGGGATCTTAGCGGACGTTCTGTAAGTAATGCAGGAGATCTTAACGGCGACGGCATAGATGACCTCATTATTGGCGCACCTAATGGAGATCCTAATGGCAATAACTCAGGAGAAAGTTATGTAATTTTTGGTGGCAACAATTTAGGAAGTTCGGGCATCTTCAATCTTTCTAGCCTGAATGGTTCTAACGGTTTTGTTATCAACGGCATTAGTGGCGGTGACTTCTCTGGACGCTCTGTAAGTAACGCAGGAGATCTTAACGGCGATGGTATTGACGATGTAATTATTGGGGCGAGTCGTTCTGAAGGCAGTACTTCAGGTGGTGCTGGAGATAGTTATGTTTTATTTGGTAGTACCAATATTGGTAGCACTGGGAGCTTCAATCTTTCTAGCCTAGATGGTTCTAATGGTTTTTTAATTAACGGTATTGACCTGTCTACTGGTTATTCTGTCAGTAATGCAGGGGATGTCAATAATGATGGTACAACAGATATCATCATCGGTGCATACGATGCAGATGCTAATGGCAGCATAGCTGCTGGTCAAAGTTATGTAGTTTTTGGTATTCCTCCTGTGATTGTATCCTGCAATCCAACAAATGGAGCTGACGACCTTACAGGTTGTGCCACCGCAGGTAATGACACTGTTGATGGGCTTTTTGGAAACGATACCCTAGCTGGAGGAGATGGTGATGATAGTCTCTCGGGTGGTGGAAATGACGATCAGATTTCTGGAGACGCAGGCAATGACACCCTCAATGGTAATACAGGAGATGATGTCCTCAATGGAGGAAATAATGACGATAATTTAGATGGGGGAGGAGGTAATGACCTGATTAATGGAGATTCAGGACAAGATATCCTATTCGGTCAGAATGGAGATGACACCCTCAATGGCGGTACGGGAAACGATACTCTCAATGGTAGTGATGGATTTGATTCCTTGAATGGAGGAATGGGAGATGATTCCTTGAATGGAGGTAATCAAGCAGATACCTTAAATGGTGGTTTGGGAAATGATATCTTAATTGGCGGTAACGATAACAGCACAGATGTATTAGTTGGGGATGAAGGTAACGATACCCTTAATGGTGGAGAAGGGAACGACATTCTCAATGGTGGTGCAGACAATGACAGACTACTTGGTGGTAACGGTGCAGATGAACTGAATGGCGACGATGGCAATGATTTCCTCAACGGACAGGATGGAGACGACATTCTCAATGGTGGGGAAGGTAACGATACTCTAGTAGGAGGGTTGGGTGCAGATTTACTCAACGGTAACAATGGTGTCGACCTGTTGCGTGGAATAAGCGGTAATGATACTCTCAATGGCGGTGCAGACAACGATCGCTTGCTTGGTGGTGCAGACCTAGATCTTCTTAATGGAGGAACGGGGGATGATTTCCTTAATGGAGAGGATGGAGATGATACTCTCAATGGAGAAGATGGTAACGATACCTTACAAGGTCTAAGTGGTGCTGATGTTCTTAATGGTGGCGAAGGTAACGACCGACTCTTTGGTAGAGACGACAACGATACTCTCGATGGTGGTGCTGGCGCAGATTTGATGAGAGGGGATGCTGGCGATGATTATTTATTGGGCGGTTTAGGAAGAGATACGATTCAAGGAGGAAGTGGTGCAGACGTATTTGCTATCGCTTCTGGATTTAGTGAAGACCTTGATGTAATTCTCGATTTCACTGATGGAGTTGATTTATTCGACCTGACTGGTAGTTTAACCTTCGGAGATATTAGTTTCAATGATGTAGGAATTAATACTTTCATTGTTGAAACCGCTAGCAATCAAACTTTGGCTATCGTGCGTAGCATTGATGCGGTAGATCTTGATGCTTCTGATTTTACTTAAGGTAACAAGTAACAAGTAATAAATAACCAAAAGAAGAGCAATATATGGACTATATATTGCTCTTCTTTTTTTTTGATTAATGATAAGCCCTGAGTTAGGAATTATAGCTTTGAAGAATTTCAGGGGCTTGTTTGCGTAAAATCTCTACTGCTCGATCGCCTATTCCAGCTATATCTTCAACTAACACCAAATATTTATTTGCGGCTAAATAATCTCGATAGGGTACGGTATCGCTACCTGTAGTCATCGCCCAACCAACACCTCCACCAATAAAGACACTACCCATCGCTCCAGCGATCGCTCCTAGGATACCTCCTACAATATGATTTCCTGGTTCTCCTGCCCAGTCTAGATTATGTAGTCCTGTAATTAGATTGAAAACATATCCCCCAAAAAAGCCGAAGGGAATCAGCCAATATGCCATAAAAGTAGCTCTTTTTTTAGCTTGTTTCATCGGCTCGAACAAACCCAACTCATCGGCAGTTTTATAACCCCTTCCTGCGATCGCAATTTTATTCAAAGGAATGCCTCCTTTTTCTAACGCTGTATAAGCTTCTTCCGCTTGAATGCGATCGGGTAAAACAGCAATTAGATAATTCATTTTAAGACTCTTGACAAAACCAAATTAAACGCTTCGATCCTAGCCTAGCAGAGCATTAGGACTTTTGTTCGCGAAGAAGTGTTAACTTTCCTATTGCATATAAATTCTCTGAGATACCTATCTAAATTAATTAGAGGTTTAACGAGGAGATAATATGCTCAAAGAAGTAATGGCAGAAATTTTAGAATTATCCAGCGACTTAAAATTCCTGCGCAATCTATCTTGCGTTTTTATTTTAGCGATCGCTTGCTTATTTACTTTGTCAGATTTGCGAAGCAACAGCATTCAAGTATCTACTCAACTAAGATCTACCAGTTCGTTTCATTTAAACACGAGATCTTTTACTGACCGCAAATAATCACCCAGTCACCCAGTCTCCATTAATTCTCTGGAAGATCCCTTTCTGTCTTCAACCATCTACTTTGAGGTTTGACTAAAAATTTGAGATAAATCGGAATCTTGCTCAAAATATAAAAAGGAATAGCAATCAAATTTTTCAACGGTAAATCCGAACGTCCAAATCGAACCCAAGCCAATAATACCCCCGCAATCAAAAATGCCCCCGCAATACTAACCAAAATTGCAGGAAGAAGAGAAATTCCGCCAAAAATGACCGCCAGCCAAGTCAGCATAGCCGTTCCCATCCACGCCATTACAAGAAGAGATAGGGGTGGAATAAAAATATCTAAAGCCAGTCCTAATGCAGCAAAATTACCTGTTTTGACAAAAGCCTTGAGGAGTCGAGGGACTTCAACTAAAATCATTTCTAGGTGTCCGTGTTCCCAACGCGATCGCTGACTTGTAGCAGCTTCATCTTTCATTAAACGACCCATCACCAAGGCATTTTCGCAGAATACAGGAGTCGATCCAGCCAAAGCTAAGTCTACCGTTAGCTGCATATCGTCGGTGGTTTTGCTTCCTGCCAAGGATATTGAAGAGATTAACGGCCAAGGAAAAGCCATACCCGAACCCGTTAACAAACAATGCCAACCAAGACGATTTAAACCCAATAGTCTGACCAAATTTTTGACCTTGAGGGAAAATGTAGAAATATTATCCTTCAAACTGGTGTTTTCGGGTTGTTCCATGAGATAGGTAGATTGTACTGGTCTGCCAGTTGCGATCGCCTTACAGGTAATATTTTTAATCGTATTTGGTGCAATAATACAGTCTCCATCAAGAATTACCAATACTTCTGGAGGATTGTCTTTAATCCTCTCCATGGCATAGTCTAAAGCATATCCTTTACCGCGGTCGCTTTTATTTTCCCTCTCAAAGACTGTTACTCCCGTCCCTCTCGCTAATTCAGCTGTCTTATCGTGACAGTTATCCGCAATCACAATAACTCGGTCTTGTTCTGTGATTTGTTGTTGTAATATTTCTAATACTTCAACAATCTGTTCCGCTTCATTATGTGCGGGAATCAAAACTGTAGTTTTTGGTCTGGCAACATCTTCCAAGTTTAGATTAGATTTGCCAGCGGTAAAAGCAGCCAAACATTCTATAAAAAAGATCGAACAAGGAACAATTAAAGTTATTCCGACTACTACCAAGATGACATTAGCAATATTTAACAAGTTCATTTTAAAAATAGATTTATAACTCGATGATTTTTGATAGGGACTAGATTAGCAGTACTATCGTAACTCTTAACAACTGCTACAATTGTATACTCGTATTGCTCAAAGACTTTTTACTATCAAGAGCGGAGCATTAATAGGTGTCTTGGGAAAATCATGTTAAATTTGGTAGCGTAAGTAGGGCATCTTATCAATTAGATCGAACTTCCCTAGCCTAATTGTTGTAATAACTCATAAATTCGATCGAGTATGCTAATCTCCATTTGTATTATTACTTTCAAACGTCCTGAAGGTTTAAAACGTCTTTTAGAAGCTCTCAATCAATTGACCTTTGAAGAAATAGAACGCCCTGAAATCGAAGTGATTGTGGTAGACAATGATACCTGCGGGGTAGCGATTGGAGTTTGTGAAGCAATAAAACCAAACTTTCAGTGGTCGTTAAAGACAGACATTCAATCCCAAAGAGGTATTACCTACGCTCGAAATAAATCCGTTGATTTGGCAGATAAAGAAGCTGACTTTATAGCCATCATTGATGATGATGAAGTTCCCGAAAAATCTTGGTTAGAAGAGTTATTGCTAGCACAACAAAAATATAGCGCAGATGTGGTGACAGGCCCAGTTCTACCTCATTTTTCCGAAAAAGATGTTCCCGAGTGGGTAATTAAAGGACAATTTTTTAATACTCCCCGTTACACAACAGGAGAAGAACGTCATGTTGCTTTTACTAATAACGTAATGATTAAAGGAGAAATTGTGCGTCAATATGATCGCTTGTTTGACGACCGCTTTGCTATTACAGGGGGAGAAGATTCCCACTTTTTCCTTAGTCTCAACAAAGCAGGTTACACAATTGTCTGGGCGGATGAAGCCATCGTCTATGATTGGGTTCCCGAATCTAAAACTAATCTAAAATGGATTTTGGCGAGGGGATATCGTACTTGGGGTACTCATAGCTTGGTGGAAAAAGAGCTATATCCTTCCTTGCAAGTGCAGTTAGTCAGAATCCTCAAAGGAATAGCTTTGATTTTAATTGGTATTGTCAAATTAATTCCTGCTTCGATTAAAGGAAAAAGTGCGATCGTTGATGCTTTGTTGGATATCTATCGCGGTGCGGGTACTTTTGCTGGCTTGTTGGGTTTAGATTATCAGGAGTATAAAAACGTTCATACCGACTTGGGAATTAGCAAATAGTAATTTTCCTTAAATTTAAACCAGAATTAGGGAAAAAACTTTAAGTATTTATCAAACAAGACAATTGAATTTTATGATACAGAATGAGTATTAAGACTTAGACTGGGTCATTCAACCTATTAAGTAAGTTTTGCTGGATCTCTTCTGTAAATATTATCCATGTCCGATCCTGGTTTAGAAAAATTACTGCATCGTTTATCCAATAACCTTAGTGAAGATAAACTAGTTCAAAATGTAACTAATAATGTCCGAAAGCAAATCGGTGTAGATCGTGTATTGCTATATTATTTTTATCGTCAATGGGAAGGAAGAGTAACTTTTGAATCCCTCAGTTATGTCAACTATTCCATCTTGGGTTCGACAGGACCAGATGAATGTTTCAATATAGAATATGCCAAACTATATCTTAATGGTAGAGTAAGTGCGATCGCAAATATTGATACCGCACCCATTGCTGAATGTCATCGAGATTTTCTGAAAACCATAGGAGTCCAAGCTAATTTAGTAGTCCCGATCCTAACTTCGGCGGGATTATGGGGCTTGTTGGTCGCACATCACTGTCAAAGTTCTTTTGATTGGTTGCCAAAACATATCGAAATTATGAAAACAGGAGCGAAAAAACTAGCAGAAGCTAAAACTATTCAAGAATAGACCAAGTTATTAGTTAGTAAACAACAAAAAGCGATCGCTTTATATAAGGCGATCGCTTTTTTATTAAATGTTAAA
>NZ_JADWDC010000069.1 GCF_020640915.1 Waterburya agarophytonicola KI4 | reverse complement strand
ATTAAAAAATAAAGGTGATTTAGTTAATGCAATGTAAATACGTCTAAGCTTATCTGGGTAGAAACTACAGAAATCAAGCAAGCAAAGAAATCAAAAAAAACTAATCCCAATCGCCTTTCAAGTAAAGATTTGGTAGCTTTTTTAGGGCAAGATTTATGTATTAAAAATCCACAGTCAGATGTCATTACACCGAAATTTTTCCTACTCCCCACTGCCAACGAGCAACCTCTACCTTCCCTAGAATTATCTCGCTACCTAGAAACAGAAATTCCCGAATAATTCACTTGGCAGTATTGGCAGATTGATTGCTATCAAACTACTGCCAGTGTAAAAGTCAGTGGCTATAGCTACGAACCAGTTAATAATGTTATCACACTACTCAACGATATTCACTTTATTGCCCTTAACAGTGCTGGCGAACTTCAATTAGGAGCAGACTTATTATTTTAATAATACTATACTCAAAGTTTTAAGCAAATTATTATAGGCGATCGCCATTTACTAGCAATTCAGCAATAGTGATAGATTTCATAGATTAAGCAGCAAAAAGCAAATAAGTATACTGTATACAGTTGCTCTAACCTATCATATTGTCTTGTGAGTATTTGGATAATTGGTATACCAGTCTACTCAAGAGGTTTATTTACAATCTAAACTGCATTCGCACATTACCCACATAAATATTAGGATTATCTTCAAAGTTATTGGGATTGTTAATAAAGTAAAATGCAGGAAGAATTGAAAGATTACTATTAACAGGAAAATTATAAGTAGCTTCAAGATCGAATTGCGTACCGCCATCCCCCGAACCAGAAGCCAAAAACTCTTCGCCGTCTAAAACATCAAAAGGAACAACGAAAGATATAGTTCCTAACGCACCTTCTTTACCCAGGTCGGGAAAAGCTACACCAGCCTGAAAAGCTTGAGCGTTAACTTCGCCGTTTTCTAAATCTGGATTTCTTGGTCTGATGCTTGTACTGCCGTAGTTATAGCGTCCAAATATTCCTAGTTTTTCAAAAATTTTAAAGTCAACATTAAGGGCAAAAGTATCAGAGGGAGCATCGCCAATTGTGCCACCAAATCCATCATCCGCAACACCATAGATAGGTTCGCCTGTCGCTCCACCAACGCCAAAACCTGTTAAATTGCCATCACCATCAAATAAAGGCTGATTGTTGTCAATAGTAGCTCTGGTATACAGTAGGCGAATATTAGCCCTATCTGCGATCGCAAAATCCAATTCCGCAGTCAGAGATTGAGTCGCGCTAAACAATCCATTATTAGGATCGGAAGAGGTATTAAAGAATGCGGAGGGCAAAAATTCTGTGTTTTCTCCCAAGTAGCCAACTTTGAAGGTGATCGAATCATTGAAATCTAGAGTTACTACTGCACCCGAACCTCGATCTACAGGGTTAACTAAAGTACCACCGCTAGAGTTAAAACTACTTGCACCATTGAGAAAGAAAGTATAAGCATTGTTATCAAAGTAACGATACCAGTTAATTCTAGGACCTACTACTACTCGTAATTTTTCGCCTATGGGAAAATCATAGAATATTTCCCGCACTTCAACGCTTCCCGCACCCGAAGCCGTACCTGTTTGATCGGTGAAAGGAGTGCCAAAAGTGTTATATAGTCCTGCGGAGACATAATTATTAGCAGGAGAATTACTGTTACCTGCTACGAGTTGAATGGCTAAGTTATCTTTGCCTGTAAAAGAAGAGTTGAAGTTTAGCCAAGTATAGTAGCCAAAAGTAATTTCAGGGTCGTCTGTGACTGTGCTGACGATGGGATTGTTGTCGGCATCTCTTCCCGCACGACGAAGATTAAAAGGTGTATCTAAGCTAACTGTTTCAACTAGAACATCATCACTAGCTCCTGCCCCTGTAAAGTTAAGAAAGACATTGCCACTAAATTTGGTAGTGGTAGAAAATTGGTTGTCTTCTAAGATAGCCACCTGACTTTCAATCTCATCTACTCTGCCACCAAGAGTAGCTAATTCTGCTTCAAATTCTTGACCTAAACGTTCAATTGTCGCAACATCTTCAGAAGAAACATTTTCAGAAGATGCTATCAAACGTTCAATTTGATTTAGGCAGGAGTTTAAACCCGCAGCAAATTCATAACGAGATAGGGGTTGATTACCACGATAGGTTTGATTGGGAAAACCTGAAATGCAACCATAACGATCTACTAAACTACGTAATGCTTCATAAGCCCAGTCTGTCGGAGATACATCCCGCAACTGTTGAACATTAGTAATCTGCGACATCCCGTTATTTTCTGATGCGCTGTTCAATTTTTCTGGCGATTCTAACTGCCTTACTCTGTTTATCTGCGACATCCCGCTATCTGCTTCTGATGCCGAGACTTTATTTGCCGAAATTGATAATAAAGCCAAAGGCAAGCCTAATAAAAGCGACTTTTTTCCATAAATAAAACGATCTTGCTTGAATTTTTGAAAGTTCATTCTTTACACTCACACCTACTGATATTAAGCAAAATTATCATTATTAGCTTGGTGCAACAGTATTGATGTATACAGTATACAAAAATGAAAAACTTGTATTTTGCTGTGTGGTATTTTCCTTATTTATTTGTTGAGTAAAGCGATCGCTATTTTATTGGCATTATCGATCAAATTACCAAACTCAATAGTAGTTAAATTGCCTTTATCTACTACTTTCTTACCATTAATGAAACTGTAGTCTACAGAATCGGTTTGACAGTAAATTAAAGCTGCAACAGGATCTTGTTGTGTACCAACATATCCAGGCTTATCTAAATTTACGGCAATAAAATCGGCTGCCATTCCTGGAGCTAGATAGCCAATATCATCTCTGCCTAAAACTTTCGCACCACCTTTAGTCGCAATCTCTAACGCATCGCGGGCAGTCATTACCGAAGCGTCTTCATCTTTGACTCTCGCCAGTAAGAAAGCTTGACGAGCTTCGTGGAACAAATTGGTAGCATCATTAGAGGCTGCACCATCCACACCCAAGCCTACAGGCACATTTTTATTCAGCATTTTACGTATAGGTGCAATACCACTAGCCAAACGCATATTGCTACAGGGGCAATGTGCCACTCCCGTACCAGTTTGTCCAAATTTATTGATCGCGCGATCGCTTAATTTTACACAGTGAGCGTGCCAGACATCATCCCCCAACCAACCTACAGACTCCGCATAGTCCCCTGGTGTTAAGTTGAACTTAGACAGGCTATATTCTACGTCACCATTATTTTCTGCCAGGTGGGTATGTAACCTTACTCCTTTATAACTCCGCGCCATGGCAGCCGACTCTTTCATCAAATCTGTAGAGACAGAAAAAGGCGAACAGGGGGCAAGTACGATCCGCAACATGGAATGACGGTCATTATTATGATACTGCTCAATTAACCTCTGAGAATCTTTGAGAATATCCGCCTCTTTCTCCACTAAAGAATCGGGAGGTAAACCACCGTTACTTTCTCCCAGACTCATACTGCCACGACTGGCATGAAACCTTAAGCCAACTTCACCCACTCCCCTAATTTGATCGTCTAAAGTACAGTCATTAGGAAACAGATAATGATGATCGCTGGCGGTGGTACAACCAGATAAAATTAATTCTGCTGCTGCTAACTGAGAACTATAATACATCCCTTCCCCAGTCAAATTTGACCATAGAGGATAATGAGCAGTCAGCCATTGAAACAAGTCGCCATTTTGCCCTGCGGGGGTAACGCGAGTTAGGTTTTGAAAAAAATGATGATGGGTATTAACCAACCCAGGCAAAACTATATGCTTATCTTCTAAATCTAATACTTCATCGGCAGTATCGGGTAATTCTTCCCTTGTTCCCACCTGTTCGATTACATTATCCCTAATAAATAATGCGCCTCGTCTAATTTCACGACGGAGATCGTCCATTGTGACTAGGGTATGAATATTCTTGATTAGTAGAGTTGGCATTTACATGAAGAGAGAAAGAATATAAATATTTTAAGTCAAACAAGGCGATCGCAAACTATAGAACTTAAATTAATAAAAACTGTAAAAATTAACCTAGCTGGTAAATATTTGATTAGCACTTAGTTGAAGCTGAGTCAAAAGAGGAGATGCGATCGCATTATCACTTTCAAAGATATTCTCGTCATAAAATCCATTATTAAGGACTAATACTGTCACTTTACTGATTTACGGGTCGATAATCCAATATTCTGCAATACCCCTAGCAGCATATTCTGATCGCTTATAACGATAATCACGGTCTTGGTTTACTTTACCAATCGAATGTTGATTAAAATTCTATCAATTTTTTGATTTAATTACATCTTAAATATTTAAGTTTAAATATTAAGTTGTCCGATCTGCTACAGTCATAAGTACCTATTTGCGAGAGTTTGAAATAGTAACCTTTATTATTTCGACCTTGAGCCAAACATGACTGGGAAAAGCATTTTTAACCACGATATTATGCACTGCACCCATGATGCAGTGGTTGGCAATTATCTATATTCAGGCAGAGTCTTGGGTATGACAGAACCTGAAGATCTAATTCAGTTACATCCCGATTTAGAGTCTCAGTGGGCAGCAATTACCTCTCACTATGACAATATTGGTCTAAGCTATAGCCAAAATCCGATTTGGGATGTTTCTTTTGAACAATTAAGAAAATATCCAGATTACAAACCATCTGTATTTATTTTTAGTGATGCTTTTGACGATCTACGTCAAGACGAAGACTGGTTTGGCAAGGGTAATAAAGACTGGCAAGATGTAGTTGAATTTATTAACTCTAAAAATAACTTTATTCGTTTAGCCGAGGAGTTAAACGTTAAAGTTCCTCTGACCCTGTGTGCCGACAATAAAACCCATTTACAAGAAGATAATCGAGAGATTCCTTTTCCTTGCTACCTCAAACCTGCGGTATCTGTTGATGGGGTTGGTATTTATCGCTGTGCAGATCCACAGGAACTTGAGGATGCTCTTGCTAAATTAGATAGGGACACTCCTGTACAGGTGCAGCAAGAAGTAGTTGCTCATAAATTTCTCAATCTACAATATGAAATCAAAGATGGTAGTGTAAAACCCTTAGCAGCTACAGAACAGATACTAGATGGTTTTGCTCATCAAGGTAATCGTTATCCTACGGCTTATGAACCTTGGGAATTAGTCGAACCAATGGCACAGTGGATGACTCAAAAAGGTATGAAGGGAATTTTTGCTTTTGATGTGGCTACGGTAGAAAACCAAAGCGATTGCTATGCCATTGAATGCAATCCCCGATTTAATGGAGCTTCTTATCCCACGGGAATTGCTCAAAAGCTAAAGATTGATCGCTGGTGCAGCGATAATTTCGCGACGAAATATCGTTCTTTAGATGAAATTGATCTGGGCGACCTCAAATATAACCCCGCAAAAAAAACAGGAGTGATTATCTACAACTGGGGTAGTGTATTAGTTGGTAAATTAGGAGTGCTACTGGCAGGTTCAATTCCTCAACAAGACGAACTGAGATCTCGACTTAAGCAACAACTAAACTAGTTTCAAAGTTTATGAGTTCCAAGGCTCAATATGCTTTTATCTTTGCTGAGGCAGTTTTTATGTTTATGCTCAACCAGCTCGACTAAAGAGCATCTGAGTCTTTTTCTCCAGTACGAATACGAACAACTTGCCTGACAGGGGAAACAAAGATCTTACCATCGCCAATTTCTCCTGTGCGGGCAGCCTTAACAATACTCTCGACCACCTTATCCGCCTGCTCGTCGTCAACTACAACGACAATTTGAACTTTTTGCAGAAATTCAACGGTATATTCCGAACCACGATAACGCTCTGTCTGCCCTTTTTGGCGACCAAAACCTCGCACCTCAGAAATTGTCACTCCGATTACTCCCGCATTCAATAGAGCAATCTTGACCTCATCTAATTTAAAAGGTCTGATAATAGCCTGAATTTTTTTCAATTTACAATCTCCTCTTTCTCCCACAACAGCTTAAAGTAATTAAAGACTTGAAGGAGTTACAAAAATAACAGCGTAATTTTAGCCAAGCTGCATTTTAGTCAAATACTTTTAGAATATAATATGTCCGACCTGCCAAAATTCATTGAACACCTCTACGAAGAATATCGCAATCTTGATTCAGGATCGTTGGCAAGCTATATTCCCGAACTGACTAAAGCTAATCCCAATTGGTTTGCTATTTCTATCGTGACAAAAGAGGGTACAGTTTTTGAAGTAGGTGATATATCGGAAAACTTCACTATTCAATCTATATCCAAAGTTTTTGTTTATGGCATGGCGTTAGAAGATTGCGATCGCCTTACCCTATTAGAAAAAATTGGCGTTGAACCCACTGGCGATCCTTTTAATTCAGTAATTCGCCTAGATGAAAACTCCAAACGCCCTGATAATCCGATGGTCAATGCTGGAGCGATCGCCCATAATATCGAAGAAATCCTCGATCTTTATTTTCAACAGTGTTCGGTAGTGGTTAACTGTCACGATTTAGCGGTAATGGCTGCTACCCTGGCAAATCGAGGTATTAATCCTATAACTCAAGAAAAAGCGATCGCACCTTGTTACGTTAGGGATATTTTAAGCGTAATGTATACCTGCGGTATGTACAACTATGCAGGAGAATGGGCTTACAAAGTAGGGATTCCTGCTAAAAGTGGCGTTTCAGGTGGAATCATCGCTGTAATTCCCGATCGCGCTGGTATTGCCGTTTACTCTCCTTTAATTGACCATCGGGGCAACAGCGTTCGAGGAATTAAAGTATTTGAAGATTTGGCTGATAAATTCCAGCTTCACTTGTTAGATTTTCCTTTGGAACAGTGTCCCTTTTTAGATATTTCTCAAAAGTAAATAGTAATGCTTAAAGACTTATTATTTGGTTTTGATAATGGCATTTAAACGCAGTCGAGCTATTTTACTGATTTCGGTTAAAGCCTGTTGTTTTTCTTGTTCTTGAGTATTGTTTAAACGAATTTCAAAAGCCTGTAAAATGCTTGCTTTAGTATGGTTTTTAACCGCGATGATAAAGGGAAAATTAAACTTGTCTTTGTAAGCCTTGTTGAGCGATTGAAAACGCTGATACTCAGATTCAAATAGGCGATCTAAGCCTACTCCTGCTTGTTCTTGTACTGAAGCTTCTGCCATCTTGGTTTTACTACCTAGATCTGGATGAGCCTTAACCAAAGTTACTTGTTCCGTTTCGCTCATAATATTTACTACATTAACCATAGCCTGATATAAAGCCTCTAAATTTTCAAAAGGTTTGTCGTACCATGCTTTTTGAGAAATCCCTGGCGTTTCTTCCCAAATTTCGCTTAAAACTTTGGTGAACTCAGCTTGAGACATCTTGTTTAATTGTGAAATTGTATATTGATTATCCTTCATCCCTTATTTAACTTCCACGATACGTACTGTAAGACCAAGGAGAAACTAGTAAAGGAACATGATAATGAGCATAGATATCATTAATTCCAAAACGGATGGGAATTTTACTTAAAAAGGGCGTATCGGAGTAGGGTAGATAGGAAGCAAAATATTCATCTACGGTAAAAACTAATTCGTAAACTCCTGTTACCATCTCCTTTGGAATGAGTAGTGGACTATCAGTACGTCCATCGTCGTTGGTTTCTAAAGTTTTTAGTAAAGTTCTGGATTCTATTTTAGGGTCGAGTTTCCAGAGAGCGATCGCAATTCCTCTCCCTGGGCAACCATTTGCCGTATCCAAAACGTGAGTTGTTAATTTTCCCGACATAAACTGATAAATGACCTCGGTGCGGTTTAACCGTATAAATGTTTAATGTTCAATGCAAAGGTCCTTCAAGGATTATTTTGGCGATCGCGCCTGTAACATCCTCAGCTTTTTCCTGTTTTAATTGTTCGTACCACTGTTGAGTTAGGTCTGGTTCTTTATTGTAGATAGTATCGGTACGCTTACGGGCTTTTAAGGTTAGCTTTGCCACTCTTTCTTTGCGTTCGGATTCATAACGTTTAAGAGCATCTTCGACGCTAATATTAGTAGTTACTAAATAGCGACATAATACTTCTGCATCTTCCATTGCCTGACAGCCTCCTTGCCCCAAAGTTGGGGTAGTGGCGTGTGCCGAATCTCCGACTAAGGCAATTCTACCGTTTACTAGACTGGGTAAAGGATCGATGTCACTAATTTCTAAGCGGTTGGTTTGTTCGGGGTCTAATTTCTCAATTAGATTTTGGACTGGTTGCGCCCAGCCTGCAAAGGTTTCTTTTAACTCGCTGCGAATATCGCCATTTGGTGCGGTTGTTCCTTGAGGTTTGGGACAGCCCATAAAATAGTAAAAGCGATCGTCTCCAACTGGCATCATCGAAGCACGCTTACCATCGCCCACATAAATTACCCAGACATCATTTTCTGCTAAATCGGGACTAGCTTCTACAAGACCATTCCAATTAACGTAACCTGCATAGCGGGGAGTTATTTTTCCACCATTGAGATAAGTGCGGACGACCGACTTTACTCCATCTGCACCAATTACTACATCTCCTCTGGCGGTACTACCATCTTCAAAGATCGCCGTTGCGCTATCCGCATCTTGCTTAACCTCTACACAGCGCATACCCATTTTGACATCAGATTCACCAAAGGCATCCAACATCATCTGCTGTAGGTCAGTGCGGGATACAGGATAGGGTCTTTGCCCCACCTGTTCCATCAAGGGAATTAAATTGACATCGTTTAAAACCTCTCCCTGAAGATTGCGATACTCCATGCGGTTCATCTGCCCGCCGATAGCAGCAATCTTTTCCCCCAGTCCTAACTTATTGAGAATCTTGATTCCATTCGACCAAAGTGAAATACCCGCCCCCGCAGGACGCAGTTTACGAGTCTTTTCGTAAATTTCAACCTCATATCCCGCCTGACGCATAGCAATTCCTGCTGCTAGTCCAGCCATTCCCGCGCCAATAATAATTGCTTTTAGTTTGTACACAGTATTTACTATTTTTCTACTTTCTGCTCGCTACTTATTACTTACTCTCTTCCTGGCAAAATCAAATTCAACAATAATGCCGTAATTCCCCCTGTGGAAATACCAGAGGAAAAGATGCTTTTAATTAAAGTGGGCATTTGCTCTAAAGCTTCGGGAACAAAGCTAACTCCCAAACCCAAACCCAGAGACAAAGCTAGAATAATCGAATTTCTTTTGGTCAGATTGACGCAAGACAGAATCTTAATTCCCGCTACTGCTACTGTACCGAACATGACTATGGTTGCACCACCTAATACTGGTTGGGGTAATGCCTGAAAAACCCCTGCAACAATTGGAAATAAACCGAGAATTACAAAGAATGCCGAGATAAAATAACCTACATAACGGCTACCTACTCCTGTTAACTGGATTACACCGTTGTTCTGACTAAAGCTAGTGTTGGGAAAGGTATTTAAACAAGCTGCAATAATTGAGTTGATACCGTCGCCCAAAACACCGCCTTTAATCCGCTTAAAGTAAGTTTTTCCTTCGATTGGTTCGCCAGAAATAGCTGAAGTAGCAGTCAAATCGCCAATTGTTTCGATCGCCGTAATTAAATATAAGAAAGCAAAGGGAATAAATGCCCCAAAATTAAAACTGAAGCCGTAACGAAAAGGAATGGGTATAGCAACTGCTGGCAGACTAGCTAAGTTGCTAAAGTCTACTAGCCCTAAAGGAATCGAAACTAAAAAGCCTACAAGTAAACCCACAACAATTGAAGACATCCGCAGATAATTATTGGTAGTACTGTTTAGCCCCACAATTACTGCTAAAACTAAAAAAGCTACGCCCAAAAATAAGGGATTGCCAAAGGTTTCCGCTCTTTGTGCGGGGACACCACCAGCCATCGAAGTGATACCAACTTTGATAAGAGTCAGACCAATTAAGGTTACTACTACCCCCGTGACCAAGGGCGTAATTATTTTGTTTGCCAGATGTAGAAAGCGACTGACAAAAATTTCGACAAACGCCCCAAAGAAACATAAGCCAAAAATTAATCCTAAAGCATCCTCTGCTGTTCCACCATCACCTTTGACTGCCAAACCCGCTCCAATAATTGGACCAAGAAAAGCAAAACTCGTTCCCTGAATGCTCAATAAACCCGAACCTACAGGACCAAATCTTTTCGCTTGAATAAAGGTGGCAATCCCCGAAACCACTAAGGACATACTGAGAATATAAGTCGTGTCCGCAGGAGGTACTTCCAATGCCCCACAGATAATCAGTCCAGGGGTAATTATGCCCACAAAACAGGCAAAGACGTGCTGTAGTGCTACAAAGATTGATTCGACAAAGGGCGGACGAGATTCTAAGCCATAAATTAAATCAGATTCAATGGAAGCAGGTGCTTCTTGTGTCATTTCTTCTTCTAATGTTAGTTCTTGATTTGCTATTTTTGGGTTAGTCATTATTTGATGATTAAAGATTTGAGGTTGGTGATTAGTTCCTTGTGTTTGAAACTAGCCAAAGCGTAAAGTCATAAATACAAAGCGGGCAATAAATATCGCTGCTAAAATCCAGGTGATTATGGGTACATCCCTGGCTTTTCCCGAAAAAGTTTTTAATAAGGGATAAGCAATTAAGCCAATCGATAGCCCTGCTGCAATAGAAAAGGCAAAGGGAATAAAAAATATAGTTAAGAATGCTGGTATGGCTTCGGTTAAATCCTCCCAATTGATAGTAGTAATGCTTGCCATCATTAAAACCCCGACAATGGTTAATGCGGGAGTGGTGGCAAAAGCGGGAATGGCTTCAAAAATTGGCGTAAAAATTAGGGAAATAAAGAATAGCCCCGCAACCACTACAGAAGTAAAACCAGTACGCCCTCCTTCTGCTACTCCTGATGCCGACTCCACAAAGGTAGTCACGCTAGATGTTCCCATTACTGCCCCTGCCGTAGTTGCGATCGCATCTGCGGTTAAAGCCTGATTTGCCCTGGGTAGTTCGCCATTCTCATCGATATAGCCTGCCTGCATTCCCACCCCCGCTAAAGTGCCGATGGTGTCGAACAGATCGACAAACAAAAACACTAGCAGTACCGCGAGAAAATCAATCCAGTTACTACCGTTGATTCCGCCCAAACCGATAAACGCAGCCCCAAATAAATCTTTGGGAAAAGCAGGAATAGAGGCAAATCCTTGAGGCGCAGTCGCCACACCCAATACCCAGCCGAGTAAAGCAGTGCCAATAATTCCCCACAGCAGCGCACCTTTGATTCGACGCACCATAAAGAATGCCGTTAAGAAAATACCAAAGATTGCCATTAAAGTTGGAGGCTGTGCCAAACTACCAAAGTCGGTTTTAGTAACTTCATTTGCCACAATCAATCCCGCACCACCTACTTCTGTAGCCCCACCCAAACCGATATAAGCTAAAAACAAGCCTATGCCGACAGTAGTTGCTGATTTGATGGAAGTGGGTACGGCAGTAATCAGATGACGGCGGATATCGGTAATAGTTAGCAGAATGAAGACCAGCCCTTCTACAAATACGCAAGCTAAGGCGACTCTCCAATTGATACCCAAACCCAACACCACCGAATAGGCAAAAAAAGCATTAATTCCCATTCCAGGTGCAAGGGCAAAAGGATATTTTCCAACCAAACCCATAATTAATGTGCCGATACCCGCCGATACCCCCGTAGCAACAACAAGTTCGGCAAACAAATCTTTTGGTTCGTTGAGAAATATCGCATCAGAAAGAATTAAAGGATTTACTACTAAAATGTACGCCATCGTCATGAAGGTAGTTATGCCAGCCAATATTTCAGTACGAAAGTTAGTTCGATATTTATTGAACTCAAAATAACGGGCTATGGCATTGCCCTCACCTTGAGGTGGTTTACCTCTGGGCTGATTTGCTTTTCTGTTAGCTATATCTAGATCTACGTTCATTTATTACCTGCCAAAATCCGACTTAGTTTTTTCCGCATCAAAATTCCCGGCTTATCGGTCATCATGTGTTGTTCCTGTTTTAAATCCAAAGGCACGTCATAATCGGTAGTTTCTAATACGGCTTTATCTTCCAATGTCACAGCGCGATCGAATGCCACCACATCATCGGCTTTTGTTTCTGCTTCTGTATCGTTTCGCAAACAAAACTGAACTATCTGGGAAGAGGAATCATTAATTGGCGTGGCAGTGTTAACGATAATATGAACCAAACCGTTGGGATAATTGATTCGTAGCTTGCAGGTAAAAGGTAAATACCAATCCAAATCTAGGTTTCTAGTAGTTACCCTTTCGTCCATTTTGAGATTTTGCTGTTGCTCTTGTGGGTTAACGACACCTAAAACTGCTGTCTCCGTGATACCGTAATCTGTTTCTTCTACTTCGACGCGATCAGGAATCGGATGATCTTCGCTACCAAAAGTAGTAGTGTGAACAAAGGTGGGGTGAGCTAGATCGAACTCATTTTCCATCACTCTCAACCCCCCACAGTTCCAGGTTTCATAGAATTCGGGAATTAAGCGAAAATCAGGATCGCTCGCCTCTTTTATATTGGGAATTTCATTTAAAGGTTCGCCCAAGCATACCCAAATATATCCGTAACGTTCTTGAGCTTGATAGGTTTTTATTTGATAAGTTTTTGGGATTTGACTACTGTCTTCCAATTGGGGAACTTTAGTACAGACTCCCTCTGCATTGTATTGCCAACCATGATAGGGACAGGCGATATTACCATCAATTACTTGCCCCTTTGACAGTTGCGCCGAACGATGGCAACAGCGATCGTTTGCCACCACCACCGAACCAGAATTATCTAGCCATAAGACTAGATTTTGCCCCAGTAATTCAAAGCTTTGGGGTTGATCCGACATTTGAACGACAGGCATCACAGGATACCAAAATCTTTTGAATACTTCTTCTTTTGTGACTAGCATAGAGGTAAAACCCTAGTCAGTAAAATTACTGGTTTAATACTGGATACTGTATACAACCTTTCTCAATGAAAAAGTATTCTTAGTTACCAATTTGCTGTTTGTCACAAAACTATAATTTTATCTTTTAGGTCTAATAGAAGCCGAAAATATAAAGTCAGAATTGAACGAAAGGGTTTACAAAATAATGAGAGATGAAGATTTACTCGATCCACCTGTAACTGTAGTTATTTCAAGAAGAGTTAAACCAAGGTGCAAAAAAGCTTTTGAAAAATTCATTTCTGGGATCACTGCTTCTGCTATGACCTTTGAAGGACATTTAGGTACCAATGTTTTTCGCCCTAGTAGCCCGACGGATAACGAATATAGGATTATCTTTAAATTTGATCGCGCTAGTAACCTGAAGATTTGGGAAAAATCAGAATGTCGCCGTCAATGGTTGGCAAGGGCTGAAAGTTTACGTTTAGAGCCTGCCAGAATTAGGATCGTTACAGGTTTAGAAATTTGGTTTACTTTGCCCTCTCCGAAAACAACATCGCCTCCACCTCGTTACAAAATGGCAGCAGTTACTTTACTGACGTTGTTTCCTCTCATTCAATTAGCAAATATTACCCTCGCGCCATTACTAAAATTGTTGCCATTACCGATACTGCTGCGGAGCTTAATTATTACAGCAATACTAGTGTTGTTAATGACTTATGTAGCGATGCCGAGAATGACCAAATTATTTTCCAGATGGCTGTATCCAAGAAAGCGTTTTGAGCAAAAATAAACTGAGCTGGCGATCGCAACGTATTTTCGATTTTGTCATAAATTCATGTTATCTATCGATGATAAAATTCGCTGGAGATAGTATCATCGATCGCAGTAATTCGGTACTGTTGCAAAAACTTGGCTTAATTTACGCTGCGGAGCGTTACCCAAAATCCCGCATTTTTGAACAACGCCAATATTCATTTGTACAACTAAGGTAACAACAAGAAGTCTTAACTAGTTTGGAGCTTAAGCATCTGGCTTATTTTTACTACGATCTTTGTTTTTATTCATGGCTACAAACTTGCTCATGGTTAAAGAATCATCTTCTTGGCTAGATTTACCGTTATCTAGTCCAGGTAGAAAAGCCTCTCCCAAACTTTGGCTCATTTTTATTAAGTCTTGAGCGTTCCAACTTTCACTTTGGCTGTTTACTTTCTTACTTGTCATAGATTTATCTCCTTTGAATAATTTAGATATGGTGGCAATTTAGGCTAAATTCTCTTCGCCAGATTAAAAATCTACACCATAGGCAGAACTCAAACATCTGCTCATTTGAATAAACTTGTCTGCATTCCAAGAATCAGTTTTCCGATCGGAACTTTCATTATTTAGTCCAGGGTTGTAAGCTTGACCCAAGTTGTCACTAAGCTCGATTAGCTTTTTGCTGCTCCAGTTTCGATCTTGATTTGCAACGTTAGTATTAGCTGACATATCTCTTCTCCTTTCTGTAGCGATTGATACTGTTTATTCATATTTTTATGATAACTTTTATTTCTCTTTAAGCAAAGGTAGTATCATCCGTACCCAAGACTGTTAATCTGTGTAATCCTTGCAAGGAGAGAGTTACAAGGTTTGTCTCAATTGAAATCTTTTGAATACTGTATACATTTACTCTAAAGCTAAGTGCGATCGATGATTAGCTTGTGTGATAAATGCTAAACGTTTAATGTCAAATGTCCTATCCCAGAGATTTAGTTGGTTATGGTGCAAATCCTCCCCATCCAAAATGGCAAGGCGATGCCAAAATAGCACTGCAAATAGTCCTCAACTACGAAGAAGGCTCAGAATACTCTATTCCTGATGGGGATGATACTTCAGAGATATATCTAAGAGAAGTTCCTGGTTCTTCTATGGGCAAGGGAATGAGAGACTTACAGGTTGAGTCTGTCTATGAATATGGCAGTAGAGCGGGCTTTTGGCGGTTGCTACGGTTATTTAAAGCTAAAGATATTCCCGTCACGATATTTGGTGCAGCCCTGGCACTAGAGAGAAATCCCGCAGCGGTAGAAGCTATTGTCGATGCTGGATACGATATCTGCTGTCATGGTTGGCGGTGGATTGGCTATCACTTATTGGATGAAGCCGAAGAAAGAGAGCATATTCAAAAGGCTGTAGCATCGTTGAAAAAGCTTACAGGCGATCGCCCTTTGGGATGGTACTGTCGCTATGCCCCTAGTCTGAATACTCGCCGTTTAATTGTGGAAGAGGGAGGATTTCTATATGACTCCGATGCCTATAATGACGATTTGCCTTACTGGGTAGAAGTTGAGGGGAAGCCTCATTTAGTTATTCCCTATACCCTTGATAACAATGACATGAAATACTGCGTTGCCCCTGGTTTTAATAGTGGTAACGACTTTTATACCTATCTCAAGGATGCCTTTGACGTTTTGTATGCCGAGGGGGAAACTGCACCAAAAATGATGTCGGTGGGACTCCATGCTAGATTAGCAGGAAAACCAGGGCGTATTGCTGCCTTAGCTAGATTTATTGATTATGTGCAAAGTCACGATCGCGTTTGGATTTGCCGTCGTTTAGATATTGCAAATCACTGGATCAAGCATCATCCTCCACAATAAATATAGAAGCAACACAGTCAATAGAATTAGTAAATATTGATGGTAGGGACGAAAAATGGAACACAAGAGTTCTACTGTGGCATTTAAAGAATATCAATTGATGCGAGATTTCGTATTGAAGAGTTATTTCTCGATTCTAAATCTGGAGCGTTTCAGTTAGAAGAATCTAAAATTCGCCAACCCCAAGCTCTCGAACGGTTATATTTAGTGGTAGCTCTGACTCTTTTGTTCGCCACTGCTCATGGTATGGCAGTTCAATTGAACGGACTTCGACAACGAGTCGATCCTCATTGGGAGCGTGGTCTTAGTTATCTTAAGATTGGTATTAGGTGGCTTAAAGGAGTCTTGCATAAAGGTCGTGATTTATTTGCTCCCATACCTCTTTTTTCTCAAAATATCCAACCCTGTTTCGCCTCAAAAAAGAAGCGGAGAGAGTACTATGATGCTATTTGGTTCACCCGAATTTCAGAAGTAAAATGTTCAAATATTTAGCTTCGTTTAAATAAATGTGTCAGGCAGCCAGCTTCTGAAGCACTACTTGATTAAGCAACTTAAAAATTCATCTCTTAAAATGACTCTTACATAAGTCCTAATTAAACAAAAATTATCTTTTTTTTATTAATTCGATTGTTTCGGGAACTATATAAATATCAAGTTTATTATTTGCTTGTATATATATTTATGTTTAAAGTAGTTGTTGGACACAGTAATGACCCTGATTCAGTTGAAGCAGTTGCCGAAGTTCTAGAACAGTGCTTAGAGTCTTTAGCAGAAATTACTCCTCAAGCAGGAATTCTATTTGCCGCTGTTGATTTTGAGCATAGTCTAATTTTGCAAGAAATTTATGCCCAATTCCCTGATTTAGAACTAATTGGTGGCACTACAGATGGAGAAATTTCTTCGGTCTTAGATTTTCAACAAGATTCTCTCACCTTAATGTTGTTTTGTTCCGATGAAATTGAGTTTTGTGCGGGAGTTGGCACTCAAGCTTCCCAAGACTCATTAGCAGCAGCCCAGGCAGCAATTAAACAGGCAACTAGTAAAAGTAAGCAAAAGATTAGTCTGATTAGTCTATGTATAACGCTTCCTGATGGTTTAACTAGCAGTGGCGTGACTATTATCAAAGCTCTTAAGCAAGAATTAGGCAGTAATCTGCCCATTGTCGGGGGATTGACTGCTGATGGTGGCAAATATCATAAGACTTATCAATTCTATAATCAAGAGGTCTTGAGCGATAGCATTCCTATTATGTTATTTAGCGGTGATTTATTAATTTCTTGTGGTGTTAATAGTGGTTGGAATCCGATTGGAAAAAAAAGCACCATCACTAAAGCAGAGAAAAATATTATCTATGAAATTGACCATCAACCAGCTCTCGATTTTTATCAACACTATCTAGGGGATTTATCTCCATCCATTGAATATCCACTGGCAGTGTTTGAACCAGATAATAAACACTTCTACATGAGAGCGCCCATCAGCCATGATGCAACACAAGGGAGTATCACTTTTTTTGGCGATCTTCTTCAAGGAGCAATGGTACAAATGACAGAAGGCAATTGCGACGGGATTTTAAACTCTGCAGAGCTATCGATGCAGGAAGCTCTCAATGACTATCCAGGAACTCATCCCGATGCGGCATTATTCTTTTCCTGTACGGCTCGTAGACAGATCTTAAGCAGCAGAGCAGAAGAAGAATATAAGTTTGCTAAAAAACATTTTAACGCTGCTTTACCTAGTTGCGGTTTTTATACCTACGGTGAAATTGCCCCTTTAGAGTCACATGGCAGCACCTTATTTCACAATGAAACATTTATCACTCTTTTACTAGGCACAAAATAACAATTTTTATTAGAATAGAATACCAATGTTTAAAGTAGTTGTCGGTCATAGTAACGACCCTGATTCGGTTGAAGCAGTTGCTGAAATTTTAGAACAATGTCTAGAGTCTTTGGCAGAAGAAGCACCACAAGCAGGAATTTTATTTGCGGCTTTTGATTTTGACCATAGTTTAATTCTTCAGCAGATTAAACAGCAATTTCCCGATCTAGAGTTAATTGGCGGAACTTCATCGGCAGAGATTTCATCCCGTTTAGGATATCAGGAAGATTCCCTAACTCTGATGTTATTTTGCTCTGATGAAATTGAAATAACCGCAGGAATTGGCTATCAAGCTTCTCACAATCCTCGTGCTGCAGTCCAGCAGGCGATCGCCCCAGCCAAAAGTAAAAGTAGTCAAGAGATAAGTCTGTGTTTGAGTTTCATCGATGGATTACATCTTAGTGGCTCGAAAATTGTTGAGGCGATTAAGCAAGAATTAAACAGTAAAATTCCCGTATTTGGAGGTGTAACTGCCGATGATATGAAATTTGAGCAGACATATCAGTTTTATGATCAAGAAGTATGTACAGATGCCATCGTAACTTTGATTTTTTCGGGTAAATTACTCTTGGCTGCAGGTGTTGGTAATGGTTGGAATTCTTTGAGCAAACCTAAAAAAGTGACGAAAGCTGAGAACAATATTCTCTATGAAATAGACGGGCAACCAGCTTTAGAATTTTATCAGTATTATCTTAATGACTCCGCTCCTTCGCTCAAATATCCCCTGGCTGTGTTTGAAAACAACACTAACAAATTTTATTTAAGAGTACCTACTGCCCACGATAATCAATTAAATAGCATTCAATTCTTTGGTGATATTCCCCAAGGTGCAACTGTACAAATTATGGAAACTAATGCCCAAGGCATTTTAAACTCTTCCCAAACTTCCATCGCCGATGCCCTGAAGAATTATCCTGGAACTGAGCCAGCAGCAGCCATATTTTTCTCCTGTGTTACCCGCAGCAGTATTCTAGGTACCAAAGCCGCAACAGAATATCAAGGGATTTCTGCTCACCTAAATTCAGCATGTCCTAGTATTGGTTTTTATACTTATGGTGAAATTGCTCCACTGCAAAAAGATGGTGCTATTTGTCTACATCATGAAACGGCGGTCTCTTTGATTTTGGGAACAAAGTAAATGAAACCAAACTCTTTAGACTACGAACAACAGCTTAAACAACTCAAAAAAGAGAATCGTATCCTCACGAAAAAATTACAGCGTTCTCAAGAACGACAGATCCAATTAGAAGAAACCAATCAAAAAAAAGAATCTTTATTAAAAAGAGTAATTCTCGACCTTGAAGAGTCGCGAGATGTTGCCGAACAACGTACTATTAAGCTTTCAGAAGCTCTAGCCCAACTTAAAACTACCCAAGAACAGTTAATTGAATCAGAAAAAATGGCAGCTTTGGGGAATCTTGTGGCAGGAGTAGCGCACGAAATAAACACCCCCGTGGGTAATAGCGTTACCGCTGCTTCTACCTTGGCAGAAGAAACTACTTCTTTTACTACTTCTGTTATGGCAGGACAGCTAAAACGTTCTACCCTCAATAACTACTTAGATTTGGCTACCGAAGCCAGCGAAATTATCCTCAGTAATTTACAACGGGCGGGAGAATTAATTCAAAGTTTTAAACAGGTAGCCGTAGACCGCACTAGCTTAGAAAGACGTACTTTCGGTCTTAAATCTTATCTATCAGAAATTTTAGTCACCTTAGAACCCCAACTCAAAAAAACTCCCCATCAAGTCTCTGTCACGGGGGATGAGACAATACACATTAATAGTTATCCTGGGGCATTTGCTCAAATTGTGACTAATTTGATTACTAATTCTATTGCTCATGGTTATCCTACTAATCAATCAGGAGTTATACAGCTAGATATACGACATGAATCTCAGCAGATTGTAATTCAGTATCAAGATGATGGTTGTGGTATTGAATCACAATATTTAAATAATATTTTTGAACCTTTTTTTACTACCAATAGAGATGGTGGCGGTAGTGGTTTGGGAATGCACATTGTTTATAATTTGGTCACTCAGAAATTAAAAGGAACAATTAAAGTTACAAGCCAAGTAAATTTGGGAACAATATTTACTATAGTTCTTCCTCTGTCTGATTTTTAATCATAATTCCGTAAAATCTTCAATTTAATTTGCTATGAGTGAAAAAAATCTCGATTCTAATTTCAATGCTGACAATGATGAATTAGTCTTTGCTGATGAAGAATTGATTATTGAAGAAGATGTAGCAGCTGAAGAAGAGATGGCGACTGATTTTTGGCAAGTTTTAATTGTTGATGACGATCGCTCTGTTCATCAAGCAACCAAGCTAGCCTTAAGAAATTTGCAGTTTGAAGGAAAAAATCTGGTTTTTCTTTCTGCTTATACAGCCACTGAAGCCAAAACCATCATTGCTCAAAATCAAGATTTGGCTTTTATTTTGTTAGATGTGGTCATGGAAGACCATGATTCGGGTTTAAAACTAGTCCAATATATTAGAGACCAATTAAACAATAAACTCGTCAGAATTATTCTCAGAACTGGTCAGCCAGGGGAAGCACCAGAAGAATCGGTCATTATCGACTACGACATTAATGACTATAAACTGAAGGTAGAGCTAACTCGCAATAAACTGATGGTAACAGCGATCGCTGCATTGAGGGCATATCGCGATCTATTGGCACTAGAAAATAGCAGTAAAGAAATGATGGTTCTCTATACTGCCTTAGAAACAGTCAAAGACAACTTAGAAGATTTAATTGGACTTAGAACCCAAGAATTAGAGCAAGAGATTAAAACCAGGAAACAGCTCGAAAAAACTTTGCGTTTGACTCAGTTTTCTCTAGATCGTGCCAGAGATGCAATTTACTTTGTTAATGCTAATGCTAATTTTTTCTATGTCAATGACGCTACATCTAATATTTTGGGATATACCAAAGAAGAATTGTTAAAGATGAAGATTCATGATGTCAATGATGATAATAGTGAATCGAATTGGTCGCGACAATGGCAGGAATTAAAAGAAAAACAATCTTTTACCTATGAATCGGTTCATATTAGTAAAGAAGGACAAGGTATCCCCGTCGAAATTACTTTAAATTATCTTAATTTTGAACAACAAGAATACAATTGCGCCATTGTTAGAGATATCAGGGATCGTAAACAGATAGAAACACAACTCAAACAGGCTAATCAACAACTAGAGCATCTTGCTAATGTAGACGAATTGACGCAAATTGCCAATCGTCGTAGCTTTGACCGATATTATGAATCGGAATGGATCAAAATGATGGAGTCAAAACAGCATCTAGCTTTAATTTTCTGTGATGTAGATTATTTTAAAAAATACAATGATTTTTACGGTCATCAAGCAGGAGATGACTGTTTACAACAAATAGCTCAAACTATTAGTAATTCTCTATGCAGACCTGGAGATTTAGCAGCTCGTTATGGTGGAGAGGAATTTGGCATTATCCTGCCCAATACCGATGTTGATGGTGCGGTAAAAGTTGCCCAAAACATTCAACAGAATATTAGAAAGCTAAAGCTAGTTCATGCAGCTTCAGAAGCTTCGACCTATATTAGTTTGAGTATGGGAATTAGCAGCATAATTCCTTCTCCCAAAGTACTCCCTAGTTTTCTCATTTCTCAGGTAGATAGCGTACTATATCAGGCAAAAAAAGCAGGACGTGATCGCTATTTTGTTGTATAAAATTGAAATTATTAGGATTGAAAACCAAAACTAGTACGTCGCCAAATCACTGTGCTTCAAAGTGTTTGCTCCGCCAGATTGTTAGTTGGCTCGACTCCTTCGACAGACATCAAATTTCACAAATCAGTCTCGATTTTCAATAACGTCTGGGCAGTACGTAGCGTTTTTGCCAAGGAAAACTTTTTCCGATTGGCAATCGTAAACTGTGGTTTAGACTAAATTCCAAGCAAAAGGCAGCGAAGGGTATTCCCTCAACTGCCAATAGGGAGAAAATGATAATTACTCAAAAAATCAAAAACTCCCTAAAATGGAATGTGAACGATTAAAACAATTTCGTCAAGAAACCTATCAAATGTTAGGTAAAGCAAAAGATGCAACATTTGAATTGATGGACAGCGTGATGACCACTAGAAATGTCAGTTGTCTAGGAGAATTTTCCCTTTCCCCTCTATTTAGAAGAAAGTGGTCAAGCACCTATGAAGCTCTACAAGATACTCGTCCAAACAGAAACAAACTAATGAGAAGGTATGTTGAAGAAATTCCACCATTAAAATATGTGTTG
This sequence comes from Waterburya agarophytonicola KI4, assembly GCF_020640915.1. Lineage (GTDB taxonomy): Bacteria > Cyanobacteriota > Cyanobacteriia > Cyanobacteriales > Xenococcaceae > Waterburya > Waterburya agarophytonicola. The sequence goes on along the minus strand of NZ_JADWDC010000069.1, from coordinate 1,184 downwards.
TTAGGAATTGACCATACGGCATGGGGAAGAAGAGGAGCAAAAACTCTAAAAGACAGAACCTATGAACATCAAGCATCCTCGAATAATTCAGTAACGGTAGGACAAGGATATAGCACGATCGCCTGGTTGTCAGAAAAACAAGGAAGTTGGGCATTGCCTTTAAGACAAGAAAGAATCACATCCTATGAAACCCCGATATCAAAGGCAGCATGGCAGCTTAAACAAGTAACTCAACACATACAACAACTCGTTTTAGTGGTACTGGATAGTGAATATGGCAATGGTTCATGGGTAAATCAAACAGGAGAAATCTCAGCTAGTAAATTAATGAGGATTCGCTCCAATTGCTGTTTGTGGTCACGACGAGCGCGTTCCCTTGCGTCTTGCGCCGACGCGGGGTCGCTCGTCAAAACCGAATAGCTATTCAGGTAGAGGTAGACCCAAAAAACACGACAAAAAATTTAAAGTCAACGACCAAAATACATGGTGGTCAGCTGATGAAACAGTAGAAATAGAAGACCCAAAATTAGGCAAACTCAAAGTTAGCAGATGGGACAATCTACATTTTCGTTCGTCTGCATCCTATGACATGAGTTTGATTCAGGTGCAACGACTTGATGACAAAGGTTATGCTAAACCTTTCCAATCGGCTCGATAGGGTGCAGCATTCTCAATACGAATTCCTAAATTGCTAATTGAAGTTTCAACCTTTTTACCCGCTAGTTCACCGCGATCGCCTAAGATGGCATCTGGTACGTGATGTGCCAGCCATTCTTCCTCTGCAATCTCGATTCCATATTCGGCGCAAAACTTAACTTTATCCCCAGCAGCATTAACTAAAGCCATCATCATTCCCAACCAAGAAGGTCCTTCCAGCCCGACATATACGCCAGTTATCATGCGACTAAAAACATCTATGACCACATATACTACTGGTCTACCAATAATCCAGTTGCGATTGTAAGCAGAAACCAAGTAAACATCAGCAACAGTGGCATCAATTTGATAGCGGGAGCCTGGACCCATTGCTTCTTGTTTTGATCTTCCTAATATAGCTCTGTGTTCGAGTGCAAAAGTTCTACTTCCCTTTCTAGAAGAAACAGTCTTTTTAATGTCACGCTGTTCTTTGTTATAAGCTTAGACGCACCTAGTTTAGGTTATAATCAGGGAAAAAAAAGAGCGAT
>NZ_JADWDC010000068.1 GCF_020640915.1 Waterburya agarophytonicola KI4 | reverse complement strand
AACAGCTTACTTTTTCGATTATTAGCACTGCTTAATCCTTAAACAAGAAGTATTGAGTACTAGACCGATTATAAATGATGATAAAAATGAGGTAGAACTAAGAATATGGTCAATAGATCCAGAAACAGATAGAGATGATTTGGCATTTCCTCTAGAAGCCTGTGGTACTGGTGTTTCTCAAGTATTGGCAATTTTATATGTTGTCATTACATCAAAAGAACCGCGAACCATTATTATTGATGAACCTCAGTCTTTTCTCCATCCTGGCGCAGCAAGAAAACTAATAGAGATATTACAAGACTTTCCTCAACATCAATACTTTATTTCTACTCATTCACCCAGTATTATTTCTGCTGCTAATCCTTCAACTATTACTCTGCTTAAATACCAAGATTAGGAAGCAAAGCCTATATGCATATCTTCTGATGATTCCGATGAAATGCGATCGCTTTTAGATGAAGTGGGAGTTCATTTATCTGATGTATTTGGTTCGGATAATATTTTGTGGGTTGAAGGTCCTACGGAAGAACGCTGTTTTCCTATGATATTAAGGAAGGTATCTCAAATTCCTCTTCGTGGTACGCAGATTCTAGCGGTAAAAAATACAGGGGATCTTGAAGGTAAAAAATCGGAAATTATTTTTGATATTTACGATCGCCTTAGTGGAGGAAAGGCTCTATTACCTCCTGCGATTGGGTTTGTTTTTGACAATGAGAATAAGTCAGACCAAAACATTACTGATTTAAAGAAAAGAAGTGGAGATAAACTACATTTTCTAGGTCGGTGTATGTATGAAAATTATCTACTCGTTCCAGAAGCAATAACTGCGATCGCCAATCAATATAATTTTAGAGATGGAACTATAAGTGTTTTGGAAATTGAACAGTGGATATCAGAGCAAAAACAAAATTGGATAGCTAACAAGATTAGGAAAGGAGAAAAAGAAGAAAATTTAACAGATGACTATTGGTTAAAAAAAGAACACGCTGCTAGATTGTTAGAAAATCTTTTCAAATACTTCTCAGGTGGCAAGGTTATTTACAGAAAAACCACTCACTCCGTTAAACTCACTGAATGGATTGTTAAAAATAAACCAGAACAATTGCAAGATATTGCAAATCTATTACAGAATGTTTTGGAGCGATCTCCTGAAGTTAATTCACCAGAGTAATCTAATTTTAGATCTAGAGAGTGATCGCATCTTATTGTGAATTAGTTATAATATTTGTATTACTCAAGCCAAAAACTATGTATAAAATCAAAATCCGCAAAGTTGGTAATTCCCTTGGCGCAACAATACCCAAAGAAATATTAGAAAAATTACGAGTTGCCGAAGGAGATACGGTTTTTGTAACAGAAACTCCTGACGGGGTGAAACTTTCTGCCTACGATCCTGAATTTGAAAAAGCGATGGCTATTTATAAACAGGGCAGCCATAAATATAGAAATGCAATGAAAGAATTGGCTTAATGAAAGAACCAACTTGGGTTGCAGAAAGAATAGTTTTAGCTATCCACGAAGATCAGCTAGCGCAACACGGTGGAACTCTAGGTATCAGAGATGATAATTTATTAGGCGCGAGTTTAGCTAGACCAAAACATCTTTTTGCTTATGGCGATCCGACAATTTTCGATTTGGCAGCAGCATATGGCTATGGTTTAGCGAATAATCATCCTTTCATTGATGGGAATAAAAGAACTGCTTTTATGGTCATGTATACCTTCCTTGGTTTGAATAACTATTGGCTGGAAGTAGACGAGATGGAAGTAGTGGTCAAAATGGAAGGCTTGACTATGAATAAGGAAACTCAGGAATCGATCGCCTTATGGTTAAAAGAAAATTCTAGATTTGATAATTAAGTTATCTGCGATCGCGATCTTTAACATTCCATGCTTTTTAAAGTTTCCTCGCGGATAGTTGCTAATACTTGACGACTGATTTGAATGAATTCTGGAGTAAGAGTGTCATCAATATGACGAGGACGCTTAAGGTCGATCGCAATATCTTCTTTGATATGTCCTGGATTGACTCCCATAACCAAAATGCGATCGCCTAGTAATACAGCTTCTTCAATATCGTGGGTAACGAAGATAACTGTTGTTTTAAAATCTTGCCAAATCTCCATCAACAACTCTTGCATCATGTGGCGGGTTTGAGCGTCTAAGGCACTAAATGGCTCATCCATTAATAATACTGAAGGAGAATTAATTAACGCTCTGACAATACTAGCTCTTTGTTTCATTCCTCCTGAAAGTTGATGAGGAAAAGAATCACGGCGATTATATAGCCCGACTCGATTTAGATATTCTGCAACCAATTCCTGACGCTTTGCTTTAGCAATGCCTTTAATTCGTAGTCCAAACTCAACGTTTTGAAAAACTGTTTTCCAGGGAAGCAAGGAATATTGCTGAAACACAAAACCTCGATCTGCACCTGGCTTAGTAACAGCTTGCTCATCGACTAAGATCTTTCCTTTCGTAGGCTTAATAAAACCTGCAATAGTATTCAGTACCGTTGACTTACCACAACCAGAAGGTCCCAACAGACATACAAAAGAACCAGGTTCGACAGTAAAATTAATCTTATCTACAACAGTGTTTATATTCTGACTCTTGTCAGTAAAACAAACGGACAAATCTTGTACTTCTACTAATCCATAAGTCAATTGAGTTAAGGGCTGTGACTCTACTGCGATTTCTTGCATGATTGATTATTAAACTATTAATTATTAATTTTAAAAATCTAAGTATCTTGTTTCTTAATCGATCGCCAAGGCATCAAAGCTGAAGTCAGCCGACTAACCGCCCAAGAACTCAATGCACCCATCAGTCCAATCAAGAGGATTCCCATCACAATCGGTGGATAGTTAGAAGTGACATAAGATTCCCAGGTAATATAGCCCACACCATAGCGTCCTGCTAAAATCTCGGCAGTTACCAGACAAAACCAGGCATTACCCATACCGATTACTAAACCGCTAGCAATACTAGGTAATGCTCCAGGAATCACAATATCTTTAAAGATATGCCAGGATTTTGCCCCCAAACACTGTCCTACCCTAACTAAAACCGTATCGTTAATCGTACTTTCCACTCCCTTGATAGTGCTGATGAGGACAGGGAAAAAGCCCCCGACAAAGGTAATAAAAATCATGCCTGCTTCGGCAGTAGGAAACATCAAAATTGCCAGGGGAATCCAGGCTACAGCGGGTATCGGACGTAATAGTTCCAATGGGGGAGACAGAAAATCGTCAACTTTTTGCCACGCACCAATTAAGATGCCTAAGATGATTCCCAAAAAAGATGCGATCGCATAACCCAGTAATACCCTTAAAATGCTCGATTGAAAATGTACCCAAGGATCGTCATGAAAAAACTCCCAGGAAGCTTTAACTACTTCTATTGGTGTGGGTAAAAAATTGAAATTGATAAAAAATTGGAACTGAATGGCACAGAGAAATTGCCACATTCCAAAAAAGATTACTAGAGAAAGAATTCTCCGCCCCAATTTATTTAGTCGAAAAATCTTACTTATTGAGAAACGGGAATCTCGATCCAGAGAGCTTTTAGTTAAACTAGTCATCTTGCTAAAAAATTGGAGAGCAGGGAGAGGACTTTTTCAGCAGTAAGTAACAGTAGAAAGTCAATTTACTTATTGCTTGTTACTTGTTACTTATTACTTATTACTTATTACTTACTTAGCTGCCCCAACTGGAGTAGGTGCGTTTTGTTGAGCGTAAGTTGCCTGTAACTCCTTAAATGCTGTCACTTGTCCTCCAGAGGAAGCTGCATATTGATTAGCATCTTCTTTGAGCAAGAAAGCAGAAACCCCATCACCGTTATTCACGTAGTAAGAATTCTCCGCAAACAGTTTCCAGCCATTATTGCGATCGTGAACAAACATTACGTCAGCAGCTTGCCCTTCTGCTCTTAGTTTGGGCAACATTTCCATCATGTTACCAATAGAAGCAAAACTAGTTACTGTCTCTTCTCCCTGAATCCATAGCTGGGCAGCCATTTTCGGTTCGGTTATTTCTTCTCCTGTCAAGGCATCTTTACCGCTGATTACATAGTTCTCTGCCTCGGCAATTACCTGGTCGTAATCTAGACCTTGTTCAGTCATCGCTGTTTTTAAATAACTCTCATCAATCCATCCCGATACATCTTCTGGGTTAACCTCACCTTCGATTTTGCCTAATTAGGTAGTCATTTTCCTCTTGCGAGATAATAATTAACTTATCAAAGATAATTTGGCAGTATATTCAATTGTTTGATTCTTTTTTTTCATTGCGATCGCCTGATTCTTCCATTGCTTCTACTAAAAACAATTTCGCCAATTTATCATAAACTCCCGCACCAATATATTGAGGATATTTATGAGAGCGACTATAAAGCCAAATCAAATTCTCTCCATAGTAAATACGAATATCTTTAAATAAACCCTTGCAGTTAGGTATCAAAGAATTAGCTTGATTGAGAGCATCTGTCCAGCGTTCGTATTGTTGGTTAAAACCAGGCGTTATAACTCGAAACATTATTAGTTAAGGAAGTAATCAAAAAGTAGATAATATCTTTGGTATTTTATATTAAATTTGAGTTGAAGCAATGGAAAATGGTAACTGGACAGACCTAGTATTTGGCGGAATTGCTCTATTTATTGTCATCAGTGGTTTGTTTATGCTGTTCCAGGGCATTGATGTTATGAATAAGAAAGAATAATCCGTACCGCAACCATAATGACCCAAGCTCAACCATCTTTGGAATTTATCCCACCAGCCTATAATCCTCTTGTTTGGCAAGCAGCAAAGAGAATACTGCCATTATGGTTAGGGTACAATCACGATATTGTAGATGTCAAAATAGATAATTCCACGGAATTAATTCGGTTATACGAAGAATTTCAGCAGGGAAAAACGCGCTTTATGCTGGCATTCCGCCATCCTGCTGTGACAGATCCTCCTTGTATTGCTCAACTCTTTTGGAATCAGCTACCCCAAATAGCCAAACAGCAAGACGTAAAGTTAAAATCCCCCGTTCACCTACACTTTATTTACGATCGCGGTATTCCTCTCTGGGCGGGGGATAAGGTAGGCTGGATTATATCCAAATTGGGGAGTACTCCCATTCGTCGCGGTGCTTTAGATCGGGTGGGTTTGCGATCGATTCGCGATTTATTTGTTAACGGCGATTTTCCCATGGCTGCTGCCCCAGAAGGTGCTACCAACGGTCATAATGAGGTAGTCAGCCCCATCGAACCTGGTATCGCTCAATTCGGGTTTTGGTGTCAGGAAGATTTAATTAAGGTAGGAAGAGAAGAAGCCGTCGCGATCGCACCATTGGGGATAAGATACTTTTATAAAACAGCACCCTGGCAATATTTAGAACAGCTACTATCAAACCTGGAAGTAGATAGCGGTTTCAAACAAACTCCCGCCGAGACAATGGGATTAACCAATGGCATTACTCTCTCCCCAAGCCAAGAAGCGGATCTTTACGGCAGAATGTACGCCCTAGCAGAATATCTTCTATCCTTAATGGAAGAATTTTATAGCAAATTCTATCAACAAAAAATATCTACCTCCGAGGGAGAATTGTCGAGTCGTCTCCCCGCTTTATTAGATGCTGCGTTAAAGGTAGCAGAACAATCTTTCGCCGTTAAGCCCAATGGGAATATTAGCGATCGCTGTCGTCGAGTAGAACAAGCAGCCTGGAATCGTATCTATCGCGAGGATTTAGATAAACTAACCGAACTCGCCCCCGCCGTTAGGGGACTAGCGGATTTAGTAGCATCTGAAGCAGAATTACGTCTTTGGCATATGCGTTTGGTAGAAACCTTTGTCAGTGTGACGGGACATTATGTAGCGGAAAAGTATACCGTAGAAAGACTGGCAGATACTGTTTTACTTTTATGGAAAATGGTAGCCAAACTAAAAGGAGAATCCAATATCAAACCACCTTATTTGGGCAAAAAATGGGTACAGCTTACCGCTATGCCCTCATTACAAATTGCCGACTACTGGGAACAATATCAAAACAATCGTCGCCAAGCGGTATCCGATATGACTCAAGATTTACAACAATCCCTAGAACAATCAATTTTAGAATAAACAATTATGTACCTAATTCTCTACAGCAAACCAGAATGCCATCTCTGCCAAGGATTGCAAGAAAAACTAGCCCAGGTAAAAGATATTCCCTTTGAATTAGAAATACGAGATATAACTACCCGTGAAGATTGGTTTGAGACATATCAGTATGAAATACCAGTGCTGTGTCAAAAACTACCCGATCGCGAAAAACCCTTGCCTCGCCTATCTCCCAGAGCATCCGTAGCTAAACTAGAACAAATGCTACAGAAAAATTTAATAATTGTCGGCTAAAAAATCTTCAAAATATAGTATAGAACCTGTTCCTATATCTTGAAGATAATTATGATGAAGCTGCGCGAACTATTAGCCAAAGTCGATCTTCCCCAGTCAGAACATTCGGCGATGGATTTAGAGGTTAATCGAGTCTGTACCAATTCTCACGGATGCCAACCAGGAGATTTATTTATTGGTATCCCAGGGACAAGAGTTGACGGGGGAGAATTTTGGCAAAGTGCCGTAGGACAAGGCGCGATCGCAGCCGTAGTAACTCCCCAAGCTGCCACCAAACAACCCCCCTCCCCAGAAGCCTGTGTAATTCAAACCGAGGATATGACTGCTATCTGTAGTGCGATCGCAGCAGCCTTTCACGATTATCCTGCTAGCAAGCTAAGTACGGTGGGGGTAACTGGCACAAATGGTAAAACTACCACTAGCCATTTGATTGAGTATTTTTTACATCAAGCACAACGTCCTACTGCTTTATTTGGAACTCTTTATACTCGTTGGCAGGGATATAGCAAAACTGCCACCCATACCACTCCCTTTGCAGTAGAGTTGCAGTCTCAATTAGCCAAAGCAGTAACGGCAGGAAATAAATATGCGGTGATGGAAGTAAGTTCCCATGCTTTAGCCCAAGGTAGGGTTAAAGGCTGCGGTTTTGAAGTGGGAGTTTTTACTAACTTGACCCAAGATCATCTCGACTATCATCGGGATATGGAAGATTATTTCCAGGCTAAATCTCTATTGTTTAGTGAAGAATATCTCCAGGGAAAAGCCATTATTAATCTAGACGATCCTTACGGTCAAAGATTGATTAATAGTCTAAATACTGAGAAAGTTTGGACTTATAGCGTTACTAACCCCAAAGCGGATTTATATACCAGCAATTTAGATTATCAACCCACAGGAGTTAAAGGTATTTTGCATACTCCTGTAGGAGAAATTGCGTTTAATTCTCCCTTAGTCGGTCAATTTAATTTAGCCAATTTGCTAGCAGCAACAGGAACTGCTTTACACTTAGGAATAGACCTGAAGACTATCACAGACAGTTTGGCTGATTTTGCTGGCGTACCAGGCAGAATGGAACGAGTACAGGTCGATCCCAGTCAGGATATCACTGTAATTGTCGATTATGCTCATACTCCCGATAGTTTGGCAAATTTAATCAAAGCATCTCGCCCTTTTATTAGTGGTAAAACAATTTGCGTCTTTGGTTGTGGAGGCGATCGCGATCGCACCAAACGCCCTCTAATGGGTAAGATCGCAGCAGAATTAGCCGATGTTGCGGTAGTCACTTCTGATAACCCCCGCACTGAAAATCCTGAACAGATTTTAAAAGATGTGGTGGCAGGAATACCCGATACAGCTACGTCCACGGTAATCAGCGATCGCGCTCAAGCAATCGCTACTGCCATTAAAAATGCGCGATCGGGAGATGGAATATTAATTGCAGGAAAAGGACACGAGGACTATCAAATATTGGGTACGGAAAAGATTCACTTTGACGATCGAGAACAAGCCCGAATAGCCTTGAGCGATCGCTATCAATAAATAGAACTATAAAACTTCTCTAATGATTCTCATAATTAGGGAAGTTTTTCCATCGCAGTCTAAAAGCTATTTAAAGGCTATCTTTAAAGGGTTTCCAAAACCTCGGCGTTCTGAATCAACCATTTATCATTTTGCAGGATCAACTGATAGCGCACTAATAAATTATCATCGTAGGATTGGGTGTTATCTATTTCGCCTGATTGATAGTGTTGAGCAGTTTCCTTGACTTCTGCCTCTACCAGTGCCTTTCTAGGATTATTAGGATCTACTTTTGCCGAGCGCATTTTAATCTGGTGTTGATATTCCCGATAGAAATTGCCCTCTTGATAGGCGATCGCGCGATCGCGCCAAGTACTAAGCAATGGTTCGGCTAGAGCATCTTGTAGCTTGGCAACTTGATGTTCTTTACCAAAGGCTGCGGATTTACTCTCCAACCATCGGTTGATCGCTTGGTTCGACTGTTGGGTAATGGTTAGCTTGGGTTTTGCCACAACAGATTTTGTCTTGACTGAGGGTAACTCAATAGCAGGATTGGAAATGGCGATCGCTAGTTGAGCTTCAGCCTTCTGCTGGCTGGGATTTAAAAACAGCTTGGTAGCGATAAACCCGATCGCACCCACGCCAAAAATTAAGCCAAAGATAAATAACCATCCTTTAAGACGAGTAGCGGAATTTGCTTTTTTCTTACCCTTTCTGGTCATTTTCTGCTGTTTCGCTTTTCCTTGAGCTTTATAGATGACTGATGCGGGAACAGCTCTGGTTTTGGGTTCTAGAGGAAGAGAAATGGATTGAGGCTGATGGGGACTGTTGAGGGATGGAGAGGGCTTTTTATGTTGAGGATTGAGAGGGGTTGTTTGACGATATTTGGCTTTGGTTTTATTCGTCTTACCTGTAGGTTTAGTTACCTCTCCCGATCGCTTCAGGTTGCGCTCTAGGGTAGCAGTACCCGAACTATTTAACTTAGACCTAGTTTGAATTACCTGATTTGCCGAAACAACCGTTTCCGATCTGGTTTTCTCGTTAAAGATGCTGCGCCAGCGAGACAATATACCAATACCCTGGGGTGGAGAATTGGTTTCTCCTTCAATACTAGATGTAGAGGGTGTTGTTGGAACTGAGGTAGTTTCAGCCGTAACTAATACAGTAGAAGGAGTTAACTTGTTTAAATATTCTTGAACTTCGCGATCGCCAAAATACTCTTTGAGAGTCAAATCGATCGCATCTAGATCGACAAATTGAGCCAACACATCTTCGTGCAGCCATTTTTCGCTATAAAAACACATCCCTGGTAATAAATCTGGACTACCAGGGGCATGTTGCAGAATTTGATTTAGTTTACTGGTGTCTTGAGTTAGATGAACCTTGGCGATCGCTTTTTCTGTATGTCCTAAGAGTAAAGAACACACTGCTTGTTCCCAAGTCACGTCTTGTTTTTCGCTGAGATATTCTAATTTACGTTGCGCTCTTAAAATTAATTCTGGCTGTTTATGACTAAATCCTCGCCCTAAAAGAGCGTATACCGCTAAATAACTAGCGATCGCCGAATCATTTTGAGTATCGCGATCGAATAGCTGTTGTTGTTCGGCGGAGGTCAGGTAAGTTCTTAATTGTTGAATAAAACACAAAAAGCGATCAAAATCCAACCCCGAGCTATCTTCTCCTTTACCCTCAATTCCCTGTCGCTGCACCAGCATTTCTTGCAATAATCCAAATCCCATCGCTCTGGGAGCAGAACCCACCGTATTTTGGGAAATGAGTTCCAAAACGCGATAGGGACGCAATTTATATATATCTAACTCTAATTCTTGTTTGACTTGAGGAAATAAATTTTCCTGCTCTAGTAAATCTATACCCAACTGACTCGACATCGCAGCAGTTTCATATTCTTGCCGATGCCATTGTTCTCGTCCCAACTCCATATAGGCTAATGCCAAAGCCAAAATAATATTTTCTTGGGTAGCAATACTTTCTTCTTCTTCTGCTCTCTGCTGAAACTGACTAAATTCTTGACTGTTATAATAATCAATTCCTTGAGTCAAAACTAGTTCGTATTCCCCCAGTTCGTGCATAATCAACAAAGCCCCTACCAACTGGGTTGGAAGAACTTCAATCGTCGGATTAACAAAGGGAACTTCAACAATGGCGCGATCGCGAATTACCAATTCAGCTTCTGTTGTTGGCTCATTTTCTTCATCATTTGTTTCAATCTCCTCCCTTTCTTCCCTAACCTCTTCTGATATCGACAACGGTTCTACAGGTTGCATATTGAGCAAAAACTGAGCATCATATTCGGCTCTTGCTTCAGCATCTGATAAAACTTGATAAGCTGTTTGAATTAATGCCTGGCGGGATTGGATGGCATATTCGTTATACTCGCGACGGGGTTGTTGCAACAAGCGATCTTTATAAGACTGTTCTAATTGCTCGTTGTCTGCTTTGATCTGTACGCTCAGAATTCGGTAATAGTCGAGGGGGATTCGCATTTGAGATTAGTTCCTCTGGACGGCTTTAACGTCCTGGTAAGTGACAACAGTAAGGGTAAGAAAAAATGGCTTTGCAGTTGCATCTTTATAGGATGGTTGTGGTTAGGAGTGAATCATTAATCTTCTTCCCATCCGAATCATCCCCCAACTGTACAATGCCGAAAAAATATTAACAAAACCGTAAAAGTTGAGTTTATTTTAAGCGAATAAATATATTTTTGCGAACGACGGGGCTGACATTTCGCTTTTTGCCAGCATTTTAACGTAGTTTGTTGAAGTGCAGAAAAAATTTAGAATTAGTTTAAGAAAATACAAACAAATGTAAGTTTTGTTAAAAAAATATGAATCAGTCACAACCGAAAATAATTGTTCTTGACGACGATCCTACTGGATCGCAAACCGTACACAGTTGTTTGTTATTGCTGCGCTGGGATGTTGAGACTCTCAAACAAGGCTTGCTAGATGACGTTCCGATTTTATTTATTCTCAGCAATACTCGGGCGATGACTCCTACCCAAGCAGCGGAAATAACCCAAGAAGTTTGTCACAATCTCAAAATTGCGATCGCCCAAACGAATATCAAAGATTTTTTAGTAGTTAGTCGTTCTGATTCTACTTTGCGGGGACACTATCCCATAGAGACTGATGTAATTAGTTCCGAATTAGGGGATTTCGACGCTCACTTTTTGACTCCAGCTTTTTTTGAGGGGGGTAGAATTACCATCGATAGTATTCACTACCTGCTAATTGATGGAGTCAAAACTCCCGTAGCGGAAACAGAATTTGCTAGAGATTCTGTATTTAGCTACAACCATAGCTATTTACCCGACTACGTAGCCGAAAAAACTCAAGGAAGAATCACAGCCCCTGAAGTAGTTCGATTTACCTTAAAGGATATTCGTGGCGGTCAAATCGACGATCAATTGTTACAACTTACTGGCAATCAATGTGTCGTTGTCGATGGGGAAAGTCAAGCGGATTTCGATTTATTTGCACAAGCAGTTTTAACTGCTACGGGAAAGGGAAAAAGGTTCTTATTTCGTTCGGCTGCTAGTTTATTAACCTCTTTGGCGCAGTTAGGTCAACAGCCTACAGCACCAGAAAAGATGAGCAGCTATAAGCCGACTGACAAGCCTGGTGTAGTTTTAGTAGGTTCTCACGTCCAAAAAACAACTCAACAGTTAGAGCGGTTGTTAGAAGAGGAAGAGGTGGTAGGCATTAAAGTGGATGTCGTCCGTTTGCGCGATCGACCCGCAGCAAAAGATATAATTCTTCAAGAAACTTTGGATACTGTAAAAAAAGTATTCGAAGCGGGAAAAACTCCCGTGGTTTACACCAGTCGCCAGGAGTTGAGTTTTACTGATATTCAGCAACGTCTGGAATTTGGCGAACAAGTTTCCGCTTTGTTAATGGATGTGGTCGAGGGATTACCAAAATCGATCGCTTTTTTAATTAGCAAGGGAGGTATTACTTCCAACGATGTATTGAGTGTGGGGCTAAATTTGACCTCAGCTAGGCTTTTAGGGCAAATTCTACCAGGATGTTCAGTCATTCGTACCGAGCCGACTCATGCCCAATTTCCTAATTTACCCGTGGTATTGTTCCCTGGTAATGTCGGAAATCGAGACGGTTTGGTGTCTGCGTGGTCGCGCTTAAGATTTTCCTAATATTTCATTAATGGAAATCTACGTTAGTATGTGAAGCGTAAAAACTACCTCAAAAGTAGATATACGTAGATTTACGCACGATCGGGACGGATGCATGACTTTCGAGCCTACTATCTCCTTAGATAAAACTGACGATCTGCCCTCATCGTCATCCCTTGTTAACCACTACTCGCAAATAGGCATCAAAAATGATGGCGATCAACTTTTGTTGATCCTACCTACCCAAGCAGAGATAAATTCAGAATTACCTTGGTCAGAAACTTGGCAAGAGCTAAAACATCTGTTACAAACCAAGGAGCAATCTTGGCAAATCGGAACAAAAGTATGTTTAGTTGCTCAAGATCGGTTGCTCGATGCCAGACAATTACAAACTATTGCCGAAACTCTCGATGATGTGAAATTGTCTTTGTCAAAAATCAGCACCAACCGAAGGCAGACGGCAGTAGTAGCTGCTACTAGTGGCTACTCTGTTGAACAAATTCAATCTGTCGATCCTCTAATTGAAACTCTAACTCCTGTAAAAAAAGTACCATCTTCCACTTTGGCAGAACCGCTTTATTTACAAAGTACAGTGCGATCTGGAGTAGAAATACGCCATCCAGGTACAATCGTCATCTGTGGAGATTTGAATCCAGGAGGAAAAGCGATCGCCGCAGGAGATATCCTAGTCTGGGGTCGTTTGCGGGGAATTGCTCATGCGGGAGCGCAAGGAAACCACCAGTCTCGCATTGCTGCGTTACAAATGGAATTCACTCAACTGCGTATAGCCGACGCAGTAGCGCGATCGCCCAAAATCAGACCGAGGAATCTATCACCAGAGTTAGCTTTCATGACTACAGACGGAATTAAATTGGCAAAAAATTCAGAATTTGCTAAAAATTATGTTTTTTCGTCTTTGAAGCGAGCCTGGATAGATCGTACGGCCAACAGTTCCTACAAGAAGTCAAAAAAAGGCGCATAGTTAACCTTGCCTTTCAATAGACTGATTCGACGGGTCAAACCATACGCCTGAGATTCAATCAAGCAAAATAACCATAGCTACACAAATCGTAAGTAAACAATATGAGTCGTATAATTGTTGTTACTTCTGGCAAAGGGGGAGTAGGTAAAACTACTACCACATCTAACTTAGGAGCAGCATTAGCCAAACAAAATCGTTCAGTAGCTCTCATTGATGCTGACTTTGGACTGAGAAATCTAGACCTGTTGTTGGGACTAGAAGAAAGAGTCGTTTACACGGCACTCGATGTCTTGGCAGGAGAATGTCGCCTAGCTCAAGCTTTAGTCAAAGACAAACGCCTCAAAGGTTTAGTGTTGCTTCCTGCTGCTCAAAACCGTAACAAAGAAGCAGTTCGACCAGAACAAATGCAAAAAATAGCTACTGCCCTAGCAAAAGGCTATGATTACATTTTGATCGACTGTCCTGCGGGTATTGAATTGGGTTTCCGTAACGCTATTTCCGCAGCGCAAGAAGCATTAATCGTTACTACTCCTGAAGTGGCAGCGGTGCGAGATGCAGATCGCGTCATTGGACTATTAGAAGCCGAAGGCGTTAATAAAATTAGCCTCATCGTCAATCGAGTTAAACCTCACATGGTTGAGGAAAATAAGATGATGAGTGTCGAAGATGTACTTGAGTTATTGGGAGTGCCTCTGATTGGGGTTGTTCCTGATGATGAAAAAGTTATTGAATCTACCAACCGAGGCGAACCTTTGGTCTTGGGAGAACATGAATCTACTCCTGCGATCGCATATACTAATATCGCCCGCCGTTTGGAAGGAGAAAAAGTCCCTTTCCTAGATTTACTGGCAAATCAAGGCAATATATTGTCTCGTCTGCGCAAGATATTCGGTGGTTAATCAACACCACCAACTTAATCCAATAAACAAACATCAAATATTTGTAGACAACACCATTGAGCGTGTTTGTTTCCTTTCATGCAGACAATCCTAAATACGATTAACAGGTTTCTGGAAATGCTTTTTCCCTGGAATAACAATGCTAATAGCAAAGATTGCGCTAAAAGCCGTTTAAAACTGATTATTGCTCACGATCGCGCTAGCATTAATTCAGATATGTTGATGGCAATGCGCGAGGAAATTTTAGACGTAGTAGCTCGATATGTGGAAGTGGATCGAGAGGAAATGGAGTTTTCTCTTTCCAACGACCAACGAATGACTTCTTTGACTGCCAATCTGCCTATTCGTCAAATAAAACGCTTGGGCGAACTGCAAAAACAATTACAAGAAAACAATGGAATTGATTTGCAAAAGATAGAGGTGGTTGAAATAGATCGCAATGAAGATAATGCAAAATCTAACCCCAAATAATCATTAATTTGGTGTGATATTAATTCTTAGAGCGTAAATGTGAGTGCGAGATATGCTGTCTGCAAATTATTTTGCGGCTATAGAATCGCGCTCTTGAGGTTTCCTTATCCGAAGGTGTAAAATTCGAGTCAATTTGTCGATCAAACTTAAAATTTGTTAACTTATACATAGTCGTAATGAGTATGAGTTGAATAAATCGTGGTAAAAATAGTTGGTATCATAGGAAGCCTTCGTACTGATTCTTATAGTGCATTAGCCTTAAAACAAGCCGCAGATCGAGTGCGGGCTTTGGGTGCAGAAGTAAAAATTTTAGATCTTAGAGAAATGAAATTACCTTTCTGCGATGGAGGAAGTGAGTATCCCGAATATCCAGACGTAGAAACCTTGAGAGAAACAGTCAAGAATGCCGATGGTTTGATTTTAGCGACCCCAGAATATCACGGTAGTCTTAGTGGAGTCCTCAAAAATGCGTTGGATTTGATGAGTTTTGAACACTTATCGGATAAGACAACAGGACTAATTAGCGTTTTGGGCGGACAATCAAATAGTAATGCCCTTAATGACTTAAGAGTTATTGTGCGATGGGTACACGGTTTTGTCATTCCCGAACAAATTGCCATAGGACAAGCGTGGCAAGCTTTTGACTCGGATGGTAATTTAAAAGATACCAAACTATCAGAAAGATTTGATGGCTTTGCTCAAAGTTTAGTCGAGCTTTCAGTTAAGTTAAAAAAGTCAAAAATCTAAAGAATCAATATTTAGCTGGTACAAAATTTTGAGTATCTAATGGCGGACGTTCGTACTCTATTTCTTTTTGACGGGGAGGCAATTCAATCTTTTTCGGTGGCAAATCTTTATAGGGTACGCTGCTTAAAAGATGATTGATAAAGTTTAGTCGCGCTCTTTTTTTATCATCGGCTTCTACTACATTCCAAGGAGATTCGGGAATATCGGTAGCAGCAAACATATCATCTTTGGCTCTAGAATAGTCTACCCATTTTTCTCTGGCTTTCAAATCCATCGGACTAATTTTCCAACGTTTTGTCGGGTTATTAATTCGATCTTGGAAGCGTTTTTCTTGTTCTTTATCGCTAACAGAAAACCAATACTTAATTAAAATTATGCCCGATCGCTGGATCATAATTTCAAATTCGGGACAAGAACGCATAAACTCGTTATATTCGTCATAAGTACAAAAGCCCATCACCTTCTCCACTCCCGCACGGTTATACCAACTGCGATCAAACAGTACCATTTCTCCTGCTGCGGGGAGATGAGGGACATATCTTTGAAAATACCATTGAGTTTTTTCGCGATCGCTTGGAGTACCCAGAGCTACAACTTTGCAAACACGAGGATTTAAGCATTCACTGATGCGCTTAATTGCACCACCTTTTCCTGCTGCATCCCTTCCTTCAAAAACCACTACAATTCTTAAACCTTTGTATTGCACCCATCTTTGTAACTTAACCAATTCTATTTGTAGCTTGGCTAATTCTTGTTCATAGACCTTCTTACTCAGTTTTTTCGTTTTTTTTGGCTGTTTCTGAGTTTCTTTGCTATCTTTTTTCGTCTTACTCTCTGACTTTTTTTTACTCATTACTTGTGTATAGGCGAACGGCAATTCGCCCCTAACGTATTACTTAACCTTTCGCTTCTTGCATTAATTTAACAAATTTGGCAAACAAATAATCAGCATCATGAGGGCCAGGACTAGCTTCGGGATGATATTGTACCGAGAAGAAAGGCAGAGTTTTGTGACGCACACCTGCTACAGTGCGATCGTTAAGGTTGATATGAGTAATTTCTACATCTGCCCCTAAAGAATCTTCGGCGATCGCAAAACCATGATTTTGACTGGTAATTTCCACCTGGGTTTGTTCCATCCCTGCGGGTTGATTTAGACCGCGATGTCCAAATTTGAGCTTAAATGTTTCCGCACCCAAAGATAAGCCGAGAATTTGATGACCCATACAGATCCCAAAAGTAGGCTTACCCGCTTCTAACAATTCTTTGGTGGTTGCAATACCTTGAGTAACCGCAGCAGGGTCTCCAGGGCCATTTGAGAGAAAGATTCCATCGGGGTTATGAGCTAATATTTCAGCACTAGGAGTATCAGCAGGAACGACTATGACATTGCAATTATAACTAGCCAAGCGACGTAAAATATTGCGCTTGACGCCAAAATCAATCGCTACTACTGTTAAAGGGTCATCTCCACCCGAAATGTTTTCGGCAAATTCCCATTCCGATTTAGTTTCTTCCGACCATTGATAGGTTTTTTCGGTAGTTACTTCTTTAACCAAATTTAAACCAGCCATATCTGGTGCATTCTTAACTAAATTGAGCAATCTTTCTGGGTCAAGAATTTCTGTAGAGATTCCTCCATTAATTGCCCCGTAGTCTCGTAATTTTCTAGTCAAAGAACGAGTATCAAGACCATAGATACCAGGAATGTTTCTTTCTTGAAGATATTCAGGTAAAGATTGAGTAGAACGCCAATTACTCGGACGATAAGTTACGTTACGAGCAATAACAGCTTTTGCCTGAATAGTATCGGATTCTTCGTCTGTGGGATTTACTCCTGTATTACCTAGTTCGGGATAGGTAAAGGTGATAATCTGACCAGAATAACTAGGATCGGTTAAAACCTCCTGATATCCTGTCATTCCTGTATTAAAAACCACCTCTCCCACAGCAGTACCTTCCGCACCAAAAGACCAACCGTGATAAGTAGTCCCATCTGCTAATACGAGTAAAGCTGGTTTGGCATTGGGTTTCAGCATATTTACCATTGGGTTTGCGATTTTAACTAAATTTACTTTCACCAAATGTTAATTTATCAGTTATTGGTCGATAGGAAATTAATTATTTCTTTAAGAAAATATTTTGCTCGATAAAATCTTATTTATTACTGTGGAGCTAGTATGTCAGATTGGAACAAGCAAGTAGAATGACAACATAATTTATTTAATATTTATTTAATCGACCGTTCCAAACTCATCTTATTTTAGTAGGATAAAAATCTATGAGTCGTCTAAAACTAGTTTTGCTGGCTTTGATCGTAGCTATACTGGGCATTGTGTTAGTACAGAATCGAGAACCGATAGCACTTAAATTACTCTGTCCAGACACCAACCAAAGCTGCCTTTATCAGACCCCTGCCTTACCTTTGGCAGTTTGGATGGGAGTATTTGCGATCGCAGGATTAGTTAGTAGTTTATTAGGACAGGTTTTAAATCGCTATCGATACTCTGGTGCTGGAAGGCAAAAATCTAATCCTAATCCTAATCATAATGATTTTGACAGGGATAGAAACCAATGGTCGCCCATAAACGATAAATCCGATAAATATACTACATCTACTAGCAGAATCGAGGATTCGACCATTGAAGATAAGTATAGTTCTAGCAGCTACGAAATTCCTCAGACACCAGAAAGCATCGAACGTTCTGGCTCTAATTATTCTTATAAATATCGCGATGCTAAGGATAAATCCGATACTGCGCCTTCTCTACGCAATTCTAGTAGCGAATCAACAAACAACAGTTCCAAAAAATCAATTGATTCGGATATTAACTTGAACAAAGACGATGAAGATTGGATTTGAGATTAAAAAGCAATGAACCTATCCCACTAATAATATTCTGTTAATAAGTCCGTTTAGCTTAGATAAGGAAGAAGCCCACATCTTTCCTCTTGGCAGATCGCTTAAACTTTCAAAAAGTAATTTAATTTTAGGGTTGCAAAATAAACATTTGGTCTGCTACATTAGTTAGACGCAATAAAAAGCGAGCCAGGATAGCTCAGGTGGTAGAGCAGAGGATTGAAAATCCTCGTGTCGGCAGTTCAAGTCTGCCTCCCGGCATTTTAAATACAGCAGTCAATGTATCAACTGATAAAAGCTTCAGGGGTTTTGAACAGATACCAAATATTTGGAGGTTCAACCCAATTAATGATGCTTGTGTGGTCAATTTCTGTTACTCTGGCGATCGCTCTAAAACCTATACCATTGAGATACATTTTGAGACAAAGTTGTTTAACTTCGGGCGAATATCCTTTGAGTTTAGGGTTTTCGTCGTGGAAAACAATCTTATTTTAAGCTTTTTGGCATTACCCATTCACCAACGCCAAAAAGAGTAAATATGCCTTGCTCAAGAAAAAAGAAACTCTTAATGAAACGGAAAAAGAGAAATTAAAGGAGCTGCAAACAGTTGCTCCTGAATTGATAGCTGTTTATCAAACAAAAGAGAAACTAAGGGATATATTTGAAAGTGAAATAACAGGAGATGAAGCATTCTGGAAGATAGTAGAATGGACTGAATCATCTTATAAGTATTTCCCCAAAAGTTGTCAAACAATAAAAAGATGGATTGACGAGATTTTAGCATATTTTGACAATCGAACAACTCAAGGAGCAGTTGAAGAAATAAATCAAAAAATTAAGTTAATTAAGAGAAGGGCTTATGGGTTAACTAACTTTGACAATTTTAGAAGAAGAGTTCTCTTAAATTGGCACTTTTGCTAGTAATTTATCATACTTATTCTAGAAGAGCCAAAAGTATTAGCTTTCTATAATACTATTGCTAATATTTTCACTATCTTTATCAGCTATTTATCAAGCATTTATCTTAGCTTTAAAAAGCAGTTGCGCTAAAACAAAATAAAAGTAATTTATATTTATTTTGCAGATTACTTTTTTAGAACATATAGGGTAGAATGCGTAGAATGCACCAATTAATTCTATCGTTATTAAGATATAAGCTAATAATAATAGATCGAAAACATAGTGACTCTCGTCTAAATATATGAAAAAGTATTATTCTTATTTTTGGTTTTTCATTTTAACAATATATTGTGTCATTCTAATATCCATAGAAGTTAAGGTTTCTCAAGATTTTGTCCGTAATTTCTTTATAGATATTCAAGGTAGCGTGCCTTTCTATGCTATAAACACCAGCTTATCTGTTTTTTTACTGTTAGCAACAGCTTTGATTTTTAGCCTTATTTTAGCTACGTTATCTTCTATAGAGAACAATTCTCAAAATATAAATTTTTATCGATCGCAAGTAGTATTTTTTGGCTATTTGGGTCTTGACGATCGCTTTCTAATTCACGAATATTTGGGTCATGTTTTGGGGATTAATGATGCTCTAATTCTTGCTGGTTTGGGAGTTGTGGAAATCATCTTAATCTTGACTTGGGGGAATTATCGACAATGGAGCAGAACAACTATTAATTACTTATTAGGAGCAGCAGTTTTTTCTGCTTTGATGATATTAATAGATGGTGCATTTCCGCGAGAAATGATTCCTAGATTGTCTTTAGAAGATCTTTCTAAAACTTGGGCGAATACTTTTATCTTGCTCTTTGCTTGGAGTATTTTTAGTCAAAACATTAATATTATCAAGCTGAAAGCTCAACAGTATGATGCTTTAAGCCGAGAAGATTTGAATATATCTGAATATTCCAAGCCTAAACCTAAACTAGGATAAAAGATTATTTGTCAACAAAAGACAGACTTTTTAGTCGAGTCTATTTGAATCATTGAATCGATCGCTATTAACCACAGTGATAATCGTAATGGGATTAAGGGGTGTCAAACGAGTGAGGTGATTGACAGGAGTAGAGCGAGATATTTGCAGTTGTAGAAGACGATATTGCCAAGAATTATTGCTCAACCAATTAAGAGCTTGATAGCCATGTTCTACAGTAGCAAATGCCATGACTATTATTCCCTTTTCTAAAATTTTGTCCTGGCAAACAGTTAAAATATCAATCAAATTACCGCCACTTCCTCCAATAAAAATTCGGTTGGGACGAGGTAAATCAGATAATACTTCAGGAGCTTTGGCATTAATACTATTAATATTATTTACTTGAAATCTTTGACTATTTTTAGCAATCAAAGTCGAACCCATGCCAGTTTTTTCGATCGCAAATATTTGAGAAGTAGGACACAAACGAGCTATCTCAATCGATACCGAACCTGTACCCGCACCAATATCCCATACTATTTGATTGGGCTGTAGAGATAATTCCCCCAAAATAGCAAGTCGTATTTCTCTTTTGGTAATTAAACTAGGGCGATCTGCAAAACTAAGAAAACTACTATCGGGCAATCCAATTAAGGGTAAATTATCCAGTTCTAAATTATCTGTTTGTGCTTGACGAATTAAAATTAAAACGTTTAAAGATGAGAAGTTTTCACGATCTAAAATAGTTAATTCTTTTAATTGGGCAAAACTATAGTAACTTATTTTTTCGTCCGTATTTCCCAAGTTTTCGCAGATATGAAAATCATAATTAATCGGCAAATCCAAAGACAAGTACAGACGCGCGATCGCAGCAGGATTATTATTATCATCCGTGAGTAACGCAATCTTTTCTCGACCTTGTTTTAATAGTTTAATTAACTTATCGTTACTGCGTCCGTGAAGGCTGACCAAACAAGCATCTTGCCAGGGAATTTTAACTCTACTAAAAGCTAGTTGTATCGAGCTAAGATGAGGATAAAAATTAATTTGCTCTGGTGGAAAATTGGCTAATAACAATCTTCCCAAACCAAAAAATAATGGATCGCCACTAGCCAAAATAACCACAGAATAACCATCTGAAACTAAAGAGACTATTTCATATATTCCTCTCTTCAAGTTAGTTAAATAAATCTTTTTCCCCTGATATTGGGGGAAATAACTCAAATGACGTTTGCTTCCCGCTAAGATAGCAGCACTCTCGACAATTCGATCAACCTTTGCATTCAAACCATCTCTGGCATCCAAACCAATACCAATTACAGAAATTGTCACGATGTATTAAATATGGACGAACCAATTCATGGTTAGTTTACTTCTTAAACAAACGATAGGCAACATACAAAAGCAAACCCACAAAGGCAATACTAACTACACTACTAACAACGTGCAACACCGCACCCAGAATCGAAAAACCCAACCAAACTCCACCAATAGCCACCGCAGCCTTCCCAACTTGGGGTAAGGTAGCAAACCAAGCCTTGCTAGAATCAATCCAACCCTGTACTTGGGGAGAAGGATTAATTTCTACTTGGGGAAAAACAGACTTAGAAGAAAATTGTGACGGATCGAAAGCAGTTTTCCCATCGATTTCTGCTTCCATTTGATCTAGCTTGTCTTTAAGATCGCGTTCTGAAAAACTCATGACTATTCAACTCTCATTTGGGTTAAACTGCTCTTATCTCTTATTTTAGAGTATCAAAGAAAACATAGCTGGGAATGTCGAAATTTCCCCCCACACTTTAAATATATACTACGAAAATATATTGAGGAAACATATAGAAATGTTGCTAATGGAATGTTAATAATAATTACGGATAAAATCGTTTTGAGATCGTAGTAAAAAATTAATGTTAGAAGCAATATTATTTGATTTAGATGGGACTTTAGCCGATACAGACTCGATTCACTTTGCAGTCTGGCAAGATATATTAATCAGGTTTAATCTGGATATCGATCGCGCTTTTTACCAGCAGCGTATTTCTGGGAGAACTAACTCGAAGATAATTAAAGATATTATTCCCCAGTTAACTCTAGAAGAGGCTTGGAAACTAGCTACAGAGAAAGAAGAAACCTATCGGCGTGTTGCTAATTCTCTCAAGCCAACTCCTGGTTTGGATAAGTTGTTGCGTTTGACAGATGATGTCGTCATCAAAAGAGCAGTTGTTACCAATGCGCCAGTCGATAATGCCGTTTATATGCTGAAGGTATTGCATCTTACCGATACATTTCCGACGGTAATTATGGCAAAAGATGCACCCCCAGGAAAACCAGATCCTGCTCCCTATCAACTGGCTTTAAGCCGTCTGGGAATGATTGAGCCAGCAAAAGCGATCGCTTTTGAAGATTCGGCTGCGGGTATTCATTCGGCGGTAGGGGCTGGTATCTATACAATTGGGATTACTTCTAGCCATCCTTCAGCAGATCTCATTAGTGCGGGGGCAAATATGACTATCAAAGATTTTAACAGTCCCAAACTGTGGCAATTGTTAAATTATTTAGTAACTGATAATAAGGCTCAAAGATTATAAATTCGTAGAAATAGCTGCTACGGGACAAGTAGGAATACATTGTTCGCAGACAATACAACGCGATCGCCTAAAATCTAGCTTAAAGGTTTCTGGATTTAAAATCAAAGCTTGAGTCGGGCATACTCCCGTACACAATCCACAGTCTACACAAAGATCTTCATCAATAACAATTTCACCACTAGCCGAATAAACACTAATATCTCTAATTCGCATCCATTCAATTGCAGCATCAATTTGATCGATATCTCCCTGTAACTCGACTACCAATTTGCCTATTTGATTGGGTGCAACTTGAGCGCGAATAATATTAGCTGCTACATTAAAATCTTTTGCCAAGCGATAGGTAAGAGGAATCTGAATTGCGGTTTTGGGGAAAATTATAGTTACCCGTTTTTTCATCTGTCTTCGCGCATTCCTCTCACCACCAAGCTTTCGCTATGGTGGTGAGAG
>NZ_JADWDC010000067.1 GCF_020640915.1 Waterburya agarophytonicola KI4 | reverse complement strand
TCCCACTAATAACACACTCATTCTTAGTGTAATTAATTTTGCCTAAGTACTTATTTTTGCTAATTCTCCATCAAAAACATCCACAAAACCAGTAATTAGAAATTTAGTCTAAGCACAAAATAATTTATTTTTCAGGTTGATAATAATACTGGCTAACAAAAAATTAAATTACACAGTGTTTATCTTTGAACAAAAACATATTTTTTTCAAATTAATTAATATTTTAATATTTTTTATTATTTCAAATAATCTTTCCAAAATGTTATTTTAAATCTTTTTTGGGGAACTATTAATAAAAGAGTCTCGTTATCTTAAGTTCTGGAGAACATTATCAATTATGAGTAAAGTTTTAGTAGTCGATGATAGTCTGACTGACCGTAGAACAACTACTACCTACTTAGAGCAAGCTGGTTTAAGCGTTATGGACGTAGAAAGCGCAGAGGAAGCTCTCGAAAAAGTAGGTCAATATCAACCCAACATAATAGTTTTAGATGTAGTTATGGGTGGCAAAAGTGGCTTTGAGTTATGTCGTACCCTCAAAGCAGATTTGGCTACCAAAAAAATTCCCGTAATTCTGTGTTCTTCTAAATCTACTGAAGCTGACAAAATGTGGGGAGATGTAGTGGGGGCAGATGCCTATCTTGCTAAACCAGTCAACCGCGATGAACTGATTGACAAAGTACAGCAACTTATTGCTAGTTAAAATTATTCCAACGACATAATGTTAAGCACATCTGCTAATTCTTTATCTCTGAATTTTGCTAGCAATACTGGCGTTCAGTCTGATTCCAAACAAGTCCGCAAGTTTTTACAATTTCAACTAGGAAAAACTGAAAAAAGTCATAAATCAGTTATTCAGGGTGATATTGCACTACTCGATGCAGAAATTGTTACAGAAGTAATTACTATTTCTCCAGAAGATATTTTACCTGTTCCTCAGATGTTTTATTGCGTCTTGGGTATTTATGGTTGGCGCAGCGAAATGTTATGGATTGTAGATTTAGAAAACTTGTTAGGATATCCACCTCCTTTAGATAACAATCAAACCAGTCGCGAACTTTTAGTCATGGTCATCCAAGTACAAGGACAGTCTATTGGTTTAGTTGTTTCGGGAATTGATAATTTAATAGAACATGATCTATCCAAGTTTAAATCTTCTTCAACAGAAATTTTCTCTGAAGATGTTTTACCTTTTTTACATGGATATTTTACCAGTGCTGAAAATGACATAATTATGCTCATTGATGCAGAAGAAATTCTTAACTTCTTTTCAATAAAAACAGAGTTCAACTACTCTCAGTAGCCAGTAATTTTATAGTTATTTCATTAGTTAATAAGACTAATTATTCGTAACAAATAATCAAGGAAAAAGTCAAATCATGGATTCGTCAAATACTTATCAAGAACAAAATATTTCTAATGTGCCAGTAGAATCTAATAGTTCCAAATCAGATTTAGTTCAAAAAATCAAAAAAAGTCTATATAAGCAAGAGCGCGATCGCCTGTGGAAAGTTACTAAACAAGTTCGCCAATCTACAAAACAACATGACTTCTTCAACAATCTAGTCAAGGTAGTACAACACGAATTAAAAGCAGATCGGGTTTTAATTTATCGTTTTACCAGCCAAAGTAGTGGAGAAGTTATCGCGGAAGCTTTGCTTCCTGGTTGGACGCCAGCTTTAAATGAAAATATTGCTTGTAATTGTTTTGGCGGTCAAAAAGCGCTGGACTTTAAAACTTGTGGGTTCATAGCGACTGAAGATCCCAGTCAATTGACTCCCTATCAAAAACAGCTACTAGAAAAATATCAAGTACAGGCTTCTTTAGCTTTACCTATTTTGATAGATTCTGTTTCCTCAGAAAATGATTATGAATTAAGTCAAGTCTGGGGTTTGATCGTAGTTCAACAGTGCGAACAACCCCGTCAATGGCAAGAAGATGAGATCAACTTGCTTTATCACTTGACTATGGAATTGACTCGTGTTTTGCAATCTCCTATATCTACAATCGAGTCTCATGGAAAACAAGACTTCATTATCGAACGACAGGAGTCTCTGCATCAATTAATGCAGCAAACTTTGCAAGAAATACGTCAAAACTTTAAAGCAGATCGGACTTGGATCTATGCTTATAATCTTGATGGTACTGGAGAAGTAATTACCGAATCAGTAGGAGATGATTGGCAACTCTCAGGTTCTGTTTTTGATTATGACGGTGTTTTAACTAGCGAAAATTGTCAATCTCAATATGTCGTCAATGATGTCTATAACCAAGGCTTTCCAAGCTGCCTAGTGGCTTCTTTTGAAGCAATAAATGCCAAATCTTACATAGCGATTCCGATCAAATCTGGCGATCGCTTGTTAGGAATTTTAGCTGTTTTTCAGAACTCTGCTTCGCGCAATTGGCGAGAGTCTGAAGTTGAGTTGATGCACAAATATAGTGCCAAAATTAGCTATGCAGTACAGCAAGTAAGTCTAATTCGCAATTCATCTTTTCAGGCAAAACAACTACAAAAATTCGCCACCGAAGATATTGTTACGGCAGTTAGCTCTCACGCCAAACAGTCTATGGAGCAAAAATTAGGACAAATTCGCGCTTTTATTCAAGCAGATCGAGTTCTAGTCTATGGATTTAACCCTGATGGTAGTGGAGAAATAATTGCCGAATCAGTAGATTCAGCTTGGACAAAAGCAGCCAACTCTTTCGACAATGATTGTTTTATTACTCCAGACAATTGTCAAGCCAAATATGTTGCTAACAATATTCACGAAAAAGATATTGCACCTTGCTTTATCGAACAGATAGAAGCATTCGAGGCAAAAGCTTATATTATAGTTCCGATTAAATCGGGCGATCGCTTGTTAGGAATGTTAGGAGTTTACCAAAATTCAGGAACTCGTAACTGGCAAGAATCTGAGATTCAATTGGTCATGGAATACGCACCCAAATTTAGTATTTCATTAAAACAAACAAGCGACCTCCGCACTCTCAAGTTTAATGCCAAGCAAGCAGAATTAATTTCCGAACAGGATTTCCTGACTTCCATCAGCCAAAATGCCGAACAAATGATGCAAAGTTGGCTAGATAAGATTCGGGGTTCGATGAAAATCGACCGTGCGGTAGTGTTTGCCTTCAATCCCGACTGGAGTGGCAAAATTTTAGCCGAATCGATGGGGACAAAATGGAAATCTGCGGGTTCAATCTTAGATTATGACTTCCATTTTAAAGGCGGAAATTTTGAGCCTTATTATATTGCCAATAACGTGCAAACTAAAGGACTTGCACTGGCAGTTTTAGAGAAGTTTGAGGCAATAGAAGCTCAAGCCTATATCATCGTGCCAATTCATAGTAACAACCAGCTAATGGGACTTTTGGCAGTTTATCAAAACTCTGCTCCAAGAAATTGGCAAGAGTCTGATATCCAACAGTTGCAAGGATATGCTTCTCGTTTTGTAAAACCCCTGCAACAAACTTCTTACCTTAGAAATGCTCAATTCCAAAATCAACAAATGGAACAAGCATTTAAAAGAGAAAGAGGTCTATCCAAAATTCTCGAAAAAGTACGCTTATCTAAAGATGAAAAAGCAGTCTGGCAAATTGCTACCGATGAAGGCAGAAAAGTCTTAGGTGTAGACCGAGTTTCTATTTATCGTTTTAACCGCGACTGGAGTGGTAATTTTGTCGCAGATTCAGCCGCCCCTGGATGGTCTGACTTGACTAAAATTATTCCCTTTATCGAAGATACTTTCCTCCAAAATACCAAAGGCGGTCGCTATAAAAATGGCGAAAGCTTTGCAGTAGAAGATATCTATCTTCAAGGTCACAAACAGTGTCATATTGAACTGCTCGAACAGATGGAAGCCAGGGCTTATGTGCTTGCACCGATCTTTATTGCGGATAAAGATATGTTTGGTAGCAAAAAACTGTGGGGCTTGATTGGTTGTTATCAAAATACTGGCGCGCGTCGCTGGCAAGATTATGAGGTAGACAGCTTAAGAACTCTTGGTTTGCAAGTAGGAATTGCCATGCAGCAGATTAACTCCATAGCAAAGCTACAAAAACAATCAGAGTTAGAAAAAGCCAGTAGCAAAATCAGCGAGCAAATTCGTAAAGCAAAAGATATTGACGAAGTTTTCAAAGTAACTACTCAAGAAGTTCGTCAAGCAATCAATGTAGACCGTACGGTAGTTTATCAATTCAATCCTGATTGGAGCGGTCAAGTAGTAGCAGAATCGGTTGCTAGTGGTTGGGTTTCTCTGCTAGTAGAACAAACTGAAGATGAAGTATTGAGTGGTAATCGGACTGGCAGCGATCGCTGTATCCTGCGTAAGTGGTCGACAGAAGACATCGTGGAAACTGATACTTACCTCCAAAAAACCAAAGGTAGTAAATACTTCACTGGTAAGAAATATACAGCAGTTGATGACATTTATCAGAAAAAGTTTCCCGACTGCTATATTCAATCTCTAGAAAAATATCAAGCTAAAGCTTATATTATCGCTCCGATTTTCCAAGGCGAAAAACTATGGGGATTATTAGGAGTTTATCAAAACTCTGGTCCTCGGGATTGGCAAGAATTAGAAGCCGATCAAATAGCTCAGTTAGCCAATCAACTAGCGATCGCTATTCAACAAGTCGATTACTACGATCGATTGCGAGCTCAATCAGAAGACTTGACTAAAACAGTGGCTAGGGAAAAAGCTGCTAGAGAAGAATTACAAAAACAAGCCCTAGATATTCTCAAAACTGTTAGACCTGCATTTAGTGGAGATTTAACAGTTCGAGCTAAAGTTACCGAAACAGAAATTGGTACGGTAGCAGGAGCATACAACACTACTTTAGATTCTTTGAAAGGAATTGTAGAACAAGTACAAATCGCAGCCCTGCAAGTAACACAAACTACTGGTTCTAGTAGTTCTGCCATCAAAGGATTGTCCGTCCAATCTGAAAGGCAATTAGAAGAGTTGCAGCAAGCCTTAGATCGAGTCCAAGCGATGATCGATGCTTCGACGGTAACTACTGAAAATGCTCAAAAAGTAGAAATAGCGATCAAACAAGCTAACCAAACCGTAATGTCTGGCGACGAAGCAATGAACAATACTGTAGATAGTATTGCAAGTATTCGCGAAACCGTAGCTGATGCGGGCAAACGAGTCAAACGCCTGAGCGATTCTTCTCAAAAGATTTCTAAGGTAGTTAGCCTTATTAGTAGTTTTGCTACTCAAACTAATCTATTAGCCCTCAATGCTGCTCTAGAGGCAACACGAGCGGGAGAATATGGTAAGGGCTTTGCGGTAGTAGCGGATGAAGTTCGCAATTTATCTTTGCAATCTACCGAAGCCACCATCGAGATTGAGAAACTAGTTAAAGAAATTCAAGAGGAAACTCAAGAAGTTGCTGCTGCTATGGAAGCAGGAGTCGAACAGGTAGCAGAAGGAACAAATTTGGTCAATGAAACTCGTGAAAGCTTAAATGAAATTGTGATTGCCACCGCAGAGATTCAAGGTTTAGTTCAGGGTATTACCAGTGCTGCCAATGTCCAAACTCAAGAAGCGGCATCTGTGACCCGGGTGATGGGACAAGTAGCGGAAATCGCTAATGAAACTTCTCAGGATTCGAGTAGAATCTCTGTTTCTTTTGAGCAACTAGAGCAACTGGCACAAAACTTACAGGCTAGTGTATCTCAGTTTAAGGTCAAGTAAGGATAGTTACGCTCTAACTATAGATTCTGGAATAGACAGTTTCTATTCCAGAATTTCAATCTTTATATTACTAAACTATATATTAGAAAATATTCGACGATGATTACCGACCCCAGTATTCGCGACCAAGCCTATCAATACTTTTTAGAAGAAGCTCCCGAACTATTAGAAACTATCGAACAGGAACTATTTGCCATCAATGATGGTGATATAGAATTAAGAGATCGCCCTTTGCGAGTCAATCAGCTGATGCGAGCCACTCATACTCTCAAAGGAGGTGCGGCTAATGTGGGGTTGGAAACAATCAAAACTGTCGCCCATTCGATGGAAGATGTTTTTAAAGCTCTGTATAATCCTGAGTTGGTAATCGACCATCAGACCAAAAAATTACTTTACGCCAGCTACGACTGTCTCAGAATTCCTTTAACGGCAGAATTTAGCAAAGCTCCCATCGATCGCGAAGAAATTCTCAATCGTGCTGCGGGTATTTTTGCTGAATTGACGGAAATCTTTGGCGATTATCTCAGCGATCAGGATGCTTTTCCTACTTCCGAAGAATTAGGTTTGGATGTAGTGGAATCTTTCTTTGAATCTGTTGTTCCCGAGAGGATTCAAGAATTATCCGTGGCTTTATCCCAAGGCGAGCCAGGAAATATGATGGATGTCTTGCAATCTCAGGCAGAGATATTTTCAGCTCTATCAGAATCTCTTAATTTATCTGGTTTGGGAGAAATCGCCCAAACAATTTTAACTGCTTTAGAAGTTAATCCTGACCTGGTTAAAGAAATTACCGAAGCGGCGATCGCCAATTTTCGACAAGCACAACAGCAAGTAATGGAGGGAGATCGCGATCGAGGAGGAGAGCCTTCTGCCGAATTAAAGCAATTCACGGAAAAATTAGATGTCAGCGATCTTAGCTTAGCAACCACTAACAACGAAGCATTATTTTCAGAAGATGAAATATTTGCTATGGCGGGAGAAGCTATCGAAGATAATACTGAAGATGAAAATACTGCCGATATGTTCGGCTCCGAATCCTTAGTAGGTGAGTTTAGCCAGGGTTTTGAATCTGAATTTAATGACACTGAAGATGAAAATGCTACCGATATGTTCGGCTCCGAATCTTTAGTAAGTGAGTTTACCCAAAATTTTGAATCTGAATCAGATCGCTGGGAGTTTGAGAATAATGATAATGATGATTCTGGAGAATTAACAACCCAGATTTGGGGAGAGGAAGAAGTAGAGTCTCTCTCTCAAAAATCCGTCGAGTCAACTCCAAAGAACAACCAGGCATCATCTACTTCGATTGTTCCGACTGTTCCTACAGAAGTCTTTAAACCTAAAAACAAAACTGCCCCAGCCCAAGAAATATCTACTAGAGATGTCAGAAAATCAAGGTTTGGTTCTTCTAAACAAAAACAAGATCAGCAAACTAATCAACAAAAAGTTAATAAGACAGTTCGGGTTAATCTAGATTCTCTAGAAAAATTAAACGATCTAGTTGGGGAATTATTAATTAATCAAAATAGAAATGTTCTAAAAGACGAGCGTATTGGGGGATTTGTAGAACAGTTACTAGACAAAATTAGCTATAGCGAGCAAATAGTCAACGAATTAATCGAAGTTGTTGACGAGGTCTGTTTATCTCCCCAGCAACAGCAACTTCTATTGGAATTACCTGGCAAGCTAAACAATATTACCCATTCTCCCCGTAAAGACTATAAATCTGTTCTACCTGATAGTGAATTTCAAAGTGCAGAAGCTAGACTGAACAAACTTTTAGAACTGACCGGTAACAGTAATTCAGAACTAGTCAATATTGCCGAAAAAATTAGAAATCATAATAAACAGGCACAACGAGATACTCAAAAACAACAGCGAATGTTGTTAAATATGAGAGATGAATTGATTGAAACTAGAATGTCTCCCATTGGCAGACTGTTTAATCGCTTCCCTCGCTTACTCAAGCAGCTTTCTGTGACTCACGATAAAAAGGCCGAACTCAATATTATTGGCAGTCATATTCTGATTGATAAAACTATTGAAGAAAAGCTGTACGATCCTCTCTTACACTTAGTTCGTAACTCCTTCGACCACGGTTTGGAAAAACCCGATGAAAGAATGCAAACAGGAAAACCAGAAACAGGAACGGTTTTCTTAAGAGCTTACTATCAGGGTAGTCAAACCGTCATTGAAGTTGGAGATGATGGTAAGGGAATTAACATTGAAAGAATCAAACAAACGGGAATTGAGAAAAAATTAATTACTCCAGAGCAAGCAGCGGTTACTTCCCCATCACAACTCCTAGAGTTATTATTTGAACCAGGTTTTTCTACTGCTGACAAACTTAGTGACTTATCTGGTAGAGGAGTCGGCATGGATGTAGTACGTTCTCAAGTTGAAGAAATGGACGGTACAATCTCCATTGAGTCTACTGCTGGTAAAGGAACGACTTTTTCTCTGCAAATTCCTTTAACCTTGACTATCGCCAAATTAATGCTTACCGAAGCTGCTGGGATGACCTATGCTCTATTAATTGATGCGATCGAAAGAATTATTTTACCCACCTCTAAAGAAGTTCAAATTTTTGAGGGACAAAAAATATTACATTGGAAAACTAAAGATGATGTAGAAATGATTCCCGTACGTCAATTATCAAAAATGATTGAATATCCACGCACTATATCTAAATTACAAGAATCAGAATCTAGTCTGAATAATCCGATTTTGCTCTTGCGTCGTCAAAATGGTTTTGTCGGACTTGAAGTTGATCGGGTATTGGGAGAACAAGAATTAGTTATTAGACCCCTAGGTAGTGCGATTATTCCTCCAAGATATATTTATGGCTGTAGCGTGCTTAAAGATAGTAGTCTTACTTTGGTAGTAGATGGGGCAGCATTACTCAAAGATTCTCAATATCGCAGTAATGCCATGAGTCAGCAAGCCTTTTTGGGCGGTAATAGTTTCCCAGCATTACCTAGTAATTCTCTAGAGACGCCACATTTGCCCCCTGCTGGGGTATCTACCTCTATTGAAACTCTACCTCAGACTCTGTTGGTTGTAGATGATTCTAATAGTCTTCGCAGAACAATTGCCATGTCTTTAGAGAAAGTCTGCAAACAAGTCCTTCAAGCAGATAATGGGATCAATGCCTTAACCGAACTAAAAAAATCAGGAAAAGTTGAACTAGTCGTTTGTGATTTGGAAATGCCTTTGATGAATGGCTTTCAGTTTCTCAAAGCTATTAGCAATAATCCTGAATATAAAAAACTGCCAGTGATTATATTAACCTCTCGCGATAGCGACAAGCATCGGAAAATGGCTTTAGAACTTGGTGCTGTAGCCTATTTAGTCAAACCTTGTCCAGAGCAAGAATTAATAAGTACGATCGCGCAAGTGATACAATCTAAACAAAATAATTAAGATTTTAGAATTCACGTTTCGATCTTTTCAATTTTATAAAGTGGGCAAGACTCACTTTATAAAGTTGAAATGTTTTAGACCTTCGAGTATGCCCCCCGCACAAGCAGATTGAGCGAGGTAAAGATTGTTGTTTTTGCACTCTTCATACCACTGAACCAATTCGGGTTTGGCGTTGCCAACAATTAAACCTTTTTCCTCTCCTTGAAACATAGAAATATCATTGCCAGAATCACCACATACTATAGTTTTCTCAGCAGAAATATCCCATCTTTGGCGTAAAAACTTGACCGCTAAACCTTTATCTCCATTTCTAGGTAATAAATCTAAATCTTGACCAGCGCTGTAAATAATTTTGACCTTGAAACCATTTTCACCCAAGGTAGCTTTAAGTTTAGCAATAGTTTCTCTGGCTACTGCTTCGGCTAAATAGTAGCTTATTTTGAAAGGATTTTGTTCGGATTTGGGTTGAGATTGCAATTCTTCAAACTGACTAGCGATGGCAACTATTTCTGCTCTATTCCATCCTTGAGACAGAATTTTTGCCCATTCTGGGTCATATTTCTCATGATTTCGGTCGAAATACATTTCCGTCCCTACTGAGGTGATTAAAGCATCTGGTGTCAGCAAAGATTTTGCTTCTGCTAATAAGCGATACAAATAAAGCGATCGCCCTGTAGCGTAGACAATTTTGCTATTGTATTCTTGACGATGACTAGCTAATTCCTGATTGAGACGAGTTAAAGCAGCATCATCACCAACTAATGTATTGTCTAAATCAGTTACAAATAAAAACGGACTCATATTAGGGGCATTCATAAGAAATAGTCAAATTAAAAAGTCGCAATATTGAATTCTCAATATACATAACTAAGTAAACACCTTATTCGATAAATTAGGCAAAAAAATGTTTGATACTATGGCATTTTACTATTTAACTAAAATTGAATTTATCTTAGTGTAGTCGAAGTTCTGCGATTTGACCCTTTACAACTGCGGACACAAACTGGTTAGCTGGAAAGTGGTTTAGTTAAATCGTATTTTTATGCCAGCAAGAGGACTCAGATTTTGGGTGTAGAACTTCGTAGTTATGTATATTTAGATAGATTACAATCTCAGCACGCAGCTTATATTGGCACGGTATCTTTAGGATTTCTACCCTTACCAGGAGACGCTTCTTTATGGATTGAAATTTCTCCTGGTATCGAAATCAATCGTATTACCGATATCGCCCTTAAATCTGCGGTAGTTCGCCCAGGAGTCCAATTTGTCGAAAGGCTTTATGGACTATTGGAAATTCATGCCAGCAAACAAGGAGAAGTTAAAGCAGCAGGGAGAGCTATTTTAGAAGCATTGCAAGTTAGACAACAAGATAGTTTAAAGCCCAAGGTAGTTTCCAGCCAAATTATTCGTAATATCGACCCCTATCAAGCACAATTAGTCAATCGCGATTGTCGGGGACAAATGCTCTTGGCAGGACAGACTTTATATGTTCTAGAGGTACAACCCGCAGCCTATGCCTCTCTAGCTGCTAATGAAGCGGAGAAAGCAGCCTTAATTAATATTCTCAAGGTAACAGCGATCGGCAGCTTTGGTAGGCTATATTTGGGAGGAGAAGAAAGAGACATTATCGCAGGATCTCAAGCAGCTTTAGCAGCGATCGAAAACGTTCGAGGAAGAGATACCCTTCATCTAAAAAATAATGAATAGTTTGGTTCTGTCCCTCAAACGGGGGATAATAGATCGAGCAACTGAGATTTAGGCGATCGCGAGGCAAGTAGATTTGTGGCAAATATTGAGCATCTAGCAAAATTAAAACAGGGTGCAGACAGTTGGTTAAAGTGGCTCGCTCGCAGCAATCAAAAAGTAATCGATTTAACCAACGCAAATTTACAAAATCTTAATTTAGCCCAAGTTTATTTGGTCAAAGCTAATTTAACAGGTGCAGATCTCACTAATTCTTTGTTATGTCAAGCAAATCTAACGGGAGCCAATTTAACAGCAGCAGAATTAATTGATGCCAATTTAACTAAAGCAAACTTAACAGGAGCTAATTTACAATCAGCTTATTTAATTGATGCAGATTTGACCCAAGCGAATTTAATCGGCTCAGATCTTAGATTTGTTCGGGGAAGATCAGCTAATTTTCATTCGTGCAATTTAATTGGGACTTCTTTGCGTCAAGCACAGCTACGTCAAGCAAATTTTACTGAAGCTAGGCTCAATCGTACCAACCTCAGCGAGACGGCTTTGGCTGAGGCTAGCTTTGATTTGGCAGATTTGTCAGGAGCAAACTTATTTGAATCTGAGTTGCAATCGGCTAGTTTTTATCGAGCGAATCTTCATCGCGTCAGTGCAGTTTCCGCTTATCTAAGTCACAGTTATTTTTTTGCTAGCAATCTATCAGAAGCTAATTTAACTAGATGCGATTTGCGCTGGGCAAATTTAAGTTACGCCAATCTTCAAAGCGCAAATTTAGATCGGGCTAAACTGCGGGGTATAAATTTAAAAAACGCGAACTTAACAGGAGCAAACCTTAGGGGGGCAAATCTTAGGGGGGCAAACTTGACCAAAGCCAATCTCTGTCAGGTTAACCTCAAAGGTGCAGATATTGAGGGTACGATCTTTAATAAGGCAGTTCTTACCGAAACGATTATGCCTGATGGAACGGTACATTATTAATTAATAATTAGTGATAAGTAATTAAACTATATAGGGTTTGACTCCTGAAGTATCTACGTTGCGGAGTAGCCTGGCTATTTTTGCTTTTGATTTTGGTTCGATCCAGTCTGGTGCAATTTCAGCTAGAGGTACGAGTACAAAAGCACGTTCTATCATTCGAGGATGGGGAATAGTTAAATTGGGAGTATTTAAAATTAAATCTCCATACAATAGCAAATCTAGATCCAAAGTTCTCGGCTGTAATGCACCTTTGTTTGTTCTGCCAAACTGAATTTCTGTGGCTTGCAAAACATTTAACAATTCTTCGGGGGTTTGTCGTGCAGAGAGTAAAGCACAACCATTGAGATAATCTGGCTGAGATTGAGGCGTTCCCAAAGGTTCTGTCTGATACCAGCTAGAAGTAGCCTTGAGAATGATGCCAGGGATTTGATTTAATGCCGAGAGAGATTTTGTCAAAATCTCTAACGAGTTACCCTGGTTACTGCCTAAAGCGATCGCACAATCTACCATAATTAATTATCCCCAGCATCAATAACATCGATCTTACCACTTAAGAAAAATTGACAGAAAAATTGACTTTCTCAGGATAAAAGTGGACGAATCAAAATTTTTGCCTTACAAAACAAACAGAACTATTCCAGAAATTCACTTAATCATTAAATTTTGCTCGTAGGTCACTCTAGGTTAATCATGGGGAAATACGATTGCCTAGATAGAGCATTGTCCCTATTTTGCACCCTTTATCAAAGCTTATGATTGTCTCCCAACTGTGTGTTTATCCGATTAAATCTTGTCAAAGAATCGATCTATCACAAGCAGAAGTTAACACCAAGGGTTTTCTTGGGGATCGAGAAATGATGCTCATCTCTGGTAGTGGTAAGTTTATAACTCAAAGACAATTTCCCCAATTAGCGAAGGTTCGAGTGGAAATTGCCGATGGAGATATTACTCTAAGTCTAGAAGATGGCAGTTTTCCTAGTTTGACTTTTACAGCTATTATAACAGGAACAACTATCGAAGTGGAAATTTGGCGCGATCGCCTACAGGCAATTGACCAAGGAGATCTGGTTGCAGCTTGGTTTCATCAACTATTAAATCTAGATCGAGACAAAGTTTGTCGTCTAGTCAAACAATCTCCAGAATATACTCGTCTTGCAGCTAAAAACTATCCTAGTGAAGACAATATTCCTCTTGGCTTTCTCGATAATTATCCTGTAATGTTGACAGCTACGGCTTCTTTACAAGAGTTGAATCAAAGAATTACTGAGATTCATCTGTCTCAAAAACAAGTCATTCCTATGAACCGTTTTCGACCTAATATTGTCATTAATACTACCGAACCTTTTATCGAAGATCGCTGGAGTTTAATTCAAATTGGCGAGATCGAATTCACTGTAGCCAAACCTTGTAGTCGTTGTATCATGACCACAATCGACCAACAACAAGGTCAAAAAAATCAATTAAAAGAACCCCTCAATACACTAGGAACTTTTAGACAGTTAAGCGAACAAGGGGTGATGTTTGGCATGAATATGATTCCCAAAAATCAGGGAATCATGAAGTTAGGCGATCGCCTAAAAGTTTTGGAAACTAGATCTTAGATCTTGATCTTAATCGTCTGCTTCTGCTATGGGCTGTGCTGCTGCATTTTGAGCAGCAATAATAGCGCGTTTTTTAAGTTTGATAGTCAGATAACGAATTGTATCTTCACTCAAGCGCATCATTCTTTCTAAAGGAGCGATTTGACTGCCATCAGCATCGTAATTTACCTGAACGTAAATACCGTCTAGATATTTACCAACAGAATAAGCCAGTCTTCTTTTTCCTTTAATTTGAACTTCAAGGTTTTCTGCACCGTTTTCAGTCAGAAAGTTTTGATATTTGGTTACAGCTTCTCCTACGAGCTCTTCAGAGAGATCGGGGCGAAGAATATACATCATTTCGTAGCTACTACTCATTTTTATGGTTTCTCCTTGTGGACGATAAAGGCTTCTAATAGTTTTTTGCCGTACAATTGAGCAAACAATATAAAAGAAGCAAGGATTTACAATCTTACTATTACTTAACGCTCAATTACCAGTCTTTTGATTTGTCTTGGGCAGATTAACTTAAAATTGAGCTAACTTAAAGCATCATTGTAAAGTAAACTTTGAGTTTAATTTTAATTGATTCCTATTTCTGAATTTTGTTATGGCACAGCGCTATGTCCGCATAAAAACCGATCGCGAGCAAGTTTACTATGGTTTGCTACAGGCTAATCGTAGCGTAGCTGTATACGATGCTCCGCCTTGGCTGGGAGGACAAGCAACGGACTTGGAACAGGAATTGGATACTTATCAATTACTGGCTCCTTGCGTACCTTCTAAAATTGTAGCGGTAGGCAAAAATTACCTCAAGCACGCAGCAGAAATGGGAACGCCCGTACCAAAAGAGCCGTTGTTGTTTCTTAAACCACCCACAACCATTATTGCTGACGGTCAAAATATTAATTATCCTTCCCAGTCACAACGAGTCGATTATGAAGGGGAATTAGCTTTGATAGTAGGCGATCGTTGTCACCAGATTAGTCCCGAACAAGCAGCTAAGAGTATCTGGGGCTATACAATTGCTAACGATGTCACAGCCAGAGATTTACAAAAGAAAGACGGACAGTGGACGAGAGCTAAAGGATTTGATACTTTTTGTCCTTTAGGGCCTTGGATTGTGCGAGAATTGAGTGTGGAGGCCAAAATTAAAACTTTTCTTAATAATAACGATATTCCTCAGCAATCTGCCTCTATTGGCGATATGGTATTTTCTCCAGAAGTTTTGGTTGCTTATATTTCTCAAATTATGACTTTGACTCCTGGGGATATTATTTTGACGGGGACTCCTGAAGGTATTGGTGCAATGCAGCAGGGAGATAATGTAAGAGTTGAAATTGAAGGTATTGGCTGTCTATCCAATCAAGTTGTTTAATAATTGACTTGTATAGGGATCTATCAACTGCTAACGTACTTGTTCGTAAACAAATTTAGAAAATGAAGGAATTTCGGGATATTTTCCTAAAGCGCATTGAACCATGCAATAAATACAAGCAGGCATAACTACTAAAAAAACCACCATACCAATTATATTCAGCCCGCCAAGGGTCCCAAAAACAATTTGAATTAGAGATATAGCAATGCCAATTAATATTGATTGCATGGTATTAAAACGAATAAAATAGCTGATTTTTTGATTCTGCACTACAGCCAGGATGAGAATAAAAAATATAACTATCCCACCAAAGCCACCAGGAATAATTCCATAAATTATCATTACAGGAATGAGAAGTATTGATAAAAAATCGAATACGGGAGACAAAGCAGGAATTATGGTCGCCAAACCCAATCCCAAAGCCACTACATCTGCTAAAGCCAAAAGATATACAATTGCACCAAAAAAACGGTCTTTATTATCTGCTAGTGCATACCGTCCCATAACAGTTGTCTCCTAAAATCACAAATTAATTTGTCTGATGTAGATTTTAGGATAACGCAAACTATCAATTTATTAGTTTACTTGGGTAACATTAAAACCCATTTGACATTTATAAATTTTCGCTTGTCTTGGAGTAGATTGTTGTAAAGCCTTGCCACACCCCAACTGACCTCTGCGCCATCGAGGTAAACCATTGCGATCTGCCATCAAGCAATTGGGACAAACTTGGCTGGCTGATAAAATTTGCTCATCTGTAATCATAACTATCACGTTGGTTAATCCTCCAGAAGTTTTATCGATATACTTCTATTTTAGATTTTTTAAAATCATTGTTGCTATTCGTGCCATATAGCTTAACAGTAAGGGAGTCAAACTTGTAGTCGCTTTTTTGACCAAACGAGTTGAGATTTGCAAATCGATAAATCTAAATTATTAAAGCTCTAACGATGATATCTGCCAAGGAAAATAATTCACCACCAATTCCGCTAATAAATAAAATCATAAATAAAGCCAGTCCAATTTTAGAGCGTCCCAAAGCTTTCATTTCAGGGATAATTTCGCTTGCCACATGATAGCCATCAAGAGGAGGAATAGGAATTAGATTAAATAAACAAAGAACAAAATTAAATCTGGCAATTATATAAAAGAATTCTAAACTAACAATTTTATTCCAATCAAAATATAACGACAAATTAATTACTAACATTGCCAACATTCCTAAAGCAATATTAGTTAGAGGGCCAGCAGCAGAAACTAAAATACTGCCCCATTTGGGATGGCGAAATTTACTAGGATTGACTGGCATTTGTCCCCAAGCAATACCTGCCAAAAGTAAGAAGAATATCGAATGTATTCCCATATGAACTAAGGGATTCATTGTCATATGTCCTTTGATAACAGGAGTATCATCTCCTTGAAAAATCGCAGCAATTCCATGTCCTAGCTCGTGCAAAGAAATAGAAATAATTAAAATAGTAACAACTCTAAGGTAGAAAATAGGGTCGCTCGATAAATATTGAAGAAACATAATTAAAAAATTGTTAAAGATTTATGATATTTGATTTATGATATTTATTTATCCCTCAATTCATTTATATAAATTATTATCGAACCCACTTACGATCGCGCTCACAAAAATAAAAGACAAGCGATCGTTAATTATGGGAAAATAATTCCAGTGCAATGATCTCAGGGACGATGGTTTTTAGCGGTCACTGAAATTAGATAGCATGGAGATTAATTATCAACACAAACAATAGAAACGAATAGTGACTCAAAATAATTTAGATTTTCTCGCTCAAACAGATCCAGCAATTGCCGAGATAGTCGATTTAGAATTAAAACGCCAGCGATCGCATTTAGAGTTGATTGCCAGCGAAAACTTCACCTCTCCCGCAGTTTTAGCTGCCCAAGGTTCGGTATTGACCAATAAATATGCTGAGGGTTTGCCAGGAAAACGCTACTATGGTGGGTGCGAATTTGTTGATCGCGCAGAGCAATTAGCGATCGACCGTGCTAAAGAGTTATTTGGTGCAGCAGGGGCAAACGTTCAACCCCACTCTGGAGCGCAAGCAAACTTTGCGGTATTTCTGACTCTACTAAAGCCTGGAGATACGATTATGGGTATGGATTTGTCCCACGGCGGACACCTAACTCATGGCTCTCCTGTAAACGTTTCGGGAAAGTGGTTTAAGGTAGTTCAGTATGGCGTAAATAAAGATACCGAACAGTTAGACTTCGAGCAAATTAGAGAAATTGCCCTCAAAGAACGTCCCAAACTCATTATTTGCGGTTATTCAGCTTATCCTCGTACGATAGATTTTGTTAAATTTAGAGAAATTGCCGATGAAGTTGGCGCGTATTTATTAGCAGATATTGCCCATATAGCTGGTTTAGTAGCTAGCGGTCATCATCCTAACCCTATCCCGCACTGCGATGTAGTCACTACCACTACCCACAAAACTTTACGAGGCCCTAGAGGCGGTTTGATTTTGACCCGCGATGCCGAACTAGCCAAAAAACTTAATAAATCAGTCTTTCCTGGCACGCAAGGAGGCCCGTTAGAACATGTAATTGCAGCTAAAGCAGTAGCGTTTGGAGAAGCCCTCAAACCAGAATTTAAGGAATACTCCGCCCAAGTAATTGCCAACGCCCAAGCTATGGCAGAAGCGTTTAAAGCCAGAGATATTAAGCTGGTTTCCGACGGTACGGATAATCATTTAATTTTGGTCGACTTGCGTAGTATTAGCATGACTGGTAAAAAAGCAGATGCTTTAGTCAGTCAAGTCAACATCACTGCCAACAAAAACACCGTTCCTTTCGATCCCGAATCTCCTTTTGTTACTAGCGGGTTGCGCTTGGGTTCTCCTGCAATGACCACTAGAGGCATGGGTACGTCAGAATTTCAAGAGATAGCCAACATTATTACTGACAAACTACTCAGTCCTGAAGACGAAACAGTTCAAAATAACTGTTTGAATCGAGTAGCTAATTTGTGCGATCGCTTTCCTTTATACCCCTATCTACAAATTCCCCTTCCAGCCAAGATCTCAGGCTAGACAAACAGCAACATCTAGTTATAATTTATGGCTGTGGTGTTGCTAAATTACTAACACTCCTTATATTCTTACTAGCCGTTCGAGAACGCCTAAACTCAGATGCCCATTCAGCTTTATCATCTGATTGCCTTCCTAGTCTCTATGACTGTTGTTTTGTGGACTATACCCGATGTTAAAACCCTTGGTCTGAAGCTAGGTATAGTAGATCGACCAAACGCTAGGAAGATTCACAAAAACCCCGTTGTCCGTGTAGGCGGGGTTTCTATTTTTGCAGGTACGATTGTTGCTCTTGTCATGGTTTGGCTTTTAGGCGGATTTTCTGCTTTGCCACCCCACAAGGTAAAAGAAATTTGGGTAGTTATCATTGGTAGTATCCTGTTCTTTGGCATTGGTTTTGCCGACGATTTATTTAACCTCACTCCTATTTCACGATTGTTGATGCAATTTGCCGTAGCAACTGCTTGTTGGTATATGGGAGTCCGTATTGATTTTGTATCATTTCCTGTCTATTCCCTAATCAAAATTTATTGGTTGAGCTTGCCGATTACGGTTATCTGGCTGGTAGGGATGGCTAATGCTATCAATTGGATTGATGGCGTAGATGGATTGGCTGCGGGAGTTTCGGGAATTGCCGCTTTTGTCATGCTAGTAGTTACCCTCTTTATGAATCAACCTGCTGCTGCTTTGATTGCTGCTGCTTTAGCTGGAGGAGCATTAGGCTTTTTACGCTACAACTTTAATCCCGCCCAAATCTTTATGGGAGATGGGGGAGCATACTTTATGGGATTTACCCTCGCAGCAGTCGGAATTGTCGGTTTGGTCAAAACTACTGCCATTACCGCGGTAGTATTACCCTATTTGATTTTGGCAGTGCCAATTATTGATATGTCGGCAGTGATCTTCTCTCGGATCTGGAAAGGTAAATCACCGTTTATTGCCGATAAAAGCCATCTTCATCATTGGTTGCTCAAATCTGGTATATCCCAGCGTCAAACAGTTTTGTTTATTTATAGTCTTACTTTTTGGGTGGGCAGTTTAGCTCTAGGTTTTTCTAATATTCCTAGTGGTTGGGGTTATGCGATCGGTGCAACAATGTTATTGTCATGGCAGGTTTGGCAAGTTTGGCAAGTTTGGCGAGCTACTCACAGTAGTAATAGATAGATAATAAAATAAATGAGCGCGGAAGTTATTTGTATTGGAACAGAATTGCTCTTGGGAGATATTTTAAATACTAACTGTCAGTATTTAGCTCAAGAGTTAGCTAATTTGGGCATACCTCACTACTATCAAACTGTTGTTGGGGATAATGTATCCCGTATTCATCAAGTATTAGATACTGCTATTAGTCGCTCCTCTATTTTAATTTTTACTGGTGGCTTAGGTCCAACTCCCGACGATCTAACGACAGAAACAATTGCCAGTTTTTTTGATACTCCCTTATACGAAGATCCTCAAATCATTCAAGATATCAGTCGCAAGTTTGCCAGCGTAGGGCGAGAAATGACTCCTAGCAACCGTAAACAAGCTCTTATACCTCAAGGTGCGATAACTTTACCCAATCCTACAGGTACAGCCCCAGGCATCATTTGGCAGCCAAAAGAAGGTATTACCATAATGACCTTCCCTGGAGTTCCTTCAGAAATGTATCGAATGTGGCAAGATACGGCGGTTTCCTTCCTCAAAAGCCAAGGTTGGGGCAAAAGTACGATCTACAGTGAAATGATGCGTTTTAGGGGCATTGGTGAATCTGCTCTAGCAGAAAAGGTGGTTCATTTATTTGATTCGGATAATCCTACGGTTGCACCCTATGCAGGAAAGGGAGAAGTAAGACTACGAGTGGCAGCCAAAGCTGATTCTCAAGCTGAGGCAAAAGCTCTGATTGAGCCAGTAGCTAACGAAATTAAAAATATTGCAGGGCTAGATTATTTTGGCAGCAATGAAGATACCCTTACTTCTGTAGTTGGCAAACTTTTGCAAGATGCCAACCAAACTCTTAGCGTTGCTGAATCTTGCACGGGAGGAGGATTGGGGGCAATGCTCACAGAAATACCTGGTAGTTCTAGTTATTTTTTGGGGGGAGTAATTGCTTATGCCAACCGAGTCAAAAAAAATATGTTGAATGTTAATAGCCAAGATTTAGTCGAACAGGGCGCAGTTAGCGGTGCTGTAGCCGAGCAAATGGCTTTGGGGGTTAAAAATCTTTTACAGAC
The DNA here is from genome assembly GCF_020640915.1 of Waterburya agarophytonicola KI4. Classification (GTDB taxonomy): domain Bacteria; phylum Cyanobacteriota; class Cyanobacteriia; order Cyanobacteriales; family Xenococcaceae; genus Waterburya; species Waterburya agarophytonicola. The sequence continues at coordinate 3,475 of NZ_JADWDC010000067.1, read as the reverse complement.
CGATTGGGGCATCGGAATTACGGGAATAGCTGGCCCTGATGGAGAAACAGAAACTAAACCTGTAGGTCTAGTTTATATTGGAGTTGCAAACCCTGAAAATAAAACTATTAGCCAACAATATCGTTTTGGGTCTACCAGAGGAAGAGAGCTAGTACGCTGTTTAAGTTCTTACTCCGCTTTAGATCTATTGCGACGCATCTTAATCAAACGCAAATAAAAACAATTAGATGTTCCCGACTAACTAGGATCTAGCTTTGTTTTACTATGAAGCCAATCGTAAATACGGTCCAATTCTTCTAAGGTAATTAGTCCATATTGCCAAAGAATCATGGGCATGGGGGCAGTACGATCTTCTACTGCTTTATCCAGAATTTTTAGGGAATCGCTGGAGAGAGAGAGTTCTTCTTTTAAAAAGGTAACAAATTTGGCATATATGACTGGCTTCATAGTTGTATTCCTGGAGTCTGGGTTTTTGTTAGGTCATGGATTGTGTTAGTGGTTAAAGAGTAATAATGGAAGTCACTACTCAATAAAAGATCAATATTTCTATTGAATTTTTACTATTGTTGGAGATAAATTAAACTTTGTCAGTGTTTTAGATCGCAAATAATTAAAACTTCATCTTTTTCTTCGCGATCGCTTTATATAAAATTCCCAGAAACAAATTTAGGACTTATATAATGACACATATTAGTCTGTAAAATCACTTAATTTTGTCAAGTACAGAAAATATAATATTTTACTCGTCTGCTTTTACTCCATCGGTGGATAGAAATATAGTTTCAGATGCTTGTTAAGCATATATTAAATCAATCATCGTTAATTATCGTTGAGCAATATTACTAACTATTAATTTTTTCAATTATTAATATTAGGTATTGTTACTTGTTTAATTATTCTGTTGTTGAAGAGAATCCAAGTGCTTAATTAATATTTTATTGTTGATTTCTATGCCTAATTCTTCTGCCCTGCCTCCTCGAAGTTCAATTACGTTATCGACTAGAGCTTCAGGACCATATATCGGACAGGGTTCGGTAGTACAAGGGGGGACATCTGCTGCAATTCCGACAATGCGATCGCCATTAAGAAAAATCATATCTAAAGATATGGGTACGTTTTTCATCCAAAAGCGAGCATTTCGTTCCATACCAAAAGGGAATAACATTCCCCTATTATCTCCTAAAGATTCGCGAAACATTAACCCTATGCCTTGTTGTTCTGGAGAGCTAGCTACTTCTAGTTGAATAGTTTCTCCTCCAATTTTAGCCATAGCAGTTATAGGCAATGTTTGTCCTTGTTTTACTTCCTCTGAAGCATTGGCAATGGTTTTTCTAGCATCAGTTAAAGTCGAACAACTAGATAATAGTACTAATAATACAATGCTTAAATTTAGCTTAAGTTTCATGTAATAATCGATCGCTAATAGTCAATTCTAGGATTCTCTTAAAACGTATCCAATACCTCGAACGGTTTGAATTAATCTTTTTTTGTTTTGGCTTTCTATTTTAAGTCTTAAATAGCGAATATAAACTTCTATCACGTTTGATTCTCCACGATAATCGTATCCCCAAACATTTTCAATGATCTCTTCTCTAGTCATTACTTGCTGAGGATTAGACATCAAATATTTCAGCAATTCAAACTCTTTCATCGTCAGATCGATAACTTTATCTGTTCTAATAATCTGACGAGTAGTTAAGTCTAAAACTAATTCGCCAAATCTCAGCTGTTCGGGAATATCGACTTCAGCTTGAAGATAAAGATTAATTTGTTCTAATAATTTTTCTCGATGGTATGATTTCAATAAATAATCGTCCGCACCTGCTTCCAAACAAGCAACCCTTTCTTCTACGGTTTCTTGTTCCACCAACATCAAGATCGGAATTCTTTCTCCTGCTTCTCTCAATTGATGGCAGAGATTGAATCCCAATTGTCCTGTTAAAGCCCGATCTACAATCAGCATAACTGGCTGATGAAGACTTAGCTTTGTCCAACCTTTTTGAACTTTCTCTAGTATCGGCTGATAACCAGCAGTTTGTAAATCTAAGCTAGCCTGTTGGGCATATAGATTATCGGTTAACAATAAAATGGAAGAATTGAGATTGGTAATCTTAGCAGTCATAACTTTCTAGGGACGCTCAATCTAACGCCTTCAAAGATTAGGGTAGCTCAACTGAGGTTGGTTTGGCGATATGGGGCAACCCCCAGCCTAGTTTTTCTCTTAAAATACGGAAAAACTCAGGGGATTGCAAGCGAATAAAACGAGCAGGATAGATAGACTTTTCTACCTGAATATGGTCTTCAGGCAAAATGTAACATCCTCCATTACCATCAACTACCATTACCATCCGATTGGGAGTAGCGGGAAATACTTTGACAGATTCGCGATCGCTAAATACCAAAGCACGAGATGCTAAAGAATGGGGACAAATTGGTGCAAGCTGCAATACGGGAACCTCTGGAGTCACCACGGGGCCTCCCGCGCTTAATGAATAAGCTGTTGAGCCTGTAGGAGTCGAAATTATAATGCCATCTGCTGCTACATCAACTGGTGCGTGTTCGCCAATTTGTACCTCAAAATGACACATGCTAGTCAATGGTTCTCGATGTAATACCATTTCATTAAGACTGAGAGCTTCCCAGAGCAAAGTTTCTTTACGAAAGGCTCTTACCGCTAACATCGACCGTTCTTCTATTTTATAATCTTCAGCCAATAACTTATCTATAGATTCGTCTAGATGACTGAGATAACTTTCGGTCAAGAAACCCATGTGACCTGTATTAATCGTCAGCAAAGGTATACCATAAGGAGCAAGTTGTCTGAAGGCAGATAGAACTGTACCATCGCCGCCTAGAACTATAGCAAATTTGACATCTGGGTCAAAATTGGCAGGAGTTAGAAGATCTATTCTGGTATGACACACGGGACTATTAGGAGCCGAATATTTTAATATTCCTCCAACACCCGTTGCCGTGCGGACATCCCACCCCGAAACAGTAAGTTTTTCTTTTATTTCTGATGCAACTTTGCAAGCTATTGGTTTTATATCGTTATAAATAATGCCTGCTTTTGGCTTTGGCACAGCTAACTCTATCCTGTACTAATCTGGTCTTTGTTTGAACCGCTTGATTAACCGCTAATAGCTAATAGCCAATTAATCGAAAGTAATCATTAAATTATTATCTTCTAGCCTATCGTGGCGGAGTCAAAAATCATAATCTAGTTTGCCTAAGATCGAAAGTAATTTTGCTGTTGTTGAAAGAAAATTAAGCCCTTTAATAAAATAAACCCCTCTAAACAAAGGGGTTTATCTAGAACCTTATTTCGTTCGATCAACTAGTGAGCTACAAAATGATAGCTATTAGTGCAAATTCTCTGTTGATTTTTACAGCGCGTTACCACGTGGTAGTACTTCTTCAGGGAATTCAAAGTTTTGATGTGGTTGGTCTTGTGTTGCCATCCATGCTCTTAGAC
>NZ_JADWDC010000008.1 GCF_020640915.1 Waterburya agarophytonicola KI4 | reverse complement strand
TGATGACTGATTTTATGAAACTCTAAATAATACATTTTGACGTGCGGAAGGTGGGCTTGTATCTTATTTTTACTAGCTTTTACTGCATCTTCTTTACGCAGACTCAAAGCGACTCCTATAACTAACTGGCTATTAAGTAACCGTCACTATCTGGGGTTATCAATGGCAATATCTCATGGCTTTCATGCAATTGCGATCTCCTGTATGTAGCTAACTTGCAGTTTTTTTAGCTTTTATAGTCATTTTAAAAGAGGCTGGTGCGGCCAGAGTCAAACCGCGACGTACTGGTAGCATGGGACGTTTGCTAACAAGTGCCAGATCGAAACGAGATAAGATAGTTGCGGTAACTAATTTCATTTCCAATAATGCCAAAGCAGAACCGATACAGCGACGATTTCCCCCTCCAAAAGGCATATATTCATAATTAGAATAGTTTTTAGTTAAAAATCTTTCGGGCATAAAGCGATCGGCATTAAGATAGATATCTTCTTGATGGTGTAAATTGTAGATGGAAATCATAAACCAAGTATCAGTGTCAAATTGATGATTTCTAATCGACATTGGTTGAGTCAAAACGCGAGCAAAAGTCCCCGCGGCAATGGGATAGATACGCAGAGTTTCCTTAATAGTGGCATCTAAATAGGGTAGATTGGCGATCGCCATATTGTCTAGATTTTCTTCCAAAGAATCTAATTCTTGATGTACTTGGCGATTGACTTCTGGTAAATAATGTATCCAGTAAAATAACCAAGTCAAAGCAGAAGCAGTAGTTTCGTGTCCTGCAAACAACAAAGTAATTAACTCGTCGTGGAGTTCCTCATCGCTCATTCCCTCCCCTGTTTCATCTTTTGCCATCAGCAACAAACTCAAGATATCGCGATACTCAGATTGATTATTAGCGATCGCCTCTCTTCTATCTTCTATTTCCTCATAGATTAAAGTTCTAATTTCTTGTTTAATCAGTAAAAATCTGCCCCAAGGACTATATTTACCCCAGTCTTTTTGTAGCCAAGTAAAAAAGATCAAAAAAGTTACCTGATAAAAATCGCCGTATTTTGCTTTGCGTCGTTCCATAAATTCTAATGGACGCACAATAGAGCCGAACATGCGCAAAGTTCTCAGCAATCCAGAGGTACTTTTAACGGTTGGTAGGTTAGGGATATTAGTAGTCATGATAGCGGTCGCTCTAATTAAATCGTTGAATTTTGATTCTAACGAAATCCCGTAATCAAACCACTACCAAACTTATTCATTAATTCCATTAAGTTGCATTCGTACCACCATTGGACAATTTTGCCATTACTAATTTGCAACAGAGTAAAATCATTAATTCGAGCCGATTTTCCTGTGGGAGGGATACCTAAAAACTCTCCAGTATGAGTTCCTTCCATAGTGCTGCGGTAGACAACTTTATCTCCTTCTGCAACTATGTCTTCTATGGTTTGTTTGATATTGGGAAATCCAATAAATAAACTAGCATTAAATTCTTTATTAGCCTCTAAGCCAATAATTGGTTCTGGACTACTATTAAAGTGATAAACAATGTCAGAGGATAACAATTCATCCCATACTTTTTCCCAATTGGGCATTGTACCCCAACCATCTTCAGCAAAACGTAAAGCGATTTGTTTATTTTGTTCGATAGACATAATTTGTCTCTCCTTTCTTAATTTGCTTACAGGTTAGGAGATGACATATAGGCAAATATTGTAGATTGTGCTTTTTTTATCAGATTCTGACTTAAAGTTGTCTAAAAGCTTTGGGAGTTATGCCAACGTGACGTTTGAAGTGATGAGTAAGATGACTTTGATCGGCAAAACCGACTTGAGTGGCAATTTCAGCGATCGCTATTTTTTGCTGCTTTAATAATTGTTTAGCTCTTTCAATTCGGCAGTAAATTACATACTGATATAAAGATATGCCCCTATTTTGTGTGAAAAGTTTGGTTAGGTGAGAAGTGCTTCAACCAACTACTTCAGCCATATCTGCTAAATTCAGATTTCGAGCTAAGTTTGCCTGAATATATTCATTTAAACGTCTCTCTAGAAAAGCAGGTAGACCATTGTAAGCTTTATTTATATCGGTTTTATTACTGGCATAATGCCCGATTAAATGCAGACACAAAGTATTAAATAAAGAATCGATGTACAACTGATTTTGATTTATGTTGTGCTGCAATTGATTTAGTAAAGCTAAAGCCAACTGTTGCAACAAAGCATCTCTAAATCCAAACTGAGGAATGAGTTCGGTTGTGTCTGATAAGCCCAACTGAGTAACGAATTCGGGTTTGATATCTAGCTGAACAATTTCGGCTTTTTTGTCCCAACTCAGTTTTTGAGTCAAACCCGCAGGATAAAGCACCATATCGCCATAGATGCAGTTTTGCGATCGCTCCCTTGACAGTTCCTATATGCGAAGCGGTATCCTTTAGGACAACGGGGGAACCCCCGCAACGGACTGTCTCGCAATTTTCCCTTGACGATCTGTTCTTAGGTTAAGGGCGTTCCTAAATAAATGCAAATATGATGATTTTCTAGGGTATGTTCGGGAGTTTCGTAAGCTGGATAAAGATAATGTTCCAGAGATAATCCCGACCAATTTGCGCGATCGCTAGAAGCTATTAAAGATGGTGTTAACAAATCTTCTTTTGACATCGATTTTATTGATTAGGACGAAAACGGCGAATTTCAAAGCGATCGAATTCCCCTGCTTGATATTTCATTACTTCAATTTGTAAATCATCAACTTTCGCTGGTGGCGAACCATATTTAGCCCAATCGATCAAAGCATCCACTTTTGCATCTTTTCCTGCTGCCACAATTTGTACCGTACCATCAATCAAATTCTGAACGAACCCGACTATACCAAGTTCTTCTGCTTTAGTCTGGGTATACATTCTAAAGCCAACTCCTTGTACTTTCCCCGATGCGATCACCTGTACTTTTTTCACGATTAAATTTTGAGCAATTTTAATTGTCTGTCGATTCTAGATTATCCTGTAAAATATCTAAAACTACTTGGGGATCTGTGGCTTGCTGCATGATTTGAGCTTCTAGATCTTGTCGATCGCGAATATTGGGCAAATCTTCGCGTAATTCTTCGACTAATTCAATTAGTTTGGCAATTTTCTGTTCTGTAAGCAGATTAATTTGTAGAGTTAAATGCGATCGCTGTTCTGCTAATTTATATTGGCGATTTTGCTGGATTAAAACCCCTGTAGCAATTAATAAGGCGGTAATATCTACTCCCATTTCCTTGGCATCAAAAAGAGGAATGCCCCAAGGTAGAAGTTGCGGTGCGATATGAGTACACAATACCCACATCGCGAACAAAAATAGTTGTAAATAGAGAAATGCTGACTTGCCAAAAAAAGCTGCTATCTTTTCCACAAAGCGATCGTGAAAAGGAAGTTTTTGTTCTTGTTTTGCTTGAAAGCCAATAATTGTTTCAATATTTTTGACCACCTGTTTCGATAGGGGATATTTTTGACCATCAATGTAAATGGATTCTACTGATGAAGAAATCGCAGATAGTGAATGGCGATCGACAGCAACCATAGGACTTAAAGCAAAAATATATTGAAGATTGTTTACTTAAATATAAGCTAGAAAAGGTCAATGTCGATTCTATCCCCAGAAGGAAAATATCAGTTATTTTCGTCTTCTAAATCATTTTTAGTTGATGACACGCCCTAGCCTCGATTCCAAATAGTCACGCCACCTGGTTTGTCAATTAGAGTAATACCTTGTCCCTGTAATTCATCCCTAATGCGATCGCCTTGAGCATAGTCTTTATTTTTTCTGGCATCAAGACGTTGCTGTACTAAAGCATTGATATCAGCATCACTTAAACCATTCGGATGGTTGTTATTTTCTTCAGAATTAGCTTTGAAACCTAGTATAGTGGCAAGATGAATTAAAGTTTGCCATTGTTGCTCTAATTCTTCTTTAGAGGTTTTATTTTCTCCTTCATGGACGATGATATTCCCTTCTTTTTCTAAATTCTTAGCAATTTCAAACAAAATCGCTAAACCACCCGCAAAGTTGAAGTCATCATCCACGGCATCTTTAAATCTGCCAATTAATTCTTTATCATACAAAGAAGCATCGAGAGAGGTTGCAAAGCCTAATTTTTTCCCATACTGATAACCAAATAGTAACCCTTCTTTCAAAGTCTCCCAAGCGTTAGTAGCACCTGCCAAAGCTTGTTGATTGAAGTCTACAGGCTTGCGATATTGAGCTTGCAAAATAAACAATCTCACTGCCATTGGGTCGTATTTATCAAGCAATTCGCGGATAGTAGTGAAGTTGCCTAAAGATTTAGACATCTTCTTACCTTCCACAATAATCATGCCATTGTGTAACCAATAATTAGCCAAAGGTTGACCCGTAACCGCTTCAGATTGCGCGATCTCATTTTCATGATGAGGGAAAGTTAGATCGCCACCACCCACATGAATATCAATAGTTTCTCCCAGTCTTTCCCGCACCATTGCCGAACACTCTATATGCCAGCCAGGACGACCATTTCCCCAGGGAGATTCCCAAGCAGGTTCGCCTTCTTTTGCAGCTTTCCAGAGGGCAAAATCAAAGGGATATTGCTTCTTACTCGCTTCAGGATCTTCTGCTTCCACTCTACCGCTTGCGCCAGCCTGCATATCTTCTAGTTTTCTGCCCGATAGTTTGCCATATTCGGGAAACTTTTGTACAGAATAATAAACATCTCCTTCTGCGGGATAAGCAAAACCTTTTTGTTCTAGTTCGTATACCAAACGCTTAATACCATCTAGAGTATGAGTAGCGCGGGGATAAGCATTCGCTTTACCCACTCCCAATCTTTCCATATCTTCAAAATAAGCTTCAATATATTTTTTTGAAACCACTTCCATTGATGTTCCTTCTTGACTGGCGCGGTTAAGAATCTTATCGTCAATATCCGTGAAATTCTGAATATAGTTGACTTCGTAGCCACTCCACTCAAGGTAACGACGTACCACATCCCAGACTAAACAAGTCCGTGCATGACCTAAATGGCAATAGTCATAAACAGTGATACCACAGCAATACATCCGCACCTTGTTCTCTTCAATGGTTTGAAACGTTGATTTACTACGGGTGAGAGTATTGTATACGGTTAAAGTCATTACTTTGGTAATAGGTGGAATTTGATTACATACTTGCAAGTATTAATTATCAAATATCCCCGAAAAATTATCAATCGCATCGAGCGCAATTTTACATTAAATCTAAATCGAAATTTCTTCTATTTCTGCGATCGCGTCGAGCAATTCTTGAGGATCTTTAGAGCCAGAGGTTTCTTTCGCTAAGGATTTAAAATAAGGACATTTTTGCTCGCAATGAGGTCGATGGGGAAAATCGATGTTAGCTTGTTGATAATTTTGCAACCAGGTTTCCAGTTCAACTAAAAGAGTAGATAGGTCTTGTTCTGTTTGCCGATGCAATGCTTCACTATAGTTGAAAGCCACATTTTTCGGTTTGCCAGATTTGACAAACCAATAGGTCATCTGAATTTGTTCGGGAGTATATTCAGAAGTTTCAGTCAACACATATAAATAAAGGCGAGTTTGCCAATTATTAGCTAATTTACTGCGTTTTTGGGGTTTACGATAGGTTTTCCAGTCAAGAATGATTCCTTGGTCTTTTTGTGCCACCAGTAGATCGTAAATTACCGTCAGCATAAAATTACCATAACCCAGAGTGCGACAATGCTCGGCTTCCCTCCAAACAGCTTGTTGGGGTTCTATAAGTTCTGGAACAGTTTGAATCGACTCTTTGACAGCAGCATCTAATTCTACATCGCTAGCCAACAAAGGTTCGATGGGCAGTTTTAGCTCTCTTTGTTGCATTACCAGGTGGAAACGATTTCCCCACTCCATATTCTCCTGTTGTAGGGGGTCGGGGATTGAGCCAAGACAATCTAAATAAACTTGCTGAAATTTTGGCGGACAAATGCTCAAAAGATTCAAATGAGATTGGGATAGGTTGGTTAGACCTGATTTGAACATGAGGGGAATAGTTAAACTAACACCATAATTTTACTGCGTTTTTTTGATAGGTACAAAAAACTTGAAAAGCAGATGATTAATAGTGTTAAACTATATTGGCTATAAAAACAAAAATTCACACATTCAGGATTTCGGGTGTTTTCCCACCAAGAAAATGTCCCTGAATGGAGGATTAACCCGAAAAAAGGAGTAAAAATCAATATGCCAGTAGTTTCTCTTGCAGAACTTTTAGAATCTGGAGTTCACTTCGGACACCAAACCCGTCGTTGGAATCCCAGAATGTCTCAGTACATTTATACTGCCCGCAACGGCGTTCATATCATTGACCTAGTGCAAACAGCACAGTTAATGGAATCAGCCTACGAATACATGCGGACTTCTTCGGAAAAAGGAAAGAGAGTCTTGTTTGTCGGCACAAAACGTCAAGCAGCAGGAATCATCGCTCAAGAAGCATCCCGTTGTGGAGCATTTTACGTCAACCAAAGATGGTTGGGTGGAATGTTGACTAACTGGGAAACTATTCGTACTAGAGTAGAAAGACTAAAAGAGCTTGAGTATTTAGAAGAAAGTGGCGGACTAGAAAAAAGACCTAAGAAAGAAGGTTCTGTATTACGTCGCGAAATGGCAAAATTGCAAAAATATCTGGGCGGTATTAAATCCATGCGTAAAGTGCCAGATATAGTAGTTATTGTCGACCAAAAACGGGAACATAATGCGATCGCCGAATGCCAAAAACTAGGCATCCCCGTTGTTTCTCTTTTAGATACTAATTGCGATCCTCTCGTTGCAGATGTCGCGATTCCTGCCAATGATGATGCGATTCGCTCGATCAAGCTAATCGTTGGCAAACTAGCTGATGCCATCTATGAAGGTCGTCACGGTCAACCAGATAACCAGGATGACTACGATGAGCTAGAAGAAGGCCTTAGCGCAGAAGAATATCCTTCTGCCGAAGAAGAAGCAGAAGTTCCCGAAGAAGAAGCAGAAGTGGCTGGGGATAGCGAAGAATAGAATATTCAGCTCAAGACTGTATAAGTTGGGGCTAGACTTTGATTGTAGCTAATAGCTCTTAAATGTTTTAGCCTCTGCAAACATAATTTAAAATTATTTTGTTATCACTGAAATTAATTCAAGAAGAAATAACATGGCAGGTATATCGGCAAAAGTAGTTAAAGAACTCCGCGAAAAAACTGGCGCGGGGATGATGGATTGCAAAAAGGCACTGACAGAAAATGATGGCGATATGGAAAAAGCCATAGAATGGCTGCGTCAAAAAGGAACTATTTCTGCTGATAAAAAACAAGGTCGTGTAGCTGCTGAAGGATTGGTTGAAAGCTATATTCACACTGGCGGACGTATCGGTGTTTTGGTAGAAGTTAACTGCGAAACAGATTTTGTAGCTCGTCGCGAAGAGTTTCAAGAGTTAGTTAAAAACATTGCCATGCAGATTGCAGCTTGTCCTAATGTAGAATTCGTTAAAGTAGGCGATATTCCTCAAGACACTGTAGCCAAAGAAAAAGAAATTGAAATGGGTCGAGATGACTTAGATGGTAAACCAGACAACATCAAAGAAAAAATTGTCTCAGGTAGAATTGACAAGCGTTTAAATGAAATTTCTTTGCTACCTCAACCCTACATCAGAGATCAGAGTATTACTGTTGAAGAGTTGGTTAAACAGAGTATTGCTAAATTAGGCGAAAATATCCAGGTTCGTCGTTTTGTACGCTTTGTCATGGGTGAAGGTATCGAAAAAGAAGAATCTAACTTTGCTGACGAAGTAGCTGCTCAAACAGGACAGAAGTAAGACTTCGATCAATCCTAATTCAATTAAAAGTCGTAAGTTGTACGAAGTAAAAGTACATCTACGGCTTTTTTTGTTAACTGGTATTGACTAAATTATTGCTTTTTCCGAAAGATAGAATAAGATTAACTAGCTACGACTGTTAAGAGTTTTTAGCAGATTCTTGAAACAGTTTTCCAGGTTTAAACTCAATACAGTATAGGATGACAAAATCGATTCAGCAGATTAAACAAGAATTAGATGGTATAGAATTGACCGTATCAGAGACAGCGATCGAACTTCGAGACCAATATTGCAATTACCTGGATTTATTGAGTCAGTCTGTCAAACAGCAGCTAATCTTGGCTAGCTATCAGATTTGTACTCAATTTTATCCCCAATCTTTTTTAAATTTATCTCTAAATGATAAACAAAATTTGCAGCAAACTTTGAGACAACTTAGTATTGAAATTAAACCACAATTATTTAGTATTATCGAACAGCAAGAGTTAGAGCCAGAACCCAACGAACTAAACTTAATGGCGGAGTTGATTAAAAATCTGCCCAAAACCAAAATCAAAAGTAAGACTCAAGCAGAAAAAGACGATCGAGCAGAATCAGCAGCAATAGATCTAGAATTAATCAAAGCAGAACTAGCTAATGCTGAAATAGCTAATATTGAATTGATTGAAATAGAGACTTCTGACGATTTAGAAAATGATGAGGAGGAAGAAGTAACTAAATACTCCACACCAATACCCCCTATTAAAAAAATAGAGTTTAATAATCCAGAACATTTACTGTTGTGGTACAAGCAAATTGAAAGAAAAATTAAAAAGAATTTAGATAACACTTCTAAAAAAGTAAATAAATGCTTGCAGGATTCTAAAGTAATTCCCGATCGCGTTCCTTCTAAAATCATTGATATAGCAGTACAAACAGAGGGAAACAAAGGAGCAAAAAACAATAGTAGATTGCCTAATGCTCCCAATATTCTTCATTTAGCGATCGAAACTGACCAAAGCAAAAAGTCTAAGATTCAGAAAAATCTAGCCCAAATCAGTTTGTTGCGTTTGCGACTGGCTGAAATCGAGTTCGGCGATCCTCTGCTTAATGCTCAACGCGGTCAAATTCGGAATTTGATGAGTAAAATAAGCAAATTAAACAGCAAGCACAAAGATACAAAACACCAATTAGCAGTAGCCGAAGCTCAGGCTGCTTGGCGTTCTAGCTGGTACGAAGGTTAAATAAATCAGTCATCACCAACTAAATTACTCATTTAACCAACGTACAGCGTCTTTAGCGTGGTAGGTGAGAATTAGATCTGCACCAGAGCGTTTAAAACTAGTTAGAGTCTCTAGGGTTACTTTTTTCTCATCGATCCAACCATTGAGAGCAGCAGCTTTAACCATTGAATATTCTCCAGAGACATTGTAAGCTGCCACAGGAAGATTAGTCGCCTCTTTAACCCGCCAGATGATATCCATATATGCTAAAGCTGGTTTGACCATCAGCATATCTGCACCTTCGGCTATGTCTAGCTCAATTTCTTTGATTGCTTCTGTACCGTTAGCAGGATCCATCTGGTAGGTACGGCGATCTCCAAAACTAGGGGAAGAGTCAGCAGCATCGCGGAATGGCCCATAATAAGCAGAAGCATATTTAGCTGCATAAGAGAGTATCGGAATATTCTGAAATCCAGCTTCGTCTAAACCTGATCGAATTGCGCTGACAAAGCCATCCATCATTCCTGAAGGAGCAATTATGTCTGCTCCTGCTTTTGCTTGGGAAACTGCCGTTTTTTTGAGCAATTCTAAAGTCGGATCGTTTAGTACTCGGCCCGTTAGGTCTCCTGTTTCTAGATAACCACAATGTCCGTGAGTTGTATATTCACAAAGACAGGTATCGGCAATAACTAATAATTCGGGGACGGCTTCCTTGATAGCAGTGGCTGCTTTTTGAACAATGCCGCAATCATGCCAAGCACCTGTAGCCTCTACATCTTTATCTTCAGGAATACCAAATAAAATTACGGCTGGTATGCCCAAATCGTATACTTCTTTGGCTTCATCAACAATTTTGTCTACTGAAAGCTGATACACTCCAGGCATGGATACCACTTCATTTGCTACAGAAGAGCCAGGAACAGCGAACAAAGGATAGATTAAATCGCTGGCGGTAACTACCGTTTCTTGCACCATACGACGTAATTGAGGTGAGGAGCGCAAACGACGAGGACGATTGATGGGAAACATAATATTTTTTATACTAAACTGGCAATTCTATTCAAGACATGGAATTTTATAGTGTAAAACGAATCTCTATCTCATTTATAGCGATAACTGCACTACTCAATGTTTTGTAATGTTTGAGAGTTATTTTTTCAGCTAAATAAGAAAAAGTTAGCTACAATACAAGTAAGTTGGGCATTCTTAAATGATGAATGTCCCATGTCAAACATAATGGGGGGCCGTAAAGGTTTCGACAGGTTAGTAAAAGCTAACTCGTGATTCAGGTCGAGAGTGAGTATCATCTCGTAAATCAGACTCAAACTTAAATATAGATGCAAACAACATCGTAAAATTTGAGCGTCAGGCAGTAGCTGCCTAATTCTAAAAACAACTTTTTAGGATTGCTCGTCTTTAGTTTGACTCCGTTAATGGCTATAGACAAAACCCCAACGGATGCTTTTATTGGTTTTCTTTGGTAGACCAATAAAAAAAGACTTTATCAAAGAATCCTGCCATCGGGGATAATCGATGACCCCCGCTCTAAGGGTCAAAGGAGCTAAACCTGTGAATGAATGGGCAAGTGAATAGCTGGTCTGGACAGCAGTTCGACTCTGCTCGGCTCCATCTAGTTAATCCAACAGAACAACCCCAAACCAACACTTTCTGGTGCTAAGTCAGGGTTGTTATGTTGGCGATCGCACGATCAAGCTTTAATTCTGCAATTTAAGCAAAGTATTTTGCACCTGTTTGTAGAAATCATCTCGGAGATCGTAATAGCTTTTCAATTCGTTGAAACGATTGATGCTTAGATTATTTTCCCTGACAATTTGCTGAGATTGATTGCAATAACGATTGGCAATTTCACGGACATTTGGATTTAAGTTTTCCAGAGTTTCTTGGCGATCGCAAACTATATTTGGTGGTGGTTCATCGATCAGGCTTTTAATTTCTTGGTAGACCTCTCTTCTTAGTAGCTCCACTTCATAACCTGCTTTAGCGTAGTTTTCTGTCTCTTCTGGAGTGAATTCCTGTGCGTAGGCATTGGTTGCAAAACTAATCGATGGCGACTTTAAAGATATGTCGGGAATAAAGCCACTAATTAATCCTATTCCCGCTAGCATAGTACTACTGAGGAGATGAAAGCATATTTTGTTTAGTTTAGGTGAGACTGAATTAAAATTTAACATATTGATAGCGTTATCGATCTCGGAAAGATTACTAATTATTTTGAAGTCATTTATAAGATATAAGTTCCTATTTTTTAGATTTTTAGCTCAAAATTTAATTAAATTATATTTTAGTTACTCAATCTGAGTCATTTGAACTGAGAGAGAATAGTAAGCTTTTACCAAAGATTGTTATTGTTGTTATTAAGTTTTCTTGAAATATTTATGACTTTTTTTTATTGCAAAGCCTGGGCAAATATATGGACTAGGTAAATTGATTGTTGTATTGTAATATTAAATCCAGAAAATAATTATATGTAAAATAAATGTCAAAAAGGCTAGTTTTCAGGCATTAAAATATTTAAAGTTTTGATAAACATCAACTTATTAAAGTAATTTTTAATAAAAACATCATTTTTACCTTTTTCTCTTTAATTTATTGAATGATTACTCAATCTCCACCAAAGAAAAAAAAATTTATTAATTCCATTAATTATTTTCGAGGACTAGCAATTATAATAATTGTTTTAGGTCACTCCTACGATCTGGCTCATTGGAATATATCTAGCAATGTTGGCAATTTTATTCAGGCTTTGAGCCTAAACGGTACTGTATATTTTGTCTTTATTTCTGGCTTTCTGTACTATCACATTTTTTATCATAGATTTAACTACAAAAAATTTATGTTAAAGAAAGCACAGTATGTTTTATTACCTTATATACTTTTTTCTTTTATTCCGATTTTACTCACTGTTTTTTTTGATGGCGGAGGAGCAGCACTACCTGATAATTTAAGACAGCAACCTTTTCTTGCGGTAATTTGGTATCTTGCTACAGGTAAAATAATACATGCTTATTGGTATATACCAATGGCGATACTATTGTTTGCAGTCTCTCCCTTGGTGAATTTTATTATTAAATCTGATAGGGTATTAACAGCCTTTTGGCTTCTATTACCTGTATCATTAATCATTCACAGACCAATTGATAATTTGAATGCAGTTCACTCCTTGATCTACTTTTTTCCTGTATATCTTTTGGGTGTTTGGAGTTCGATTAATAATAAAAAAATCTATGCCTATCTTAAAGACAATAACAAGAAAATTATAATTGCTTTTCTCGCGATCGCTTTAGGGTTAATTCAAATTTTGGTTTTCAAACAAACAGGAAACTTTCACAAAGATTTTTGGGCAATAACCATACCTGATGTTAATTTGCTGCAAAAGATCCTATTGTGTTTTCTATTTATGTCAATCTTAGATATATACGAAGACACTAACTTTAATATAGTTAATAAAGTGGCAGAAACTAGTTTTGCGATTTACTTTATTCATCCGTTTTTAATCAATGCTTTATATAGCATTTCTCTAAAACTGAATATTGATTATCAAGGTAATTTTTTCACTCTAATTATAACTACTTTTTTAGTAACTCTAACCTCTATGGCGATCGCTTTAGGTATCAAAGCCGTACTTAAGAAAAATAGTCGCTATTTAATTGGATGGTAGGGGTCGAGGAGTAAGGAATAAAGTAATATATCAAGTCAAACTTCTACTTCAGACCATAAACGGTCTAACTGCATCTTCCAGGCTGCTAGAAACTGTTTTCTTTGAGCGGGATCTCCATCGAGTCCGCCCATAACTCCTTCCTGATAAAAGCGATCGATAGTTTGATAGGTAGCTTCTAAACTTTGTCCTTGAGCTTTGGCAGCTTTGACAATTTGAATAATTTGCTTTTCAATTAATTTGTTAAAAGATGAAGATAAACCTTTTTCCGCTAGGGATGACAAAGATGCGATCGCACTTTCCAAGTCTTCGGCAACTAAGGTTTCTAAGCGATGATGATATACTCCCCACAAAACATTTTGATTGATGGCGTAACGCGCTTCTCCCGTAGCCTCAAAATTATCTTCTAAGATCTGGGGTAATAAAGACTGAGCCTCGCTAGCTGTTGCAATAGGAGTTAATAATCTGAGCCAAGTGCGATCTTGAGAAAGAAGCAACAATAAATGAATCTCTGAATTTTTGATTTGCCAAGCTTCTTCTACATCATGTTTGATATCTTCGGTTTCAAACAGTTTTTCTAGAATAGACGAAATTTCTGTTATTTTCATTACTCGAACCTATAAATAAATGTTATCTTCCTCGGCTTAACATTTAGTTTAATAGTTTTCAATAACCGAAATATCTGTAATTTTATATATTTCTTTTTGTTTTTATTTCTTTTCTCGCGATGAATCAAAAACTTAAATCCCAATATCAAATTGTTAAACAAACTTTCGCCGATTTGAATTATGATTCTTATCTAACTCATACTCGATGGATGGAATACGCGATCGCTTTAGCTAAAACAGCAGGAAATGCAGGAGAAATTCCCGTTGCTGCTATAATTCTCGATTCTCAAGGGAATTTAATCGCAGAAGCTACCAACCACAAAGAAAGGTATCAAGATGCTACTGCCCATGCCGAAATATTAGCAATTCGCACTGCCAGCAAAGTCCAGCAAAACTACTACCTCCAAGACTGCACCTTATATGTAACTCTCGAACCTTGTCCCATGTGTGCGGGGGCAATTATACAGTCGCGGTTAAATTTATTAGTATATGGTGCTGATGAGCCAAAAACTGGAGCAATTCGCACCGTTACTAATCTCCCTGACAGTTGTTGCTCTAATCATCGACTAAAAGTCTTAGCAGGAATCAAATCAGAATCTTGTCGCCAACAACTCCAAACATGGTTTAGTCAAAGAAGAAATACCAAAACCGAAAGATTAAGCTAATGTTTCGGGACAGTAGCCTAGCCCCTTGGTAAACTGTTGACGGAATGCTTCGATATCTTTGATATCGGGTTTTCCATGAGAAACTACTGCAACCTGGTAGCGACGCATTACTTCCACGGGAGATTGTCCAGTTTCTAAACTCCAAAACACCATTTTAAGACGCATTTCTGGCTCGTAGGTAATGCCTAGCTCAGACATAAAAGCTTGAAAATTGCCGTGTAATTTAGGTTCGAGAGCTTGAGGAAAACGAACCTTAACAATCCAACCGTCAATTTGATGGATTACAGTTAAAGAAGCATTTGCAGTATGCTTCATGTTAAGAAGATAATCAATTGTTCTTAGAGTTACGCTGGCATTTGCCAAAAAATAAAGATAGTCCATAAACACCATTTTTCAGGAATCTTATTTATAGTTTGACAATAAATGTGTCAATTGCGCTTGGGGAAAAGCACCCGATCTTTTAAATTTGCTATAGGGGATATTACCCAAATAAGATCGTCCAATATAAACTTATCACCAATAATGAACGAGGATTTTTTACTTTCTAGCTACACTTACCAATTACCTCAAAAGCTGATTGCTCAAGCTCCTGTCACCCCAAGAGATAGCTCCCGTCTACTGATCGTAGATTCACCGATTTCTTGCAGACATGAAGTTTTTCAAGCTTTACCCCATTGGCTGCGGTCGGGAGACTTGTTGGTGCTTAATGATACCCGCGTAATTCCTGCTCGTCTATATGGTCGCAAAACTACTGGCTCTCAAGTAGAAATTTTATTATTAGAAGAAAAACCAAATAACTGCTGGTTGGCTTTGGTCAAACCAGGAAAACGATTTACCCCTGGGTCTAAGATTATCTTCGATGCCCTAGACGATCAAAAAGATCTGGGAGATTTTCAGCTTCAAGGGGTAGTAATTGATCGCGATGCAGCAACAGGAGGGCGATTGTTACAATTCGAGCTACCCGAAGGCACAACTCTGTGGCACTTTTTAGCAAATTACGGGCAATTACCCCTACCACCTTATATTACAGAAAATGATTCCCCAGGAGAACGCTATCAAACAGTATACGCTGAAAAACCTGGAGCGATCGCAGCACCCACCGCAGGATTGCATTTTACCCCTGAATTATTGGCAAAACTAGAGCAGCAAGGAATAGATCGAACCTATATTACTCTTCATGTGGGAGTGGGTACTTTTCGTCCTGTAGAAACAGAAAAAATTCTTAGCCATCAGATGCACCAAGAATGGATTGAAGTCAGCCCAGAAACTGTCGCTAAAATTAATCAAACTAAGGCTAGAGGAGGTCGAGTTTTTGCAGTGGGGACAACTGCTGTAAGAGCTTTAGAAGGTGCAGCCCAACAAGCAGGAAGCGATCTAATACAACCATTTAGGGGTAAAACAAATCTCTTCATTTATCCTGGCTATCAATGGCAAATAGTTGATGGTTTGATTACCAATTTTCATCTACCAGCCTCTAGTTTATTAATGTTAGTTAGTGCTTTAATTGGCAGGAAACGTTTATTAAGTTTATATCAAGAAGCGATCGCCCTCAACTACCGTTTTTATTCTTTTGGCGATGCGATGTTAATCTTGCCTCAAGAATAACAAGTTCGATCCAGCTTTAAAGAACAGAATGCACTCTTTCTTGAGCTTGAAGGTGTAGTTTACCCGCGATTCTAAATATTTCTTGTCCTGTATGTAAATATTGGTCGTTGTAGTTCATCGTAAACCACTGTAATTCCTTGATACCATCTCCTATGTGGTTCAAACAGTAGTAAAGATTGGCTGCAACCCCCGCTAGTTGGGGAGGATTGGGTTTAGATGCTAGTTTTTGCTGCGCCTGTTGCCAATAGTCATTGCAAGTATCGAGATAAGTAGCAAAACTTTCCATCAAGTCATCATCAAAAGGATCGGCAGACAGTTCCTCTATTTCCATTTCTAGAGGCTGAAGAATTTTTTCTACCAAAAAACAAATGGGATGATAAATCTCTCTCAGCCATTGCTGATAAGTAATTTCAGGATTAGCATTAGCTTTTCTTTGTTGATATTGCTTCTGGGCTGCTGCATTTCTGGTTTGTCGGCTGACAAAAAAATCATTAGTTTGACCGAGTTGTTGTTGTCGATCATACAACCGCCGACTTTTACTATTGCCGATGATTTCATAAGCAGCATTAAGAGCAATAATGCGATCGCAATTTTTAGTTTCTCTTTGGCTGTCAGGATGAAATTGCTTTGCCAAACGTCGATAAGCCTGTTTTATTTCCTGTTGAGTGGCTTGGGAATTTACCTGGAGAGTTTGATAGTGATTCACTGCTCTTTATCAGTCTTGAATGAGTTTTGCTAAATAATATAACCCTAGAATTAAGTAGAGTGAGAAAAATATAGCTAACAGCCACGGGCTATTAGCTATTTGCCTAATTAAATACGGGCTGTTCCATATCTGCAAACAACGGCGTGCTGAGATATCGTTCGCCAAAGCTAGGCTGAATCATCACAATCAGCTTGTCTTCGTTTTCGGGTTTTTTAGCGATCTTGATGGCTGCTGCGAGGGCTGCACCTGTAGAAATCCCCGATAAAAGTCCTTCTTCCCGAGCTAAACGACGACCAAAATGAATCGCTTCCTCATCAGTAACAGTGACAATCTCATCAATCAAATCAACTTTCAATACTTGGGGTACAAACCCCGCGCCGATGCCTTGAATTTTGTGAGAGCCTGGATTTCCCCCCGATAAAACTGGGCTTCCTGTAGGTTCGACTGCGATCGCTTTTATCTTAGGATTATACCGCTTTAAAACTTCTGCCGTTCCTGTAATTGTCCCTCCCGTACCGACTCCTGCGACGATAATGTCAATTTTTCCTTCTGTATCTGCCCAGATTTCTTCTGCGGTGGTGCTTTTATGAATTTCAGGGTTGGCGGGGTTGTTAAACTGCTGCAACATATAAGCGTCGGGGGTACTTTCGCTAATTTCTTGTGCCTTTCTAATACAGCCTCCCATGCCTTCGCTACCAGGAGTTAATTCTAGCTGCGCCCCATAGGCTTTCAACATTGCCCGTCTTTCCTTACTCATACTTTCAGGCATAGTTAAAATCAGCTTATAACCCTTGGCTGCTGCTGCCATTGCCAAAGCAATACCCGTATTACCCGATGTTGGTTCGACTAAAATAGTCTTACCAGGAGTAATAATTCCCTCTGCTTCAGCAGCCTCGATCATATTGACCCCAATACGATCTTTTACCGATGCTGCGGGGTTCATTCCTTCGAGCTTGACGATTATCTTGGCTA
Organism: Waterburya agarophytonicola KI4; assembly: GCF_020640915.1. Classification (GTDB taxonomy): domain Bacteria; phylum Cyanobacteriota; class Cyanobacteriia; order Cyanobacteriales; family Xenococcaceae; genus Waterburya; species Waterburya agarophytonicola. The sequence continues at coordinate 109,192 of NZ_JADWDC010000008.1, read as the reverse complement.
CGCAGCCTTCTGCTTGGGGGATACGATTAAGTTGAACTAAAGGTGTTTTACCAACTAATTCTGTGACGTTTTTTGCAATTTTCATGAAACGAGATCTAATATAAATCTATATCTTTATATTTTGCTTGTTTAATAACTAATAAGATCCCTTGGTAACTAAATATTTAATATTTCTCAGGGTTATTTTGTTTATCTGAAAATCTTAAATTTCAGCAAAATAGCCAAAAACTATCCGCCCCCACAAGCTTATAACGGCGAACAACAAATTGCTCTGGCTATATACTCGCGAGGGCGGTCTAGAGGGTCTCTTAGTCGAAACCTAACTGCTGGAAGGATCTCCAACAATGTCTACCTAGTTGCTTCCTAAGAAGTGTTAGATGTGACTGTTTAGAGAACAGCCCCAGCGCGCAGCTGGCTATCATCAACTAGAAGACCCATGTTACTAATATGTTCTGTCATGGGCATCACCTCCTGCATTCCTAATAATGATTAATTGATAACTATGTATCTGAGATCAATATAACTAAGTTTGATAATTCTGGCAATTATTCAAAAATCGTTGGGCTAGATGTTGCGCTTCTCCCCAATGGAGATGGAGATAAGAAGCGTGGACTCGATTGATTTGCCAGCCTTCTGTCAGTTGAGGGCTTGATTTATGAAAGCTCTGTAATTGCCACTGTGGTTTGACGGGTAAAGTTTTAAGTTGAGAGCGATGAAATTCATGTCCTGTGATTGTTTGACCTGGACTGATTAAAGGACTATCTTGCAGAGCGATCGCCTTGCGATAACCCAAAGTTAATTTGGCTTCCATCACCACCGTAGTTGGTATTATTCCCACCATCGATCGCCTTCGTCTTGCTAAATCGATTAGCTGTTGGCAGAGATACATCAAGCCACCGCATTCTGCGTAGGTAGGAATACCACCAAGAATGATTGTTCTGAGTTGTTGTAAGACGTTTTTATTTTCAGCTAACTGTGAGGCAAAGACTTCAGGAAAACCACCGCCAAAGTATAGTCCTTGAATACCATCGGGAATATTTTCATCGTTCATCGGACTCCAATTGATTAATTCTGCCCCTAACTGAGTCAGAATATCCAAATTATCTTGATAGTAGAAGTTGAAAGCTGCATCTTTTGCTACGGCAATTTTGACTTTAGGGAATAGAGTACGGGGAGTGGGGAGTAGGGAATTTGAGATAGAAGGCGTGCTAATTAAGGGAAAGATTTTATCCCAATTAAATGATGTCTGCGCCAAGTCTGCCAACTGAGAGAAAATATGTTTGATATTAGGAAGTTCCCCAGAAGGAATTAGACCTAGATGGCGATCTGGTATAGTAACTTGGGCATTGCGTCGCAACACTCCCAAAATAGGCATCTCAATTGTATCTAATGCCGTAGATAACAATTCCAAGTGGCGATCACTGGCAACTTTGTTCAGAATTACCCCTGCAATTTTCACCTTAGGATCGAGACTGGCGTAACCATAGGCGATGGCAGCAATAGAAGTAGACATACGAGAACAGTCCAAAACCAACACCACAGGTAAGTTGAGTATTCTCGCAATATGTGCTGTACTGCCATAGTCATTTAAAGTTTTCGTGGGTTCTAGATTGCTAATGCCATCGAATAAGCCCATCACTCCTTCAATTACTACCCATTCAGCATTATATGCGTGACGTTGAAAACAATTTTGAATATATTGGGGGGAAGTAAGTACGGGATCTAGATTCCTACAGGGGACTCTCGTCACCAATGAGTGAAACATGGGATCGATATAGTCTGGTCCAACTTTAAATGATTGCACTCTTTTTCCCCGATTCGCCAGAAAAGTCAAAATAGCTAAGGTAATAGTTGTTTTGCCTACTCCAGAGCGATCGCCAGCAATGATTAAAGCCATATCATCTGTCTGTGGTTATAAATCTTTCTTATTAGAATATGAATTCTAAGCTAATTTCTGGGAACTATAACAAAAGAACTATTGCACCTCTATTAATTATTTTTCTATTTTTTAATTACGATCGCTAATATTTTTCTAGCAATATCATGAACAACAGTTTACAGAATCCTTTAAAAGTCCTTCATACAAAATCTAAAGAGTGTTGGTCTGGTTGTTTGGAAATATTAGAACCCAAAGATCCTTCTGTTAGTTGGCAAGTATATTTATTTCAAGGCAAAATACAGTATATCAGTATTACAGCAGGTCAACAAACTCGATTAAATTATCTCTGGCAGCAGTTCAGATTAGGTTCAAAGTGTCCCGATCTCGAAGATTTCCACCAAAAAACTTCTGAATACACACAATTATGTAAATGGTTATTTGATAAAAAACTAGAGAATGACCAAATTAAAAAGTTATTGTTTATGTTTGTTCGGGAAGGATTAATTAACGTTTTAAGTATCAAGGAAACTTCAATTGAATTGAAGCCAGGTAAAAGAATTACAAAAGCACTTATTAGCTTTGAGTTGACCAAGCTAATTGCTAATGAGCCAATAAAAGCACAAGTAAAGGCTTGGCAGGAAGTAAGAAAATACTATTTTTCTACTGCCAGTCGTTTATATATCGAACAAAAAAATGCTCTAAAATTCTACAAAATCTGGAAAGATTTATACACTAAGCCAGAATTAAAGAAATTAGCAAGCTCTCAAAAACTTTCTAGCTTCGTTAGTTTATTTGTCGCCAAAAGTAATCTATATGAAATAGCAACTAAAGCTAAAGTTGATACTTATTTTTTAGTAAATTATCTTCAAAAACCCATAGAAGAAAATATTCTCGAACAATTACCATTTGGAGAAGTAATTGTTGCAGATGAACCAAGAGAAAATAATGATAATTCTCACGTTAATACTGGTGACAATAGAGATCGCCAATCATCGAATGTAATTGTCTGTATTGATGACAGTAAAACAGTACAAAAACAAGTAAAAATGACCTTAGAAGCTGCTGGCTACCAAGTGTTTGGCATACTCGATCCAACTATGGCTCTCAAAGATTTATCTGAACATCAACCATTAATGATTTTTATGGATATCAATATGCCAGATATCAATGGTTATGACTTGTGCGCTCTTTTAAGAAAATCCCAAAAATTCAAAGAAATACCGATTGTCATGCTAACTGGTAGAGATGGAATGATAGATCGAGTCAGGGCTAAAATAGCAGGGGCAAATGATTATTTAACCAAGCCTTGCGATCCTAACAAATTAATTGCCATGGCAAAAATTTTAGAACATTCCATGGTAACTGCTCCATAAATTGATTGATGATAGTTTAACCTATTGTTTGGGAATTATATCAATAATCAAACAGTAATTAATTAAAGAGTAATTGACAGTAACTAATTATTATGAAAACCATCTTGATTGTTGAAGATACTCACGCAGAAAGACAAATGAGTTCTGCCCTGTTGTCTCATGCAGGTTTTAAAGTAGCTGTAGCAGAAAGCGCAGAATCTGCCTGGGAGTGGCTTAATAGTAACCCCAGTCCCAATTTAATTTTGCTAGATATTGTGATGCCAGGAGAAAGTGGTTTAGATCTCTGTCGCAAAATTCGAGAAAACTCTCAATGGAAAAATTTACCAATTTTATTTTGTAGTTCCAAAGCAGAAGAATTCGATCGCTTTTGGGCGATGCGTCAAGGAGGTAATGAATATATTACCAAGCCTTATGTACCTCAAAACTTAGTTGATAAAGTAATTCAATTTGCTAATTGAACTGAAGTTATTAAATTAATTAGTAATGAATCAAGAATATTTTAGTGTTGCATTATCTCCAGAAGAAAGCTTGGCAATACCATTGCCAAATATGGGAAAAGTGGTGCAAATAGAAACGATAGATATTTGTGCAGTTCCAGGAATAGCTGATTTTTGGTACGGGGTAGTCAATTTTAAAGGTTCTCTATTATGGGTTCTAGATAGCGATCGCTATTTCAATTTGAACAATAAAAAAGAGCCTCTTTTAAAAAAGCTGACGGCAGTAATTATCAAACAAAGTTACTCTGAAAATTCCCGAAAAATAGCTTTGGTAACGCCACAATTGTCAGGAATTATATCCTTGAAATCAGAGCAGTTAAAACCATTACCTGATAACTTTGAACTTGCTTTAAAAGACTGTTGTTCGGCTTATATTAATCTCGAAACTAAACGTACTTTTATTTTAAACCCGATCAATTTATTGCAGAAATTACACCAGCAATCGAGTTTGGCATCTGCTTAGACTTTAATTCTACTTATTTTAATTGTTAGGAAAAATCTTATGTCCGATCTGTTTGAATTAGAAAACAACAATACCGACGAACTTGTAGGTAAAATTGTTCAAGCCAGCTCTTTAGAAAGTAAAGGAGAAATAGCTCAGGCGATCGCTCTTTATCAAGAAATTGCCCAACAAGATCCTAGTGGTAATTATGGCGATGTAGCCAGAGAAGCTTTAAATAATTTACAGGATGGTAGTACCAGCGAAAATCGGGATATTATTTCACCAGTAGAAGCAAAAGTATCTTATGGTCTTTGGGATAGATTTAATCTTCGATCCAGAACTACTCTGATTTTAATTGGCATTAGTGCTTTTTCTACCATTGCAGTTAGTTCTATTGCCTATAAATTTGCCAATGGTTCGATGACAGAACAAATTACTCTTGCCGAGCAAAAAGCTGCGGTGCAAGTGGCGGATAAAGTTGCATTTTATATGAGGGAGCGTTTTGGAGATATTCAGATTATGTCCAATCTGACCATTTTAACCAACCCCGAATTGAGATCTCGAACTAATTTTAAAGACAAGCAGGCTGCCTTAGATTCATTTATCAAAGCCTATACAATTTATGATAGTCTTGCTTTTTTCGACCTAAATGGTGATGTTATCTCTCAATCTACAGGTACACCATTAAAAAATCATAGTAGTCGTAGTTATTTCCAAGCAGCAATCAAAGAGAATAAACCAGTATTAAGCCAGCCAATTTTATCGAAAAGTTCGGGCATTATGGCAGTGTATTTAGCTGCACCAGTTAAAGATAGCACTACAGGAAAAAATATTGGTGTAATCAGAGCAAGGATGCCAGTAAGCTACCTCAGAGATGTTATTCTCTCAGAAAATCGAGAAAATAATTATCTTTTAGACGACCAAGGACAAATTTTTGCTGCGTCTAACCAACAAGAGTTTGAGAGAATTCAAAATTTGCCAGAGAAAACCCAACCAGCCAGCAGTCTATTTAGTTTCTTTGATCGCTTGCAGCAATCTAGTACCAACCAAACCATTGTGAGCGATCGAGAATTGGTTTCTTATATTCCCTTTAGCGAATTTGAAGATGAATTTCGCTCCCAATTGCCAGATTTGGGTTGGAGTACGATGACAACTATTGATAAAGAGATTGCCTTTACTGCCCAAAGACAGTTATTACTCTCCTTTGCCATAGGTACAATCTTAATCACTGCTGTAGTAGCGGCGATCGCTTCGATAGTTGGTTTAAAAGCTACTCAGCCACTTTTACAAGCAGCACAAGCCGTCAAAAAACTGGGACAAGGTAACTTTGATGTTCGAGTACCCGTATCGGGAAGGGATGAGTTAGCCGATTTAGGAAATAACATCAACAAAATGGCGGGACAGATCCAAGATCTACTTCATACTCAAGAAGCAGAAGCCAAAAGTCAACGTCAAGAAAAAGAAAAACTGCAACACGGTGTAATGGGTCTGCTTTTGGACGTAGAAGGTGCAAAACAAGGCGACTTAACCGTTAGAGCAAACATAACTGACGGTGTGGTAGGGTCGATTGCCGATGCTTTTAATTCGACTCTTAAAAAATTACAGATATTATTACAGGAAGTACAACAAGTATCTAGCGAAGTCGGGGAACTATCTCAAGCAGGGGAAGGATCGGTAAGACAATTATCAAAATCTGCTTTAATCCAAGCAGCAGAAATAGATAAAGCGTTAATTAGTATTGACGAAATTAATGAATCAGTCAAAAGTATTGCTGATTATGCTCAAGAAGCAGCCAAAATTGCTCGGGATGGTTCGATTCAAGCCAAAGAAGGGGATTTAGCTATGGATGCCACAGTAGACAGCATCGAGAAAATTCGCACTACCGTGGCTAACACCTCCAAAAAAGTAAAACAGTTAGCAGAATCGTCTCAAGAAATTGCTCAAATTGTCGCAATTATCTCAGGAATCTCAGAGAAAACCAACCTTCTTGCATTCAATGCTTCTGTAGAGGCAGCAAGGGCGGGAGAACATGGAGAAGGATTTAGAATCGTAGCCGAAGAAGTACGACGTTTGGCAGATCGGATTACCGAAGCAACAAAAGATATTCAACAGTTGGTAACAGCAATCCAGCAGGACACCACTTTAGTATTACAAGGTATGGAAAGCAGTACCTCAGAAGTTGTCAACGGTAGCGAATTAGTTCGCATGACCAAACTTAATCTACAAAGCTTGGCGCAAACTAGTCAGCAAATAGATCGCTATCTCAAATCAATTTCTACTAACACTGCCAAACAAACAGACGATTCCAAACAAGTTAATGAAAAAATTAATAGTATCGCTTTGGTAGCCAAAAATACCTCTGACGAAGCAGAAAACGTAGTGCAATCTTTGCAGACTTTGGTGCAAGAAGCCCAAACCCTTCAAGCATCTGTATCCCAATTCAAGTTATAGAAGAGAATCTTCACCCCGTCACCCTGTCACCCCGTCAATCTCGACAAGTAAATTAACTATCCAACATGAGTTCTCAGTTAGATCCTGCAATTCTCGCTGCCATTACCGCCGAAGCGCGTCAGTGTTTCTTAGATGAAGATGCCCCAGAATATCTTCAGATGTTAGAAGAAGGTATATTGGATCGTGCCAATCTCGATTTTACAGCTTTATTACGTGCTGCCCACTCTCTCAAGGGTGGTGCTGGTTTGGCATCATTAACTAGTTTGCAACATCTGGCACACAAGCTAGAAGATGTCATGCTAGGAATTCAAGGGGGACAAATTGAAGAACTAGAATTAGCTTGGGCATTAGTAGAAAAGGGCATTGATGAAGTAGGTTACATTTTAAGCCAAGCCCGTAGCGTAGATAATGCGATCGCCAATCCCGAATTGATTGTTGCCTTAGAGTCTTTAGTTGAATCGAATTCAAATAATCCTCAAAATAATTCTACTAGAGGCGACGATGGAGATAGTAGCCAAAATGCTCTACTGCACAATACCTTGACAGTGGATTTGGAAGATAGCTTCATTGTGATTGAAGAATTGCAATTAGATACTTCTGAGGAGATACTCCAGCCAATCTTGACGGGTTTTGTCGAAGAATGTTTATTTCTGGCAGAAACCTTAGATTTGTCTTGGTTGGGAGAAGCAATTATTCCGATCTCTGAAACTTTAACAGAGTCAGATCTAGTGGAAGCTTTGTTAGTGACTCAAGAAGTTATCGCTAATTTACGGACGGAAATTACCAATTACTTAAGTAATCTTGCTGCTAATCAAAAGTCAGAGACAATATCAACAGCAGATCGGGATAATTATGAATTAGTTATTCATGGTTTAAACCACGATCTAGAAGAAGTTTTGCAGGCGATCGCCGATCTGGCGATGGATACTCCCGAAGAAGTTATTAACCAAGCCTTGGCAGGTTTTAGCGATCAATGTAATTTTATCGCCGAGACATTAGAATTACCTTGGTTAATCGAAGCAGTCAAACCAATTGAAACTTTAATGGTGGAAGCCGATCCTTTGGAGGCTTTATTAACCGTACAAGAATTAGTCGGAGTAATTCGCCAACAACGAGATCTCTATTTAGATAATCTTTTAAGTATGGAGGAAGAAGTTGCGATCGCAACTTCTTCCTCCATAGAGCCATCTTTATACGAAGATGAAGACGACGAAATAAATGATGAAGGTGGATTTTTTGATTTTGGCGAAGACGAGAATGAATCCCAACTCAGTACGGTAATATTTGCCCCGTCTCAGGTATCTACAGAAAAAATAGTAGCTGAAATAGCTCAAGAATCTCAGAAAGTTACTGTCAACCAAGTAAAAATTCCTCTAGATCGACTGCAAGACATGACCAACAATGTAGAGGAATTGATTTTGACTTACTCTCGTTTTGGTCGTCAACAAGAACTTCTCAATCAAGCAAATCGTCGCTTGCGATCGCTAACTCGTCAGTTTGAACCTATTCGAGAACAAATCCAAAATTTATACGATCAACTAGCAATTAGCTCGGTTAATCTATCTCAACCAGCAAACCAAGGAGATAAAAATGATCCAGAAGATAACAATAATTTTGATTCCCTAGAAATGGATCGCTATACAGATCTCCATGTTAGTCTCCAGTCGTTTCAAGAATTGATGTTACAAATTCAAGAAACTCGAACCGATATTGATTTTGTAGATCGAGAATTAGGGGAAGACATCGAACAAACTCAGAAAAATTTAAACACATTATATTCTGAGGTGACAGATTCTAGAGTCGTTCCTTTTGATTTGTTAGCCAAGCGATTTATTCCCCAAATAAAGGGTTTAAGCCAAAGATTTGATAAGCCAGTCGATCTCAAAATTGAAGGTAAAAACACTCTGGTAGACCAAATACTTTTAGAACAGCTACAAACACCCCTAACTCATTTACTTAATAATGCTTTCGACCACGGTATCGAATCGAAATACGAACGTTTTGCTCATGGCAAACCAGAAACAGCAACCATTTGTCTGACTTCTAAATTAGAAAAAAACAATCTCGTGATAACTATTCAAGATGATGGGGGCGGAATTAATGTTGAAAAAGTTTATCAGCGGGCAGTACAAAGGGGAATCTGTCCTCCTCAAAAATCTATTAAAGATTTTCAACCAGGAGAAATTCTCAACTGGATTTTTGAGCCAGATTTTTCGACCGCAGCTAAAGTCAGCGATATTTCTGGTCGGGGTATGGGATTAGATATTGTTCTTAATTTGATTCGCCAACTTAAGGGTCAAATCCAAGTACAAACAGATCTTGGTGTTGGTACTACTTTTACGATTATTTTGCCTGTTAATCTTAGTTTGCAATTACTATTATTAGTTCAATTGCAAAATCGTTTAGTAGCTATCCCCCACACCAGTATTAGAGAAATACTACCTTATAGAGATTTATCTTTTACGAACAACCAGAAAAAGTACATCAATTGGCAAGGAAAAACTATTGCTTTAGCTGTTGCATCTAATTTATTCCCCTGTCCCAGAAAACCTTTGAATTTTAGCCAAGGTAAGGTTGGTATCGTTTTAGAAACAGCCTTTGATCCCCTAGTAATTTTAGTCGATTTAATCCTCAGAGAAGAAAAACTAATTATCAAACCTTTTGACGAAACTCTTCCCGTACCCCCCTCTCTAGCAGGTTGTACGGTTTTGGGTACGGGAGAAGTAATTCCCGTACTTTTTCCTCAAGGTTTGCCACAAAAAAGTATACTATCAGCCTCTAATAAAGATAGCACTACTACTATAGCCAATGTGACTTCTACCATTTTGATAGCAGAAGATTCTGTAGCTACTAGAAAAATGCTCGACAAAATATTAACGGCTGTTGGCTATCAAGTTCTTGTTTGTCGCGATGGGCAAGAAGCTTTAGAACAAATAGATCGCCACAAAGGCAGAATTGATTTGATTGTTTCTGATATAGAAATGCCTAGGTTGAATGGTTTTGAACTTTTAGCAAAGATTAGACAAAAACCTGCCTTCAAAAATACTCCCATAATTATGGCAACATCTCGTACTGGCGATCGCCATAAAGAAGAAGCCAAACGACTCGGTGCCACAGACTATCTAGGCAAACCCGTTCAACCCCAACAGTTAATTGATACTGTTTCTGCATTGTTGAATAAAAAATAATCACAAAATTAAAGCTCGAAACTTAACAAAGTCTAGTATCCCCGACAAATTTGTAGTTTTTTGGGGATAGGTTATTTGGGGACGGGCGATGATAATCAAAGGAATATTTAAGTCTAGGGCGACTTGACGTTTGATATCTTCTCCTCCTGCTTTTCCCGATGCTTTGGTAATTACTAGGGATATATTCCATTGTTGCCACAAAGCCTTTTCCAAATCAGGGGTAAGTGGCGGACGGATGGCGATGGTGCGATCGCTTTTAAATCCTGCACTCTGGGCTATGGTGATAGATTCTATTTTGGGCAATACTCTGGCGTATAAAGTAGCACGATCTTGCCAAGATTGAAATTGCGGTAAAGTTTTGCAACCGATGGTGAGTAATACTGTTTCTTCTTGGAGATAATTACCCGCCAAAAGAGTCTCAAAACTATCGAGTTCCGTAATTAAAGAGTTGGCTATAGTTGAATTATTTCCTTGATAGTTGCTTCTTTCGTAGCGTAGATAAGCAATATTTAGCTTCGTTGTAATAGCGATCGCTTGTTGGGAAACCTCTACTGCATAAGGATGAGAAGCATCTATTACCGCCGTAAATTTTTCTTGCTGACAAAATGACTGCATCCTGGCTAAATTCATGCAGCCTGTAACTATTTGAAGACCGCGATCGTATAAAGAACGAGCAGAGGGGGTGGTAACGCTTATGACTAGGGGTATATTATTGCCAGCCAGAATCTTGGCGATCGCAACACTGTCACTCGTTCCTCCAATCAACCAAACCTTACTTCTCATTCAACAATTATTCATCTTCCTTTCAAAGCTTTTTGGAAGTTGCGACGATAAGATTTATTAGAAACCAAAAGTACTGGCCACAATAAAGCTAGAGTAATACGCCCTGGCAAACCAGAATTAAAATTAGTACGGCGATAACCAGATAAAAATTTCCAAATTCCACCAACATAAACCGCAAACAAAATCCAACCGATTAAGTATGACATAGGAATTAAGTTACAAGTTTCCAATAAAAAATCGACAATGATTATATTTTAACAATTGACAAATTTTCTTTCTTTTAATTTTAATAATCAAGCCAGACAATCTTCACTGTTCTACAATACTCAATAAATCCACGCACAAAGAATAATTTGTTACGTTGTGTCATTAATCAAATAGTTATCAAGACAAGAAAACATTCAAAAAACAATATTAACCGATAATTAAGGAGGTTATGATGCGAGCTGTACTAATGGCAGGTGGTTCGGGGACAAGATTGCGTCCTTTAACCTGCGATCTTCCCAAACCGATGGTTCCAGTGCTGAATCGTCCCATAGCCGAACATATAATTAATTTATTGAAGCGTAATAATATTACCGAAGTTATTGCCACTCTTTATTATCTCCCAGATGTCATGCGAGATTACTTTCAAGATGGTAGTGATTTTGGGGTGCAAATGACCTATGCCGTTGAAGAAGAACAACCTTTAGGAACTGCTGGCTGTGTCAAAAATATTCAACAGTGGTTGGATGAAACTTTTATCACCATTAGCGGGGATGCAATTACCGATTTCGATCTGCAAGCAGCGATCGCTTTTCATCGAGCCAAAAAATCAAAAGCGACCCTTATTTTGACTCGGGTGCCTAATCCTGTAGAGTTTGGCGTAGTGATTGCCGATGAAGATGGTCGAATCAAACGTTTTTTAGAAAAACCTTCCCTCAGCGAAATATTCTCCGACACAGTCAACACTGGAACATATATTCTCGAACCAGAAGTCTTAAAATATTTACCAGAAAATCAAGAGTCAGATTTTTCTAAGGATTTATTTCCTCTTCTCTTAGAAAAGGGCGAACCCATGTATGGTTACATTGCGGAAGGTTATTGGTGTGATGTCGGTCATCTAGAAGCCTATCGCGAGGCACAATATGATGGGTTAGATAAAAAAGTCAAACTAGATTTTTCTTATGAAGAACGTTCCGCAGGAATTTGGATTGGGAACAATACCTATATCGACCCTAGCGTTTCAATTGAAGCACCAGTTCTAATTGGCGACAACTGTCGTATTGGGGCAAGAGTACGCATCGAAGCAGGGACTGTAATTGGCGATAACGTCACTATCGGAGCCGATGCCGACCTGAAACGACCAATTATCTGGAATGGTGCAACAGTGGGGGATGAGGCTCATTTACGGGCTTGTACGATCTCTCGTGGCACGAGAATGGATCGGCGATCGCAAGCTTTAGAAGGTTCGGTAGTAGGAGCTTTATCTATTGTGGGAGAAGAAGCCCAAATTGCCCCTGGAGTTAGAGTATGGCCGAGTAAAAGAATTGAATCTGGAGCAATTCTTAATATCAACTTGATTTGGGGCAATACGGCTCAACGCAATCTTTTTGGGCAGAGGGGAGTTTCGGGATTAGCCAACATCGATCTTACTCCTGAATTCGTAGTTAAGTTGGGTGCATCTTATGGTTCGACTTTAAAACTTGGTTCGACTGTATTAGTATCTCGCGATCAGCGCAGTGTTTCGCGGATGATTGGCAGAGCAATGATTGCAGGTCTTATGTCAGCAGGAGTAAATGTCCAGAATTTAGAGGCTACAGCTATTCCTATTGCTCGAACTATGATGAATAATTCCATTGATGTATCTGGGGGAATTCATATACGTTTAGAACCCAACCGACCCGATTATCTATTAATTGAGTTTTTTGATCGCCAAGGAATTAGTATTTCCAAGTCTAAAGAAAAGAAAATTGAAGGAGCTTATTTTAAAGAAGATTTGCGTCGAGTTGCTATTCAAGAAATTGGCACGGTTAGTTATCCCAGCGGGATTATGGAAATTTATAGCCGTACTTTTGAAAAATATCTCAATATTGCAGCAGTACGTAATAGTTCCTCCAAAATTGTTATTGATTATGTATATGGAGTATCGGGAGCGATTTTGCCTCAGCTTTTGGCTAAATTTGGCTGTGACGCAGTGGTGTTAAATGCCAGTCTGAGAGAAACCGCTATTTCTGCCGCAGAAAAGGAAATGCTACTAGATCAATTAGGTCATGTGGTAGAAGCGTTGCAAGCCAATTTTGGCGTCCAGGTTTCAGCCAATGGAGAGCAGTTTATCTTAGTCGATGAAGCTGGTTTACCGATTCGCGGAGAGGCTTTAACTGCTTTGATGGTCAATACTATTTTTACCGCCAATCCTCGCAGTACAGTAGTCGTACCAGTGAATGCTTCTAGTGCGGTGGAAGAAATAGCTCGCCGTCATGATGGCAATGTGATTCGTACCAAAGTAAACCCCACGGCATTGATGGAAACTTCTCAAGACAATCTTAATGTAGTGTTGGGGGGCAACAGCGACATGGGATTTATCTTCCCCCATCTCCATCCTGGTTTTGATGCCATGTTTAGCATCGCCAAGTTGATCGAAATGTTAACTATCCAAGAGCGATCTCTGGCTGATATTCGCAACGATCTGCCTCATGTCTGTCATAAATTTTGTTCTATACGCTGTCCCTGGAAAGTAAAAGGCTCTTTGATGCGTCATTTGGTGGAAACTCATCCCACAGAGAATTTGGAGCTAATTGACGGGGTTAAAATTATTAATCCGCAAAATGACAATTGGATTTTGATCTTGCCCGATGCAGGAGAACCTTTGGTACATATTTACGCCAACAGTGGCGATCGCCATTGGGTTGAGGAGCAGCTTGCCCAATATCGTCAGCGAGTCCAAAATTTTATCGATCGCGAGCAGAATTAAGCGACCGCCAGCTTAAGATAGCTTTAAAATTACAGAGAACAAAACTCTCTATAATGAATAGTACAATTGTTCAATAAGTTTTTAACAGTTCAGATCTATAAGGAGTAGTAAACCCATGAATAGCTGTATTTTGATGGCACAGGTCATCAGCAATCCTGAATTACGTTCTACTCAAGATAATACTAGTGTTTCTTCGATGATGGTTGAATTTCCTTCTGGTAGAGAAGGAGAAGACCCAGGAAAAGTGCAAGTAGAAGGATGGGGTAATTTGGCAGAGGACATGAAAAATTCTTACCACGTTGGCGATCGAGTAATTATTGAAGGGCGGTTATCAATGAATTTGTTTGAAATGCCCGAAGGTTATAAGGAAAAGCGGGCAAAATTGGTTGCTTCTCGTATTTATCCTATGGATAGCTCCGATAATCACAATAATTCAGCTTCTGTGACTAATAATCAAACCTATCGAGCACCTAGTGAACCTTCTTCTAATGTGGTAGACTTTGCTTCAACTTATCAAGCACAAGCCGCGCCTGTTTCTGCCAACACTACTACCACCACTCCCGAACCAACTGCACCAGCAAGCGACAATAACGAAGATTGGGATCAAATTCCTTTTTAAAAACTTTACAGGAAAATCTCAAAACAAAAAAACCTTAACTAGACCCCACCTGAGAACATATAGTTAGATCGGACATCGATCGCTATATTAAAAACATCATGAAAGCAATTACTATTTTGGGGTCTACTGGTTCGATTGGCACGCAAACCCTCGACATTGTTACTCATAATCCAGATAAATTTCGCGTGGTGGGGTTGGCAGCAGGGAGTAATATAAACTTGCTAGCAGAGCAAATACGTACTTTTAAACCCGAAATAGTTGCCTTAGGCAATGAAAAAAAGTTAGCTGAATTAAAAGATACTATTGCTTCTATTCCCAATCCACCCGAAATATTAATCGGACAAGAAGGCATCTGTGAAGTAGCTCGTTATGGCGATGCAGAAAGCGTTGTCACGGGGATTGTGGGTTGTGCTGGCTTGTTGCCTACTATTGCAGCTATTGAAGCAGGAAAAGATATTGCCCTAGCCAATAAAGAAACATTAATTGCTGGCGCACCGGTAGTATTGCCCTTAGTCAAAAAACATCAGGTTAAACTACTCCCCGCAGATTCCGAACATTCGGCAATTTTTCAGTGTCTGCAAGGATTACCCCCAGGAGGATTGAGAAAAATTATTCTGACTGCTTCAGGTGGTTCGTTTCGCGATTTGCCCGTGGAAAAATTAGGTTCGGTGACGGTTAAAGATGCTCTCAAACATCCTAATTGGTCGATGGGACAAAAAATAACTATTGATTCGGCTACTTTAATGAACAAAGGTTTGGAGGTAATCGAAGCTCATTATTTATTTGATCTAGACTACGATCGCATTGAGATTGTGATTCATCCCCAAAGTATTATTCATTCATTAATTGAGGTACAAGATACATCTGTCTTGGCACAATTAGGTTGGCCTGATATGCGTTTACCATTACTTTATGCCTTATCTTGGCCAGAAAGGATCTACACTGATTGGGAACAGTTAGATCTAGTCAAAGCAGGAGATTTAACTTTTCGCGAGCCAGACCATCAAAAATATCCCTGTATGCAACTAGCTTATGCTGCGGGAAGGGCAGGAGGATTGATGCCAGCAGTTTTAAATGCAGCCAACGAACAAGCGGTGGCATTATTTTTAGCTGAAAAAATTGGCTTTTTGGATATTCCTCGATTAATTGAAACTGTATGCGATCGCTTTTCGAGTCAAAACAAAACCAATCCCAGCCTGGATGATATTTTAGCCGCAGATAGTTGGGCAAGACAAGCCATTATTGATGCGGATGCAAATTAAAATTAAAAGCGATCGAATATTTGTCCGTATCTTTGAACCAAAATTACTATATCTTAGGTATAAAGTCCTAAAATAATTCAAGTATATGAATCGGTGGTTAATAAGTCTATTTTTAATCCTTTCTTGTTGGATATTTCCTGGTAGCGTTAAATTTACTGAAGCTTCACCAGTTGAAGTCACCGAACTAAGTTCTCAACAAATTGCTCAAGGGGAAAAAATCGCCAAAAAAGCTGTTCGTGCTGCTGAAAAAGGAAATTTTGCCATAGCGGAAATTTATTGGACAGAGTTAGTTGAAAAATTCCCCGATAATCCTGCTGTTTGGAGTAATCGAGGTAATGTCCGCATTGGTCAATATAAACTTACCGAAGCGATCGCCGATTTTGATCGCTCGATTGAAATTGCTCCCTTATATCCCGATGCCTATCTTAATCGAGGTATTGCTTATGAAGGAAAAAAACAGTGGGATCAAGCGATCGCCGATTACAATCGAGTCTTAAAAATTACACCTCAAGATCCAGTAGCTTTAAATAACCGAGGTAACGCTAAAGCTGGTCAAGAAAATTGGCAGGATGCTCTAACAGACTATCAGCAAGCTGCCGATCTTGCTCCTACCTTTCCCTTGGCAAGAGGCAATGCTTCTCTAGTTATGTATCAAATGGGCGATCTATCTGAGGCGATTCGCAATATGCGAAATTTGGTGCGTAAATATCCCATGTATTCTGACATGCGAGCAGCATTAGCAGCAGCTTTATGGGTAGAAGGACAACAAGGAGAAGCGGAAAGCAATTGGGTTGCAGCAGTTGGCTTAGATAGTCGCTATCAAGATTTAGATTGGATTGCCAATATTCGTCGTTGGCCTCCTAAAATGGTTGATGCCCTGGAAAAATTTTTGAATCTCACATGAGCGAAACTTAAAGATTAATTGATCAATCCAAGATTGTCTCGTTTATTTCGGTTTCTGGTAAAGAAAATTGAGCTTGAACGACAAAAGGAAAACCAGCCCCAGATAAACCTTGTTTAATACGATCGCTCGTCCCTGCAAAAATTACAAACAAAGGGCTAATCTCCTCGGCTGCTTCGCTAAATATATGCTGCTGCTTGGGAGGCATTAACCATTCATAATCTCGATCTAAATAAACTTGAGTTTGACGCCAGCGATTGATCAGATCAGAAAAGTCTTCTTCAGGACGATGGATAAAAACAATAATTTCGACACCCATTTTAACCTGCCATTCGGGATCGCACATCAAAATCCCCAGATCGCAAGGTAAGGAAGTAGCAATGCGGGTGGTTTTAGTTTGTAAAGGATTGTTCGAGTCCAGATCGGGGCGGCGAATACGAACTACAGGAAGAGGAATAGTAATTAAACTTTGTTCGACATCTCCACTATCAGGCAAAGCTTCAAGATAGGCAGGATATTGCTTTAATAAAGCGATCGCTCCCCTAGAAGTACTATATTCTGCTAGGGAGGATTCATAGTCAGATTGTTTGATAGACACGCGATCGCTCCTGGAAATTAGGCTAATTGATCGAAGATCGAGAACATAGGCAAATACATCGAAAGTAGAATTGTACCTACCATAAACGCAATACCCACCATCATAATCGGCTCTAGCATACTAGTCAGAGCTTTAACAGCTTGTTGCACCTCATCTTCATAGAAATCGGCAACTTTTTCCATCATGCCGTCTAATTCTCCAGTTTCTTCACCAATACTAATCATTTGAATTGCTAGGGGAGGAAACACATTTTCTTTCTGAATTGCCAGGGAAATCATTCCTCCTTGTTGAATATCTGCTTTGGCATTCATTACAGCATTAACAATTACTTGGTTGCCAATGGTATTACACACAATATCAAAACACTGCAATACAGGAACCCCAGAACGGGTGAGAGTACCAAATACCCGACAAAAACGAGCTACAGCAATCTTTTCATTCAAGTCACCAAATAAAGGCATTTTCAACATAAAGCCATCAATTTGCAAGCGACCCCAGGGGGTTTTATAGTAAGTACGGAGTAAGAAGCTGATTACGGTAAACCCGACAATTGGGATTAAAACTTTCCAACTGCGAAGAATATCACTAATAGTTAACATTGTTCTCGTCAGCAGGGGTAATTCTGCACCTAAAGATTCAAAAATCCCACCAAATACTGGAATCAAAAAAATAGTCATTCCCAAAAAAGCCAGTAAGGCGAAAATCCCTACTGTGACAGGATAAGCCATTGCAGACTTGATTTCATTTTGTAATGCTGCCATGTCTTCTAACAGTGTCGAAAGACGCATCAATACTTCATCTAGAACCCCCCCAGCCTCTCCAGCTTCAACCATGTAGACATATAGATCGTTGAAACATTCAGGATGTTTACTCATCGCGTCAGATAGACTCGTACCCTGTTGTACCTCGGCACTAATAGCTAAAAGAGCCCTTTTTAATTTAGCATTGGGAGCTTGGTCTGCCAAAATCCCTAAAGCACGGATAATAGCCACCCCCGCATTGACCATTACCGAAAACTGACGAGAGAAAACTGCTTTATCTTTGACTGTTACTTTAGCTAAGGCTAATTCTAAGGCTGAAAGATCGATTTCAAAACCAGATTTATCGATTTTACCCACAGCTACGTAACGATTTTTTAGTACGAGACGAGCTTGTTCTGCTGAAGCTGCTTCGATTTTCTCTTTAAAAACTTTACCTGAATGATCTTTTACTTTTGCTACAAATATAGACATAAATAAACCACTAATTAAGTTGCGATCGACAAATAGTTGAATGAATATTGACTAGTTAACGACCTTTGGCATTTTTAGCCATACCCATCCCCCCTGCTGCACCAGCAAGGCGTTGTAGTTCGTCAGGTCGAGAACTTTTGCCAATTCCTTCTTCCATACTGATAATGCCCTTTTTAACCATGTCGGCTAAAGCTTGTTCCATAGTCTGCATATCCATTTTTGCCCCTGTTTGGATAGCTGAATACATTTGTGCTGCTTTCCCTTCTCGAATCAAGTTAGCGATCGCAGGAGTAACAATCATAATTTCCTGTGCCATAATTCGTCCGAATTCTCCTGGTTTGGGATTTTTCTTTTTGGCGAGGGTTTGGCTAAAGACAGCAATTAGAGAGTTAGATAACATCGCCCTAATTTGTGCCTGTTGACCTGCGGGGAAAACATCAATTATTCTATCTACTGTTCCCGAAGCGGAGTTTGTGTGCAACGTACCAAAGACTAAGTGACCTGTTTCTGCTGCGGATATAGCCAGACCAATGGTTTCCAAATCCCGCATCTCTCCTACGAGAATGATGTCTGGATCTTCCCGTAAAGCAGCTTTAAGAGCATTAGAAAAACTTTTCGTATCTTCTCCTTTTTGTCGTTGATGAAAGAGACTTTTAATATTGTCAAAAACATATTCAATTGGATCTTCTACGGTGAGGATATGCTCTCCTCTAGTACGATTAATTAAATCCAGCATTGCAGCCAGAGTAGTGGTTTTACCAGAACCTGTAGGTCCTGTTACCAAAACCAAACCTCTTGGTCTTTCTGTAATTCTTCTGACAACTTCAGGCAAACCTAACTGATCGAAGTTAGGAATTTTAGAAGACAATGCCCGCAAACAAGCAGCATAACAACCCCGTTCTTTATAAACATTGACTCTGAAGCGAGCTAAACCTTTGACTCCATAAGCACAGTCTAATTCCCAATGTTGCTCTAGTTCCTTTCTTTGGGTGTTGTTAAGCATGCTAAAAATTAATCTTTGGCACTCTTGGGGAGTTAGTTCTTCGCCAATAGGAGTCAATTTACCGCTGATGCGAAAATACACGGGCGCGCTAGCTTGGACGTGCATATCCGAGCCACCCATTTCGACCAACTGTTCCATCAAATCTTCGATCATTAAATCCATAATTCTGTCCTCTTAAAACTTTTTTAATATTATTTTTCTAACTAAAACGGGGAGTCATACAGTAAGGACAATCCAACCATTCGGGTTGTAATTCTGCACTACAAGTCTTACAAGTCAAACCACTTTTACGTTTGGCTTTTAATTCTGCTTCTAAGCCAGAGTCGGTGAAGGTTACTCGTTCGACTTCTTCTAAGGTGGTATGTCCTTCTTTTACGAGGTTTAAGCTATATGCCAGGATAGTAATCATTCCTTCTTCTACAGCAGTTTCTTTAATGCGATCAGTATTTGCACCCTCATTGACCAAAGATTGTAGCTTTTCTGAGTTGCGCATTACTTCATAGACACCAACCCGCCCTTTATAGCCCACTCCACCACATTTACGACAAAGACTATTACTAGCTTTTGCTTGGGCAATTTCTTCAACGTTTAAAGTATTAGATTTGTAGAAAGTAACTTCTTCTTCGGCATTAGCAGATAAACCAAATCGAGATAGTTCCGCGTGGGTAGGATTATAAGCAATACGACATTCACTACATACCCGACGCATTAACCTTTGAGCCAACACCCCCACCAAAGCACCAGAAATCATAAAGGGTTCTACCCCCATCTCATCCAAACGAGCGATCGCCCCAGCAGCATCATTTGTGTGCAAGGTAGTTAATACCAAGTGACCAGTTAATGCAGCCTCAATCGCAGTTTTAGCAGTTTCCGAGTCTCTAGTCTCACCTACTAGAATCACATCGGGATCTTGTCTGAGAAAGGCCCGTAGAATAGAGGCGAAGTTCATTCCTTTTTCACGAATTACCTGTACTTGGGTAATTCCATCCAAAGAATATTCGATAGGGTCTTCTGCGGTACTAATATTAATATCGGGACTGTTTCTTTCTGCTAGTACTGAATAAAGACTAGTGGATTTTCCCGAACCAGTAGGACCTGTGACTAAGATCAAGCCAAAGGGACGTTTTGCCATATCCCTAACGATTTCTAAAGTCTCAGGATGGGAAATCAGTTTATCTAGACCTAACTGAGTAGCCGAGTTATCCAAAATTCGCAGTACAACCTTTTCTCCGTAGCGACTGGGTAAAGTATTAACCCGAAAATCAACTTTTCTACCCTGGAACATCCGACGAATCTTACCATCTTGGGGCAAGCGTTTTTCGGCGATGTCTAATTCAGCCATGATTTTAAAACGAGCTATTACCGCAGGAATAATCTTCTTGGGCATTTGATCGAAGGGCTGCATCAAAACGCCGTCTTTGCGGTAGCGAATTTTTAATCCTTCTTCTTGAGGTTCGACATGAATATCAGACACGCCATCTTGTAATGCCTTCGCCAAAATTTTGTTGACCAAAGTGATTATCGGTGCTGCTTGAGCTTCATTAGCAGCACCAAGATCGTCAGCAACCTCCTCATCTGTTTCTTCTAAATTAAAATCAAAACTATCTAAATCTAAAGAAACATCTACATTAACTTCTTGTTTTTTAGCTG
The DNA here is from genome assembly GCF_020640915.1 of Waterburya agarophytonicola KI4. GTDB lineage: Bacteria > Cyanobacteriota > Cyanobacteriia > Cyanobacteriales > Xenococcaceae > Waterburya > Waterburya agarophytonicola. The sequence continues at coordinate 88,361 of NZ_JADWDC010000008.1, read as the reverse complement.
TTTCTTTTTTAACTTGCTCGTCTAAAAATCCATCGATTAGTTGTTGATAATCTTCTTGAGTAATTACCTGTCGTTTGAGTTTAATTCCCTTGGGTCTTAAAATACGATTGAGATCGTCTTGGGCTTCGAGGTTTTCGGGATCTACCATCGCCACCAACAAAGCTGGGTTTTCTCCCTCTTCTTTATGTAGGGGAATTAGTCGATAACGACGACAGATATCAAGAGGAATTAAAGAATTAATCAATTCCTCCATTTGATTGTCAGCAAACTTATCTGTTTCGATTTCTGGATCTATAGATTCGACCCCATAAAGAATTTTGAGTTCAAATAAATGATGTTTCTTATATTGACGTATTAAATCTGGCGGTAACTGTTTGCCCGTGGTCGATTCCAAAATATCCACCAAAGAGCGACCAGATTTACGGCTTTCTGCCAAAGCCTTTTGCATTTTATCGCCATCAATAAACCCTTTTTGCACCAATTGGTTGCCAAAGGGGGATAAGTTGCTTCGTAAAGCGATCGCCCGAGTTTTTTTAGAAGAGGAAGAATAAGCCATAAAATGTAAAAATATCTCAGTCTCGTTCTTTAGTGTTCCCTAAAGTTTTCTCAAAATTTCAAATCATCCAAACAAAAGATGATTTTAGAGATCGACCTTTAGAGTTTTATCTTGTGGTGCAAACAGTTTTGAGTTCCCAAAACGATTTTTTACTAAAATCTCAACGAAAGCTGTTAGTTAAGATAGATAATGCAATATCCTATATTTTGTATGTGAAGTCATAAGTGTTCCTATGAGTGAAGAGCAAAAAACACCAGAAATCGTATCCGAAAGCCCAGAAGTAATTATTACTGACAATACATCTGACACGACAGAATCTATTCCAAACCCTGAAGAATCTATAGATACGGCTAATTTATCAGAACAAACTTCTTCGATTGAAGATAGGGAAGAAGAAGTTTCCTCCGAGCAAGAAGAGATTTTTGCTGCTTTCCAACAAGAAAATGCTAATCTTAAAAAACTTTTGGATGAAAAAAGCGGACAAGTAGATTTGACCAAAGCACAATACGCAAGATTAGCTGCTGATTTTGATAATTTTCGCCGTCGAACTACCAAAGAGAAGGAAAATCTTGAATTACAAGCAAAAAAAGATGTAATTAGTCTTTTATTACCTGTAGTGGATAATTTTGAACGAGCTAGAACTCAACTAAAACCTGAAAGTGAGGGTGAAAAAGCAATTCACAGTAGCTATCAAGGAGTGTACAAGACTTTGGTTGAATGCCTCAAAAAAATGGGAGTCTCGGCAATGCGTCCTGAAGGAAAAGAATTCGATCCCAACTTTCATGAAGCAATGTTGCGAGAACAAACAGACGAGTATGCCGAAGGAACAGTTATCGAACAACTAATGCGGGGATATATTTTAGGAGATACAATCTTGCGCCATGCTATGGTCAAAGTTGCTGTTCCTCAAGAACCTGTGATAACTTCGGAAGAGAAAAACATAGAAGAAGAACCACAGGAAAATAATAATCCATCATCCTAAAGTTATAAACTGCTTATTTTACAGCAGTTTATAGGGGATACATTGATTTCGGCATATTTATAATGCCGATTAATTTAGTTTAATTTTGCTGTCAACTTCTCCAAATCTATAGATAAATGGAAATTACTGCCTAAGCACTATGGCAAAAGTTATCGGTATTGACCTGGGAACTACCAACAGTTGTGTTGCTGTGCTTGAAGGAGGCAAGCCTGTAGTCATTGCCAACTCCGAAGGTGCGCGTACAACTCCAAGTATGGTGGCATTTGCCAAAGGTGATACTCGTTTAGTAGGTCAACTTGCAAAAAGACAATCAGTTACCAATGCTCAAAATACTGTTCACAGTATTAAGCGTTTTATCGGTCGCAGATGGGAAGATACGGAAGAAGAAAGGTCGCGCACTCCTTACAAATGTATCCCTGGTCGAGATGATACCGTCGACGTTAAAATTGGCGATCGCAATTATACTCCCCAAGAAATTTCGGCAATGATTTTGCAAAAGCTAAAAGCTGATGCTGAAAGTTTTTTGGGTGAAACTGTGACAGAAGTTGTGATTACTGTTCCTGCATATTTTACAGATGCTCAAAGACAGGCAACGAAGGATGCGGGGACTATTGCTGGTTTAGAAGTGTTGCGTATTGTTAACGAACCTACCGCTGCAGCATTAGCCTATGGTTTGGACAAACAAGACCGCGAAGAACATATCCTAGTTTTCGACCTTGGAGGCGGTACTTTTGATGTATCCATTCTACAACTTGGGGGCGGGGTCTTTGAGGTCAAAGCAACCTCAGGTAATAATCATCTTGGTGGTGATGATTTTGATAACGTCATTGTCCGTTGGATGATCAAAGCTTTCTATGCTCAGGAAGAAATCGACCTCCGTACTGACAAAATGGCACTACAGAGAATGCGAGAAGCAGCCGAAAAAGCTAAAATAGAACTTTCTGTTGCCCCTAGCACTTCGATTAATTTGCCATTTATTACTGCTGATGAAACAGGTCCTAAGCATATCGAAATGGAGTTAAGTCGAGCTAACTTTGAGGAATTATCTAAAGAACTGATTCAAAAAACTCTCGACCCTGTCAAGCTGGCTCTCAAAGACGCGGAATTAAAACCCGAGGAAATAGACCGTATCATTTTGGTAGGAGGTTCTACCCGAATTCCCGCAGTCCAAACAGCAATTAAAACGATTTTTGACGGAATGCAAATAGATCGTTCTGTTAATCCAGATGAGGCGGTGGCTGCGGGTGCTGCTATCCAAGCAGGTGTTTTGGGTGGAGAGGTTGAAGATGTTTTGCTCCTTGATATCACTCCCCTTTCTCTTGGTTTGGAAACATTGGGAGAAGTCTTTACTAAAATCATTGAAAAAAACACCACTGTTCCTACTAGTAAGTCACAAATCTTTTCTACTGCTGCCGACGGTCAAACTAGCGTCGAAATTCATGCTCTTCAAGGAGAGAGAGCAATGGCAAAAGATAATAAAAGTTTGGGTAAGTTCTTGCTCACAGGAATTCCTGTCGCTCCGAGAGGAATTCCTCAAATCGAGGTTACTTTTGAAATGGACGTTAACGGCATTTTGCAGGTTTCGGCTCAAGATAAAGGGACTGGAAAACAGCAGAGTATTACTATCAGCAATACTGGAGGGTTAAGCTCTAACGAAGTCGAAAAGATGCGTTTAGAAGCGGAAAACTATGCAGAACAGGATCGCCGTAACATCGAACTAGTTAAATTAAAAAACCAAGCTGAGAATTTAATCTACAATTATGATGCAACCTTAAGCGAACAGGGGAATCTAATTCGAGACGAACTCAAAGCCAAGATTGCCAGAATTAAGGAAGAATTCAAGATAGCTTGTAATAATCCTCACGGCACAATGAGTGAGATTAATGATATTTTGGAAAAACTTCGTCAGACATTATTAGAAATTGGTACTGATGTATATCAACAAAAAAATTCTGAAGGTGATGATTCGTTCATGTTTGATGATGATGATTTTGCAGAGGCTAAGACTGAGATGGAGCTAGCACAAGAGAATAGTGTCAAAGCCGTAGTTAGCATTTCTAACGATGCCAAAATAGAAGGAGGTGATGATTTAGGCTTGGATGATAGCTCCTTTGATGATTACGAATCAGTAGATTAAGTAAAATAAAGCTATCTAAGAAATAGCTTTAACATAGCTAGAAAGAAAATCATTTATTCTTAGTAGTAACCGTACTATATTTTCTAGTTCTGATTTTGCTAAAGTAACGATCGACAAACCGTAGGAAAAAATTAAGATTTTATGGCAGGGGACTACTATCAAATCCTGGGCGTATCCCGCGATGTAGATAAAGACGAATTAAAGCGTGCCTATCGCAGTTTAGCTCGCAAATATCATCCCGATGTCAACAAAGAGGCGGGAGCAGAAGAAAAGTTTAAGGAAATTAATCGTGCTTACGAAGTTCTTTCTGAACCAGAAACTCGCGCCCGATACGATCGCTTTGGAGAAGCAGGAGTACCTGGGGCTGCAGGTGGTGGCGGCTATGAATATAGTGATATGGGTGGTTTTGCTGATATATTTGAAACTATATTTAGTGGATTTGGCGGTGGCGTAGGTAGTACTAGTGGAGGTCAATCTCGTCGTCGTAATGGTCCCGTTCGTGGAGATGATTTGAGATTGGATCTCAAATTGGATTTTCGAGAGGCTGTTTTTGGCGGTGAAAAACAGATCAAAATCCCTCATTTAGAGTCTTGTAATACCTGTAGCGGTTCGGGCGCAAAACCAGGTACGGGAGCTAAAACCTGCGGTACTTGTAACGGTGCTGGGCAAGTACGTCGAGCTACTCGTACTCCCTTTGGTAGCTTTGCTCAAGTCTCTGCTTGTACTACCTGTAATGGTACAGGACAAGTAATTGAAGAGAAATGCGGTACTTGTCACGGTGCTGGTCGTCTCCAAGAAACTAAAAAATTAAAGATTACTATTCCTCCTGGTGTAGATAATGGCACTCGCCTCAGAGTCTCTGGAGAAGGGGATGCAGGAATGCGTAATGGTACTCCAGGGGATTTATATGTTTATTTGTTTGTAGAATCTGATAAAGAATTTACTAGAGAAGGAATTAACATTAGGTCAGAAATTGCCGTGAGCTATCTACAAGCTATTTTGGGCTGTACTCTAGAGGTAAATACGGTAGATGGTAAAGAAGAATTAACTATTCCTGCGGGGACTCAACCGAACACGATCCTGACTTTAGAAAATAAAGGCGTACCAAAATTGGGTAATCCTGTCAGTAGAGGTAATCACTTGATTACGATTAGAATTAATATACCTACTAAAATTAACTCTGAAGAAAGAGACTTATTAGAGAAATTAGCGACTGTTCGAGGAGAAGCCACAGGGAAAGGTAGCAAAGAGGGATTTTTGGGAGGTCTATTTCAAAAATGAACTCTATTGACCCTCCCCAAGGTACGGATAATGCTACCTCGAATCTAGCGGATGCTCATTTAGATTTGCGGGGTACTCCCTGTCCGATAAATTTTGTCCGTACTAAACTCCGTTTAGAGCAAATGTCCCCTGGCTCTTTATTGGAAGTTTGGCTAGATGAAGGCGAACCTATCGAACAAGTACCCGACAGTCTCAAGATGGAAGGATATGAACTGGAAGCTTTGAACGAACAAGATGGCTTTTTTTCTTTATTGGTTCGTCGTCCTACAAAAAAGTCGTGAGGGATTTGGAGCAAGAATTATCCCCAAACGATCGCATTGTCGATCACGACTTAATTGGAACTGTCGTTGCCGTCCAGGCTAATTTTTATCAAGTTTGCTTAGAGAATAATTCAACTCAATTTTTGCTCTGTACTCGACGTACCAGATTAAAGAAAATTGGGCAAAAGGTGATGGTTGGCGATCGCGTTATCGTGGAAGAACCAGACTGGCAAGACAGTCGAGGTGCGATCGCTCAAGTCTTGCCTCGCACTACTGAATTAGAACGTCCTCCCGTTGCTAATGCCGACATTATTTTATTGGTCTTTGCCGTAGAAGAGCCAGCTTTAGATCCCTGGCAATTGAGTCGTTTTTTGGTTAAGGCAGAATCTACTACGTTGGAATTGTGCCTGTGTTTGAACAAGTGCGACTTGATTACAGTCGAGCAGCGGCAGCAGTGGCAGGGACGTTTAAAGCAGTGGGGTTACGATGCTAGTTATGTTAGCGTCATCCAGCAGCAAGGGATTAATCGACTGTGGGAACGTTTGCAGGGAAAAATTACTGTTGTTGCAGGGCCCAGTGGCGTGGGAAAATCGAGCTTAATTAGGACTTTGATTCCGACTATCGATTTAAGAGTAGGAAAAGTATCGGGAAAATTGCAAAGGGGTCGTCATACGACCCGTCATGTTGAGTTATTTGAGCTTCCTGGGGGTGGTTTGCTGGCAGATAGCCCAGGATTCAATCAACCAGATTTGGACTGTCTCCCTAGGGATTTGGCGCGGTATTTTCCCGAAGCCAGAATAAGATTGCAAAAAGCTACTTGTCAGTTTAGTAATTGTCTCCACAAAGATGAGCCTAATTGTGTAGTTCGGGGAGATTGGGAACGATATGAATATTATCTAGATTTTTTGGATAAAGCGATCGCTTTACAAGAGATATTACAAAAACAACCCGATCGCGAGTCTAACTTGAAGTTAATGGTTAAGCGATCGGGTAAAAGTCAATACGAGCCTAAATTGCAAACTAAGAAATATCGCCGTACGAACCGTAAAACTAAGCATCAAAACCTACAAGATATTTATGAAACCCAGTTGCAGGAAGAAACAGAAGATTCTTGATTAAGATATTCCTTGGAGTTGAGTTGTCACAACTTTCAATTTTAGAGTGCGATCACCTCGCATCACGGTAAAGTTTAAGCTTTGATTTAAACCACTGCGATCGACCACTGACTGTAGTTCGCTGGCATACGTGATGGATTTGCCATCAATAGCGGTAATTGCGTCGCCAATACGCAAACCTGCTGCTTCTGCGGGAGTTCCTGGCAAAACTCGTACGATCAAAACTCCTTCTACTTCAGGGATCGTGAAAGGAGAATTGGGATTTTTATTATTTCGTTGAGCCAACTCAGGGGTTAAAGTTCGCATTTGCACCCCGATATAAGGATGAGGTACTTGTTGACCCGCAGCTAAAGTATCAGTAATAGATTTTGCTTTATCAATGGGAATAGCAAAGCCAATACCATTAGCATCAGGACGAATGGCGGTGTTAATACCAATTACTTCTCCCCTTTCATTTAATAGCGGCCCGCCAGAGTTACCAGGATTGATCGCAGCATCAGTTTGTAAAAAGTCGATGCGCTTGTCAGGAATGCCAACCTGCGCTGAAGAACGGGTTAAAGTACTGATAATTCCTAAGGTAACGGTATTATTCAACCCTACAGGGTTTCCTACAGCGATCGCCCAATCTCCTACTCGCACATTATCGGAGTTACCCAAAGGAGCAATAGGCAAGTCTACACCCCGAGGGTCGATCTTAACTACAGCTAAGTCCGTTACTTCATCTGTGCCTTTAACTACTCCCTCAAATTCCCTACCATCTTTGAGAGTGACTGTGACTCGATCTGCACCACTGACTACATGAGCGTTAGTAAAGATGATGCCATTTTTTTGAGTAATAAAGCCCGAACCTTGCCCCCTTACTTGTCTTTCTTGGGGAATTTGCCCGTTAAAGCGATCGCCGAAAAATTCGCGAAAGAAAGGATCTTCAAAAAATGGTTCGGCTCTAGTAGCTACTGTTTTCTCTGTATCAATTCTGACTACCGCTGGCCCAGTTTGAGCTATGGCTGCTGCCACAAAGCTACCTGAATTACTAGAAACAGGAGCTTGGGCTTGAATTTGAGGCTCGGTTTTTAAGGCAATAGGATTATTTTTATAGTTAATCTTAGAGTCGGCAGGTAACATATCCGCATTGGAAGACATTACTCGGATACTGCTAAAAGTCAAAATGACTCCTAAAAAAAGTGCTACAGCGTGGCTAGCCACTTTACCTAGAAATCGTTGCTTTTTCATTATTGTTAGTCAATTTGAATTATGGAATTTTTACACTATTCAATCATAGCTCGACCTTAGATCGAACATGAAAACCTTTATTGAGTAGCTGGTTTAACGCGGTTTGAACCATCTTTAAATACTGGCTTGACTTCAGATAGCATTCTTCTAATCTGTCCTTGTCCTTGAATCAAACACCAAGCCATAATTGTCCAGGTTTGCCAGTTTTGCCATAATTCTAAACTTTGACTACCTAAAGCGATCGCACTCAATAAAAATATAAAAATTAACCACCGTAAGAGTTTTTCTGGTACTTGTTTTGGCCAATGATCCACATCTCCTCCAGAGTAGCGATAAACGACATAAAGTACGCTGCGAGAAAGGACATGACTGGATAAAAGACTCGTACCAATGGGATTGGTAGAAGTAACTGCCAAAAATCCATAGTAGCGGAAGGATTGAAGCAAAAGGTACAGCCAAGTGCGAGTATGTTTGTTTAGATGGTTATAAACCCAAAAACATAATCTTGATAAAAATAACAATCCAAACCAATACAAGCAAGTTGCTAAAATAGGATTTGAAGATACAATGTAAGTTTCGATTACCTGGCTACTAAATAGTAGTTGTACTCCTTGCGCTTTATTTAATAAAGTAATTCCAATTACACCAAATAATAACGACCAAAATAAGGGATACCAGGTTGTCATCATTTGTTTATAGAGATGATATGTAATTGATAGTTTTGGCTTTTCTTCGTATTTTTCAGCTACGCGATCGTTTTCATAATATCCTAATTCGTATACACACCAAAACGAAACTAGTAAAAATAAAATACTTATACCATGTAAAGTTGGATTGATTGCCTGCCAAGAAAAGGCAAGTAGAAGAATAGGTAAATCATCCCAAAGAATTACCTTTAAGATGTATTTTTCTCCAACTCGCTTTACTTTTTTTAGATAGAAAAATGGTAAATAAACATCTTTTAATGGTGGAATATATTTAGCCAAAGACCAAATAATTAAACAAGGCTTTTCTACTAGATCGAGTAAGGGTTTATCATCTAAGGAATCTGTCACAAGAATTGCAGATTTAATCGAAGATTCAGATAGTTGTTCCCGAAGCATCAAAAGTTTACCTTTACTGCGATCTTTTGCACCCTGCCAAAAACGACAACCTATCTCTATATTATGTCTAATAAACATATATTTGAGAATCGGATTAATGATAAAATTAAAGCCTAAAGTGGCAATTACTACAGGAGACTCGGAATTTTTTTTGATAGCATCTATCAGTTCTTTATTACTATATTTTTCAGCTAATTTCTGAGCTTTTATTTGCCATAAAAATATTGTCCAAGGTAATAGTAATGTTGGGATAGTTACCAGAAACCAGTCTTTGACCTTACTTCCTTGAAAAGGTTTTGGTAGCCAAAACCAAGGTTTGATGAGACTTAAAGTCTTGATTAAAAGCAAGCCCAATAAACGAGGACGTAAACTATTCAAATATTCAGCCGTAGAATTTCTTAAAAATAATGTTTCATCAAAATCTAGGATTATTGATGTAGTATGACTAGCTTTTTGAATTAATTTTAATGTTTCCGATTTATCAATTAAAATCAACTGCTTACTTGAATCATTTTGCATTATAAAACAAATAAATAAAGAAAATAAATGTATTGTAAAAGATAATTGTACGCCAGCTATTCTATTAAGAATTTTGCAAGATTATTAAATAATTCTTAGTTTCAGAAAGCTCTGGTTTTGACAAATAAGTTTTGCTATAATCATTGCTAAAGTTGGACTTTTATCTACAAGATTTTTTTTACCATCAAGGCAACAAAAAGTCAAATACAAAGATTATTATTGTGTTTTCTAATACATCGATAAATTAATCTTGGAATTTTGACAACAATAAGCTTTAATATTTATATTATCTGGACTAATCAAAATTACATTATCCTAAAACAGCTATCATTCAAATCTTATGTATTATCAATGCAAATAACGAATTTTTCGTTTCCCCAGTAATGAGCTTTCATACATATCTAGGATACTATCTAACAGACCCTTGTTGAAAATAGATAACTACGAACACCCAAACTATTAATTACCAATCTTCAATCTTCACTGTTTGCTAATAACTGATTAAGAACAACTTCTCGATACATCCAATGCTCGTCAGTTTTAACGTGATGAGGGCGAACCCATTTAGGCATATTGAGAGCAAAATCATTATAGCGAAATTGTTCCATTTTTCTAACCACAAAACCTTCACAAATATCTTTACCCAAACTACTTGCGATCGCTTTTATTTTAGCTTCATCCCATAAACCTCGATAAATTACATTTGGTATTTCTAAGTTCCAAATTTTTGCCTATTCTTGAGTATCCGCCCAACTCAAACAATAATTATCTTGATTCCAACGTCTAGCTTTTCTGTAACGACTACCTGACAATTCTCGAATAAGTCATTGCGATCGAGTTTGAGATCGTCTCCTCCTACCCCAGGAGAAAAGCTTAGATGAGGAGTTCGAGGATATTTATAACGTTGATAATACACAACATGAGGGTAAATATAATCGATATTGTCGATCCTAAATCAAAGAAAATGTATTTCTCAACTCTTTTTGTTGATTGTTTATTCAAGCTAAACTAAGATGTAAGTAAATAGCTCAATTATAAGGAATAATAAACGTGGACAACGATTTTGGTAAATTAATTCGTCAAGCCCGAAAAGATCGAAAATTTTCTCAAAGAGAATTAGCCAAATTACTCAAGATAGATTTTACTTATTTATCTAAACTAGAAAATAATCGAGCAGATTATGCACCCAAGGAAGAAGTTATCCGTGGTTTGGCAAAGCATTTAAAATTAAATGAAGAAGAATTGATTTTTTTGGCGGGAAGAATTCCCCATCAAGAAGAAGATTTACTCAAGCAACACTATAAAGATATGCCCGCTTTATTTCGTCGGATGCGAGAAAATCCTGAATTTGCCCAACGAGTATTTCGCGAAGCTTCAGATCGAGATAGCTAAAACTTGGGAGTTAGTCAGGAGTGAGCGTTTTTCGTCCTTTTCAATTTATTTCTAAACTAGATATAGAAGCTCGTGCTTTGGATATTTGGTTAAAAATGGCAGAATCAAATAACGAACCTCAATTACCCGTTGATGCTAGCATTATTGCCGAATTTTTAGATTTGGATATTGTTTGGGATACTATTCCTGAAGACGAGAAAGGAATTGTAGCTGCTAGAATTTTACCCCTAGCAAAACTAATTGAAATTAACGACAATATTCCCAAGCTGAGAGGAGGTTTTGGCGAGTCTACTATTGCTCATGAAATTGGACATTGGATCTTACATATTGATACGCAAAAGGTTGAAAGCTATATTAGGCTAAAACAAAAAGGTATTGATGTGCGAGTAAAGCCTTTTCTTTGTCGCAGTAGCAATTTGGCTAGAATTGAATGGCAAGCACAATACTTTGCAGGATGTTTGTTGATGCCACAACATATATTAACCGAATTAAAAAAAGACAAAGATATAACTAAATGGCAACATTTATATAAAATGGCGGAAGAGTTGGGAGTAACTATTTCTAATCTAACTACTCGCTTACAAGATTTGGGTTGGATTTCTCTGGATTCTCAAACTCGTAAGATTTATTTGAAATAATAAATATAAATATAAAGACGAAAAATAATAATAATGAACAATGAACAGAAAGATTTAGTAGAAATTTTAAAACAAGATTATCAAAGATTTCCTGACAATCAAACTTTTGAGATCTATGCAGAAGATGTTTACTTTAAAGATCCTTTAAATGAATTTAGAGGAGTCAAAAAATATCGAGAGATGATTGGGTTTTTGAGTAGCTTCTTTAGCAAAATTAAAATGGAAGTCCATAACATCACCCAAGAAGGAACAAAAATTCAAACCGAATGGACGCTTAACATGAATTCTCCTTTACCCTGGAAACCTCTTATCTCAATTCCTGGATGGAGTGAATTAGAAATCAGCGAAGATAATTTAGTCGCCTCCCATATCGACTATTGGCACATCTCCCCTTGGAATGTTTTATCTCAAAATTTCACTGTTCGACGACAACGCAGTATTTTTTGAGTAATCGGTAAAGCCATTTAGCTGTATAACCATGGGAAAATTAAAAATCGATTGCGATCGCGCTCAAGTATGAGGTGATTTATTTATTTAATATAGTTATTTCTAGATCGAACTTATCTGCCCACTGACGTAGATAACAAAGTAAGCCATAAACAAAAATAACAATTCCACTCATTTCCATTGCTTCTTCGACGGTAGCAGTTAAAGCATAGACTAAATTTTGTTGTCCTTGGGCTTCTGCTATGTAGCTACCAACCATTTCCATCAATAACGCTCCCCCAATATAACAAGAAGCTGCCAAAAAGAAGTGTTTACGGGATATATAGGGTAAGTTACTGGTAAATTTACTGTAGCGTCGGATAAACCAAATAACAAAAATTGTCCCAGGAATTACCCACATCGAATGTAAAAACCAAGGCAAATTAAGGGCGTTGCTTATTTCGGGAATAATTAAAATTTCGTGAATACTCAATACTTCGTCGATCGCCATAAACCAGAAAATCAGCGATAATAGTTGCCAATCTTTAGTATAGCGATCGCCTTGTTGTTTTTTACCCGCTGCAATAATTCTCAGTAAAATCGCACAAAAAGCGATCGTTAATGCTGAATACCAAGTAGGAAAGTTTAATTCTCTGTCTACATTAAACAGTTGCATCCAGTCTGCACGATAGCCATAACTATACTTGCAAATTTGAATCCCTACACTCACTAGAGTAAAGAAAATTACTCCAATTGTTAAATAGCGAATAATTTTACGAGGAGACAAAGAAATTTTTAGCTGCATTAAAGAACAATAAAAACTGTTAGCTAATGGACATTATAATCATTCCACTTGAAAGCTAGGAATAGTAATTAGTAGATAGGCGTAATTAAATTGAAGAGGAAGGAGTTTATTTGAAATTAAGCTCATAAAGGACTCGAATTTCGTTGTTGGTTGTTGTATCATCATCAAATACGTCGGATACATTAGCCAATATGTTGTAGTCATAGGTAAATCTTAGAGATGATTTTTTGTTGATTTCATATGTTCCTTCGACATTGGGATATACGGTGAAGTAATGCAAGCCTACTTTTTTTCCCCAGGCAACCGTAGTATCTTCTACTTGATAGACTGCGCGATCGATAATGGGTGAAACTATAAATCTTTGTACCCCTATATCAAACAGTCTCGATTGACTCAAGCCTTCTCCCCCCCCTCCTGAAATGGTGTTTTCGGCAAAAGCTAGAAACTTGTTGCTTAATAAACCGACTATTTCTCCTCGATCTAGAGAGGGAGTACTGGTTAATTGTACTGCAGTCGAATCGATTAGCTCTCGACTATTTATACCTGATAAAGAAGCTTCGTTAAAACACTGTGTCAATCGATTTAATTCTGTTTGAGAATAGTATTTACTATTTTCTAATAAAGGCGAGTCATTAGGGCGAATATTGCAGTTAGTGCTTGTTTGGGCTAAGTTGGGCAATATTTCTTCTGCTTGTCCATCAATAGCCAAATTAATTTGAATGGTTTCACTATTATTGGTATTGGTAATAGGATCGTCTATCTCATTGGAGTTAGATTCTGCTGAAAACAGGCTATTGGATTGGGCTTCTTCCTCAAAGTCTTCAACCTCAGTTTCTAAAACGGCGTAAAGAGTCGGATTGAATACTCCAGCTTCAGGGGTGAAAACAATAGTATTTTCGAGATTGCGGGCTAACTCAAAGCTGTTGCTAAACAAGTTAACGTCCGCTGTGGTTAACTGTAACGTACCCTTGGGTATGATGTTGCGCGGTTCGTCTACAGTACCGTTGAGAGTCAACCCCCCGTCTAATTGAAATTTATAAAGAGGAGCTTGTTCTAGCTTAAATTCTTTAAGGTTGATTTGTAAATTATCAAGGGCGGTGACAAAGGAAGAAGACGCCGTAGTTGATTTTGTACCCGAAGCTTTAGCAACTGCTTTTTTATTATTGGTTGTACTTGCAGTTAATTGGGGAATTTGGGTTTTAGTTGGGGCAATTTTGATTGCATCTTCTTCGGGTTTTTCGGTTTTGGGAATAGAGATTTTACCGTTTTCGAGGTTAACTTTACCACCAATTACGGGCTTTAAAGATGCCCCCGTAACAGTTACTTTGCCTTCTACTCCTCCTTTATATAGTTTTTTGATGTCGATTTCCCCTGGAGGAAGATCGATAGAGAGGGGTTTGTCTAAGCTTTTTACTTCCTTGAGAATCGGTAATTTTCCCGTAACCGATAAATCTTTCTCGGCAAAGATACCGTCTAGAGTTTCCACATTGATGATTTGATTCTTGAGGGTAATTTTGCCCGTACCGATAAATTTTTCGGAGAAAAATGGTGTTTCGACGCCTATATTGGCATTTTCTAGGTTAATTACGCCATCTGCATCGAGATCGTAGATTATACCCTCTCTATCTAAGTCCAAACGAGCTTTGGCTTCTAAATTAGCATCGCCTCCGCCACCAATCCAGTTTAAATAATTTTGACTAAAGGCATCGAGAAAAACAAAAGCTTCTTTATCTAAATCGGCTTTGGCTGTAAAGCGATCGCTTTTTCCTGGGATAATGGGATAGGGTACGCTAGCCTCTACTCGAATAGAATCTGGGGCAGTAGTATCAAAACCCAATCTAGTACCATCATAGTCATAATTTCCTGCTATTTCTGCGGGTAAGATATTGCCATTAAACGCCCCTTCAGTAAAGGCAATTTTTCCTGCCAGTTCGGGTTTTTCGATTGTTCCTTTAAGAGTACCAACGGTGTTTATTTCCCCCGCTAGATCTACAGGAATATCCACGAAGTTGGCAATATTATCGATAGTTAAATTAGCCACAGCAAATTTAGTATTAAATTGTTCGGGAGAGAGTTTACCCCGTAACGACATTGCAGCTTCTTGTACTTGTAATTCGGCTTTAGCCAGATCGACTTCTGTACCTTGTAGTTTTCCTTTAACTAGTAGTTTGGGAATGCTGATATATTGCGATTCTTCGATTACCAAACCCAAGGGCGGTACAATATTGGGATAAGCTTGGGTGGGTTGCCATTGCCAATCGTTACCTTCTACTTGAAAGTCAGCTTCGGGTGTTTGAATTGTTCCGCCAATAATAATTTCACCTGTATATTTGCCTTCAACATCTAACTCGCTGGGGATATTGCCTTTTTCTTTAGCAGCAGCATTGGCTTGAATTTTGCGATTGACAATCCGTAATTGGTTTAGTTTGCGGGCGATAGTGCGATCAACTAGATCTTTTTCTGGTGCTGGTTTTACTGCATTGGGATCGGCATAATCGGCAATATTAAATAGGTTGGTAACGTCTTCAATGGTGAACCAGCGAAATGTGGTTAAAATGTCTTGAATATAGGCTTCGGGGATATTTAATTTCCCATCAATTTGTCCCGATTCTAAATTTAAGGCTGCATTGAGATTGTATTCACTATCCCCCAAATTTAAAGAAGAACTAGTCAGTTCGGCGATATTATTAACAGGATCGTAGTTAAAATCAGCCTTGAGGTTATCTGCTTGGATATAGCCCACCCCAGGATTATTAATCGCGATATCTCCCTCGGCTGCCAGGGTATAGAGATCGAGATCGACATTCCCCGTAGTCGTACCAGCCAACTTCCCTTCAATTCCTGCGGATTTAGCGGGGGCGATGTTGAGGAGTGCCAGGGGAAAGTTCTTGATATCTAAAGAGAATTTATCGCCATTACGATTTCCCGTAGCAATAATGGGATTGTCGGTATTTTCTCCCTGACGAAATTCTAAATTATTAGGCAGGTAAGGTAGTTTGCAATCACTTTCGGTACAGGGTACGGCAGTAGCTGCAATTACATCCTGCTTTCCTTGAAGATTGAGGGCGATTTCCTTGCCTGGTTGCACGGTAACATTTCCCGCCATTGCTGGATCGAAGACAATATCGTTAAAGGCAAAATTTTGTAAGCTTAAGTCTCCTGTTAAATTGATGTTTTCGGGGTTGCTGGGGGCTGACAGTAGCTGTTTGCCGTTAAATTGCCCGTCAAACACTGCCTTACCTTTGATATTGACGCTTTCCGCTATTAACTGATTGTCTTGAGTCGTAACAGTCAGTATTTCTTTGATGGGAAGGCGATCGAAATCTATATTTGCAGCAACATCTAAATCTGTATTGGTGACATCTAAGTTATTGGTAACATCGGTTAAGGTTAAATTACCTTTAGCATTAATCCTTTGTTCGCCAGAATTAACTGCTAGTTGGTTTACGGTAATGGGAACATTAAGCTGGTTATTGTTATTAAGTAGCGGATTGATATCCCCTGTTAGATCTGCCTGGGCGTTAATATTGTCTGTGGGGATGGCAGCTAAATTTTCTGGTGCAAACTTATCTAACAACAATTGAGAACTAATATTATTGGCATTAAGATTAGCTTGCCATTGATTATTATCTAGACTGGCGATCGCTTTGATCGTTCCTGCTGCTACATCTAAGTCGGCATCTAGGGTGGCATCTACCGTACTGAGATTGGGATTTTCACTAAAAGCTAATAGCTGTTGTAATTCTGCCGAAGCGGTAACTTTACTCGATCGCAAGTTGGCAGGAATTGGTAAATTGGGCGCGACTCGATTGAGGTTTATTTGGCTGGTATTGGCATTGGCTTGCACTATACCCGAATCAATCTGACTGTTAACTGCTACGGCTTCACCATCTACAGTCAAGTTAAGATCGACATCTACTTTGAGGCTGTCTACGTTGCCATTATTGGGAATTTCTAATAGCTGCTTTAATTTACCCGAAGCGTTAATTGTGCCTGACTGCAATTTTGTCGAGACAGGAAGACTAGGGACAAAATTATCGATCGCAATATTATTGGTAACTGCTTTGGCTACAATATTGCCGTTGTTCAACTGACTATTAACCGCAACATCTCCACCATCTACATTAAGATTGAGATCCGCAGTACCCCGAATTTTTTCTGGATCTAATCGATCGAGTTTGCCGTTTAAATTGATTTTAGCTGTCTCTACTGAGAGAGGGCGATTTAAGTTCAGGTTGGGGTTATTAACTTGAGCCAGAAAGGGAGTCAGGTTAAGGGAATTAGCATTGATATCTGCTTGCCATTGTTTGGTTGATAAATTAGCATCTGCTATGAGATCTGCTTTGCCATCTCCGTAGGTAATAGTCGTATCCTGCAAAGACAAATTATTATTAGCAAAGATAGCCGTACCCGAACCTGCAATATCTTCTAAGTTGGGGGCATTTGCTTCTGCTAGATCCCATTTAACAATTGCTTTGGGGTTATTCACCGTACCGTCAATTTGTCCCCGCGCGTCAAGATTGCCGACTGTGACATCTTGAGGTAATTCATAATAAGGCGCGACTAACTCTTGAGTCGGTAGATCTGCTTTAAAACTAAATGCCAAAGGCATATTGTTAATACTAATCGGGCTATCTCTACTTAAAGCCTGTTGGATATTAGTTTCAATTGTTCCTTCTGCCAGAATACTTCCCCCCGCTACAGGATCTATCTGCACATTTTCTAGAACAACTTTAGCCAAATCTGCCCGAAAGTCAGCATTAACTCGTTTAAATTGGGTTTTATCTAGGGTTATCGTCTGAGTATTATTAATATTTCCCGTTAACTTGGGTTCTTTAATTGCCCCGCGCAGCTTAACCTGGGCTTCTACTTCCCCCGCTACGGGTACGGGTAATTGTTCGATTAAGGCAGGAGGTAAACTAGCTATCTGAAAAGGTAAGACTACCGCTTCTACATCATAACCGCTATCTAAATTAACTTGTCCGTCTACCTGTGCCGTAATATCGCCAAAGGTAGCTTGAGTTTGTTCAATTTCCGCATTGCGATCGCTAAAATTTAGTTTAGACTCGGCACTAATGGGGGTATCTAAGTCGGTAACTTCTCCCGTAACATTTTGCAGATTTACCTCCCCTCGAATATTGGCTGCGGTAATTTTATCCCAGGAAGGGATCTTAATATCTAACTCTGCATTAAGTTTTCCCGTACCTATTTCGACAGGAATCGGTAAAAGGGTTGCGACATCGGTTAAAGCTAAATCTTCTACCAATAATTTAGTATCGGTAGTACCAGTCTGGAGGGCGGTATTGCCTTTAACAGAAGCTTTCGCCTCTTCGATACCCGCATCGAGATCGTATTCGAGTAATTCTTCTTTTTGATTAAACCTACCCCTACCATCTACTTGGGCTTTGAGGGGGTTTTGTTCGTAGGGTACGGCGGTAATATCGGCTCGATCGACATCAATATCGACATCAAAATATAATAAAGGATCTTTTTTCTCTTCATCGCTAGCTAAAAAATCTAAATTAATCCATTCCCCATCCCGTTCCTGTTCCAAATAAATATCGGGTTGAGTTAAAGTAACATCGAGAGGAAGAGTACGCCTAAATAAGACAGGCAAAAGATTAAACCCGACTTTAACCCCTTCAAGAGATACCTTATCGGGATCTGTAGCCGTAGGAGGAATTACCGTCTTGCCAAATTCAATCCCCGACAGAGAAAACCCCTCAACCTCTCCCAGATCGATCGGGCGTTCAACAAATTTGCTGATCTGAGTTTCTAGAAACGGCGGTAATTTCTTTTTAACTAAGACATCAAGCCCCCAATAACCTAAACTACCCAAAGCTGCGATCGCAACTATGCCACTCGCTGTTTTTTTGGGCGAAGCTTTTAATTTGCTTACCAACCACTTGAAAGGATTAGACTTCTCTGGTTCGGGGTTGGGGGGTTGATTAATAGTAGTCATTGCTTAATTTTACAAGTAATACAACTTACTTGTAATGAAAATTGAATAAATATAAGTAAAAATAATTAAAGTAAAATACTACCTCGATTTAAAATTCTTAACCTCCGTCTTTAGGCGGAAATTTTGGGGTAGCTGGGTAATTGGGCGATCTCGTGAAGTTTAATTTTTCTCAGTTAATCAGACTTCTTGTCTAACAGAAAAGACGAAAATTGTCACCAGTAATACACTAATAATATAGTACGTAAGTAATCATAAATCCAGTCAGTGGACAAAGCGATCTCATAATAATAATTTATTACTAATTACTTGCGCATATTGCCGATACCAAAGAACTCACTACAATAGGCGCGGTAACGGCACGTAAAATGCGATTTCCCAAAGACACAGGCTCTAACCCCAAAGCGATCGCTTTTTCCACTTCTAAATCTGTCCATCCCCCTTCACACCCCGTAGCAATGACAATTGATGTTGCCTTGCTATTTTGCAAACAATTCCAGAGGCTAGGGATGTCTCCCCGTGCGATGCAGATATATCTATCTTGGTTTGGTTGAATGCGATCGAGGGCAGCAGTAAACTTAAGAGGATCTAAAATAGTCGGTACGATCTGTCTTTCTGATTGTTCGGCTGCTTCTATGGCAATTTTACGCCAGCGTTGCACTTTGTTATTACTGGGTTTGAGGATAGTGCGATCGCTGATTGCGGGAATAAAATTACTTACTCCCAACTCCGTACAACAACGCACAATTTGTTCGTAACCGCTACCTTTGGGTAAAGCGGTAATTAAGCTGAGAAATACTGGTAATTCTGTTTTAATATCAATGGATTCGATAATGTTTGCCGATTGATCCGCAATTTCTGCCATCCAAGAATTACCCACACCATCTAAAGCAATAAAGCGATCGCCATTTTCTAAGCGTAACACTCGCAATAGATAGTGCAATTGTTGAGGATCTAAACTAATTAAATCCCCTTCGATTTGTTCCGACTTGACTACTAAACGATAAACCAATTATGAATTACTCACAGATGGGAATTTGTTTTTTTCCTCAAGCTTCACGTTACCGCTTTTAAGGGTATAGTGGTAGGAAATATGCCAAGTTAATTCCTAATCTAAAATTGCCTTGGATCTTATTGCTTTGGGGAATGTTGCGGTCGCCTAAAGTTCGTTAACGATTGAATATTATTGGAATCTCAATTGTAAATTTAGTTTAAAGTACAGGTTTTGATCGCTTTCTAAAATCAATTTACCGTATCTGTGTCGTGTAGTGGATGGAGTATCTAATCTTATATTATTGAACAAGTAGGATTTTAAACTTTCTATATCGATAATATGAAAAACAACTTGTTTTCCCGTCTCTTTAACTATAATAGTGCCTTTAGCATTATAATTACCGTCCCATTCACTACCTGGAAAAAATCCGAGTAAAATATCGACTAATAACTGCTTAACTTTGTGTATCAGCCAATCTTTATCTTCATATTGAATTGTCTTTTGAAGCTCGGTATTTTCGTGGATATAATCGACAATTTTTGAAATAGCAGATATTCTATTTTTGTAGAAAGCAAGTAAAATACTACCGATAATTCTTGGCATTGCTAGATCGACCATTTTTAGATTGTATTCTAAGGTTTTCTTTTCAGGAGCAATATATTTAAACTTTCCTCCATATTTTTCGATCTCTTTAATGCGATCAGTTAATTTAGCTCTAGTCTTGATACTATTAATTTGATCTATTTTATCTTTACCTAGATTTTCAATCTTAAAAATAAAATTAGTATTGCCAGAGGCATTAAACAATGTTGGTTTACCACCTAAATAAGATTTAATACCAAAACCTTCATTAATTTTACTTATCTTTTCATTTTCAATATCGAGAATGATATCTGCTTTTTGGTAACTATTACCCAATTTTACAACTGTTAAACCCAAAGCATTTTGAATAATTTCAAATTTTGGTATGGAAAAAGTACGCCTGCCATTTTTAATAGCTATAGTTAGATCGTTTAATACCTTTTCATCGATCAAAGAACTAATTGCCAAAACTTTAGTTTGACCTGTCTGACTATTTACTATTTCTAGTTTATCTTTATCGACCAATAAAAAATCTAGTTCGATATTCTGAGATGTTACCTTGTTAACTTTAAAACAATTTTTTGTAGCTTGTAAATTGGCATCTGAAAGTATAATTTTTTGTTCTGCCAAAGTTCTGACAAAAGCTAATAATTCCGACCATTCCCCTTTATTTTTTTGTGGTTTCATGTTGGGTTGCCTATTTTTCAAACTATTCATATAAGAAATAACATTCCAAGCAACTGCTTTAACTGCATCTACTGCAACACTATTTCCCAGTTGCTTAATTGCTTGAGTGGGACTTACGGGAAATTCAAAACTATCGGGAAATCCTTGCATTTTTCTTGCTTGAATATAAGTCAATTGCCTGACCACTCCATCAACTAAATATGAATCCCAATTACGGCGATCATTAATAGGCGAACCACGTCCGCCTACTCTTAAAGTAAAACCTATTTCTCTAGAACATAAACCACCCCAAACATCACTCATGTTGAATTTTAAAGGTTTTTTAGGAGGAAACCCAAAAGTTTTTAAACTAGACTCATCGCGAAAACCAATAATAAATACTCTAGGTCTTAACTGAGGTAAACCATAATCAGAAGCTTTGACTATTTGATAATACAAAGAATAGCCAAGATCTTGCTCTAAAATTTTGCGTATGAGTTTAAAAGTTTGACCGTGATCGTGATTAATTAAGCCTCTAACATTTTCTAAAAAATAAGCTTTTGGTTTTTTGGTTGCGATAATTTCAGCAATATTAAAAAATAAATTGCCACGTTCGGAATTATGAACGTCATTAAACCCTCTTTTATAACCTGCCTGACTGAAGGGCTGACAGGGAAAACCCGCACACAGCAAGTCAAAATCAGGAATTTCTTCTGGCACGACTTTTCTTATATCTTCATTAAAATAATCTCCCTCGAAAAGTTGTGGCGAAATTTTACTAAAGTTGTGGATATAAGTTGATCTTGCATAGCGATCCATTTCTGAGGCAAATACACATTCTCCACCTAATTCGTGCATCGCTAAATGAAATCCACCAATACCTGCAAATAGATCGATAAACTTGAAATTAGGTAAGGCTGTGTTTTGTAAGTATTGTCGATCAAGAGATTCTGTTTCACCGAAAGAATAATCCAGTTCTAATTGCTTCACCACAAAATACTAGTACAATTCTCGAAGACCAGAATACATATTACTGCTTTTCAGCCTTATTTTGCCCAGATCCAACAAACATCTATTATTGAATAATCAATAACCAACAATCGCATGACTGAATTAAACAATGCCGTAACAGTGATTACAGGGGCAGCAGGAGGCTTTGGAAGAGAACTTACAAGACAGTTATTACAGGCTGGTAGTCAGGTGATTTTGAGCGATCTTAGTCAAGCTACTTTGGATGATTGTGCAGCAGCAATAAGCAGCGAAATAACTACGGGTAAAATAATTGCTTGTATTGAAAGCGATCTTTCCAGTCGAGAAGGTTGTCAGGCTTTATGCGATCGCGTTAAAGTTTTAGACACTCCTGTAGATATTCTCATTAACAATGCGGGAATTGGTTTGTTCGGTCGCATGGATGAAGTTCCCGTCGACAAATGGGAAAGGTTGATGCAGGTTAATTTAATGACACCGATGCGGTTGAGTTCTTTATTTATGGCTGAAATGATCGAACGACGCCAAGGACATATTGTTAATATATCCTCTTTGGCGGGTTGGGTAGCCCCTGGAGGAATGGCGCACTATTGTTCTAGCAAGTTTGGCTTGCGGGGTTTTAGTGAAGGATTGTTTAACGAACTCAAGCCCTATAATGTCAAAGTTACGGCAGTTTATCCCTTTTTTAGTAAGACTCCGATCCTTCAGTCAGAAAGTTTTGGTACTCTAGCCGAAATGAGAAAGGGTTCTCTCGAAGATATAGCCACCGATCCTGCAAAGGTGATGGAAACTACCATCAAAGCTATTGAGAAAAACAAACTGCACGTATTTCCCGATAGAATGGCAAATAGTATCTATCTCCTCAAGCAATATTTGCCCAAACTATACGACTTGATGAGCGATCGCTTTCCTCTAAACTAACAACAATCTGCATGAGTAATTCCGAGCGCAAGCGCAACCCGTCGAATACAATTCACAAGCAGTTAATTATTGGGGCTGGTTTTGTTGGGCTTGGTATGGCTCAAGCTCTCAAAGAAGGTGGTATAGCATACGATCAAGTTGATGCTAGTGACGATCTTGGTGGCAATTGGCATCATGGAGTTTATGAAACTGCTCATATTATCTCTTCCCGTAAGGTGACAGAATTTAGTTGTTTTCCGATGCCAGAAAGTTATCCAGACTTTCCCAGTCGAGAAAATATGCGGGATTATATTCATAGTTTTGCCGAACATTTTGACTTGCGATCGCACGTCGAATTAAATCGCCAAGTAGTTAGGGTTTTACCCGTAGAAGATAATCTTTGGCAGGTAAGCTTTGACAATGGAGAGGAACGACTTTATAAAGGGGTAGTGATGTGCAACGGTCATCACTGGTGCAAGCGTTTCCCCGAATTTGAGGGAAAATTCGACGGGGAAATAATTCATTCCAAAGATTATAAAAAACCTCAACAACTCCAAAATAAAAAAGTCTTAGTAATTGGTGGGGGAAACTCAGCTTGCGATATTGCGTCAGAAGCTGCCCGTGTGGGGTCAAAATGTACCTTGAGTATGCGAGACTCCGTATGGTTTATTCCCAAGACTTTTATGGGTATCCCTGTAGCGGATTTGGGCAAAAAAGGCAAAACTCCCGCTTGGTATCAACGGCTGATGACGTATATCTTAATTCGTCTCACTTTTGGTCAACACGAAACCTATGGTATGCCCAAACCCAAACATAGGATTTATGATAGGCATCCCACCATTAATAATGAAGTTCCGTACTATATCAAACACGGCAGAATTATTTATAAACCAGGAGTGCATCGCCTCGATGGTAAATCAGTAGAATTTACCGACGGTAGTCGAGATGAGTTCGATTTAATTGTCTGTGCCACGGGCTATTATGTAGCTTATCCCTTTTTGCCCCCAGAACTCCAAAGGGTTAAAGGTTCGGTGGTGCAATGCTATGGCGACTCTTTCCTCGATGACTATAAAGGACTGGCTTATATTGGTTGGTATCAACCCCGAAGTGGTATCGGTTCGGTACTTGGAGCTTTTGCACCTATATTTGCTCGCTATCTCAAGCTTCAAGATGAGATTAATATTCCTCTTGGTTTAGTTCTTAAAGAAATAGGTAAAAAGCCCCGTCAAACTCATCTGATCGATCCCAACGATATTTATCAAGAAGTAGAACAAGCAGAGAGAAACTTTGACAAAATAGCCCAACAAGCTAGTCAAATTGATGCCAAATATCCTAACTTTCATAATCAGCCTTTAGCAAAATCAAACAATATCTAGATGAGTTCATCTACGAGAAAGTTGCCCAACAGCCTGGTGCAAGCAAGCGCAATCGAATTAGGGTAATTATATTTATTATTTATGATTAATATCTTTGATCGTACTGCCAATTCCCTGAATAATACCCTTCCCAATTAAGCCCAACCCTTTACCAATTACTTGGGTTAAGACAAACACTACTCCATTACCAGCAAGAGCAATAAACTTGCGTACTAGAGGCGAGATCGCATCGCGAAGTTCGATCGCAATAGTCGTTAGCCAAGGAATTCCTGTTAGTTGTTCTAGTTCTGCTTTACGAGGGGCATAAACATATGATTTTCTGATTTTACCGCCATCTAAAATATATAATTGATGGCGACTTTCAAAGATATTTTGGGGATGACTAAAGTATTTTTCTTGGCGATATTTCCAAGAGAGTTGATTGCGGAAACGAGCTATTTCGCGATCGCTTTTATATTCTGGTTTATATAGTTGGTATTTTAGTTTTTCTACGTCATAAAAGTTGTTTAATATCACCTGTATTACGGAGTTTGCCAAATTAATAATTAGATTATGTAAGAGAAATTCAATTCGAGCGATCGCCTCTGGATCGTCAGATTTGCGATCGACATTATCTAAAGTAAAGCCTGGTTGTCCTTGTAGATATTCAAATAATTCAGGCACGCCATATATATAATTAAAAATATTAAGATCGACTGCAATAAAATTTTGCTCTAGAAGAATTGTTAATTCTTGTTCTTCTTCAATAGTTAGTTCGCCGTAATATTGGGTAAAAAACATACCAATAGTCCACGACCAAAGAGATTTTAAATAATCTGTATAATTTCGATCTAAAGTATTAGCAACAGGAATCATTTCGATAGTTTCGCTCAGACGTTTTACAATCAAATGACACAATTTTTTTTGAATTTGATGCTGGAGAATATCAATTTCAAGTGATGTAGAAGTCCGATTAACCAATCCCAATTGAATATCAATAACTACTCGTTCAAAAATCTTTTTATTAACAGAATCAGCAAATACTGGTAAAGACACTAATTCTGTAGCATTACTGACAACAAGCTCTCCTTGACGAGAAGATTCAATAGCTGTTGTACTATTTTCATCCAAAACAATTTCTTGGGCTACCAAACGATTGGATAACCAACGGGCAGTTAATAATTCTCGCTTTCTACCAATCAAAAATACTCGTTCCCAGTCAGACAAATCGCGATTGGTTAGTCGAGTATTAATCCTTTGCAAAGTCTCTTCTAATTCTATTCTTCCTGGCTGACTGATACGTCCTAAAGCCTTTTGCCATAACTTACGAGGAACAGCATTATTTTGCCAGTATACATTACCATATGCCACCGTATACAAGGCTTCCATGACGGTATGAATGCTGGCAGTGCGATCGCAACAACCCCGAATACCCCATCTTTTGATTCTGGCTAGGTGTCGGGGAGATAAATTATTGGGAGTTAAGAGAAATATGGGTAACTGAGGATATAACTCCCTAAATTGTTGGCAAAATTCTAGACTGCTCAATTCGGAGGGATCTGTCTGACTAATACCAATTACTAAAACATTTAAAACCAATCCTTGAGTCAATTCGCGGAAAGTATCATTATCAATGCTACCTTCGCCGACAATAGTAAAATTATCATATTGCGCGATCGCAGTACGCAAACCCAAACGAAAAATAGCATCGCGATCGACAATGTATAGTTTAATCTTGTCTGTGGTTATTTTAGTCATTAGTTATTAGGGCGTGTCATTAGTTAATGGTTCTCAATCCCCAGTCCTATAAACGGTATAATAATTTTTTCCTCTACTAATATACTGTGCGTGTCTGAATCTTTAAGCGATCGCTATTTTGCTCTAATTGACCAAATTGTCGAACTCACTCTGCAAGGAAAAATAAGCTCCTTTGAGCGAGTTTACAGGATGCTCTTGGAAAATATTGAGATTGGTACGGGAGAAATATTAGAACGCTGTCTCAATCAAAGAATCGAAACAACCACAGCACAATTAGATACTAAGCTAAAAGCAGCACGAGTGCTTAGAGCATTAGAAACCATCGAAAAGCAATGGTTGCGTTGGCAAGCAGAAAATCAAGTTGATGCTGATATTAACGAAATCGCTCAAGATATTTTAGCTGTCGAGCCTGAAGATTACTTTTTGGCAATTGTCGATGCGATCGATCCCAACCAAGATGAACCCTTGAGTTTTGATGAATTAAATAAACTAGCAGAAAGTTTTAAAAATGCTGCAATGAGCCAAGAAGACGTTAATTTGGCTCAAGATTGGCGACAATTGTCTCTGGGTATTACTGAAGGCTTGAAGTCTTTTACTGCCCTTGAAGGAGACTTGGTAAGCTGGATGTATGGCACTGCTAGCAACTTTTCAGGCTTTGGTGCAGAAAAACCCAACCCTTGGCGAGTATGGTCAAAGAAAGTATCTAGTCCTTTATTAAAACAGTTATTTCTCACTCTATCTCAACAACAGTCAGCCAGAATTTTTGCCCAAATAGCGAGTAATCTAGAACTGAGAGCTTGGGTAGAGTTAGCCATTGTCTTGCAATATTTAGAACGAGGTTTAGTCAATTGGTACGACAAACAGCCCTACGATTCTAAGTTTGGCAAAGAGTTATCCTATAGTACGATGCTCACTTTTGCTTCTATTTGGGGGGAACTATGGCAGGTATTTGTCGATATCCATCCAGCTTTAGCAGACGGTTGTTTTTTGGTAATGCTACAAATCTTACGAGCCTTCGCTCAACGAGAAGATTTTCCTTTATATAGTGGCGTGTTTGCCGATTTCTCTGGGGAATATTTACAAGATACTCTCGACTATTTTGACGAACCCTTAAAACAAATAGAGGGAACGGAAGAAAAAGCCCGTATTATGACTTTACTAGGCTATTCTCAAAGAACTATCGGTGCGTACGAAAAAGCCGTGGCTTTTCATGAGGAAGCTCTGGAAATCGCTATCGAAGCCAATGATTTTGCTTGTGAAATCGCCAATCTCAATCATCTCAGTCGCGCCAATGTTAACCTTAAAAATTATAATGAGGCAATTAACTATAGTCAACGAGCCTTAATTGCAGCCCGACAAGTAGGAAATAAACTAGGAGAAGCCAATGCCTCGGTTAACTTAGGCTATGCCCAGGTGTTTGCAGCGCGACAGTTAGAAAGTATCGATCTAGAAAACTATACTGAAGCCATTCGCTATCTCGAACAAGGAGTAGAATTAGCCAGCAAACAAAAAGACTGGCAAAGTCAATCTTTTGGTTATACTAGTTTGGGCATTGCCTACGTATCTTTAGAACAACCTACTACGGCGATCGCAGCTTTGGAAAAAGGGGCAGAATTAGCTCGATATTCCCGAGATGTCTATCTTCAGGGTTTAAGCTACTCTTATCTAGCAGAAGCTCACTATGGCATCGAAGATCGCGCTGCTGCTATTACCTATGGCAGTCTGGGAATGTATCTATTGCATCAAATCAATTCCATTGAATGGCGACAGGTGGCGGGATTGCTGTCGATTTTACAAGGACAAGTAGGAGAAGAGGAATTTAAACGAATTCTGGGACAAGGGCGATCGCAAATTATCAGTTTAATTAGCGTCGATGGCTATGACTATCTTCCTCAGTTATTAGAAGAATACAAACGAAATTGAAGAAATATAACAGTAGATAGATTATTAGTGCGATTATACTAACAAGTAATCGATCCCTTGACATTTTTAGAGATATATCGATCGCCTGAAATAACGCTTTTTAAATACTTCTTAATGCCACAATAGGATCTAATTTTGCTGCTGCTTTAGCAGGAAATACCCCAAAAGAAAGACCGATAGCTCCAGAGACTCCGACGGCTAATACAATAGCTACAGGGGATATTGTAGGTGCAAGGGGAGATAATGCCCCGACGATTATAATACCCGTAACTCCCACTACCGTACCGACTGCACCCCCCGCAGCAGAAAGGATAGTAGCTTCAATGAGAAATTGCCACAAAATATCGCCTTCTTTTGCCCCAATTGCCTTGCGCAAACCGATTTCTTTGGTTCTTTCGGATACTGCTACTAGCATGATATTCATCACCCCAATACCTCCTACTAGTAAGGAAATACCTGCGATCGCAGCCAGCAATACCGTTAAGCCACTAGTAATTGTTCCGACGATTTGTAAAACATCTTTTTGAGTACTGACGCTAAAGTCATCTTTTCCCGTAATTTTGTGGCGCAGACGCAAGAGGTTTTCGATCTGTAACTTAGCTGCGCGAATGCTATCCTCGTCCTTGGCTGCGATAGAAATGATGGTTACTTGAGTACCATAAGGAGATGTGTTACCCACAATTTGATTCGCCATGGTGGTAAGGGGTACATATACTGTTAAGTCTTGGTTTTGCCCCAAAAAAGCACCTTTAGCTTTTAAAACGCCAATTATTTCTAAATTAATATTTTTGACGCGAATTTTTTTGCCGAGAGGATCTTGTTGGGGAAAAAACTTGTCAGCGATCTCCGCACCTAAAACCACTACCCGACGGTTGCGCTTGACATCTATACTACTAAAAAACCTGCCCTTATCTACTTCAAAACTTCTGACAGTTAAATATTCTGGGGTAGTACCGATAATCTGTTCGCTAGCGTTACGATTGCGATAGGTAATCAATTGATTTGCTGCGATTTGAGGGGCAACATCCCGTATACTGGGGACTTGTTCTTTAATGGCGATCGCATCTTCCCATACCAGGGTTTGTGGGGTATTAAAAGTGGTTCGTCTTTCTTCTTGTGTTCCCGCCCCAACAAAGATTACATTAGGACCTAGAGATTCAAATTGTTCTGAAGCGAGATTTTTTGCCCCTTCTCCTATTCCTACCATAGCAATTACCGAAGCATTGCCAATCACAATACCCAACATTGTCAGACTGCTACGCATTTTGTTGGCTACCAAAGTAGCCGTAGCCATTCTAAAGCTTTCTATAATGTTCATATGATTAGGAATTAACTATTAAAATTATTAGTTTATGACAGTCGGTATTTGGATTTTAGGCGATCGCTTGACAACAAAACAGTTAAGCTTGAAAAATAATCAAGATAATAAACAGCAAACCCCTGTTATCTTTATTGAGTCTAACAATTATGTTCAGCAGCGACTTTATCATCGGCAAAAATTGGTATTAGTTTGGTCGGCAATGCGTCATTTTGCTGAAGAGTTAAAAGCAGATAATTGGCAAGTAACTTATAAAATCGCTTCGGATTTTATAACTCCATTAGAAGACTGGATTGAGCAGTATAAAATTACAGAATTACAGCTAACTATTCCCTGCGATCGCCCTTTTTATCAATTAATTAAAAATTTAGCTTTAAACTGTCAGGTAACTTTTCTAGAGGACACCCATTTTTTATGGGATCGGGATGAATTTATTGCTTGGGCAAAACCTCGTAAGCGTTTATTGATGGAAGATTTTTATCGAGAAAGTAGAAAAAAATTCAATGTTTTAATGGATGGTCAAAAACCCGTGGGGGGAAAGTGGAATTACGATAAAGATAATCGCAAAGCACCTAAAAAAGAACTTAAAACTCCCCAACCTTTAACTTTTACTCCCGATGCCATTACTCAAGAGATAATTGAATATATTAAACAAGAAAACTTATCTGATTACGGCAAAATTGAGCCTTTTAATTGGGCTGTTACCAGACAGCAAGCTCAATCGGTTTTAGCTTATTTTGTAGAAGAATGTTTGGCTGATTTTGGTACTTATCAAGATGCCATGCTTGCGGGAGAATATACTATGTGGCATGGCTTAATTTCTCCTTATTTGAATCTGGGATTACTCGAACCGATGGAAGTAATTGATGCAATTGAAACGGCATATTATCAACAAGAATTACCTTTAAATAGTGTTGAAGGTTTTATTCGCCAAGTAATGGGATGGCGGGAATATATGCACGGTATTTATCATTTGCAAGATGAAGACTACAGTCAAAACAATTGGTTCGATCACCATCAACCCTTACCAGAATTCTTTTGGGATGGATCGAAAACAAAAATGAATTGCTTGGGTCAAACTCTAACCCAAATAGAAGAAACAGGTTACGCACATCATATCCAAAGATTGATGATTCTCAGCAATTTTGCTCTCATTGCAGGTATATCTCCCCAAGAGATCGAAAACTGGTTTCATAGTGCCTTTATCGATGCCTATGACTGGGTAATGCAAACAAATGTAATCGGTATGGGACAATTTGCCGATGGAGGTATCCTGGCTTCTAAACCCTATGCAGCCTCCGCTAACTACATCAATAAAATGAGCGACTATTGCCAAGGTTGTCAATACAAAAAAAGCGATCGCTTGGGAGAAAAAGCTTGTCCTTTTAATTTCTTTTACTGGAATTTTCTGATTCGCCATCAAGACAAATTGCGATCGCTTGGTAGAATGAATTTAGTCCTCTCTCACCTCAAAAGAATTTCTCCCGAAGAATCAGCACAAATAACCTCTTTAGCTAGCCAATGGTGGGAGAAAGAAACTAGGTAAAAAGGTGACTGGATCGAACCGAACCACTTACTACTTATCAAGCCGTGGCTGCTGCTTCTTTTTTTGCCGATCCTTGCGTACCCAACTGAATCAATTCAATTTTGTAACCATCTGGATCTTCCACGAAAGCAATCACAGTAGTACCGTGTTTCATTGGTCCTGGTTCTCTACTAATTTTACCACCCTGAGCCTTAATGCGATCGCAAGTGCCATAGATGTCATCCACTCCTAAAGCAATGTGTCCGTATCCTTTACCCAAGTCGTATTCTTCGACTCCCCAGTTATAGGTAAGTTCGATTACTGTATTGTCTTTTTCTTCGCCATAACCCACAAACGCCAGGGTAAATTCGCCACTAGGATAGTCTTTGCGACGTAATAGAGTCATGCCTAAAATATCGCAATAAAAAGCGATCGATTTGTCTAAGTCTCCTACTCGCAGCATGGTGTGCAACATTCGCATATTTAAAATTCTCCAATTTTTGAGTTCACTTTTTTATTTTAAAAGGATTTTTATGTGGCATGAAATTATGATTTAATATTTTCTTAAGTAAAGCCGAGAACTAAGCTAAATTAACTGTCTGCTTATTAGTACTGTAGTATTTTATTTTCTCAGAGATAGTCACTCTTTCTCTTTTATATTAAGTCCCTCTTCGATCTCATTTTTTGCTGGTTCTTGTCTTAGTCTAAATAATCACTTCCCCCACATCAGGAGTTTAAATAATGAATTTCGAGTCTAATCAGTTGTCTTTAGAACAAGAATTTAAACATGAAGTATTTGTGTCCAAAATTCAAGAGTTATCCTACGAAGAGACTAAAGAATTGCTGGTTAAATTTCACAAGCAGATGTTGTTTAAAGACAACTTCTATCGAAAGTTATTTCGCAGCCAAAGAAAAAGCCATTACAAAACAGATTGATAAGTTTTGTATTTCATTAATCGATCTTAGATAGATTTGTTAGGATTAAATTATTAATATCGTAAATTGATACAAAAAAACAAAATATTAAGTTAAGAGTTAAGGTTTAAGACAAACAATAATCTTGATGGTGGGATTGAGTATGTTTTGAATCTTAGCCTTTTTGTAGGTGAAAAATGATGTTTACAAGTCAAGAAGTCATAGAAATAATAAAATCTTTTAGTACAATACTCGGTAACTTCAGACAAAACAGATTTAGAGCTAAAGCATCGAGCTAACAGTTTTTTTTAAACTTACGCTTTGATAGCCTTTAGGCAAAGTTTAGAAGAGTTTGTACACCTAACATGAAATTTCATATAAGATAATATGTATGAAGATTAAAGCCTCAGGTATTCAGACTGGCGATCGCATTATTGCCTACTTCAAGAACAAGATGCAGATCTGCACGGTAAAACAGATCTCTACTTGCGATCGACCCAATATAAAATTATGGGTGTTTTCGGGGGAACATTATCGCCATTCAAGCGCGGGTAATATTCAGTTTAAATCAGAAACTTTCGTCGATTTAATCGAGCAAAAATCTCCTATTTCCAAAAGTTAAAGCAAAGTAACTGTAGAGAGATAGTAGTTTCTAGAAGCTAAATATTTTATAATTTTAGCTCTATCTAGTATTCAAAATATCATGCGCGATCGCACTTCTTTTCTACGCCCCGATCTAGCCCAATTAGCTGCATATACGCCCCACCCAGGAGGAGAAACCCCAGCTATTGTCGATCGCTTGGATACTAACGAAAGCCCTCTAGACTTGCCAACAGATATCAAATCTAAGTTAGCTTGGGCATATCAAGAACAAATAGAGGCAAATCGCTATCCCGACGGTAGCCATCAAGAATTGAAAAAAGCGATCGCTGAATATACCACTGAGTCTGCTAATCTAAATGACAGTCTAAATACCGATAATATCTCTGTCGGGAATGGTTCGGATGAATTAATCAGATCGATCCTGATTGCTACTTGTTTGGGGGGTAATGGTTCTATTTTGGTCGCAACTCCCACCTTTTCTATGTATGCTATCTTAGCCAAAACTTTAGGTATTCCCGTTGTTACTATTGCCAGAGATGAAACGGATTTTTCTCTAGATATAGCAGCAGCACAACAAGCGATCGAATCAACGGATAACCCACCGATAAAAGTTGTGTTTGTCGTGCATCCCAACTCCCCAACGGGCAATGTTTTAGCTGACAAAGAATTAGATTGGTTGAAAAGTTTGCCAGAGAACATTTTAGTAGTAGTAGATGAAGCCTATTTTGAATTCTCTCAAACCTCTATAGTGGGAGAAATAAAACAACGTAACAATTGGATTATTTTGCGTACCTTTTCCAAAGCTTTTCGACTAGCTGCCCATCGCGTCGGATATGCGATCGCCAATCCCGATATCATTAGGGTATTAGAAAAAGTTCGTTTACCCTATAATCTACCGAGTTTTTCCCAAATAGCAGTCTCCGTCGTCTTACAACAACGTCAATTACTCTTACCTTTAGTTCAAGAAACCATAGAAGAAAGAAAGCGAGTCTATTCAGTGTTACAGCAAAATAGCCACTTCCAAGTATGGCAGAGTCAAGCTAACTTTTTGTACCTCCGCTTGAATAATATCGATCGCAATCATCAAGATAGTTTGTTAGCCAAGGTAACTGCAAGTTTAAAAGCAGAAGGAACTCTAATACGTCATACTGGAGGTGGCTTGCGGATTACTGTTGGTACTCCTCAAGAAAGCGATCGCACTTTAGCCAGGTTAGAAAAGCAAGTATCGCTTTTGATTAATAATTAGCCTTTATTCTTAATCATGATTACTTCGGTGATGCGATCGACTTTATCTTCAGGAATAGATAAACAGTCTGATAGTTTGGATAGCATAGACAACTCTTCTTCAAACATTGCCCCGTCAGCAAGGGTAATATCTGTTGCCAAGGCAAAGACAGTTTCATTCAGATATTCTGGCAAATTGGGCAAGGCTAATTGCAACAAAGTATCTACATCATAAGTTTTAATGATTCTCAACAGTTTATTCAAGGTATTTATAATACTTGCTTTTGTTTTATCTTTGAATAGTTTTGTTCTTTGAAGAGTTGTCATCAAGTTTTGCAATTCGGTTTCTGCCATATGTCCATCCACACTAACTGCACACAACATAATTGCAGCAAAAGATTCTTTAGGAGTTAAATAGATATTTAGTTCTTTTTGAAGATTGGAAGTCTTAATAGTTGAATTCATTGCAATATAGTCAATAATGTTTTGTTTATATTGATATATTTCCCAAAAAACTAAGTTTGATCGACAATTTACCCAGTCTCTTGTAAAAATAATCTCAAGTAATGAACTACCCCAACTTAACTGACTTAGAGCGATCGCAACAATATTCAAGATTTAAGAGACTTTTAGAAAGTATCATAGCCGCATCAAGAGATAGTTTAATGATTTAAACTAACCTAAAACATATTAAAGTAAATATAGCCTTTCTCTTCAGGAGAAGGAATCAATAAACTATCTCGATATATTGTGTCACAAGAAGACTTATTTATTCCAGGTAATTCCCCAGTCAAAAAACTATCATTACGGGAAAAAGTAGCTTTTTATTTAGAAGATACTCAAACTAATTTAGGCTTATATTCTGACCTGAGTATTTTAGGTTTAATATTACTATCTTCAGCTATTTTTGTAGCTCAAACCTATCCTATTTCTCAACAGTTAGAAAACATTTTAGGTTTATTAGATTTAGCAATCTTAATTGTTTTTACCTGCGAATATATTCTACGCTTTTGGTCGGCAGAAAACCCACGTAAATTCTTTTTCAGCTTCTTTTCTCTAATAGATTTAATATCGATACTCCCCCTACTATTAGGCTGGATGGATATTCGTTTTTTGCGGGTATTTCGCTGGTTTAGAATTGTACGTATTGTAAGGTTTTGGAAAATCGAAAAGCGATTATTAGGTATAGCCAATGAAGATAGTATCGTTTTTGTGAGGATATTTTTAACTCTATTTACTTTAATTTTTGTCTATGCAGGATTAATTTATCAGGTAGAGCATCAAATAAATAGCGATCGCCTAAAAAACTTTTTTGATGCTTTTTATTTTGTGGTGGTAACTATGACTACTGTAGGTTATGGCGATGTAACTCCTCTATCTCAAGCGGGTCGAGTCATGACTTTGCTGATGATTTTTACGGGAGTATTATTTATTCCTTGGCAATTAAGCGAACTAATTGGGCAAGTAGTAAAAACTTCTAATTTAGTAGAACAAAAATGCTCTAATTGTAAATTATCTCGCCACGATCCCGATGCTTTATTTTGCAAACAATGTGGTGTAGAATTAAGCAAAAAAAATCGAACTTTATCGGAAATTATTCTAGAAGAAAAATAAGAAAATAAAAATATTAGTTTACTTTTATTTCATCTTTTGTTGTTCTAAGCTTGATGTAAAACTCTGGTTATAGTAATTCAAGAGAGATAGAATAGTATCTTAATCAAGTTCCATTCCTTATATAAAGATACTTCGGCATAAAAAAACATTCACAACTGTAGTATTAACTACGAGTTATATAGTTAATTTTTATTAATTGCGACCATGAGTTTATGTATCAATCCTCGATGTGAAAAATCAGAAAACTCTGATACTATGCTTTTTTGTCAAAGCTGTCACTCGGAACTGTTAATCGATGGACGCTATCGGGTACAGCGTTTGGTCGGACAAGGAGGATTCGGTTTGACTTATGAAGTCTTAGATCTAAATTCTAGACCAAAAGTATTGAAAGTATTAACTGACAATCATCCGAAATATGTGGAGCTATTTCAACAAGAAGCTCGCGTATTAGAAATTATGGATCATCCTGGTATTCCCAAGATTGATTTGAATGGTTATTTTACTTATTATCTTCAGGGCATTCCAGAGCCATTGCATTGTATTGCAATGGAAAAAATTGAAGGTTTGGATCTAGAAGAATATCTAGCTCAAAGAGGCAATAAACCTATCTCTCACAAGCGAGCTTTACGTTGGCTGGCTGAATTAAGCCTAATTTTAGAACAAGTACACAAATTCAACTTTTTTCATCGAGATATTAAACCTAGCAATATCATGTTAAAAGCAAATGGTTGTCTAGTTTTGATTGATTTTGGGACAGCCAGACAGGTTTCCGATACATATATTCACAAGCAGTCAGAAGGATTAATTACAGGGATAGTTTCTAGCGGATATACCCCCATAGAACAAATGAGAGGCAAAGCTGTCAAACAATCAGATTTTTATGCTTTGGGGGGTACGATGATCTTCCTCCTTACAGCTTGCAACCCTCTAGATTTTTATAACTCTTTTGCAGACAAATTTGAATGGTCTCAAGCAGTAGAAAATGTTTCCCCTAAGTTCGTTAATCTAATCGATTCAATGGTATCTTCTTTCCCCGCCGATAGACCCCAAAATGCTAGAGATATCTTCCAAGAAATTGTCAAAATTGATTCTAGTTTGCAAAGTGTAGAAAATTACTGGATAGAGCCATCAAAAAATTCATCTTCTCAAGTAACTTCTTCCTTCAGTCAAATACCAGTCGCTTCTTATAACATTAATTATTCAGCACAACCAAAGCCAATAGATCGACGAATTCCCTCAGATTTTGTCGATCGCTGTCGTCACGAATTAGCGGAGTTCATTGGTCCTATGGCTGGTATCATCTGCAACCAAACTTTAAGTAATAATCCTGGTTTATCCAGTTCGGAATTTGTTTTAGCATTGGCTACCAAGATTTCCGATTCTCAAGATGCACAAAAATTCAAACAGCATTTACTTTAAAGTATTAGCTTTAATCCAAGCTATCATTAAAAATTAAGATTTTGGCGGCTTATTCTCAATCATTTCCATTGCCATTTTTAAACTTACTTTAAGACGGTTCAAAGAACGAGCTAAAATACCTATTTCATCATTACTTTCGTGTTGGAACTCTACGCTAAAATCTCCCGTACTCAAGTTTTTAGAAAAAGAGGACATTTTATTAATCGGATCGGTAATAGTAAGTTTCAGAAATATATTTAAGATAATAATTCCTAGTACCAAAAATATCAAAACCCTGCCAATCACTAGCCACCGTAAATCTCGTGCTTGTCGTACGACTTCACTGGCAGGAACAGAAATAATTTGCGCTCCCACAATTTCATTCAATTTCCACCCAAACCCAGTATCTTTGCCATAAGTAGCAATTTGGCTTGGAGGCGCTTTTTCAGGCAAGCTATGGCATCTCAAGCAACTTTCTTTATTAACCGCCAAAGGACGTGCAATATAAAATAATTCTCCTCCTGGTATAGTACGAAAACCATACTTTTGAAAGTCTGCCATCTTCCCTTCTCTAGAGCCAACATCTCGACGAAAAGATTCAACAATTTCTGTTTCAAATTTATCTGCTTTATCTCTCAAATTAGTAGGATTGAGAGTAGCTTCTTTGTAAAAAAACTGACTGTATTTTTCATTACTTCTGAGATTTTCAAAAATTTCTCTCGCTGAATAAGCGGGTACAGTCTGTGGTAAGAAGAATTGCTCTGTTTCTAGACGCGATGATAGTTCGGGCTGGATTTGACTGCTAGTATATTGACGTACCGAGTTCATCGTTTCAATTAGTAGAGATGCTTTGTCTGCAACTATTTCTTCTGCATAGTTTTCCAATATTCTAGATAAAATAAAACTAATAGCCAGAGTTATGGATAGAAAAATTATAGCTAACAGAATATTAAGCTTAATACCTAATTTAATATTTTTGGTCATATAATTTTTCCTTTCAAACTAAACAGTATTAAAGATTGAAAAAGTTTTAATTTTGGAAACGATATTTCTTCTTCTAAAATAAACCTTAGCAATCGACGAACAAAAATGACAAAATAAATGATAAATATTAATATTTAGAACAATATATTTTTCTCAATCGTTCTAGATCGATCTTTATTGTTAAAATTAGATTGACTAATTAGATAAAAACAAGTCTATTTTATTTCGCACGATCAAAGGATTTGTAAAGATTTTAGTTGAAGTTGAGCAAAAATATGTTACGCCATCATTTCCTGGGATTAATATTGGTTTTGTGGGCAATAACAGCCTGCGGTCGAGGTGAAGAAGAAGTTTATCAAAAACTAGTTATTGGGGTAATCGGTTATGGAGAAAGCAGTAGTTCTTTAGAAGAATATTCTGATCTACAAGACTATTTAAGCATTCAATTAAAAAGTATCGTTGAACTAGAGCCAGCCTATAATGAGATTCAAGCTTTAAAGCAAATTAGTCAAGAAAAATGGGATTTAGTTTTTGCCCCTTCTGGTTTAGCGGCGATCGCAATTTATCGCTACAAATATCAACCCCTAGTCCCTTTAGAAGGAATAGAAAAATTACGCTCGGCGATCGTAGTTAACCAGGATAGCTCTTTTAAGAAAATTTTAGATCTGGGGGGAGAAAGTATTGTTTTAGGACAAGAAGGTTCGGCAACCAGCTATTATTTACCGATATATAATCTTTATGGTTTAACTATGGAGAAAGTTCTTTTTTCTCCCACTCCTCAAACTAGTCTAGAATTGCTCGAACAAAGAGAAGTCGATGGGGCTGCTTTGTCTGTGGAAGAATTCAATCAATATCGTCAAAACTTCAAAGCAAATCAATTTCGTATCATCGATCTTGATTCTCACGTTATTCCCACTGGAGCAATCATCATTTCCAATAAAATTGGTAGCAGAGAGTTTGTAGCAATCCAAAAAGCTTTAGCCACAGCTCCCTCTCATATTGCTGCGTCGGCTAAATTTTTACCTACCGAAAAAACACCCCAGTATGAGTATTTGATCGATGTAATCAAAAGGGTAAAACCGATTACAGAAAACATTAAACAGCAGCCTGCTCTATTTTATGAGCCAAAAAAAGCACCGCTTAATAACTAAAAAAAGGGTAAGAAAGTCAAAATTCACATATAGCTTCATAAAGCTTGGTTAAAGTTCCTCATCAGGTAATAATGAAGATCGATCGAATTAAGTACATTTTCCTGTTGTATGGTGCAAGCAGACAAAAAACCCAGAAAGTCAGAAAAACCTCTTACGTTTGACTTAAATAGCTATTTAAAACAGCAAAAAG
Organism: Waterburya agarophytonicola KI4; assembly: GCF_020640915.1. GTDB lineage: Bacteria > Cyanobacteriota > Cyanobacteriia > Cyanobacteriales > Xenococcaceae > Waterburya > Waterburya agarophytonicola. The sequence continues at coordinate 49,871 of NZ_JADWDC010000008.1, read as the reverse complement.
ATCTAGTGGAAAAGGCGTTAGATCGATCTATTGCGATCGCTAGACCAGAAAAAATTTACGAAGCCATGCGTTATTCTTTGCTAGCTGGTGGCAAACGTTTGCGTCCCATTCTCTGTTTGGCTACTTGTGAATTGACTGGTGGTGATGCCGAGATGGCGATGCCTACTGCTTGTGCTTTGGAAATGATTCACACCATGTCCTTGATTCACGACGATCTACCTGCAATGGACAACGATGATTTTCGTCGCGGAAAACCAACCAATCACAAAGTATACGGCGACGATATTGCTATCCTAGCAGGAGATGGCTTATTGGCTTATGCCTTTGAATATGTTGCTACCCAAACCAAAAATGTCGCTCCAGAGAATATAATTCGGGTAGTAGCTTGTTTGGGACATACAGTAGGTGCTGCTGGTTTAGTTGGCGGACAAGTATTAGATTTGGAGTCCGAAGGAAAACCTGATGTTACTGCCGAAACTTTAAGTTTTATTCATACTCATAAAACAGGTGCGTTGTTAGAAGCCTCCGTAGTGTCTGGAGCAATTTTAGCCAACGCTCCTCAAGAAGATATCGATAGACTATCTAAATATGCTCAAAATATTGGTCTAGCTTTTCAGATAATTGATGATATTTTAGATATTACGGCAACAGACGAGCAACTGGGCAAAACTGCTGGTAAAGATCTTGAAGCACAAAAGGCTACTTATCCTAGTCTATGGGGCTTAGAAAAATCCCGCGTTAAAGCACAAGAATTGGTAGATAGTGCCATCGCACAATTATCGATTTATGGTGCAAAAGCCGAGCCTTTAAGAGCAGTAGCCAACTATATAGTAACTCGCGATCGCTAGAAGATAATATCCACCGACTAACAACATTTTTGGGGCAAAGAAGAAAAACCATGCAAGAATTTGCCGATATCTTACACAATCAGATATTAATGGTCGCACTCTTAGCCTGTATTACAGCACAAGGGTTAAAGTTAGTTATTGACCTATTTAGAAGCCGTAAATTAAATGTTACGTATCTAATGTCCCCTGGAGGAATGCCTAGCGCACACTCTGCTTTAGTTGGCGCATTGGCTACTAGTGTTGGGCTGACTAAGGGTTGGTCGTCTGCCGAATTTGCGATCGCTTGTCTTTTTGCAATCATTGTCATGTACGATGCTGCGGGAGTACGTCAAGCTGCGGGGAAGCAAGCCAAAATTCTCAATCAATTAATCGATGAGTTATTTCAAGAAGAACATAATTTCAACGAGGAAAGATTAAAAGAATTGCTCGGACATACTCCTTTTCAGGTTTTGGTAGGTTTGAGCTTGGGTATTAGTATTGCCATGGTATTTTCCAAATACATCTGGGTAGTGAGTTAAAGAATATTAATTATTATTCAAAAGTCGCCTTCTGCTACCTGGAATACAGTCAAACCCAAACCTCGCCACATATCTACTACTTGTTGGCGATCGTCTAAGATGAAAACAATATTATATTTATCCTTTATATGATTTTCGTATAATTCTTGTTTGATAGTAGAATCTTTTCTCAGATCGCCAGTTTTACGCATATAAATATGTTGGTATTTAACGCCGTATTTGTTTAACCACCCTTCGGTTTTTTCCTTGCCGTCATCAGTACGTCCCGACATAATGATAATAGTTTTGCTATCTTGCCATTTATGGACGGTTTCGAGTACGGGATAGTTGGGTAAATCCAAATCGCAACGAGAGACATCAAAAGGACTGCGATCCCCCATAATAGCTAATGTACCATCCATATCTACAATAATGGCATCGGGTAGATCTGGGTTATGAATTACTGGCTTGACAACTTGCGATCGTACAAATTGATTGTACATCTTCATAATTACATCTTTACCCACCGATTTTGGTCTTAATAAATCCCGACGAATACATTCTTCAACGGGAACTTTTAAGAAAGAATCATTAATAATGACTCGCGCTTTTCCTGCTACCAATTCTTTAATGCGATCGATATTATGTCCGAAATTAGTATCGTCAATAACTACGTGCTTCCCCGCTTTTAGTGCCATTAGAATTGTCGTATCTCGCAGTTGGAGAATAAACTTTTCATTCCCTTTCGACCAATAAGAAGCGTGAGCCATTTCCCGTAATAGATCTTTATTTGTTCGCACCCAACGACCAGGATTTGCTAATAATAATTCTTTGGCAAACTGGGATTTTCCTGATGCAGGTAAACCTTGTAAAATTAAAACTTTTTTCATTAATTGTTAGTCGCTTATCCTAATTCTTGAAAATTAATATTTAATAAATTCTCCAGTTTATAAATTGAAGTTTGTGCCAGAGATTCTTTAACACTATTCGATTTTCCCGCCCGTAAGGCGAATAAAATCCCCGAATAGCTCAAATTTTTGACAGCTATCGCAAAATCCTTTTGTACGGGAATATTTTGGTACTTATAATATTGCTCTTCAATTTCTTCAATTAAGGCATTATATTGAGTTGCAATTTGTTGATATAGCTCTTGCCATTCGGGATAATAATTGAGAAATTCTTCCCCTTCATTGGTAACAACAATCTCTAACATTCTTCTAGAAGAAAAGCCTGTTTTTAAATGAGAAATAGCTACGTATTGAGGAGATTTGACCTTAATTCTCTTAAACTCGCGATCGCAAATAATATAGCCTTCCGAGTCCATCGGGTCCAACTTATCGGTCATGGCAACAATTTCCTCTAAGGTTTGCAGGGGATAAGTTGCAACCAATTGCCAGTTATATTTGTCTGTCCAAATCTGAGGATCTTCTTCTTTTAAAGTAACCTTGTTACGAACTCCATGCAATACTAACTTATGGCGATCGTGTCTGACTACAATTCGATTGTAAGGAGTCATCAACTCAAACATAAAACAATATTCAGTTTCTGTTGGCAATTGATAATCTAATTCTTGCCAAACTTTCCAAAATAAGGATTGAAAAGTATACTTGAAGCCACTTACATCTCCTCCAGCATCTGCCATACCACTAGATTGAACTCGCCATTCTCCTTCATAATAAAAAAGAGTCATTAAAGAACCATCAAGCTTTTCATATATCCGTGCAGCATCCCAATTCAACTTAGGAGCGTAGCTTTCTCCATAATTAAAAAACTTATCATAGGGATAAGAAACTATATTCCAATTATTAGTTTCATCAAAAATTATTCCCCGACATTGTTGAACTATTTTTTCTCCCATTGGCGATTCTAATTGAGAATATTTAAGACAGACTAAATTATCAATCTTGCTATGACGATTGACTTTAATATTATATTCTTCAGTTAATTTATCTAATCCTCTATTTCTTAAATAGTCCTGTAATTCCATTTATTTATTACTTATTACTTGTTATTTCTGCCAATGGTAGAGATATTTTAACTGTCGTGCCTTGGTTTTCTCCTGCACTATATAAAGAAATAGACCCATTCATCAATTCAATTAAATTGCGAGAAATAGCCAAGCCTAGTCCAGTTCCGCCAAATTTTCTGGTTGTCGAACCATCTACCATAACAAAAGGATTAAATAACTTATCTTGCTGATTTGTTTCAATACCAATGCCCGTATCTTCAACAATAACTATTACTTCTGGATTATTATAATTTTGTTCTTTACTAGATAAACTATGCTGATTTTTGTTCGATAAATCATTTTCATCAGATTCTAAAATTTCACTTCGATAAAAATCATCCCTGGATAGAGATGGGAAATCACTGCCTTCTTTTGCGCGCTCTAAATCTAATAAAGATTGACTATTTTCTACTTCTAAACTGTTGATTTTCACTTTGGTGCTAACTTCAATTGCCACCGTGCCACGATCCGTAAATTTAACTGCGTTGCTAATTATATTAATTAGAACTTGTTTCAATTTTGCCGAATCTGCTAAAACATAAATATTTTCTTGCCAAAGAGGAGTTTTTAAGCATAGTTTCTTATGTTGAATCGATACTAAATGTAAATCTATAACTTCATGTAAGATTTTTTTTAGGTCAACCTTGACAATATTTACCGACAATTTACCCGCTTCAATTTTAGAAATATCTAAAACATCATTGATAATTCCCAACAAATGAATTGCTGCATCATCCGCCTGTTGTAGGAATTCTCTTTCTTCTTCCTTGGTATCACAATAGCCATCTTGAACAATACGAATACAGTTAATAATGCCATTGAGAGGCGTTCTTAACTCATGAGAAGTAGTTGCCAAAAATTCGCTCTTTAACTTATTAGCTGCCTGTGCTTCTTTCCACGCTGAAACAATTTCATCTCCCCAGGCTCTAAGTCGACTCACCATATCATTGAGAGCTACAGAAAGCTGATTAAACTCCCTGATTTGGAAATTCTCTGGAAGGCGTTTTACCTGGGAAACAAATTCAGCAGAATCAACTTCATCATTAGATCGATCGCTGCTACCGTGCAAACGCTCTTCTCGCAGAGAGTAGTCTCTAATTTGCTCTAAAGGGCGAGCCAATTCGCGGGATAAATAAAGAGTAACCAAAGAGCTAGCAGCAATCAAGCCCAAAGTCATCCCCACCAAAGCTTGGCGAATATCCTTGAGGGGTTCGAGGGCAGCATCAATGGGGCTTACCGCCAAGATAATCCATTTCTCTGAATTCTTATTGGTAACAGGAGAAGAAATCGAACTATATCCAGCAACTAACTCCACTCCATCAGTTTCTAAATAAAATAAATGTAAAAAATCGGGCTTGTTAGAGATTGCATTGTTGAGTAGAGCATTGAGTCTTTGAGAATCTGGCATTTGTTTGATGTTACGCCCCACTCTCTGAATAAAAGGATGTGCCAAAATAGTGCCATCTTGATCGATGACTACGGGATAACCTTCTAAAGATCCTGGTTCGATAATTTCCTGTGCCAAAATAGCCGACTTGACGCTAAGAGCGTAGCGCAAATCGCCATTGCGATCGTAAACTGGAGCGGTAATCCAAAGCTTGAGTTGTCTGCGTAAAGGATTTTCGTTAGAATCCTCCGCATCCCGAATCAAAGAAGTTGAAGGCAACAAGAGTTTGACACTTGTTTGAGCAGCAGTAGTAAAAATGCGCTGTTTCTTTTTCTTCCAAGTGCTACTTTCCAACTCGATCGCTTCATTGCAGGTAGTGGCAGTAACTTGACTAGTGTTGAGATCGGTAATTTGAGCGCATAAAATCTCGGTGGGCAAAACTTCTTTTAGTTGAGAGATTAATAGATCTGGCTCTAACATATCCGAACGAGAAATGGCGGCATCGCTAGCACTAGCGAGATTATTGCGTAAAGCTTCTATTGATTGTTTAACTAGATCTCCTTTTCTCACAGCACTTTCAGTCAAATTTTGCCTAGCAGTTTCCAAAAAAGCAGAGCGAGCTTTTCTGTAAGTGACATAAACTCCAATTAACAAAATTGGCACACTAACCAAAAGAATGCGCGAAAGTAATATACGTCGGAAAGAAGATTGACCAGGTGTCATAAGAATAGATCGAGGCGCATGCTTACACTATAATCTCTATCGTTGTATTTTTATCATAGCCACTAAGACAATATTTGCCATGCTTATAATCTAGAAAATTAAGCCCACTTGAAAACAAACTATGAATAATAGATCCCGAACTATCGCTATTTTAGCCATGACTGCGGATGGAAAAATAGCCGACAATCAAGGCTCTGCTGCCCGTTTTGGCTCGGCTCAAGACAAACTTCATTTAGAAAGACAAGTTTCTTTGGTGGATGGAGTGATTTTTGGTGCGGGTACATTGAGAGCCTATGGCACGACTCTATCCGTATCCGATCCTCAACTACAAAAAGCCAGAAAAATGCGATCGCAATCCGTACAACCTGTGCAAATAGTGCTTTCCGCATCGGGAAATCTCAATCCGCAGTGGCGATTTTTTCAACAGCCAGTACCGCGATGGTTGTTAACTTTACCCATAAATGCCCAATTATGGCGTAATAAACCAGAATTTGAGCGCATTATAGTTGCTAATACTGCCCGAGAAAATGATTCTCAAATCGACTGGCTATCTACTTTAATTTTGTTAAAAAAACTAGGTTTAAATAAATTAGCTATTTTAGGTGGAGGAGAATCGATCGCATCTCTTATGGCGCAAAACTCGATTGATGAATTATGGTTGACAGTATGTCCCGTAATATTTGGTGGCAATAATTCTCCGACTCCAGTCGGCGGTAAAGGATTTTTACAATCTCAGAGTAAGAAGCTAAAATTGCTGGAGTTTCAACAAGTTGAGTCAGAAGTTTTTCTTCACTATCAAGTATCCAACAATTGATTTGTTAACTTCTCTGGCATTTTGGGGAACACTGATTGCAGGAGAACCTAGGATAAGATACAAAATCGAGTTGAAATTAAGCCCAAATTTTAGATAGGAAAATTAAGCTATCAATGGTAAAGCAGAAATTTGACCCATTAGTTACCTCTGATAAAAGTCAAAAATATCATCGAGCTTTATGGGATAATTCTCCTACTCCCCAAGCTGTCTATGAATTTGACGGCACAATTTTAGATGCCAACCAGGCTTTTGCTACTTTGATCGGTCGTAATATTATAGAGACTCTAGGCTTAAACATCTGGGCAATTACACCCCAGGAATATCATTACAAGCAGCCGATAGAGCAAGCTCGCTTAGAACAAGAGGGAAGCTTTACCATCGAAAGAGCTTATTTAGATTCTACTGGCAAGCGCGTACCTGTGAGATTGTCGGCGGTCAAACTGGAATTAGAAGGAAATAGTTTAGTTTTGTTAAACGCAACGAAAATATCTTCTTCTACTACTGTTGAGGTTCGTAATTCCCAATCTACTCAACAAATCCAAGAGGTATTGGATAAATTGCCGATGGCTGTTTTTTGGAAGGATCGAGATTCTGTCTTTTTAGGTTGCAATCAAGTTCTAGCCGATGTTGCGGGGTTAGCTTCTCCTGAGGAAATTATAGGCAAAACTGACTACGATCTTCCTTGGAAAAAAGAAGAAGCAGATTGGTTTAGAGAATGCGATCGCCGTATAATAGAATCGGAAAAACCTGAACACAATATCATTGAGTCACAAAAGCAAGCAGATGGTGGCGAAAAATGGTTAAAAACTAATAAATTTCTTTTACGCGACTCACAAAACAAGGTAATTGGTATAGCGGGAACTTTTGAAGACATTACCGAAAGAGTTGAGTTAGAAAAACAACTGGCAGAACAAGCACAAAACTTAGAAAGTTTAATCGTCAAAAGAACTGAAGAATTAATTGCTAGTAAAGCTCGTTTTGAAAAGCTAGTTACCAACGTGCCAGGTGCAATTTATCAATTCAAACTCCATACCACTGGTAAATTTTCTTTTCCTTATATTAGCTCTGATTGTGAAGAAATACTTGAATACACTTCAGAGCAAATCATCCAAAATTCTGAGTTAGTTATTTCTTTAATCTGTCAAGAGGACATATCGAATTTTGAACAGGTAGTCAGTCATTCTGCCCAAACTCTTAAGCCTAAACATTGGGAAGGAAGAATTGTAACTCCTTCTGGTAAGAAAAAATGGATTCAAACTGCATCCAAACCAGAAAAACAAGGGGATGGTTCGATTATTTGGGATGGACTAATGACTGATATTAGCGATCGCAAACAATCAGAACGAGAACTAAGAGAATCTCAACAACTACTACATTTAATATTTGATACTTTACCTCAAAGAATTTTTTGGAAAGATACTAATTTTAATTATTTGGGTTGTAATAAATTATTTGCTAGTGATACCGGGTTGAGTTCTCCTGAAGAAGTTGTGGGCAAAAATGATTTTGAATTAAGTTGGCATAAATCTGCTCATCTATATCGTGCTGATGATGAAGTGATTATGGCTGGTGGCTCGCCTAAAATTAATTATGAAGAGTCTCAAATTAGAGATGATGGTACTATTCTGACCATTAAAACTAGCAAATTACCGTTAAAAGATAAAAATGGTCGTACGATTGGTTTGTTTGGTTGCTATGAAGATATTAGTACCATCAGTCAACAACAACAAAAAACTGAAAAAGCACAAGACTTTTTAGCTAAAGCTATAGATAGTATTCGTAATCCCATTTTTGTTAAAGATACCAATCATCGTTGGGTACTAATAAATGATGCTTATTGTGATTTTTTAGGCTATTCCAAAGAAGAAATGTTGGGTAAATCCGAACCAGATTTTTACGCCCCAGAGGAAGCTGATATTTATTGGGCAAAAGATGAATTAGTCATGCTGTCGGGCGGTCGAGAAACTGAAGAAGAACCGTTCACAGATCGAGATGGTAATGAGAAAATAATTGTTACTCAAAAGTCTTGTTTTCAAGATCTTGATGGTAACAATTATTTGTTAGGTATGATTATTGATATTTATGATGCTTGAGTTGACAAGTAAATCTTTAATTAATTTGACTGTTTTAATGACGATCATTCAAATCTATTTTGGCTATTTCTTGGGCTGCACTTTGCAATTGTAAAATATTGGTAGATTGTTTTAAAAGATAGATTGGTAGGCAAAATATTAATAATAGTTGCCATACATCTAAATTAAAATCATTTATGGTGAACTCCCCGCCAGTCAGATAAAAATTAAAATATAGCAAAATGTAAAATAATTCATTGCCCAAGATTAATAGATCCATGAAAGTTTTGTTGCCATAATAAAGCCTCATTAGCCCATTATTTGTCCATTCAGATGAATCTTTATGACTACCTAGTCCCAACATTCCCGTAGCGTAAATCAAATAATAATGGCTGCTAATATCGAGAGCGATCGCACCGATGAAAAATAATAAATACTGCGGATATAACTGCGCCAAAATCAGACAAAAACCCGCCGTAGCAGAACGATCTGCCACCATGTCCAAAGCTGCGCCAAAGTTACTACTTTGGTTATAAGCACGAGCAGCACGCCCATCAAATTCATCTAAAATGAAGGCGAACGCGTAAAAACCAATACATAATTGCCAACTACCTAAACTATGGCAAATAAAGGCAATTAGGTAAAAAAGAAACCTAGCATAACCAATAATATTTGGAACAAACAGAAATACTTTATTAATAGCCATATGGCGGACAATGAATTAGTTGAATTAATTAAATAAAAACTAGATTTCAACAATTGTCCATTGTCCATTATCGATTGTCCATTAATTTAATATTTAAACTTAACTTTCCTCTTCAATCCATCCTTTAATTATTTCTACTACTGATTCAATTGCTATATCTTGAGACTCTTTCGTAGCTCGTTTGACCACTTCCACTTTACCCTCCTCAAGAGAACGCCCTGTCACTACTCGATAGGGAATACCCACTAACTCGCTATCCTTGAATTTAACTCCCGCTCTTTCTTTGCGATCGTCAAGTAAGACTTCTACTCCTGCTTGTTTAAACTCCTTATAAAGCTTTTCTCCCGCAGCCATTTTCTCGGTATCGGCAATATTGGGTACAATCACAACTACATGATAAGGTGCGATCGCCACAGGCCAAATAATACCATCTTGATCGTAAGATTGTTCTACTGCTGCTTGAGCTAAACGAGAAACACCAATACCATAGCAACCCATCCACAATGGTTCTGTTTTACCTTGTTCGTTGGTAAAATTTGCACCCATCGCTTCAGAATATTTTGTCCCTAGTTGGAAGATATGCCCCGCTTCTATACCCCTGGCACTGATTAAAGTTTGATTGGGATCGCCAACAGAGCGATCGCCAGCTTTAGCTTCTTGAATATCTACCTGTAATTCTGGTAGGGTAAAGTTCTCGCCCCAGTTTGCCCCCACGACGTGATAACCCACTTGATTCGCTCCCGTAACAAAGTTTTTGAGATCGACAACAGTGCGATCGACTAATCTCAGAAATTTCTGGGCTACATTTTTATCAACACTAATATAATTATCCTCAAGATCGGGTGCAACATAGCCCAAGGGTAAAGATTTTGCTGCCCATTTCTTCTGGGCTGTTGGATCGGGTACGGTTAAAGAAATAATTGTCTTAGCTTTATATTGGGGTGCGAGTTTAGTAAGTTCGTTAGTAAGTTTTGTTTCGTTAACATCGCGATCGCCACGAATATTAATCAATGCCAATACCGTCATTCCACTATCATAAATAACCTCATAAAGCACATTTTTGACAACTACTGTAGGAGAACATTTCAAAATCTCTGTGAGTTTGGCAATAGTGTCTGTATCGGGAGTGGCAATCTTTTCATAACTATTGAAGGGAGACTCTTCAACATCTGGAGGAAGAGAGATAGCTTTTTCTGTATTAGCTGCATATTTGCCATCTTCGGTATATAAAATCTCATCTTCTCCAGCTTCGGCAAGGATCATAAACTCTTGAGAACCAGAACCCCCGATTGCCCCAGAATCTGCATCTACAGGACGAAATTCCAACCCACAGCGAGTCATAATATTGCGATATGCCCGATCCATCTCTTGATAAGTCTGTTTTAAACTCTCCTCATCAGTATGAAAAGAATAGGCATCTTTCATAATAAATTCTCGACCGCGCATCAAACCAAAACGAGGACGAATTTCATCGCGGAATTTGGTTTGAATTTGATATAAATTAAGAGGTAATTGACGATAAGAACGAATTGTCTCGCGAGCGATAGTTGTGATAATCTCTTCATGAGTTGGCCCTAAGCCTAACTCTCTGTCTCCCCGATCTGTCAGGGAAAACATAATTCCTTCAGCTTTGGTATAGGTATCCCAACGCCCTGACTCTTGCCATAGCTGGGAAGGCTGTAACTGGGGTAACAAGCACTCTTGCGCTCCCTTTGCATTCATTTCTTCTCGTACGATCTTAGAAACCTTTTGTAACACTCGCCACATCAAAGGCATATAAGCATAGATACCGCTACCAATACGACGAATGTAGCCCCCTCGGAGCAACAATTGATGGCTGGGTATTTCTGCCTCTGCTGGAGTTTCTCGCAATGTCACAAACAGCATCTGGTTTAGTCGCATGGTTGATTCCTTCGGTAAAATTGCAGACTTTTTATTTTATCAGTCATCGAAAGATTTCCCGATATCTCGATCTAGTTATAAAGATTAATTTGTTTTAAAATAAAATATGGCTAATCTCAGTACATCTATTACATCTTCCTCTGGCGATCGCCATCATGGCGATGATTTTGCTATTACAATCGCGCCTCTATCCATAGCAGAAGCCTATAATCTAGCTGACGATCCCGCTAATGGTGCAGTGGTAGTAATGAGTGGTACGGTACGCAATCAAACTGGTGGTAAAGCTGTAGAATATTTAGAATATCAGGCATATCAGCCCATGGCGATCGCCGTTTTCAATTCGATTGCCCTTCAGATTCGCAATCAATGGCAGGATGTTAACCGTATTGTGATTCATCATCGCGTCGGTAAGCTCAAAATTGGCGAAATCAGTGTAATTGTAGCAGTTGGTTGTCCCCATCGAGGCGAAGCGTTTGCTGCCTGTCGCTATGCGATCGACAATCTAAAACACAATGCACCCATTTGGAAAAAAGAGTATAATATCCTGCTGGATGAAAAAACAGGGAAAAAAATAGTCTCAGGTTCTTGGGTTTCTATTGGTGCTTGCGAGCAAGATAACTAGAACAATTAAACCGCCCTTGGGGATGCACTCAAAGATGGCAAAAAACTAACTATTTGAGGAAAAATAATAATCAAAGCCAATACCAAAAGCTGCAAGCAAATAAAAGGAATCGCTCCGCGATAGATATCTTCTGTTGTCAACTCTGGTGGTGCTACGCCTCGTAAATAGAAGAGAGCAAAGCCAAAAGGTGGAGTCAAGAAAGAAGTTTGTAAATTAGCCCCAATAATTACCCCATACCAAACTAAATCTATGCCTAACTGTTGGGCTACGGGGGCAAAGATAGGAATTACAATAAAGGCAATTTCAAAGAAGTCAATAAAGAAACCCAAGAAAAAGATTACCAGCATATTGACTAGTAAAAAGCCAATTGTTCCCCCTGGAATATCGATCAGAAGACTTTCCATAAATCTATCTCCCCCCAAGCCTCTAAAAACCAAACTAAATGCCGTGGAGCCGAGTAAAATAAACATTACCATCGTAGTAATTCGCATAGTTGCATCGCACACTTCCCGCAGTGCAGCCCAATTTAACTGACGATTAACCGCAGCTAAACTAATTGCACCAACCGAGCCTAATGCACCTGCTTCTGTCGGGGTGGCGATACCAAAAAAAATACTGCCCAACACCACCATAATTAACAATAATGGAGGAAGCATTACAGTTATGACTCTAACTAAAAGCTTTTTTCCGCTAATCCTGACGCTAGCAGGCAAAGCGGGGGCAACTTCGGGATTAAGAAATGCCACAATCAATACATGAAGGGCAAAGGCTGTTGCCATCATTAACCCAGGAATTAACGAACCAATAAATAAATCACCAACGGGAACACCTAATTGATCTCCCAATACTACCAACACCACACTAGGAGGAATAATCTGTCCCAACGTACCCGATGCAACAATTACCCCCGCAGCTAATTCCTTACTGTAGCCATAGCGCAGCATGATCGGTAAAGAGATTAAACCCATTGCTACCACTGTTGCAGCCACGACTCCCGTCGATGCAGCTAGTAACGCCCCCACAATTACTACAGCTAAAGCTAAACCTCCTCTAACTTTTCCAAAGAGGATACCCATTGTTTCTAATAACTTTTCGGCGATGCCAGTTTTTTCCAGCATCGAACCCAGAAAAATGAAATAGGGAATTGCCAAGAGGGTATAGTTAGCCATGATGCCGAAAATGCGACTGGGCATGGCATTAAAAAAAGCAAAATTAAAGTCTCCTACTGCCGCACCTATTAGGGCGAATAATATTGCCACACCGCCTAAAGAGAAAGCGACGGGAAAACCAACGGATAATAAGACTAATGCCCCTGCGAACATTGCCATTCCTAACCAGTCATAACTCATCATTTAGCTTTCCTCCTGACTGGAGCTAGTTTCTATATATATATTCCAGTTTTTAATTGCTTCGGATATTCCTTGTAAGATTAATAAGATAAAGGCAAAAATAATCGCAGATTTAATCGGATAGCGCGGTAAGCCGCCAGGATCAGCAGACATTTCTCCTATTTTCCAAGAATTTAATACTGTTCCCCAGGAATAGTAAATTATTAAACAGCTAAAGGGAATTAAAAAGAAAATACTACCTAAAAAATTAGCTAGAGCTTGACGACGACGACTCCAGCCTTTATAAAAAATATCTACCCTGACATGATCGTTGTATTTGAGAGCATAGGCTGCACCGAACAAAAATACCACATCAAACAGATACCACTGTATTTCGATCGCAGCATTGGAAGTAAGATTTATCCCAATAATACGCCCAATGTATCTCCCGATAACATTCCACGCACCCACTACCACCATTAATAGTACTAGCCAATAGGTCAGACGACCAATCCATTCATTTATGAGATCGATCGCTCTGGCTATGGGTACAGCTTTACGGGCGATAGGCGATATTATTTTACTGGCGATCGATAATATTATCTCTCCAGTGTCTTGTATTAGCTTTTTCAAAGCTTGTCCTCAACCATAATCGATCTATTATCGCAGTAGTTTAATTGATTGCAACAGTAAAGTTAAGAGTTATTAGTTTGCCAATTTAATAAAGATTTTGGATTGCACCTTCTACTACTTGTTGAAATTTGGATACGCTGTTATCTGACCTCGATCTCGCGATTAGCATTGCACCTTCTAAGGTAGCCAACAACTGCGCTGCAATCAGATCGGGGGAAGTTGTAATTTTTAAACTACCATCGACTTTTCCTTTCTCAATTGATTGACTCAGCCATAATTCGTTATCGGTAAAAAAATCTTGAATTGCTTGCTTGACTTCATCGGAGAGGGAATTAATTTCTGATGCGAGCATTCCACACAAACAAAATTTGTTATCGACCGCTAAGTTATCTTGAAACAATTGTACATATGCTACTAATTGCGATCGCCTAAAATGGCAAGCATCGCCGATGGCGGGAGTTGAACGCAGGATGCTCGATCGCATTGGTGATGAAGTAGCCAGAGCAACTTCTATTGTGCGTTATGCACCGAATAGTAAGTTTTCCGCTCACATACACGGTGGAGGAGAAGAATTTATAGTTTTAGAAGGTGTGTTTCAAGACGAACACGGGGACTATCCTCCAGGATCTTATGTCCGCAATCCACCCCAATCTAAGCATACTCCAGGTTCAGAAGAGGGTTGTGTTATTTTTGTTAAACTGTGGCAATTCGATCAAAGCGATCGCACTGAGATCAAAATAAATATTCAAGATATACCTGGCGTTGCCGATCTTCATCGCTTGGGAGTTTCGATCCAGCCGTTATTCAAAGACGAACGAGAAGAAGTTCGGATAGAATCATGGCTTGCCAATACAGAAGTTATTATTGATGCCTCTAATGGTGCGGAATTACTCGTACTAGAGGGAAGTTTTATTGAAGGAGAAGACAATTTTCGCCCTCAGTCTTGGTTGCGACTGCCAGCTAACAGTATGGCGATCGCATATACAGGGGATAAAGGTGCAAAAGTTTGGTTAAAAACAGGGCATTTATAGTTATTTCTGTTTATTTTTCAGCGATCGCAAATATTTTAAGATAGGTAGGCAATAAATAATCTATATTCAGGGAACACTAAACACAAGAAACTACGTTGATCATGTTTAGTCTTACTCCATGTCATTACGTCTGAATCATAAAGCCTATAAAATTCTTGTTGCTGAAATCAATAAGGCAGCAGTGAAAGATAAATATGCGGGAGAGGTATCCCAGAAAATTGCTTTAAAGCGACTCGACAAGTTAAGTTCGATCACGGGGAAACCCGTTACTGAAGCAGAATTAAAATCTTTAATTGGCGATCTGTTTCCCGATTTTAATCCGAAAGTTATTCACAAAGCGATTAAAGTTAATCGTCCCCCAAGTAAACTGTGGCTATTACCCAAAATAGCTATCGGCTGGGGTGGATTGGCTGGATTAGTCTGGTTGCTTAACTTACCCTATCCCATGATTCGTCGCCCTCTAGCCAAAACTGCTCCATTAATCCTTCTACCAAGTTATCTAAGAATGGATCGTAACTATCGCAGTGCGATCGCTAGAGTAGAACAAGCAGACCAATTAGTCAATCAAGCTACTAGTTTGGCAGATATCAATCTGGGACAAGAAAAAGTTAAACAAGCGCAAAAACATTTGGATGCCTTACCTGTTTGGTTTTTGGGTTATGAGCCTCAGATGTATCGTACTTTTTTTAGTTTTGGTTGGAAGTTTACGTTTGACGAATTTGAAGCAGCAAGGGCAAAAGTAGGACGAATGGATGCCAAAATTTTTCAAGAAGTCAATGCCTTTGAGAAACTAGAACAAGCACAAACAGAAATTCAACAGGCAAAAGACAATTATCGAAAGTCGGAAGATACTCTCAGCAAGCAACAAGCGATCGCAGCTTGGCAAGCTGGAATTGATAAACTGGAGCGACTCCCCCAAAGTACTGTAGCCAAAAAACAAGCAGACGCAGCTTATGAGGCTTATAGAAGAGATTTTCGTCAGGTATCTGGTTTGATAGCAGGAAATCAACGTACGAATACTATTATTGCCGTAGCCGAACAATTTTATACCCAGGCTAATAGTAGTTGTCCTGAATTGTCTCACTCTGCCCATCGCTGGCAACAATGTATTAAACTTTTAGAAAGAGCGATCGCTAGTTTAGAAAGAGTACCTTTAGAAGATGGGGGTTACTTAGAAGCTCAAACTTTGCTTGCTAATTACGAAGCAGAATTGGGCGAGATGCGTATTCGTCTGCAAGAAGAAGAATATTCTCAACGAGCTTATGAATCTGCTCAAAATGCGATCGCCAACTTACCCAAATCGGTAGATCCCTACAATCGCGATCGCACTGCGAGGGAAATACTCACCATCATCAACCAATTAGAGAAAATTAAACCTCGTACCACTGTTTATCAAGACTCTTTGAGTCTGATGGGGTTTGCCCAAAAGAAATTAAAACAATTGCAATAATTAAAGCGATCTACTAACAATCATACTTTTGCCGACTTTATCTAGACAAAAAACTTCCGACTTTCCCCGACAGACAAACTAAGAGGATTTACGTAAGCTGTTATGTAAGCAAATAAAATACAGTTTTGACAGCAAGCATTATGTATCAGCAAAAGATCGATTTGGCGGGAGAAGTTTGTTTTCGCCCTAACTTTTGGCAAACGAAAGGGAGAATTAATTACTTAATTAATGAATATCTAAATCTCGATGAATTACGCGATCTCATGGAGGAATTACCAGACCAATTTAGAGATCCTCAACCCCGTCAATGGTCGAAAATAACTTGGCAAGATATAAATCCAGACGATGTTATCGGCATTGAACTAAATATTTTTTTGTCTATTATCAAGGGTGCATTAGACACCGAAGCACCTATAAGGGGCTATACCCAAGCTAGCAGACAAGCTCGCGCGTTCCCTTGCGCCTTTAGGCGACGCGGGGTCGCTCGCCAATACCTCGAACCAATCCACCCTAGTATGGCAAAATTCGTTGGTGGAAGCGTATCGGCAGATGGCAAAATGACCGCATTGGGCTTGTGGGAAAAAGAAGAGCGTCAGCATACTCCAGCCTTGATTAAAATTTATCAACAACTCAGCCACGACAAAATTATTCCTCAACCCAAAACTGCTAAAGTTTACCAAGCTAGAGAAAATCCCTACCAAGACTTGTACAAACACGGATTACACCGCGTAGCTACAGAATATAGCGCGGTTTGTCTATATATCTGGTTAATGTCTCATACGACGGGAACAACTCAACAAGTATTAGGAGAATTATTACAAGATGAAGTCAATCATTTAACTAAATTTTTGGGGATGGGAATGTGGTTATATCCCGATGGGACAGAACAGCTAATTAAGTATCTTCTTAACCAAATTCATACTATCTTACCTGTATCCTCTGAATCGGACGCAAAATCTAAATCGACTCTGAAATCGACTTTTCAACGTATGATGTCAGTCTTGAATTGGCAATCATGGTCGATTTTATCCCAGGGGGAATTAATTTATACTTTTATCTGGACATTGAAGCAAATGTATCACTGGAGTAGCCAATTAACCCCAGAGTATTTACAATCATGCTGTGCCTCACCAGAGTTTTTTGGGAATAATAATCTTGAATGCGATCGCTCTGAAATTATCATCTTCTAAATCCTAAAAATCAAAATTTCTATTTATTTCATCTTCTTAATTTAAAATAATTCCCATGACAGCCCAACTATTAACTACTTTATCTAGCGAAACTAATCTAGCCAAATTGCCAAACCACGTTGCTGTAATTATGGATGGCAATGGTCGCTGGGCAAAACAAAGAGGTTTGCCTCGAATCGAAGGACATCGCAGGGGTGCAAATACTCTCAAGGAAATGCTGCGCTATTGCAAAGATTTGGGGATTAAAACTTTAACGGCTTATGCCTTTTCCACCGAAAATTGGGGTCGTCCTACGGGGGAAGTTAATTTTTTGATGGGCTTGTTTGAAAGATTGCTCCAAAAAGAATTAAAAGAGATGGAAGCAGAAGAAGTCTGTATCAACTTTATTGGTGACTTGAGTCCTTTACCCGTCTCTTTGCAACAAGAAATGCGCCATTCAATGGAGCGTACTCAAGATAATCAGGGCGTGTTTTTCAACGTAGCAATTAATTATGGCAGTCGCCACGAAATGATCGGGGCTTGTCAGGCTATTGCTGAAAAGGTGCAAAAAGGTGAATTAACCGCCAGCGAAATCGATGAGTCAACCATCTCTCAGCATCTTTATACTTCTGCTAGTCCTGACCCCGATTTATTAATTCGCACTAGCGGAGAAATGCGTTTGAGCAACTTCTTATTGTGGCAGCTAGCCTATACAGAAATATACGTCACTGATACTCTTTGGCCAGATTTTAATCTCGAACAATTTGATCGCGCTATAGAATCTTTTCAACAACGCGATCGCCGTTTTGGTAAAGTTAAACAATAATTTGTCGGTTAATTCTATAAAATAAATGTATCTAGGTAAAAGAATTAACCGCCACAGCATTAAAACATAATGACGCTACAAACAGTCACGCCATCTACTAATTCAGAAGTTTTATTAGGTAAGTCTTTAGAAGAATTAACTGAGTGGGTGCAGCAACAAGGTCAACCACCTTATAGGGGAAAGCAACTCTATCAATGGTTATACCAAAAAGCCTCGCGATCGCTTTTAGATATTTCGGTATTTCCCAAACAGTGGCGCGAATCAATGGCAGACTATCCTATTGGACGCTCTACTATTCATTATCGCAGTGTTGCTCCCGACGAGACTCGTAAATATTTACTCCGTCTGGCGGATGGTTTGATTATTGAAGCAGTAGGCATTCCCACAGCCAAACGCTTAACGGTATGCGTATCTTCCCAAGTTGGTTGCCCGATGGACTGCGATTTCTGCGCTACAGGAAAAGGCGGTTTTACTCGCAATCTCAAGAGCCATGAAATTATCGATCAAGTCCTCACCGTCCAAGAAGATTTTGGACAAAGAGTCAGCAACGTCGTCTTTATGGGGATGGGCGAGCCGATGGCAAACATCGAAAATGTAGTCCCTGCGGTCAAATCCCTCAACCAAGATGTAGGAATTGGCGCGCGATCGCTTACAGTATCTACAGTAGGTATTCCTGGCAAAATTCAACAGCTAGCCCAGCACAAATTGCAAATTGTTCTCGCGGTGAGCCTTCATGCTTCCAATCAAGATTTGCGCCGACAATTGATTCCCAGTGCCAAAAAATATACCATAGACAATCTATTAGATGAATGTCGAGATTACGTCCAGGTAACGGGCAGAAGAGTCACTTTTGAATATGTTTTGCTATCGGGAGTCAACGATTTACCCGAAAATGCGCGAGAGTTAGCCGAAAAACTAAAAGGGTTTCAAACCCACGTTAATCTTATTCCCTACAATCCTATTTCTGAGGTTGATTATCAAAGACCAAAACAATACCGCATCAAGGAGTTTGTCAATATCTTAGAAAGTTCAAACATAGCCGTCAGCGTCCGCTATTCTCGCGGATTGGAAGCAGATGCAGCTTGCGGACAATTAAGAGCTTCTAAAGTTGGTTGATTGGTCTTAATAGATAAATTTAATCAACGTCTTGCTTTTTGCTGCGATCGCGATAATTTTACCGCTATATTAATGCTAGTTAACAATTCAAGCAGAAACAGGATTGATTGCGCAAAAACTCTTGATTCCAGGGGCGTAAGCCTCAATTACCTTGCCAGTTTTAAAACACTGTATCAAGAGATAATCGCAGGATTCGCAAGCAGTGCGCTTAATACTATTGTCGATAACACTTCTGGTAGCGCGATCGCCACAATTGGGACAATGAATCGTTTGTGTTTTAGTCATTTTTTTTTATAGAACTTTAAAACTTATTAAATTTAAGTCATTAATTCTATTTACATATCAATTTTAAAAGGTTCTTTGTTATCTGTTTTAATTATAATTTCCTTCTAAGAGACATTTATCATTCTTTATATAGATTTTAGATAGTTCAATCGCGATCCCCAGCCATATCAAAAAAAGATAATTGTAATTCTTACTTGTTACTTGTTCTTTTTTCTTTGTTTCTTATATTTCATCCCTCAAAAAGATGATTTAATTTTAGAAAACAATAATTATGCTTTCTATAGCAACAACCTATGCAAGTCGAATGGCAAACAGCTAAAACTTACGAAGATATTATTTATCAAAAATATAATGGCATCGCCAAAATAACCATCAACCGTCCCCACAAACGCAATGCCTTTCGCCCGAAGACAGTATTTGAAATGTACGAGGCTTTTATAGATGCTCGTGAAGACAATACCGTCGGCGTAGTTCTTTTGACGGGTGCAGGACCTCATACCGATGGTAAATACGCTTTTTGTGCGGGGGGAGATCAAAGCATTCGAGGCAAGGCAGGATATATCGATGATCAAGGTACGCCTAGATTAAACGTATTAGATTTACAGCGTTTAATTCGCTCCCTACCTAAAGTAACTATTGCTTTAGTTGCTGGCTATGCCATTGGGGGGGGTCACGTCCTTCATGTTTTATGCGATCTTACTATTGCTGCGGATAACGCCATATTCGGACAAACTGGCCCGAAAGTAGGTAGTTTTGATGGTGGATTTGGTTCTGGTTATTTGGCTCGGATTGTCGGGCAAAAAAAAGCAAGAGAGATTTGGTTTCTCTGCCGTCAATATAATGCCCAGGAAGCTTTAGATATGGGATTAGTCAATCGTGTCGTACCAGTAGATCGATTAGAAGCAGAGGGGATCGAATGGTCGCAAGAAATATTACAAAAAAGTCCGATTGCAATTCGCTGCCTAAAAGCTGCTTTTAATGCCGACTGTGACGGTCAGGCTGGTATACAAGAATTGGCAGGTAATGCCACGATGCTTTACTACATGACGGAAGAAGGAGCAGAAGGAAAACAAGCATTCTTAGAAAAACGTCCGCCCGACTTTCAGCAATATCCCTGGTTGCCATAGGCCAAAGATATCCTGCCAAAAAAATGCGCTCCCAAGATATCGGGAGCGTATTGCGATCGCAAATTATTAATATTCGTTTAATTTGAATTATTTTATCTTTTTTCTTGAAAAAAATTATTTCCAAAATTCACAACAAAGTTTTTCCAGCAACTACTCTGATAGATGAGTAATTGTTGTTTGAGAAGTTGCCGTTTGCAAGTTATTCTCAATTTTGATCTCGGATATTTTGGGAGATATTTTGGAAGATATTTGGCGATCGGATTCTCTGTTTATGGAAGTTTCTAAGTGAAAGATCTCTTCTAATTTTTTCAAAGTAGTGTCAAAGGGAGGACTAGCAAAAGTACAGGCTTTCCAGCTACTTTCGACTGGTACTCCTAACATTTGACAAGACCCACCACGACGACCTTCTGGCTTATAAAAGCGACAGTAACGACAGGCAGAAGTTGCAAAATTCATTTCTTTCATTTAGATTTTTAGAATTGGTTTTATTCCATATCCATTCCGATACCTCTATTCTGCGCTTTCTTCATAATCACACCGATCCCATTGAAGCCGATATGTGTCAAGGCTTAGAGTGATCCCCAAGCAGTTAAAAAGTTTTATATTGTCTTTATAATCTATTAATGAATAGACATGAAATATCAAAAAAAAGTATCAAAAAATACGGTTTTTTATCAGTGAATATATGGAGAGTAGGATAAAAAACCTATAGGGATCGCGAACAAGAAAGAAAATCGGCTTTTATAATACGATCTATTTTGAGTCTGAAAAAGTTGGCGGACGATATTCTCGCGATCGCTTTTGTGCTATACAAATATAACATGAATTCCAGCGTTCTATCTCTCCTGTAGGGGTGGGAGAATTACAAATAGGACAAGACAATAAAGATGAAGATTTTCGTCTATTTTGACTGATAGTATCCAACCAACGCTTTGCTGCTATCTTGGCTTTTTCTGAGGGAGAATGATCGTCTCTGGTATTCTCTAACTTGTTTTCACTAAAGGACGAATTCATTAGATTTTTTTTAGGTTTTTGAGATTTTTGCTTTTGAGAAATCTCAAATAAAATCTGAGTAGAACGATCTTGATGGGCCGTTTGATGCCATCCTGAAGATGAAAAGCGGATGTCTTTGAGGGTAAAGGGTAATTGTTTATTTAGTCTCTTGAGCAGGCTATAGCGTTGAAAAGAAAGCTCTTGCGCTCTAGATGCACTAGAAGTAGCAATCCAAAGAATTTGTCGGTTGATATAAAGGGGACGAGTATGTTCTGCGGTATTTTTATTAACGGTATTATGCCAACATTGCAAAAGCTGGCGATAGTCGCGGAATTTTTCCCAACCAGGCTGTTGTTCTAGTTGGGTGAGGATTTTTTCGACAGAATGGAAGTGCAATAGTTTGTTATTAGTTATTAGTTATTAGTTATTAGTTATTAGTTATTAGTTATTAGTTATTATTCCCGACCATTGCACTTTTTTTTCTCCCGTACGTCGATAAGAGAAAAAGAAATCGTCGTGTTGATAAGTACAGTAGTTACGAGCGATCGCTATATGTTCTGGATTAATATTTAGTTGTTCTAACTGTATTTGATTTACCCTGGATACATCAAGGCGAACTTTCCCTGGTAATTCATCATCAAATAAAGGTGAATTTGGTAGTTGTTTTAGTTCGTGGAGTATTTCCCCTTCTGTTTTGTCGATTGCATCAGAGATGATGGTTTTACCAACTTCTATGGCGACATTTTCGTTTACCTGATACATCTTACCTGAGATGGCAGGGCCAATTGCAATTCTAAGATTTTCTCGCTCGCTGCCAAACTCAACCAAGCGCGCGATCGCACTTTTGACAATTTCTTGAGATGTTCCTCGCCAACCAGCATGAATTGCGCAAACTCCACCAGTTTTGCGATCGCCAATTAAGATAGGAGTACAGTCTGCACTGGCTACCCAGACTGATTGTTCTGAAATATGACTAATAACTCCATCTCCATCGGGGAAGGGATTATCTAAATTTTGTTTTGCGATCGCGGTAGTTATTTCTTGAGAAGTCAGCACTATGTTTCCGTGTACCTGTTTGACTCTATAAGCACTGGTTTTTGGTTGCAAAATAGAAGTCAAATCTTCAGGAGTGCTGGGATAAAATACTTTCGTAAAGAATCCATGCTGCCACGCTGATAGCAAATCGCAAGTTAAATAAGAATTGCCTTCAACTGTTTGCCATTGCCAACCATGTAAGTTATTCATTATTAATTGTTAAATATTTATCGCTAGACATACAAGAGGGGACTATAGATAACAATTCTTCTATAATCCCCAATTTTAAGTTGAAACAAATAGCTTTATTTTTGACCTAAAAACAATCGCGCTAAATAAGCAAGACAATTGAAAAAACAGTAAAAAATTTAGTCTGGAACGATTGCGACAAAAAGCTTGGTTTCTTCTTCATATCTCCAAGCTATTCCCTCTGGATCTTTACTTTGACTCCACTCTTCAAAATCTGGATCTGATTTACGTCTGCCGACAGTACTAGTATTAAGATCGAGACGTTTGGCTAATTCAGCTTGAATTAAAGATCTGCCAACATCAATCGAAGAATTTTCTTCGATATCTAGATCGTTTGATTCGATTTCAGGCTCGATAGTTGCTGTTGAAGACGTTGATTCTTCTTTGGTTAACTGAGCAACACTAGAAGAAGATTCGCTCGATCCGTTTTTTTCTTGCTTGGCTAACAGGGCAATTCCTCTAACGGATAATTTATTAGATTCTTTAGCTGCTAGCTGATAAGAATTGATGACAGGTTCGGGTTCGCTATCATCAAAAATACTTCCTAAAGCACTAGCAGTAGGAAAATAATAAACGAAACCTTTGTCTTTGATTTTTTGAGGAGTAGTGCCATATTCATCACTTTTGCGAATCAAAAATGTTTTGGCATCTTTAAGGGAAATATTTGCTTTTACGGATAGATCTACTGGAGTTAGATAACCCTTATTTTCTTTGATCGACTGATTGAAGTAAGGGTTGATTTCTCCACACCATTTTTGCCATCGATAGTTTTGCCAAATTTTAAAAGCTACGATTAATGCTGCAAGGGCAAGCAAAAAAGGCCATAGCTGATATAAAACAACAAAACCAAAAGCGAAAGGTATGATCAGAATTAAAATTCCAGCAGAGCCATTATCTAGTACTTTGACCGTCATAGTTTTGGTTGCAATTGCATTTATATTGATCTGTTGCAAGATTATCTTGCATATTTTCTCTAATTGCAATACTAAGGCAAATTATGTTGCATAGCACGCAACTTAATGCAAAGATTAACAATTAATGTCTAAACTGTTGCAAGAACATTGAATAAGTCAAGACGTTGCAACATAGCTTTACGTGCTGCAATAGCGATCGAATCATCGATCGCCTTTAATTCAATGGCTCGCTCGTACTTATTTTGCAAGGCTTTAACGATCAGCCAATCGGCAATAAAAGGATTTTTGGGCAACAAAGGGCCATGAGAATAAGTTGCGATCGCATTTTGATAAAAAGCTCCTGCGGTTTGATCTTCTCCGTTATTGCCATATCCTCTAATAACTTTGCCCAAGGGTTGCACGTCATTAAGATAAGTTCTTCCTCCGTGATTTTCAAAGCCAATAGCGATCGGTTTTTCTCCCACCATGGCTGCTAATTCAGAAGCAATGGGATTGGCAGTAATTTCAAATACTAAATTACCAATGCAACGTCGAGCATCAATTCCAGGATGTTTGCTTACCATATCCAACAAACCCAAACCATCAATTCTTTTGCCTAATGCGGGTTCGTAGTAGTGTCCTAAAAGCTGTGGGGATCCACAGGTGAAAACTCCTGGCGTACCCCGATCCAACTTGTTTTTTAAAGCTTCAGCTTTTGCCCCTTGCAAATCTCGCATGACAATCTCTTGCTGGCGATCTTGCGCTCCCCCTCCCACAATGATATCTACTCCCTCGAATACTTCTGGGGTGGTTTCTTTTTTTAGGGGAATAACTTCTACCTCTATATCCCGCCACTGACAACGTCTTTGTATGCAGATAACATTACCGCGATCGCCATAAGTACTCATCAATGTGGGATAAAGCCAGCCGATTGCAATTTTCATTTCTATAGTAGTAAAAGATTGATAATAGCAAATTAAAATATGGCTATTAAATTAGAAAAATGTGCCAAATCAATTTTGAAGAAATAGTTAAAAATAGCTAGACTATTTGTACAGTAAGAATTAATCGTCGTTATAAATAGATTAATTGTAAATATCTATTGAGTTGAATTATAAGGATTTACCTGAATGACTGCTACACCAACAGTAATCAAAGAGAAGTCTGGTCAAACCATCAAGCAACACTATCCTAACTACAAAATAATTGTGTTAAATGATGATTTTAATACTTTTAAACACGTCATAGAGTGTTTAGTTACATATATTCCTGGGATGAGTGGCGATCGCGCTAGAGAATTAGCCGATGAAATACACACTCAAGGACAAGCTTTGGTTTGGGTAGGCCCTCAAGAACAAGCGGAATTATATCATCAACAGTTGAAGCGTGCTGGTTTGACTATGGCACCGTTAGAAAAGGCTTAATCGTTGAACATTTATTATTTATCATTAAACAAAGTAAGTTATGGCTTCTGATGGTCGGTTAGTCTGGAATCATTCAACTCATCTTGATGGTTTGATTCCCATCTTAGAAAAATTGGTTAAGTGTGAAGGAATTACTACCATTACTCCAGGCAGAATTAAAAAAACCAGAAGCCATATACCTAAAATCAAACTCAAAGTTTCTGTTCCTATTCGCGGTGGTTATAAGGTTATTGCTCGTCAAGGCAAAACCGTCCAAGAGGTTTTTATTTTAACTACTTTAGAACAAACTGTTTTAGAACAGGCGATCGCTAATATTATGTAGTCGAGATTTTGCGATCTTTGTGTTAGTTATCAAGATCGCAAATATGAATTGAAACTAATCTAAATTAAATACAACAAAAATCCCTCACCCTCGACAGTATAAATCTTTTGATAGAAGCGATCGCATTATAATTTAGCGTATTTTTAATGGTAGGTAAACTATATCTATATTAATTAAATGACCTATACCGAGATCGATCAGCCTATTACTATCGAAGGAGTAGAAGAGTCGACGATTTTCAATTATTTTACGACTATAAATCAAGCAGAATTTGAACAGACTGCAAGTCTATTTGCAGAAGAAGGAGAACTGCACGCACCTTTTGAAAAACCAATTGCGGGCAGAAATGCGATCGCATCTTATTTAACTAAAGAAGCAGCGGTAATGCAATTATTTCCCCAAAAAGGTATCAAAGAAATAGAAGGGGAGGTAGAACGGATTGAGGTAACAGGTAAAGTTAAAACGTCTCTGTTTCAAGTAAATGTAGTCTGGCATTTTCAGTTAAATCCAGATCGACAAATTGCGATCGCCAGAATTAAATTAATAGCATCACCTCAAGAGTTATTAGGATTAAAAAGGTTCCAAAGTTAAATTCTTTTCTCTGATTATTGATCGTCTGTCCTTAGTTATAGTTGAATACAAGCATTTATCTATCTTTGTGCGGTTATTTAAAAACTCATAAATTCATAGTGTATAGATATTACGGCTTTTACAATCAAAAGCTCACAGAAATCTTAAAATTCTTGAATTAGGAGTATAAACAATATGGGTGCAACAGCATCAGATTCCAATGTCAGCGTAATACTAAACAGCTACAGTAGCTTATCGACAGACGAAAAATTAGCTCTACTTTGGTATGTTTATACTAAGATGGGTACTTCTGTAACTCCCGCAGCACCAGGGGCAGCAGCAGACGAAATTGCAGGAGGACTATTCAATCAGGTGAAAGAATTGTCTTTTGAAAAACAAATTGAAGTACAGCGCAGCATTATTGAAGGCAAAGATACCATCATCTCTCGCGAATATGGCTCTTTGAGCGAAAATACTAAACTATACTTCTGGTATCGTTTGGCACAGGGAATGGAAGCAGGAACAATCATCCCCGTACCCGACGATTACGAACCTACAGGCAATGTAACTCAGCTGTTATCTCAAATTGAATCAATGGAATTCGAGCAGCAAATTACTCTATTAAGAGATGCGGTAGTCAATGCTGGCGCAGAACCAAAAACTGGCGCAGGAGTGTAAGTTAGTAAGTCGATAATTTAACGATTTAATAGTCATTCATTTACAAATAATAAATGAATGATTTTTAGCTCCTTCATTCCTTATTTTCAACTCATTGCCCCCGTACCAAAAAACTTGGGCGGCTCTTTAAGAGTATAAACAGTAGTTTCTTCGGCGATCGCTTTACGGATATATAATGGAGTTTGGAGAATTCCTAATAGTGTTATTCCATCGATAAAACGATATCCTCCTTTAGTTTTATCGGACAGCAATTTATCGACTAATTCTGGTTGTGGCTTCGTATTAATTGCGACATCAGAGCAAAGAGCGAATCCCCAAGAGCGTCCGTAAGAAGGGGTTGGCGCAGATAGAGACGTAACTTCGTCAAACACTGCTTTAAGGGTGCTAACCAAACGAGCATGATCCCCGACTTCTGGGGGAGATATAGGCCCTGCTTGTACCATTACATAGCCTCCAGGGTTGAGTACCCGCTTCAATTTGGTAAAGTATTCTTTGGTAAACAGGGGAAAAGATGGCCCCGACTCTATAGGATCGCTAAGATCGGAGATAATAATATCCCAAGTCTCTTCCGTAGTGTCTAAAACTTTTAGCGCGTCGGCAATGACCAATTCTACACGAGGATCTTCAAAAGCATTTTGGTGCATTTCAGGGAGGTGTTGCTTGCAAGCCTCTACTACTTGTCCATCAATATCAATCATCATCACTTTTTCGACAGTATTCCAGCGCAATATCTCGCGAATAGTTGCCCCTTCTCCACCACCAAGCACTAAAACTCTCTGGGGATTTTGATGAGCGATTAAAGCAGGATGTACTAAAGCTTCGTGATAAATAAATTCATCAACAGTACAAGACTGCCATTTCCCATCTAACACCAATCCTTTGCCAAAAGCTCCCGTTTCAACGATATACATCTCTTGATAAGGGGTTTGTTGATATGCTAGGACTTTAGTTACTCCATGAGTATAGATATCCCAAGAAGTAATATATTCATTGATCCACAGATCGGCTTTTAATTCGCTACCAGACATTTTAAAAGATGAAGAATTAGTGATTAAACAGACGTTAATCATACCAATTTTATTTCACCATAGAATCTCGGATCAAATATTCGCTTAATTTAAGCGGTAAAACTAAGTAGAAAAAAAGCCTAATCAGGAAATTACCGATGTTATCGATAAACTATGTAATAAGCGATCGCCGATCTAATTACACTGATTAATATTGAACAACAAATCGCTCTAATTGACTGGATTTATATAAGATCTTGTGACTCGATCGCAATGGAAAATTGGGATTTTTCGTAACATTTTATCTATAAGCCCAATAACCTTTATTTTCAGGGCAAATGCTGCTTTACAATCCTTTGAAGAGTTTATGTATGATTATTTTTTTGGCTAGTTATCTATTAAGATAATTTGAAATCGTCGATTATATAGACGTATTGATTCTATTATTTTAGGTATATTAAATGATTAATATTTTATTAGTAGACGACCAAGCCCTTTTATGCGAAGTTCTAAAAACCTGGCTTGATATCGAACAAGATCTTCAAGTTGTAGGAGTAGCTCACAATGGAGAAGAAGCGATCGATCAGGTTGAGAAGCTTCAACCTGATATTGTCTTGATGGATATTGATATGCCACAGATGAATGGCTTGAATGCAACTAAAATCATTTGCCAACGCTTTCCCCAAGTAAAAGTGATTTTTTTAAGCGGTCACGATGATGATGCTTATTTAGGTAAATCATTACGGGCGGGAGCAAAAGGTTACTTACTCAAAAATACTACCGCAGAAGAATTGGTACTCAAAATTCGTTCTGTCTACAATGACGTAAATTTACTAGATTCGAGTGGAAATAACAAATCTTTAGGATTTTTCCAAAATCAATTGGAAGAGTTAATTGAAACCTATCAACAAAAATTTATTGATCGCCTTGCCGAACATGAAAATGTGATCGCAAATAGTAATTTTTCTGACGATCTCGAACAGAAATACGAACAGCGCATTCGTGAAATCGAAGATAAATTATATGCCAAACAAGTAAAAAAAATCAACGAATTAGAATATAAAAATCAATCTAGTTGGGAATCAGTTCGTAAAGAGTTAATCAGTGTTAACAGTCAATTCAATCAAGCAAATCGTAATTTGACATTACAGTTTAATCAGCAAATAAATCTTCTTAAACAAGATTTGGATGAAAAATTATCCGATGCTTTAGAAGATTGGTTGCGTCAACGAGCAGCTTTGCAAGAATGGGCTGTACAACGAGATGAAATGCGTCCTTCTATGGAAGAATATGAATCAAAAAATCGTCATGAATTGATGAGTGTTGTTAATCCTATTAGAGCTTCTTTTGGTGATGTCGATAAACAATTTAAAAAAATGCGTACCTGGACAATTGCCAGTAGTATTTTTACTCTTATTGCTTTAGTTATTTCTGGCTATTTATTATTTTCTCAAGTTCAATCTGGTAATTTTCCCTTTAATTCTACTGAGGATGTGGGAAATTAATTTTTCAGCATAAGTTATAGATTTATAATCTAGAAAAATATATTGTTTGCTAATTATTGCAAATATTTTTCCATGTTAAAGTCTTTATTATTAAGTTCTATATTATTAGTAAGTCAGTCGACTAAAAGCGATCGCACTGTCGACAATTTCTATAATGAAGGAAACTTTAGCAACGCTTTTTCTCCCTACGCAATATCTCCCAATTTTAGGGAACTGAAACATAAACTAGAAGGCTATGGATTTGTAGTGAATATTGCTATTCCACCAGACTATCAATTAACCCCGCAACGACAAGATTTTCAACGGAGAAGAGTCAGAAAGCCCTATGGTTTATTAAATGCTTCCAATAAATCGATTTGGATTAATCCCATTGTATTTGAATTAGGAATTAGCCAGCCTGTATTAATTCACGAAACTATTCACGCAGCACAATTTTGCCAAGGAAAGGGTAATTTGCAAGTACTAGAACTAGATATCGAACCTATCAAACAAGCCCAGCCTTTTTTTAAAAGATATGTAAATACTTACAGTCAACAAATAGAAAGAGAAGCCTATGTTGTACAAACTCAAACCAATAGTTATGAATTAGCTGTGTCTTTATTAGATAAATATTGTCAATAGTTTGCCTAATTAAATAGTTACAAAACGAGGACGAATAAGTATTCGCCCTCGATCAAATTACATCAAGCCTTTAACATGACTCATAATGCCTTCTGGATCTAATCCTTGATAGGGAAACTGTTCCCAAAGTCCGCCACAACCTTCTTCGTGAACGCCCAAATAGGCATACTTGGGAGTTAAACCACGTTCTAGTAACCAAGAACCAAAACGACTACCTAAACCAGTACGACGATTGAAAGATTCAACAACTAAAACAAAGGGTGCTTTCCCAATTTTGGCGATCGTCTCTTCGTCAACTACATTAAGAGTAGATTTATTGATCAAACCTACATTAATCCCCTCTTCTTTCAGACGTTCTACCGCATCCAAAGAACGATATAAAGCATCGCCAAAGCTGACAATATAACCCGCATCACCTTCGCGAATCACTTCATCTTTGCCTGGGGTAAAGGTATAGTCACCGCCGAAGAATTCCTTACCTCCATCATCTAAAATCATGGGAACTTTGGAACGAGTGGAGAAGATAAAGCGCATTCCTGGGTTATGAAATACTTTTTTAACGCAAGCACTCATTTGATTGGCATCAGCAGGGAAATAGAGACGGGTTTCATAACCATCTTCTAGTCCGTTATCTGCATACATATTATTAATACCAAAGTGACAGGTATTATCTGCCATATCATCAATACCAGCGTGGGAGAAATGACACAACAAGTTGGACTTATTCAAACGTGCCATAGTAATCTCAGAAACACACATTTCTAAGAAAGCACTAAAAGTAGCAAACACGCCCTGCTTGCCTTCTTCCATACCAAAACCCGCAGCAGCCGAAAGGTTTCCTCGTTCCATAATTCCCGAAGGAATAAAGACTTCAGGATAAGCATCGTGGATTTGTTTGAAACCACACGAACCTTCTAAGTCACTATCAATAAAGATTACTTTCTCTTTGCGATCGCTGTCACTCATTTCACCAAGTACAGATACTACCGCCTCGCCAAAGACATTACGATTAGAACCAAGTTTGTCGCTCACACCCAAGAATTGATAGTCGTTGCTGGGTTTTTTGATGTTTTTAAGGAAATCTGCTGCAGCACCTTGACCATGCTTTTCTAAATATGCGATCGCTTTATCTACAGCAATTACATCATGTCCGTGAGTAGAACCCTCGATTCCTTCGATACCAGGACACATTGGACGTTTATTAATTAACGCAACTGGGCCATCACTAGTTACTGCTGCACACATGCGGGTGTAGAGAGCATCAATATCCTCGCCGTCTCCCTCATTAACTTCTAAACCATGACCAGCCAGAGTTTTTTCAACAGTATAACCTGGTAAATAGTCAGAAGGATGACCTGCGATCGTCACGTCATTATCGTCAATAAATAGTTTTACATTCAGATTTTGTGCCACTGCAAGACGGGCAGCCTCGGCATCATTACCTTCTTGTTGCGAACCATCCGAACCCAAACAGACTACTACCTTATCTGGATTTGCTAAAGCTATACCATTAATATAAGGCCACATATGACCCAATCGACCAGAACTAAATTTGACCCCTGGAGTTAGACCCAATTCAGGGTGTCCTGGTAATTTGGAATTGGCTGCGCGATAGTTAAGTAAATTCTCTTTAGGTAAATCGCCATGCAACACTGCCATTAAATATTGAGTTGCAACGCGATGACCTGCTTCATCAAAGAAGATAGACACAAATTTATCGGGTGCGCCACGGAAAAAAGCATCGAGAATCATTACCTCGGGTACAGTATCAAAAGGTCCTCCAGTATGTCCCCCAACACCTCTGGCTGCACCAGTAGCAGTAAAGAAAACGATCGCTTCGCGACAAAGTTGAATATTGGCTTTGAGGTCTTCTCTTTGTTGGTTTGTCAAAGTAGAATTGCTAGGATCTAGAGCTAGAGGTTTATAGGCGTCAAGATCGATGGGAAAACTAGTACTTGTTGCTGTCATGATTTATCTTATAGTGTTTGAGTAAAGTGCTTTGCTAAAAAACTGTTACATCAAGGGTCTGATATCAATTTCTATTGGTTGAAATGTAATACTCATAAAGAGCGATAAACAAGTTTAAGTTTATCGGGTTGTGGCAAATAGGGAAATCCCCAGGTTTTAATCTGAAATTAATTTACTGATGGATAAGTTCGATTATATTCAGATATATTCAACCTACTTTTGATGGGCATCATGAACAAAACTATTTTATTTGCCAGAATTTTAGGAATAATAGCGATCGCCAGATCGGCTAATCTCGCTAATTCCTCCGAGATATTAACTGGGAAAAATTCTTCAAATATTGCTCGAACAGAAATTGCAGCTAATCGAGCCTTTGATTACCAAGACTATCAAGCAGTCTTGCAAACTTACGTAGACGACCGCGGATTAGTTGACTATGTTGGCTTACAGGCAAATAGAGAACAGCTAGATCGTTTTAATCAATCTCTTGGAAAGGTCCCGCCCGAAACCTATACATCTTGGAATCAAGCAGAGCAAATTGCTTTTTTGACTAATGCTTATAATGCTTTTACTCTCCAATCTATAATCGATCAAGATCCTCTCAAAGACAGTATCAGAGATATTCGTGGAGTCTGGAATAGGCGTAAGTTTAATTTGCTTGGAGAGGAAAGAACTCTCGACAATATAGAACACGATACTCTGCGCCAAGACTTTAACGAACCGAGAATTCATGTAGCATTAGTTTGTGCTGCGATGAGTTGTCCTCCTTTGCGCAACGAGCCATACGTCTCAGAAAAACTTGAGGCTCAACTAGATGAGCAAACAGCTAAATTTGCCCAAAGCATTCATGGTTTTAGCTTGGATCGCCAAGACAATCGAGTTTATTTATCTTCTATCTTTAAGTGGTATGGCAAAGATTTCATCGAAACCTATGGTATTAATGCAGGATTTCAGGGAAACGAACAGCAAAGAGCCGTTTTGAATTATTTCAGCAGTCAATTAGCTCCTCAAGATCTTCAATTTCTCCAAAATAATGACTATCAAGTCAAGTATTTAGACTATGATTGGTCGCTCAATAAGCAATAAACTAATTTTTGAATAACTTGAATAACATTTAGTCATAACTATTTTCTCAAGCTAGCTATCTGACAAGATACTGATTTTAATCTATGTCAAGTACATTAGAGTATTTTACTGGAGCAAAAAGCTTGAATATTAATTTTTTGAGTACAATATTTGATCGCATTTTTCAATGAATTAATATCTTGTTCGTAGAATATTTTAAGCTTAATTAACTTGCTTTAAAGTTATTCAACCCTGAAAAATGATAGATTTTTAATACTCTCTGAATAGACTAATGACTATTAATATAGCAATTGATTGCCTCTATGCCTAAAGATTTTCATTTTCAAAATATACTTAAAAAATCCTTTCTTGTTAATAATATCTATTTGAGCTTATAACAAACTTATTCTCAAGATAGACTGTGGTTTAAGTTATTAGCTTCACTTTTATGTCTCAGCAATTTCACGCAATCGAACTCAAGCCGTAATTTAGTCTAAAAGCTCTTTTTTTTGCTGTTTTTATCACAGTTCAAGACGAATAAAATGTATGTTAACGAGAAATTTACATATGTTTTGTTAAGCTGGCTCTACTTAGATAGGTATCATCACTCCTATATATATAATGCAAACTATCAAGCCAGTCTCAGAGTCAAACAGAGGGATTTATGTCAAGCGAAAGTCTTCAACCAGATTTTCCTTACATTTTGCAACCCTAGGGATTTTGTCCGTATTAGGTTTTTTGGGCGCGATCGCTGTTTCCTGGCTGTTGGGTAATAGTCACGTTACAGAACTATTTATTCAGCTACATTTAATTCAAGCAAACCCTCCTAGCTGGTTGATGCCGCCCGAAGTAAGTAATAAATATTATTTGCTGGCACCGACAGTAATTTTACTTGTCTTGGCACAAGTTGTGATGAAGTTGTCACCAGAGCCTACTACTTGGTCGCGTCGTTTGGTAGCAATGACATTGTTTGCATTATTCCTGCGCTATTTTTTCTGGAGATCCCTTTCTTCACTAAATTTAGCAACTCCAGTAGAAGGTATATTTAGCTTAATGCTTTTCTTGATGGAATTGTTAGCAATGGGTGGTGGTGCGTTGCAGTTGCTGTTATTGCTGACAGTAAAAAATCGCGATCGCGAAGCAGAAAAATATAGTGTAGCTGTCAAGGAGAATTCTTACAATCCATCAGTAGATATCTTAATTCCTACCTATAACGAACCTGATTTTATTCTCAAGCGAACTATAATTGGTTGTCAGGCGATAAATTACGACAACAAGCAAGTATATATTTTAGATGACACCAGAAGACAAAGTGTCAAGCAATTAGCTCAAGAATTAGGCTGTCACTACATTACTAGATCTGATAATTTTGGTGCTAAAGCAGGAAATTTGAACAACGCCCTCAAGAAAACCAGTGGGGAGTTGGTAGTGGTTTTTGATGCAGATTTTGTTCCTACCACCAACTTTTTAGAGCGTACGGTGGGGTTTTTCCAGAAAGACAAAATAGCCTTGGTTCAAACACCCCAAAGCTTTTACAATTCCGATCCCATAGCGCATAACCTGGGTTTGCAAGAAGTCTTAACCTCTGAAGAAGAAGTATTCTATCGCCATCTCCAACCGATAAAAGACGGTACGGGTAGTGTGGTTTGTGCGGGGACATCTTTTGTCGCTAGACGTAATGCCTTAAGAGAAATTGGTTACTTTGCCACGCAGTCAGTTAGTGAAGACTACTTCACGGGAATTCAATTATCCGCCAGAGGTTATGAATTGGTCTATCTCGATGAAAAACTCAGTGCGGGTTTAGCCGCCGAGAGTATTGGCGCCCATATCGAACAAAGATTGCGCTGGGTAAGGGGTACTCTGCAAGCTTTCTTTATTAAATCCAATCCTTTAACCATTCCTGGTTTAAATCTATGGCAAAGATTGGGACATCTAGAAGGAATTTTCCACTGGTTTACCTGTATTCCCCGCGTCTTCTTTTTAATTGTTCCTGTAATTTGTATTTTTGGTCAGTTGAATCCCGTATTAAGTAGCTCGTCTGAAATGGTATACATCTTTTTACCCTATTACATGATGCAGCTTACTATGTTTAGTTGGTTGAACAAGCGATCTCGTTCTGTATTATTATCAGATGTCTATTCCTTAATTCAAGCTATCCCCGTATTTGTGACGGTATTCAAAGTTATGTTTAGTCCTTTTGGCAAAGGATTTAAAGTAACTCCCAAAGGTTTATCTAGAGATAAATTCAACTACAATTGGTCATTGGCTTTACCCATGACAATCCTATTTGGCGCAACTATGGTTAGTTTTAGCGTTAGTTTGCTCAATCCTCCTTCTACTAGTTTTAATTTAGGATTGTATTGGAGTAGCTACAACTTACTAACCATTAGTGTGGCAATGATAACTTTATTAGACTTGCCCAAGCCTAGCTTTTACGAATGGTTCACAATTAAAAAAGAGATTGATGTATATAGCGATCGCTCTACCTACCAAAGTGTAACCCAAAAAATCTCAGAAGAAGGAGTCGAAATCATTTTAGAGCGATCGGCAGATTTATCCACAGATGTATTTGTCGAACTTTTACCTGAAGTACTGATTGTTTCAGGAAAAGTAACTCGTAGTTATCTTGAAAATGATTATCTAATTGTAACCATCAAGTTTAACCAGCTTAACCTCGAACAACATCGAGAATTAGTGGAAATGCTCTATTGTGTTCCTGGTAGATGGCAAAAAAGAAATACCCCCAATGAATTACAGTCTATATTTATTCTCTTTAAGCTAGTGTTGCGACCTTTGATGTTCTTAAATTCTAAGAAAGTTAGTAAGTTAAAGTTGCAGTACTAATTATAAACAACAAGTAATTATGGATAACGATTTAATTCCTTTTTTAGCAGGAGTGGGTTTTTTGATTCTCTACTTGATTTTCTCCGCAGCAACGGAAATGGGAACGAAATTACCCCGAAAAAAATCTGTAGAAGAGAACTCTAGTTCAGACTAAAATTTCGGTAATCCCAACCTGATTGCTACTGTCATGCAACTACTCAAAGCGTTAATGTAAATAAATATAAATATAATCCCCAGACATCTATTTACATGACAGACGCAGCTATTACCAAAAATTGTTTATTAATTGGCAAGGGATTGCCACCCTTTAACGAAATCGAGGCGGAACAAGTTGTTCCTGCAATGACGCAACTATTAAAAGAGTTATCAGAGGAAGTTACGAAACTAGAGAAAAATGTAACTTCTACTTGGTCTGGTTTAGTTGAACCCTTGACAGCTATTGAAGAGCGTTTGGGCTGGAGTTGGGGGATTGTGGGACATTTGATGGGAGTTAAAAACAGTTCTCAGTTGCGTGAAGCTTATGAGAAAATGCAGCCAGAGGTTATCAAGTTTTATACTAAGCTAAGTCAAAGCAAGCCTTTATACGAAGCCTTTAAAGGAATTAAAGATGGTGCAGAGTGGGATAAATTAGAAACATCTCAAAAACGGATTGTCGAATCTTCTATCAAAGATTTTGAACTGTCTGGGGTTGGCTTAGAAGGGGAAACTAAAGAGAGATTTAATCAGATCCAATTGGAGTCTGGGGAATTGTCGACGAAGTTTTCTAATAATGTTTTAGATGCCACAAAAGCATTTAAACTAAAGCTTACCGACAAAAAAGACGTAGAAGGTTTACCTCCCTCTGCTTTAGGTTTGATGGCTCAAACTGCCAAAGCTGAAGGCAATGAAGATGCTACACCTGAGAATGGTCCTTGGGTAGTTACTTTGGATTATCCTAGTTATGTTCCCTACATGAAGTATGCAACTAACAGGGAATTAAGAGAGAAGCTATACAAAGCCTTTGTTTCTCGCGCTTCTGATGGCGAATTTGATAATCGCGGTAATATCGATCGCATTTTGGCATTGAGAAAGGAAACAGCTAATATTCTTGGTTTTGCTAACTTTGCCGAATTAAGTCTCGCGAAGAAAATGGCGACGGATGTGGATGCAGTGCAGAATCTACAGGAAGATTTGCGCGTAGCTAGTTACGATGCAGCAGTCCAAGAGTTTGAAGAGTTAAAATCCTTTGCAGGGCAAAGTGATCTGAAAAATTGGGATACTAGTTATTGGGCAGAAAAGCAACGGGAAGCAAAATTTGACTTTAATGAAGAGGAATTACGTCCTTACTTCTCTTTACCTAAAGTATTAGACGGTTTATTCGGTTTGGCTAACCGCATCTTCGATGTCACTATTACTGCTGCTGATGGCGAAGCACCAATATGGCATGAGGATGTACGTTACTTTAAGATAGCCGACGAAACTGGAAATGCGATCGCTTTTTTCTACCTCGATCCTTATTCTCGCCCTGCTGAAAAACGGGGAGGTGCGTGGATGAACGACTGTATTGGTCGCGCTAAAATAAACCTTGATGGTAAAACCGAAACTCGTTTGCCTGTAGCTTATCTAACCTGTAACCAAACTCCCCCCGTAGACGATAAGCCTAGCTTGATGACATTTAACGAAGTAACTACTCTTTTCCACGAATTCGGTCACGGCTTACAACATATGTTGACTACTATTGACTATGTTGGTGCATCGGGCATTAACAACGTGGAATGGGATGCGGTAGAATTACCAAGTCAATTTATGGAAAACTGGTGTTACGATCGCCCTACTCTTTTCGGCATGGCAAAACACTACGAAACTGGCGAAACTCTCCCTGAAGAATACTATCAAAAATTAGTAGCTGCCAAAAACTATATGAGTGGATCAGCTATGCTGCGCCAGTTACACTTTGGTATGTTAGATATGGAACTCCATTCTAATTATGAGCCAGGAGGAGACGAAACTCCTAACGATGTTCGCAATCGTTTGGCAGAGACTACTACGGTGATTCCTCCTATTCCTGAAGACAATTTCTTGTGTGCTTTCGGACATATTTTTGCTGGAGGATATGCAGCAGGATACTATAGCTATAAGTGGGCAGAAGTTTTGAGTGCGGATGCTTTTGCTGCTTTTGAGGAAGTCGGATTGGAAGACGAAGACGCAGTTAAATCTGTCGGTAAGAAATTTAAAGATACCGTACTATCTCTTGGTGGTAGTTTGCACCCGATGGAAGTATTTAAGTCTTTTCGAGGTAGAGAACCAAATACAGAACCATTGTTAAGACACAGTGGTTTGGTCAAAACTGCTTAAATACTCTCCAAAGCGATTTTGGGTAATTAAATTCCATCATTCTCCAATAGGATTTTAATCTATTGGGGATTTTTTTTGAATTAAAGAAGAGCAGTATTGTTTTAAGCAATTAAATATATTCTAGTTCAGCCAAGTCCCGTATAAATCTAGAAGATATATTCATTTTGCTTGCATCCTGCTCCTCGACAAAATTGACCGTAATATCTAGAGGAAAAATTCTGATACTGGTCTAAGTCTTACTTCCTGTTCCAGGTAAGTTTTTATGTATAAATGAGAATTTTGTAATATTTGTTTATATTTTTCTTGGTTATGATGTAATTACCAAGGATTGCCGATAATCGTAAATCCCGCCCAATAAAAAGGGTGGTTAAAGTTTTGTAATTCTGCCCTGGCGGTATTTGAGGGTAAATCGACTTCTATTGCCGAACCTCGAACTTTAGTCCCTTCGACATATACCTTTTGCTGCAACATACTCAATTGAGCTTTTCTCAAAGCTTCTGCTTTGATGGGAGTCGATCTCAATTCCTGATAGAATTCACTCATCAAAACAACCGTTCCCGCGTCGCTAATCGTCCAGAGGCTAGCCAAGGCTGATTTAACTCCTGATTGCATGGCTAACCCCGCAAAACCAAATTCTGCATCTTTATTACCCAAAGCAGTTTCACAAGCACTCAAAACCAACAGATCTACTTGGGGTAAATCTAATTCTAAATTAGTAAGTTGGTCTAAGCTTAACTTACGATCGTCAAATTGAATATAAGAATTTTCGGGGGATCCTGAATCAAACAATGAGTGGGAGGCGATATGAATAATATCAAAACTTCCTGACTGATGGGCTTGTTTAAGATTGGCAACGGTAAAATCTTGATTGAGTATTTTTTCTCCCGACCATAATTTTGGCACAATAGTATCCAACTCGATCTCTACTCCTGGTAAGGATGGCAGATCGTCAAACTCTGACGCACCTGTGGCTAAAACTTTTTTATCGGTTCGGGGTTGATAACTAGTATCGGTCAAACTAAATGCAGGTATACGAGCGATGTTATATTTTTCAACCACAAACTTTTCTCCGTCGTGTAGTGCAGAAAAGGGTAAAGATCGCAAAGTAGTCCCAGTACAAAGTAATACTGTATCGATCCCTTCTGCTGCTAAATAAGGATCTAACGGTTTAAACAGCCAGTTATAAATCAATCTTGCAGGAGGCAGATATTTAAGAGAATTGCGATCGCCAATTCCCGCTTCTAAATCCCTAATCCTTTGGGTTAATCTTTTGCGAGTAGCACCTCGCACTTGTTTAACGACAAATTGATTGTTGGGAGTAACCAACATTAACTGTAAAAAATCATCATTAGGTATCGCCCAAATTACCGCAGGATTGATTTTAGATCTTTCTTTAACGTCCGTTAATTGCCGAGCAATTTTTTTTGCCGATCTCGAACTATGAGAAAAATTGCGGTCAAAATACTGTTCGTAATCTGCTTCCCATTTGGTTTCTAATTTGTCGAGAGTATCGGAAAATTCTGCTAAATCTACTAATTCTGCTTCGGGTTCGTTATTAGATTCATTAGCAGATATTGTCTGAGAATTTAAGGGGCTAACATTGGTGAAGATGATTGCGATCGCAACTAAGATCGAGATTAGCCAATACATATAGCTGTGCCATATTCCTTCGATACTTTTCAACAGTTGATAAAACATAATGCTTAAGGATAAATTTGATCTAGTCTTAATCTAGTCTTAAATTAATCGGTTACTATCTAGTTAAGGATCTAAAATAGCTCATTTTGAATTAACGGTTACTTAAATTATCCTGAGTCTATCTTTCAATTTCTTTTTGCTCGACCAAAGCCAATAATTCCGCTTTTTCTCTTTCTAACTGTTGCACCGTACTTTGCAAAGTTTCGATGACACCATACATTTCCATCGGATCGAAAATCCGCAAAATACTAGTTTGAGTTACAATTCCCAAACCTTGTCCCCAATTCCAAGAAACAACCAAACGTCTTACTTTACGACGCTGCATTTCTTGATTTGCCATTAATAAAGAATCTTCAGGGCTGAGTAAAAACAAAGGTGTACTCATTACTTGTCCTGCTTCCAAGTTATCTAATCTGGCTTGCAAAAACTTAAACTGTAAAATATCTCTTTCGGTAATAATTCCTACGGGAATCAGAATATTTTCGGCTTCGTCTACTTCCACAATCACAATACAACTAACTCTATTTTCTGTCATTAACCGCGCGATATCCAGTACTGTGGCATTGATAGGTGCGTGGATGACATTTTTACTCATTACATCAGCTACCCGCCTTAATTTGAGCAAATTTGCTGGTCGCATTGCTTGGCGGATCGTTCCTGGAGAAATTACTCCCAGTAGGCAATTTGACTCGTCAACGAGGGGCAAATGGCGAATGCGATAGCGTCGGAACAAAAACAAAGCTGCAAATATATCTTTAAAGTTACTCTTTGAAAGAATAACTACTGGGCGAGTCATTACTTCTGCCACTGTTACATCTTCAAAACTTAATTCTCGGGCGGTCAACTTAACGATATCTCGCTCTGTCAAAATGCCTAATAGCTTAGACTCTTCCATGACTAAGACGCATCCAGAACGACTTTTTTGAGAGTGAGAAAAATCTAATTCTGCACTTTTGTCTCCCATCCCACAACTAACTCCAACCGCTCGACCCATAAGAGCGATCGCCTGTACCAAAGAAATATCTGGAGTAACGATTAAAGGTTCTCGATCTATCGCTGTTTCTAAGTCTGGAGAAGCAAAATCAAGGTGGTTATTAGATTCCATAAAGCGATC
The DNA here is from genome assembly GCF_020640915.1 of Waterburya agarophytonicola KI4. GTDB lineage: Bacteria > Cyanobacteriota > Cyanobacteriia > Cyanobacteriales > Xenococcaceae > Waterburya > Waterburya agarophytonicola. Next base: position 9,007 of record NZ_JADWDC010000008.1, on the reverse strand, counting down.
TTTGAAATTATTTGATTCAACCCTCTCAATTAAACAGATTTGGCTTTAATTAAATTTTTTTTAAGATCTACTGAGACTTCCAGCAGATAACGATCGCTATATCTCCCAAAACTATTCGACAGATGTAACAAAAAATAACTTTTATTCACTGTCATACCTAAATCTTGACTAGTTTAAGGTTATCATGATTACGGATGTTACGAATCGAGAGCCAAGAGCCAACAAACAAGAGCCATGCAACTTACTTTAGGTTGTTCCGTTCGAGGGGGATTGAGGGATGTCACTAGTGTGGTCGGTTTTGCCATAAAGACGGTCTAAAACGCGCTTAATGGATATTCTACGCCATTGTTGACCTCGCTTGGTTTTATAACCATTGCCGTTTAACCAATCAGCAATCTGTTGAAGAGATTTACCAGATTTATGATGGCGACGAATTAATTCAATAATTTCCTGTTCTTGAGAATTGGTAACTAGTTCTCCATCTACTGCCTTTTGACCGAAAGCAGGAGAACCGTAACCAGCATAGCCTCCTAGGGCGGCTTTGGCTTTTCTCCCTCGTTCTAATTTATGCCAAATTGCATTTTCGGCGTTGGATTTTTCCGCGCTCATAAAACAACTGAATGAAAAATAAAGAATCTCGTATTCGTAAGTCTATCAATAAAAGTTTTATCTTCCAATAATTAACAAAATCAAAATTATGACAACTTACAAAGTAACTTTAGTTAACGAAGCAGAGGGATTAAATCAAACTATTGAAGTGGCAGACGACCAATATATTTTCGATGCTGCCGAAGATAACGACCTGGAGTTACCTGTTTCTTGTCGTTCAGGTTCTTGTTCCAGTTGTGCGGGAAAAATTCTTGAAGGAACTGTAGATCAATCAGATCAAGCATTTCTTGATGACGAACAATTAGAACAAGGATTTGTTTTAACTTGCGTTGCATATCCCACTTCTGACTGCAAAATTATGACTCATCAAGAAGACGAACTCTACTAAGCGAATAATTAAAAACAATAACAAAGACCTCTACCAAAACTATTTAAGAAAAGGATAATTTTATGACTTCTACGACCAAAGCAAACTTTATTAACTCCGAGCAATTAGAAGAATTAATCGCTAATAACAAACTAGTCTTAGTAGACTATACGGCAACTTGGTGTGGTCCTTGTAAAGTAGTCGCGCCCCTAATGGATCGCCTAGCTACAGAATACGGCGATCGCTCTACGGTAGTCAAAGTGGATATCGATGAAAATCGCGACTCCGCCAAAAAGTATGGCATTAGGAGCATTCCCGCTGTAATGGTATTTAGAGATGGAGAAGTGATCGAAAATCTTTTTGGTTCGCAACCTTACGAAATCTACAGCAATATTTTGGAAACTCAAATCAGACTTTAAAGTTTGTCAGCCTATTAGAGATACTGTCAGAATTGTAGCAATTGTCTCTATTTCTTTAGATCGATAAATTTGTCGAAAAAATCCAGTTATGAATCGAACTTATACTGTCCGATGCCCTGATTGCGGACACTTGGCAATACGTAGCCACCTCAAAAGGAGAGTCGAACCAAAAAGCGAGGGTGCGATCGACGAAACTATGGCAACAGAATGCCCTAGTTGTGACTATTTATTAGTTACCTGTTCTGTGAGTGGCAAAGTACTTGACGCTCACTCTTCTACCACATCAGTCATTGCCAGAAAACAACCAATCGACGACCATCCTTCGATTTCCCCTAGAGTCGGATCGGCAATTTCTTGGTCTATAAGGCGATCCGCATAGAAATAGAGCATATAGTCAAATTTAACCTTAGTTAGCCAATTTTATCTAAATTTTCAGGAGATTCCAATAAATGCTGTTAGCCAAAGATATTATGACCCCTAATGTAATTACAATTAGTGGTTCGGCAACGGTAGCAGAAGCCGTAAAAATAATGAAAGACAAAGGTTTGCGAGCTTTGGTTGTAGACCGCCGTAGCGATAGCGATCCCTATGGAATCGTGACCGAAACCGATATTGTCTACAAAATAGCAGCATTCGGACACGACCCCAAAAAAATGCGGGTATACGAAATCATGACCAAACCCTGCATCACAGTCAATCCCGATTTAGGAGTTGAATATGTAGCTCGTTTGTTTGCCAATACTCGCATTCGTCGCGCTCCCGTGATTGAAGGCAAATTACAGGGAATTATCTCTGTCAGTGACATCCTCAAAAAAGGCGATTTCGTCGAAAAACCCAAGCAGTTATATATTGAAGACAGATTAGATGTAGCCAGAGAGGAGGCTCGTGCTGTCTGCGCTGCGAAGGGTGCAACCTCCCCTGAATGTGCTGCTGCTTGGGATGAAGTAGAAGAATTACAGGCCGCTGCTGCGGATAAACGTCAGTCTGAAAAAAAACCTAGTTCTTTAGAAGCATATTGCGCTGAAAATCCCGATGCTAGAGAATGTCGGATTTATGAAGACTAGTTTCGATCGTGTTTAATCTAACGAAATTGTAATTGAAGAAGATATCAAGATGATGCAAGCTCAAGAAATAATGACCAAAGATGTTGTTACCATTAGCGGCTCTTCAACGGTCGCAGAAGCCGTGAAAATTATGAAGGATCAAGGTTTGCGAGCTTTGATTGTAGAGCGTAGAAGCGATGGCGATCCCTATGGAATAGTGACCGAAACCGATATTGTCTACAAGATAGCAGCATTCGGACACGACCCCAAAAAAATGCGGGTGTACGAAATCATGACCAAACCCTGCATTACAGTTAACCCCGATTTAGGAGTTGAATATGTAGCTCGTTTGTTTGCCAATACTCGCATTCGTCGCGCTCCTGTAGTTAAAGGTCAATTATTAGGCGTTATTTCTATTAGCGACATTCTTAACAAAAGTGATTTTGTTGAAAAGCCTAAAAGTGAGTTTGAACTATATTGCGAAGACAATCCCAGTGCCTTAGAAGCAAGAATTTATGATTGATAAAATGTATGATTAATAAATAGTTAAAGATTTAGGTAAGTTGTAAAAGTTGTTAGTAAATCCCAACAAAGCTGATCGACATCGAGTTTATGCTTATCGTTGAGCTATCCCCAATCAAAAAAGTCATTTGTGGTAGATTAGACTTTAACTATAAGAATCTGTTGTTGTAGATCGCTCTTGCTACATTTATTATATTTTTAAGCTTATGGTAACGAAAAAGAAAGGACTGCTTCTGGGAACAACTGCTGTGGCACTATCAACAGTAGCCGTTACTGGAGCGGGGATTCACCTGTCCCAAAGTCAAGCTTTAATTCAAAGTGGCCCCAAAGAAACAGTAGATGAAGTTTGGCAAATTATCAACCATCAATATGTTGATACTAGTTTTAATCACAACGATTGGCTCAAAATTCGCCAAGAATTTGTCAAAGATGCTTCTTATGAAAATCAAGAAGATGCCTACAAAGCAATTCGCGATATGCTGGGTAAGCTAGAAGATCCTTATACAAGGTTCATGAACCCAGAAGAGTTTCAGAATATGAGGATCGACACTTCAGGAGAATTAACTGGAGTAGGTATTCAAATTGCTAAAGATGAAGAGACAGACAGACTGATCGTCATTTCTCCTATTGAAGACACTCCCGCATCTTCAGTGGGGATTTTGGCTCAAGATTTGATTGTCAAAATAGACGGCACTGACACTACAGGAATGGATGTAAATGATGCTGTCAAATTGATTAGAGGAGAAAGAGGTAGCAAAGTTACTCTCACCATTGATCGCAATGGCAAAGAAAGCGATTATGAAATTGTTCGAGAAAAAATTGAAATTCACCCCGTTCGCGCCCAAGTCAGAGACACGGAACTAGGGAAGATAGGTTATATTCGCCTGACTACTTTTAACGAATATGCTGCTAGAGATATGCAGAATGCGATCGAAGCCCAAGAAAAAGAAGGGGTAGTAGCCTACGTGATGGATCTGCGTTCCAATCCTGGCGGTTTGCTTTATTCTAGTATTAATATTGCTCGGATGTGGCTAGATGAAGGAACGATTGTATCTACCGTTGATCGTAAAGGAATTAGCGACAAAGAATCTGCTAAAAACAAAGCTTTGACTGACAAGCCTTTGGTCGTACTAGTTAACGAAGGTTCGGCTAGTGCTAGTGAAATACTTTCCGGTGCTTTGAAAGATAACAAACGAGCAACTTTGTTGGGGACAAAAACCTTTGGTAAGGGTTTAGTGCAGTCAGTTCGTCCTTTAGGAGATGGTTCGGGATTGGCCGTAACTATTGCTAAATATCTTACTCCCAACGGTACGGATATTAATAAAGAAGGCATTCCCCCCGATATTTTAGTTGAATTAGATGAAGAACAGCTAAAAGAACTGTATGGTGGCGATCGCTCTAAGTTGGGAACGGAAGCAGATCCTCAATTTGCTAAAGCACTCGAAATACTGACAGAAGAAGTTCGAGCATACCAAAATTCTGAACCTCAAGCAGCAAAGTAATTATTTCGGTTGGCATTTTCCCCCGCGAATCAAGCCAATTTTTTTAGCAATTGCCTCTTGCTCATTGTTAAACGAACCCCATTGAGATTTGTGGTCTGATTTCTCTGGGGTTTTTGCTCGTTCCCAGTCTGACTCGACTACTTCACAAGTTCCGTCTTCTTGCCTAACCACATACCAAAAACTTTTATTATTACTCATGATTTTTAGATAAAAAAAAGAAGCTTTAAGTGATTAGAGCTTCTCGTTATTTGTATATCGATCTAATTTTGAATGAAAAGTATTATTCAGAATCGCTACGACCAGGATTACGAGCGGGATCGCTTGATAGGAAACCAAAGATGAAGATGCCGATAAAGAAAAATACAGTAATATAAACAGCAATTTTGAGAGTAGCCATTTTAATTTTCTCCTAATAAGTCTAAAAAAAAAGTTGACAAGTAAATTGATTGAATTATTTATGAATGTTTTTGTTACGGAATTGAACTAACTAAAAATATTATTAGTAAAAGGTCTACTTAAAAGGCGATCGCACTTTTGGCAGACTAAGCAAAATTCTCGACAAAAGACTTTACGTAATTATTAAATCATACCCGAATAAATACCTTACCATAATTCGATTTCTCTTTTGTAACTCCCAAGGGATTAGTCTTAAGCGGTAGGCTATAAGTTATAAGCCAATTAAATGTAGATATTTTTAACCAGACATGGCAGATAATCAATCGTCAAATTTGTTACGCACTCCTTTGTTTGAACTAGCTCAGTCTCAAAAAGCTAGATTTACAGCTTTTTCTGGCTGGGAAATGCCCGTACAATATCAGGGATTGAAGTTAGAACATCAAGCAGTGCGATCCCACGTAGGCATGTTTGATATTTCTCACATGGGAAAATTTACTTTTGAGGGTCAAGGTTTAATTGATGCCTGGCAAACTTTAGTACCTTCGGATTTAAGTCGTCTCAAGCCTGGAGAAGCGATGTATACCGTGTTGCTCAACGCCGAGGGAGGAATTATTGACGATATTATTTTTTATCTTTCCTCGGCAACACAAAGCGAGCAAAAAGCAGTCGTTATTGTTAATGCAGGTACTACAGATAAAGACAAAAATTGGATTTTAAGCCACTTGCAAGACAGTTCTATAGTAATGAAAGATATTTCTAGAGAACAAGCTCTAATTGCCCTTCAAGGTTCTCAGGCTGCAACTGTTCTTCAGACTTTAGTCAAAGAAGATCTTAGTAAGATGAAAGCTTTCCGCCATCAAACTGTAGATGTTAATGGAGAACCAGCATTTATTGCTCGTACGGGCTATACAGGAGAAGATGGCTTTGAAATCATGCTTGCTCCCGAAGCAGCAAGAGAATTATGGCAATCTTTGTTATCGGCGGGGGTTATTCCCTGTGGGCTGGGGGCGAGAGATACTCTCCGCCTAGAAGCAGCAATGAGTCTCTACGGACAAGATATCGATGAGACAACAACACCTTTAGAAGCTAGTTTGGGTTGGGTAGTTCATCTCCAGGATAAAGGAGATTTTATCGGACGCGAATCACTAGAGTCACAAAAAGCATCGGGAATCAAACGCCGTTTGGTGGGAATAGAAATGTCAGGAAGACATATTGCTCGCCATGGTTATAGAGTGATGTATGAAGGGAAAACAGTAGGAGAGGTGACTAGCGGTACTTTAGCACCGACGATAGAAAAAGCGATCGCTTTGGCATATGTTGCGAAGGATTTGAGTAAGGTAGGACAAGCTTTAGAGATCGAAATTCGCGGCAAAACCCATCCCGCAACAGTGGTGAAAAAACCTTTTTATCGCTCTCCTCATCAATAACTCAGCATTAGTTAATTAATCGTTCATTAATGGTGCATAAACATTAGACTTGTGGCGTATTCAGAAAGTAACAACTTAAACAAAATAATATAGAGGCTTTCTGATATGAAATCTAATAATCGCATCCAATCATTATTCTTAGCTTTATCCGCGATCGCAACTACTGCTATAATCACCGCACCTCAAGCTAAGGCAGTTTCTTTTCAAGAGCAAAAGGTTAGTCAAAATGATTTTGCTGTAGTCGCAGTACCCTTTGGCTATCAAGAGCATCGACTAGAAATAATCGAGCAAATCTCTGGTAAAAAGCAATGTTGGCAAGAATCTGGTTCTGCTCCTGTCAAATTAGATTTGTTATTGCTAGATTTCGACCATACCAATAGCTGTCGTCGTATTATCAACACCAATGGTTATACTCTCCGTCTTAATGGTCGAGATGAAAGAGTTGCTCACGTGGTTAAAATTGTTCCCAACAACAATGAGCTACAATTGGTGGCGTTTCATAAAGATCCTTCCCAGCCCAGCATCGTTATCGGCAAAACTAATGGCTTAAGCGATGGTGCAATGAAGATGATTCTCAATCCTGGCTGGGAAATTACCAAAAGAGTTCACGAAGGAGAAGTAATTGACCATCTCTACTTAAGTGGCAAATCTGGTTTAAATACCTATTCTGCTAATCCTAATACCATTTCCACCACTGCTTCTACCCCAATAACTCCTTCTAAACCCAATAATACTCAACCCAATAATACTCAACCTAATACTTTGGCTAATAGTGTCGACCAAATTTATAACAACATCGTTAGTCCTTTCTTACGAGATTTATCTCAAGCAAATACTAACAATCAACCCCGTCAATAAAGTAATGAGGAATCAAAAAAACAATAACAACTATAAGTGGATATGGCGATCGCTATATCTACTTTTTTTCTCTTAAAGTAAGAATTTAGAATATTGCATCATCATAAAATGATAGAGCTTGAACAATATGCCAAGAAAAAAAATAAAACTGTGGGGCTTAATATCATATAAACCTCGATGGGGATTAAATATTCGAGGTTGGTTGGGGATTTTTTTGGCGATCGCTTTTTTATTTTGGTTAGTTATATTCAAGTTAGAACCTTTTTTAGCATATTCTGCACCAGTAAAAGCAGAAATTTTGGTTGTAGAAGGATGGATCGGTGATGAAGGTATTATCGGTGCGATCGACGAATTTGAACGCAATCCTTACCAGCTAATAATCACTGCGGGCGCACCTTTTGGCAGAGGAGAATATTTATCGGAATATCGAGATTTTGCCCATCTTTCCTGGGCGACTATGGTAAGTTTGGGTTTAGATCCTGCCCAGATACAACCTATATTTACTCCCCAAGTGATACGCGATCGCACTTTAACTTCAGCAGGTGCAGTTAAACAATGGCTCGATCGCAGTCAATTAAATCCTCAAGCCATCAATGTCTATACCGTAGATGTACACAGCCGTCGTACTTGGTTCCTTTACAAGCAAGTATTTGAACCAGAAGTATCTGTCGGTATAATTTCTCATCCCCCTTTAGATTACGATCCCGAAGTTTGGTGGGCTTCTAGCGAAGGTTTTCGGAAAATATTCTCTGAAGCAATTGCTTATATTTATGCTAAATTTCTCTGAAGATCGAGAGGTAATTAGCCAATCGATTCTACAATTCGATCGATGGAATTTAGGTATCAACTATGACTCAAGCTCTTGTTAAATTTTCTTCTGAAGACTGCGGTGTCTGTCATAAAATGTCTTTTTATGATGCCAAGGTAGCAAAGGAACTAGATTTAGAATTTATTGATGTAAAAATGCAGGATACTGCCACGTATCGTAAGTATCGCCAGATTTTAATGGCACAATATCCTGATAAAAAAGAGATGGGATGGCCTACTTATATCCTTTGTGAATCTCCTGAAGGAGATTTTAAAATCTTGGGAGAAGTCAAAGGCGGACACCCTAAAGGAGAATTTCGCAGTCGCTTACAAGCAATTTTGTCGAACTAAAATCTAGTTTACTTCTTCTTTGTTCCTTATTCCTTATTCTTCAATCAAATGTCAATTATTGAAATCGTCGATAGTCTTCCTACAGATAATATTACAGTTAAAGTTCTCAAAACTATCAGCACTTTTATTCCTGGTAAGTGGGAAAATTTAGTCGGTTTCGACAATACAATTACCGCCATTACTGGTGTGATTTCCCCTCAAGAAATCGATAAAATTCGCGATCGCGCCGTGGCTTTGTACGATGATAAAAAACAAGGTTATCAAACTGCTATTTGGCTATATCGTACCGTAGACAATACCGATAAGGCGATCGCAGCAGCTGCGATCGCTGATAAACTGGGCGATAAGTTTCGTTTTATTCCTTTTTTAGATAAAATTACTCCCAAAGCAGATTCGATACAGAGCGTCGATCTCAGGATTAAATTAGTAGCAGAATTAATTATTTTTAGTAAGCTTAACGGTTTATCTCTCAATCCAGTACAGTTTGCTTCCAGCCTCAAAGACAACTATCAAAAAGAAGCTTTGCTACGCATGGTAGCTTTAGTCTGTATTGATGGTATTTTGCCTCTTGGAGTTAATTTCGTTGATAAAGTTAAAACTGATTTGGAACAAAGAGACAATCTTCCCTCTAGTCATTAAATAGGGGTAATAGACATACTACCCCCTTGGGGATAGTTGACATCAAAACCGTGATTTTAGCCTTAAC
>NZ_JADWDC010000066.1 GCF_020640915.1 Waterburya agarophytonicola KI4 | reverse complement strand
TAGATTAAGCCTTCCAGATAAATTCACTCAGTAGAGAAAACCCGCAACCAGTTCTCAGAAAATCTAAAAAATAATAATAATAAATCCAATCCAGAAAACATAACTAAAACTTATGGGCAGGAATCCGCAGAAAATTGCTCAGAAGGAGATAAAAAAAACTTATCAAAAGCTCAGAAAAAGTACTATCAAGAACTCTTAGACCGCAATTCTGACTGGAAGGCTCTAGATGAAGAACGTCAAAATCCAGAATATCAGAAAAAGATTAAGATGCTATTCGCTGACGTGAAGGAAATACTCAAGAAAAAATCTCGTAAATCTAGACTCGATTGTCAAAACGAATAGCAATCGTACAGAAAACCCCGTTAAAGATTTTATTCTTGGTACAATTCTTCTATTCAGGTTTTGAAAAAATCACAAAATCAAACAAATGACGATCGAGAAAAAAGCTGGTCGTGGTGGTAAAAGAAAAGGAGCGGGGCGCAAATCTAAATGGCTACCAGGAACAGAATTGAAAACCATGCGCTTACCTGCTTGCTTGGAAAAAGAACTATTTGATTATGCCCAGAGACGCATTGCCGAACTCGATTATCAGCCTCCAGCTAAAGCTCAAAATTTCTCCCCCACAATTGCCAAATCGACTGTACCTAAAATAAATCCAACTCCTCCATCCAATAAAAAGACGATTGTAGTGGAGCTTTCCTTGAGAGTGGAGAACAACAGTAAATTTGTTCGACGCAAAAAAAAGGTGAGAAACAATATTGAGTATTGGTGCTTGTCTCACTACGATTACCGTAAACCTTTCAAGGAAGATAAAGGATTTTACGAGTTAACTATTTCCTATGAAACAGAAGATGAGCTTGAGCGTATCATCGATGATATTTGTCGGGAAATGTTTATTACCGCCGACGATGATTTCTGTTTTGTGGAGTTCACCTTCAAAGAGAAGGGAGCAGATAGATACTGGTATTAATCCTGAAATAAACCCAACGCCTATAAGGGTTTTCTGTATTTGTTATAAAATCGCACGTCCAGATTTAAATGACAGGTGTGGAGAGTTATATCTCCCATCGACTCAACCCGACCCCTATTTTACAGGTATGTCGGCTATGTACCTTTTATTGCTAAATATTTTTTACAGGCTATACTGTTTACATTGATTGATGTAAAAAAATGAATTTCGACGATCTTCGAGATTGGAAAGGTACAGCAGAAAACCTTTTGCATGAATTGCAGTGTCAGATAAATAGACTAAATTTATCTGTTGAATCGCCTACTGTCAGAACTATTAGGGCTTGGCGTTCCAAAAACCTTTTATCTCAACCTAAAGGTCAAAAATTTGGCTTTCGTCAGATATTAGAGGGATTGGCTACTTTACTTTTATTGAAAAAAGGCTGGACTTTAGTATCAATATCGCAAGTCTTATCCTCTTGGAATAATAAAGAACTCGAACAGCAAATTTTAGTTGGAGTAGTTGGAGTAGATCGAGTAGATGAAACAGAATCAATCCATAGCCAAGAATCATTTACGCTTTTTGAACCCAGAAAACAAAACAACTTAGCTTTAGCAGAAGATGCCATTATTCTCCTGGCTCAAGGAATTTTACGGCAATACGATTGCGTTCTTACTGGTACGAAAATAGTCAGACAGGACGATAAATTACCGTCAGAACTACATTCAGCAATGTGCAAACTAGGTCGTCTTTATCTCGAAGAGGGAAAATGCGATCTCGCTGCTTGCGTTCATGATTTACTATCGCGTTCTCGATACAGTCTTAACTGTGAGGAGAGTTGGAATTTAGATATTCTTCGCGATTCGGAGTTCCCCTTTGCGAATGTTCAATTAATTGATGCCGATTTGCGAGTACCAACTCCAGATTGTGCTGAAATTGCCGAAATCTCTGGTGGCTATGGAGAGGATCACGTAATTGAAAATCGTTTACACACCATAATCAGAACTGCTACCGAACGTCTGGGGAAAAGAAAACAGCACCAAGCTTATACAGCGTTACGCCAATTACTAGGAAGGCGATCTCTGATTCAGGAAAAAGAATTAGTAAATTATTTAGAAGAAAAAAATCTAACTCCTCTACAAGAGACAGTATTAGAGTTTTACGATCCAGTTCCAGAAATTTGGTTAATTAACGATTTTGCCAATCGTTGCGCTCATTGTGGGACTCTAATGCGACCTCACCCCAAACGGGCTAGTTATCCAGATGGTTGTTGTCCAATCCATCAGTGCAATAGCAAGTATGCACCGAAAGTAGGTGAAAGGTTAGATCCAAAACAGGAACGATTGTTAGTAGCTAAACCGCAAATATTAGCTTACTGGACTGCTCCTGCAATCGATGAATTGACAATCTTCGACCGAGCGCAGTCGGTAGGTTTGGATACAGAGTTATATCCAGAATCAGATCGATGTGATGTATCGATTAACGATCTAGCAGTCGGTATAGATGCCAAGTCTTATCGGAGTCCTGTATTACTAGCCTCAAAGCTCAATCGTAGTATTGGCGGACTGATTTTTTATCGCCAAAGAATTGTAGCAATTACAGATGAACTGATTGATGATTGTCCAGGTTATTTATCTACTTTACGTTCACTACTGGATAAAAAAAGCGATACCGCCAGTTTACAAATAATGTCTGTATCTTCAGTAATTAAGAACATACAAGAGGGAAAGTATGCGAGCTAAACCAAAGCCCGATTTTTGGACGGGAAACGAGCGCATTTGCTGGCTATGCGTCCTGATGGAAGAATTTCTTGGAGTCCAGTCGTTAGAATATGTCCCTGTAATCGTGTCGGGAATGGAGAGTGTTTTTAATGCACCTGTTTTGTTTGGCGCACGACAGGCAATATTTAATATTCGTCAAATGTCCTTAAATTATGTCACTAGAAATTCTGTTAAATATGCCGTCGCACTTTATAACGATTTTCACTATCAACAAGGTACTCAAGGAGTATATGAAATTGATAGTCAAACATTAGAGTTCAAGAGAACTGACTTTTTAGAAGATCCCAAAATTACCCAGGCAAAAGAAATTTTGTCTGCACCAATGGCTTACAAATTTCATGGCAAAACAACAGCCAATCCCCAGCAACAAATGGCGATCGCACTAGGAGAGAGGGTTACATCAACTCGTTTACCAATCTCTCCGATTACCGCACCGCTAGCAAGTCGTAGAACCCACGACATTAATCGACAGCCACAGGGTAATATTTCTATTCCCCTCTCTGAATTACATCAGATAGCAGAAGAGATGGATAGAAACGATCGAGAACATCCCGAACGAAGACCTGGTAATTGGACTAAACGTTTAGAACACTTCCATTTATTAGTACCCGAACCAGATCGGGGTTTGAAAACCAAAATAAGAATTGAGTTGTCGGGTATAAAACATTTAATTGGTCTGCCTGGGGCTGGGAAAACTACACTTCTAATGGTTAGTGCCGTTTGGCTGGGAAAGAAAGGCTATAAAGTAATGCTGGTTTTTCCTTCCATTGAAGTCGCCAGACGATATATGGCGGATTTGAAGTTTTATGGCGTTAAAGTCGGAATGCTGGTCGGTCAAAGTTCAATTACCCAAAGAACTCATGCTGACCGTATTGCCGAAACCATTGCTGCTTCTGGAGGACAAGGAGGCTTTGCTTATACTCTGGAAGGGGCGGATTCTTTTGCTCATAACTGCCTTCTCCCTGCTTTTTCTACTGTAGAAACTTCTCAATGGGAATACGGTAACGCGCCCTGTAGTAGTATTCTGCAAAGTTCTTCTCAGGGAAAAATGAAAACACATCTTTGTCCTGTATGGACGATGTGCGGACGTAATAAAGCTCCGCGAGACTTAATTGATGCTGATATTTGGGTAGGGCATATCAGGTCGATGGATACCACAGTACCTTATCAGGGGATTGATGAGGAGATTCGCTATTTTGAATTGATGGCTAGGACTTTCGATCTAGTTATTTTTGATGAAGTAGATATGGTTCAGTCTAGTTTAGATTCCTACGGAGTAGCGGAATTGAATCTTTCTGGTGCAGATAGTTCTATTCATCGAACTATTTTAGAACAGGTTAATAATCCCTTAGCAAGAACAGAAAATTATCGATTAGCAGACCGTAACATAGAACTTTACAGTCGCAATATGGCTGAGTTTGGTAATTACAATACTTCCTTAGTCAGCTTATTACAAAATATCCACCCTCGGCTTAAAAAACGTTTTAAAGGTCAGTTACTAACAGTATCGCGGATTATTACGGAAATATTAGAAGGTTTTGACCAGAATAAATTTTATTCTTTAAGAGATACTTCAGCAGATGCAGAAATAACTAAAGGATTTAGAAAAAGTCATGCTTTAACTGATTTTTGGTCAACTGCTGCTTATACGGCATTTTACGACCGCACTGGCACGGAGACAGTGAAAAAAAGCTATGAGGAAGACTTATGCTCTCGCACTTTAGGTGTAGAAAAGGAAAAGCTAGAAGCTAACTGGCATGAGCTAATCAAACTACTAAGGCGTTATTTGGCAGAAAATTTAATTAAGAAAAGAGATGAAATTGTTGATGACATAACCATCTTATTTCTCAACATTTGTTTCCCCAATCGAGAACCACCCCATCTCACCCGTGAAGTTATTCCTTTATTGGTAGCTATTACCTTCGTTATTTTGGGCTATCAACGCACCGTACCTGAAACTAGGACGATGGTTGCAGAGGGGTTAATCAAAGACCTAATTTTAAATCCTCCTCTTTCACACCAGTTACGCTGTTTAACTCCTGAAAATCTGATTGGAAGGCTTTCTGGAGTTAAATATAAAGAACAAAATGCTCATACCAATCGTAACAACTCTAGTAATATTTCTCTGTCTTATATTATTTTTGTTGGTGCGCCTCGAATGTTAATGCACCGTTTTGACCGTTTACTAGCAGCCGACGGGAGAAAAGATGCACCAGCAGTTTTGATGACTTCTGCTACTTCTTATTTGTCAGCCAGTCCTGCTTATCACATTGATGTTTATCCCAACTATTTACTCAAACCTAAACTAAACCAGCATAATTCAGAATCTAGCCGATACTATTTTCAATATTTTCTGGATAAAGAACGAAGAAATGAACCATTACGCTATAGCGGTGCTGGCGAACTAAGAGACACTAATTTACGCAAAATGGTTGATGAATTAGTCAAAAATGGTGAGAAGTCAGAAGTCAGAAAAGCGATTAGAAACTTTGATGTCAGAAATAGTATTCATCGCAAAGCTGCTTTTGTAGTTAATGGTTATCAACAAGTCAGAGATATTAAGAGGTATCTCGACCGCAATTATCCAGATCTGGGTAAACGTACCAAAGCTGTGGTTCGTCATCTTGAAGAAGGAGAAAAACCTTCTGATTATGTTACTACTTCTCAATGCGAGGCTCTTGGAGATGACGAGGCTTGCGATCTAATTATTTTTCCCATGTTGGCTATTGGTCGTGGAGTCAATATTGTCTTTACTAAAGGTGCGCGAGAAAGAGATGCTGCTATTGGTTCGATTTATTTCCTAACTCGCCCTCACCCTACCACTGATGATACGCAGCTATTATACAGTTTGGCAGGACGTGCGACTCAAGCATTCGATTGTCATACATTTTCTTCTGAAGACCAGTTAGCAGATATCGATTTTGCCTGGGAGGCTGCGAGAAAAAGCATTTATCGTGATACCAAACGACTGTTACAAGAGCCATTAATGGCTAGCCGATTGGGTGCAGAGCTATTTAAACCCTTCACTGCCAATCAAATGGTAGCAATCTTACAAACAATTGGACGAGGTATGAGGAATGGTTGTCCAGTGTCAGTTTACTTCATTGATGCAGCCTGGGCTCCGCAATCGGCTAGAGGAAAACCAGATTCTCCCCGCGACAGTATGCTCGTTCAAATGCGCGTCATTTTAGAAGAGTGCGTAAAACACCCCGATCCTGTAATTCGCCAGATATATCAAGAACTTTACGGCACTTTTCTCGAACCTTTGAAGAAGGTAGACAAGGTAATTTATCCCCCAAAATTATTCCAGTCAGAAGATTCGGTTTATGAAGGCGATGACTACGAAGACTTCGATCCTTTACTAGATATGTAATTAACTATGACTCAATCTCAAGAATTAGAACAAATCAAAATGTACGAACTAGATCCATTTGCTAGAGAAGATTTCAGCAAAAAAGTAGGAATATTTACTCTTTCTCTATTGGCTCAAAATAATTTTCATCGATTTGCCTGGTTGATATCAGCCAAATTGGAAGTATTACTACCTAAAAAATATATTCAATTGGGAAATGCAAAAACAACTGCTACGATTCCTTTAGTTTTTACTATCCCCAATGACTTACCTCCTGTCACGGTTAAGGGGTGGACGATTTCTTGGACAAATGAAGCATTAGCTAACTTTTCTAAAATTTTGAAGGAAATAAAGCAAATAAAAAATCTTCCCTATGCTTCCTTGAGATGTTTCTTGGAAATTAAGCTGTCTAACGTCACTCGAATTGAATCTAATATGGGTTTGAGTAAGTCGGCAATAAACGGCAGGGACTATAGAATAGAGCCTTTTGCATATCTAGATGGTGGAGATCGAGAAGAAATCGTAAAAAGATTAAAACCAATTCTCAATGATTGGCTGGAGAATTATCTCGTTCCTTATAGCGAGAAAGAAGGAATAGATGAAGATGTTATAGAACAATTGAGAGAACTACAGTCAGATAATCTTCTTTTATCAATTAAGCCATTTCAATCTCAAATATTCCCTTGGTCACAACACGAAAAAAGTGGAACAGCAAGAGCATATAAATACTCTTTTCCAGCTTTAGCTGATTATCTAGCCAGATTAATTGCCAAACACGAAATTTTTACAGAATTAGGGGGCATTAAGCGAATTATTACTAGCCAATCTGGAAATAGCGTTCAATTAGTAACTAATCCAATCAAACTTGAGAATAAAGGTTTATTTAGCTTATTTGTAGATCTAGAAATTATTACCTTTCCTTCCTTACCTCAACCATTAATAAAAATAGATGTCGGCAAAAAACGTTGGTTGAGTAGTCTTAAAGAAAATAGTTTTGATTCTAATGCTATTAATGGTTTTGTTTTTTCAGAAAACTATAGCGATCGCATTTTTAATTTTCAACTAAATCGTCTCCTAGATAAAAAAATTAAACAATGGTCATGGCAACCAGATAGTTCTTTTACAGCTTTACAGCGCGAGCTAAACTTGCCCTTAAGTATCTCCAACGGAAAACAAATTGTTCAAAATCTAGCTTCAACAGCAGATTGTCAAGTTCTTTTGACTTATCGTAATGGTATCCAAGAAAAAAGACACGATATCAAAGTAGGTGTTCCTGAAAAAGATAAACTAGAAGCTTTTGAAGCCATAACTCAAATTTTATCAACAGTAGGTATTGAGCCTTTTAAAGACTATTCAAAAGTTAAATTTGGCAAAGGAATGGCTCACTCAAACAAGATTGATGGCTCTAGGACTATCAATGCTCCTACTTCAGTCAATACTATTTTAGAGTCCCTAGAAAACCAGGATATTTCTGACGCTGAAAAAAAGTCTCCCGATGAAATGAGCCATCAAGAAATTAATAATTTACTCAAGGAATTTTTTGACTTTGAATTGAGCGATAAAGGGATTAAAAATTTAAGATTTAATAGCAAAAACAGAAATCAAACAAAAGAATTAAAAAAATTATTATCAGCTAACAAAATAGCAATTCAGCAACTATATCCTGATGAAACACCTTTACTAATAATTTTCTATGACGTTAAGCATTATGAAACTGTTGGACTATTAGAAGCAGTAATCACAATGCTATGGGGAGATAAACTAGAAATCCAATCACAGAAACTTCCCTTAGATACTCATGGTGCAAAAGCAGTGCTGCCTGGAAGTAAGTTAAAAAGCAAAGCAAGAGCGCAGAAAAGAGTAGAGGCTTGGACTTCAGTAGCCGAACAAGTTGCTAAAATCAAACGTCCGAAATTTTGTTTGGTAATGGCAGATGAATTCTATCCCGATCCTAAAGATAAAAATAAGCAATTGCATGACGATAAAGTAAATAAACCCTCAACTCGTAGAGCCTTAGCTTCAATAGGTCGTAGCTGCGTACAATTTATTCGTCCTCCACAAATTTGGATGACATCAGGAGATATTAAAATAGCAGAATTTATTATTCGCGCTCAAGCTTCTACTAAAGAGCTACTTTGGGCGCACTCTGGACGTATCGACAACATACAGGAGAAAGTCAATAAATGGTTTGGTCATATTGAACCAAAGAATAGACCAAAGGAAATTATCGCAATTACCATTAATCGAAAAAATGCTGGCAGAAAAAGTGGAAGACTGGAAAATACTTTTCTCCCCATAGCAATTAGAACAAATGTTCAAACTGGACTTAGCGAAATGTGTTGTTGCTACGAAGATTTCAAAACACACACATTCATTATTACGTCCTGGCAACCATTTACCGAAGCACTATTTGACATAGCCAATATTTCCCCCATATCTCTTGGAAGTAAACAAAACATTCGTATCAGTCGCTTTCAAGAGTTTGTGGATTCAATTATTTCTAATTCTGTTGATGACAGTAATAATCCTGTTGTGATGATTGACTCTTCAAATTGCGTACAACTTTGGAATTGGTTGAGCGATCGCAAACTCAATACTAAAGATATTGATATTAATCAAAAACTTAATATGCAGGATAACTGGGAGGGAGCGCGTATTGTTCGTATTAGACAAGATTTAGCACCAGGTATCATTGAGGATAAAGTTAAATATCTAGCTGAAACATACCTAGAAGATACTCGAACTATAGAAGAATTAAAAGCAGATAAAAATAGGCGGGAAGAAATTTCAGCCCCATCAAGTCCCACAGGATTATATAAACTTAATTTTCAGAATAAAACTGGCTGTATTGTCTATCTTTCTATTGGCAAGAAAACACTACATCAAAAACAAAGAGGTGCTAGTTGCTATCGAAAAGTCGAACAGGACAAATATCTTGATACTTTAGTTTCAAGTACAAAGAGTAAAAATAAATATCAAAAAGTTACAAATTCGGCTGGATTAAAAATCAAAAACATTCAAAACCAAGAACCACATACAGATCAATGGGCAACACCAAATCCTTTAGAAATTATCGTGGCATCACGCCAACAAGAAGATGAACCAGATTATATTGCTGGTTTTGTTGAATCTCTTCGCTATGGATATGGTCATTTTAATGAATGGACAAAATTAGCTGCGCCACTGTTCTTCGAGCGCGTAGTACGAGACTATATCAGTGATTTCAATCTGGAAGAGGAGGAAGAAAAGGCAGGCTAAATTCTAATCTACTAGCTTTATTTACTTAATACCTGATTCTTCGATTTTTTCCGCAAGAACATCAGCAACTTTTTCTATACTCATATTGTTCAGATTAAGATAGCCCGTGGTTGATTTGATACCTACTACGGGCACATTATCTATTAATAAGGGTAACAAATAATCTGTATCTCTTTTTTGAGAAGCCCTCTTGCCAATCGACAGTTCAAAATCAGTCCAGTCTTTTTCGGGATATGATTTTGAAAGAAAAACAACCATAAATAAAGCATCATTGGCATAAACATCCGCAAGCTTTTCTCGTAAATTTGAGCCCCATAGTTGTGCCTGTTGATCGAAATCGTAAAATACAGTGATACCTCGTTCTTTTAGTTCCTCTACAAACTTTTCGACTGTATCTCTAACGTCGCCAGCAAAAGAAACCGCAACATCATACGTAAAACTAGAGTTTCGTAAATGTATTCGACTTTTAATATCATTAATATCGAGTAGATTTAGATAAAAACGAAAAGAAGGATCTTCGATTGATATGTACTTTCCGCCTTTCTTGTAAAAAATTATGTCTGCAAGACCTTTCTGCTCAATTACATCGCTTAGATTATTTAGACAGTTATAAAATGAGGTTGCCTTTTTTTTGCGTTCTTTAGCTTCGGAGATTGAAGCCACTATAGAACTATACAAAGTTTCTGTCGGTATTTCTGAACTGTCGATTCTAGCTATATTTGAGACTATATCAAAATAAGTATGATGGACAGACTTCGCTTGCTGCTTTCCCTTTGCCAGACCAACAACCTTATCTCTATATTTTCCGTGAAATATTCTTAATACATCGTTTCTTATTTCGACCAATTGACTATTGATCGTACAATGTTTTGATTGAGTTTGATTAATATCTGAGTTGATACAACAAACTTTCGCAATAACGTGAACGATTGATGGAACACCATTCGACGATTGGATAATTTCCTTTTTTAACTTCTCAGAGAAACTTACCGCCAGTACATCACAACCTTTTTCAAGTAGCGTTCTACAAAATGTTTCATCTTGTGTTTTAATCTCGAAGGGATCATTTCTTATCCCCAATTCTGCATCAACACCATGTAGCTCTTCTGCTGATGCAGCGATACCGATAATTATGAACCTTACGTCTTTTTCGTGCCAAAGCTTAAGTTTTGAAGCGATTTCCAACCTTGCTCCAGACTTCAAAAAATGAAAATCATCGATAATAATGAACTTGACTAAGTTCATTAGGCTAGTTAGCTCGTTAAAGTCGGAAGAGGAACTAAGTTCTTCAGCGAGTAATTGTAAACCAGAGTCGTGTTCTGAATATTGTCTTCCATTGATCCATAAAATATCTGAATCACTGATATTTAGTTCACGCAGTACTTTTTTAACCAATGTCGTTTTCCCAGTCCCAGATGCACCTGACACAGTGATATGCTTGCCTTTTGATTTTACAGAGGAGATGATATACCGATATTCTTTTGGTTCTACAAAGGTATACTCAGGAAACGCTGCTTCATTAAATACGTCCTCTAACTCAACTACGTTCATGTATCAAATCCTTTTCTTTCAGATAATTTGGCATTAACGCAGTATAGCTACAACACTTTTAGGTTGCCCACTCTTTTTCTCCCCCTACATTGTATTCAGCGAATTAAATTTACCCATGAGAGTTGGTTTTTCCATCGAGAATTTCATCACCGCCCTTTTATCGGGATTTGAGCCAGCTCTAAAGAATTTATCCGCATTTTCGTCTTTCATAGCTTTTGTAAGCTATCTCCTTAATGAACTGAGTTTTGCGAAATTCCTAGCAAAGTCTTCAGCAAAGGCTCTTCACTCAGTGATACTAATCTTTTCTTGATAAACTGACGTTTTACTGAACCATTAGCCAATTAGAAAGCGTAAAATTTAGTTATGGGTTTTTTGTAATAGTAAGGAGTGAATTTTCAACTAAGATACTCATTCCCAATAAAAATTAGTCGTAACTTACGCGATCGACTGAACCTTTAGTTTTTCGTCAATCCTAGTTTCGTTTGTGGCTATTAACGGAACTAGGATTGAAATAAATATAAGCTGAATGACTCTCTACTTTTCCAAATTATGACAAAGCTTCCACTCACCATTTTCCTTAATCAGTCGCAGCCAATCACGTCCAAAAGCACTAAATTGTCTGTATGGTATTGCAGCGGTTTGTCCATTAGATGATTCGAGAAGAACATTTCCAGTAATTGCTACAACTGCTCTTTCTAATTCTGGATCGTAATATTTGGTTTCATAGTAAAGATTAGACATATCAAATGAATATAAGCTCGTAGCAACACTTATATACGCATCAAAAAGAGTACCTTTTCGACCATTAGGATCTGCATAACGATTGAATTCTTCAGCAGCAAGTTTTTCTGCCGAACAGTAATATCGATCTAGAGAATCAAAATTATTGTCTTGAATCGCCTGATGAAAACTGGCAACTACCTGTTCTGCTTCATCGAGTTGCGCTTGCGCTGCTTTACCGAACGGTATCGTCAAGACTGCTATCGAGCAAGATAAAATGCAGCCAGTAAGCCATCTAAAAGAAATTTTACTCATTGTTGGTTACTTCCTTAAAAATACTTTGATATTTTGTGTAAATGTTGATGATGGAAATAATTGAAGCGATCGCGACTCTAAAACTCTGTTGTTCGGCTTTACAATCGACCTCACTCTTTCTAGATAGGCGATTGCTTCAATTATCTATCTTTCAAGTCTAGAGGTAAGCGGTATAACACGAAAATCATCATCGTCTTCGGGATTAGCCCACTCATAACCAGAAGCAGGTTTCCAATTACCTTCTGTGTCTCCAGTTACTACATTCTCCAATTCGGAATGAGGTGTTCCAGGTATCCAAGAACTTTCAGGCGAATAGCTAGGAGTAGTATTGGTAGCATAATCTTGAGATGAGCTAATTTGCTCCGCTAACAAATTAATTTGCTCGTCATAGTTGTTAATTTGAGTGGCGTAAGAACCTATGTTAGTGGCTACCTCAGCGCATTTTTGAATATTGACTGATTGACGACAGTGATTTAGACCAAGTAGTCCCATCCCGACAAAAAACGCTTTTTGTCCTCCGCTCAGGTTCTCAGTAATAACCGCTGCTGCGCCACTACCACTGGCAATTACAGCAGCAGATGCTTTGGGATTTAGTACCATATAGGCAGCCATTTCCGTATTTAAATTTTCTTTAGCTAACTCGTAGTCTGCTTTTTGTTGTTCTAATTGCTGAATGTCATAATTGCTTTGAGCCATTGTAGCCATTGGATTCAGGCAAGAAAAACCTAGAGAGATACCTAAAATTGCTTTTTTAAAAGCCAATAGAGAAGATGAGGTGTGTTTGGAAGAATTAGAAGTTGTGGTTGTAAGCAATGTCTTGTATCCATTTCGTGCGTCTGAATGAATAATAAGATGACTGCCTAATTGAGATAAATAGAGCGTAAATAAAAACAAATAAATGGAATAATAATCCGAAGCAATTAGTTAAAATGCTTTGAATTCGAGTCTCAATGAACGTTCGCTCAGTATTCTTATATAGAATCTATGCCTTACCCATAAGTCGTAAAATCCTTGCTCCGTAAGGATTTTGAAGATGACACCTAGGGCTAATCTATCCATCTTGATTGAGCTACCTACCCAAAGATAGGGGCTCTCAGGAGCATATTTTTAGCGACCGCTAAAAATAAAGGGGAAACAGCAAAAATCAAGCTCAATATCGGAGGCTATAAGCTACTCTAAACAAGAGTTTCAGGAGTTATGGGTAAAGCATAGTATATAGAATATGTGATTTTTATTCCTTACTCTGCTGTAAATATGCCTTGACATCTTTGGTTAGGCGATCGCCTATTTGACTGCTAATCCTCACTATATCTCGTTCAAAAAGGTAAGTCTCTAATGAAGCCAAACCTGAATTAGAATAATCGAAATCTGGAAAAATAGGCAAAGAACCATCTTTCAATGCCAAATATTGACCTGAATTCAATGCAAGCTGCATAATTCGGCGTAAATCTGGTTTTTCCTCGGTAGGAATTCTTACTTGTTGTCTGAGAAAATGATTAACCTCGATTGTATTTCCTAGCTCGTCTTTTTCTTCAAGCTGCATCAGTTTTGCTACAAGATTGGGATCGAGTTGCTTCCAGTTATTGGCATGAAGCTTGGTTTCAGCGAATAATTGCTTTAATGGTTGCCAAAACGCTCGTCCATCTCCTTGTGGGTACTTTATTTTGAAGCATTTGGTTTCTTGTTGGACTAGAGTAAAAAGATAATTTAGTTTAGTTTTTTGCACGATCGATTAACATCTAATTAATAAATTGCTGGAAAAATTGTAGGTGTGAAACAAATTTTTGCTTGTATTGGTTTTTTACCATTTATTGCTTTAAGCTTTAATACTCATTCTGCGAATGCACAATCGAGCAATCAATCGCTTTGGGATTTGTTTGTAGAGGAGTCTGTACGAGAATTTGGCTCGCAGGCTACACAGAAGGTTCTTCGTTCGATGTTTGGTACGGATACTGATGCTAGAAACGCCCAACAACCAGACAAGCCAATTATCTGTGAAGTTATCGATCCTACAGGTACTCCTCTTAACGTCAGAGCTACTCCGAATGGGGAAGAGATTGTAACTACACTATCTAATGGAAGACAAGTTATTCCTTACAAAGTTTCATATG
The DNA here is from genome assembly GCF_020640915.1 of Waterburya agarophytonicola KI4. Lineage (GTDB taxonomy): Bacteria > Cyanobacteriota > Cyanobacteriia > Cyanobacteriales > Xenococcaceae > Waterburya > Waterburya agarophytonicola. The sequence goes on along the minus strand of NZ_JADWDC010000066.1, from coordinate 10,008 downwards.
ATGAGAAAAACCGACACTGGATTCTCATCGGTGATTCTCTTCATTCTTGGGGTTGGGTTTACGGGTCGTATGTATCTTGCCTTTCTGCTTGAGAATAAGTCATCATGGCGATCTCTAATTTAGGCAAAGTGCGGTCGCTTGGCTATATTGCCTAATCAAAAATGAAATCGGAATTATCAAAGGTGTAATTCCCGTCAAAGCCAAGAGCAAAATTATTACTGTAGATTTTAGTGTAGCCAGCTATATTGCATGACATTAAAAGTTTTACTGAAAATCGAGGTTTAATTTACTTTTGAACCTCGATTCTGGGAAGTTATAAGTCAGCAAACTCAACATCCAATAAAGCGTTTAATCCAGGGCTATAAGAGAGGCTTTCTACATTAACTTCAATAGTGTTCTCAGTAAATGTAATGTCAGATGCTTCTAATCCAAGTGTATTTGCTGTTTCACTGAGAGTAACATTTTCAATTATTGGTATTTCGTCAAAGATATCTGTAAATACATAGCCATTAAACTCGCCAGGTGCAAATGAACCTGAGCCTTCGTTCTCATCAACCTCAAAGGAAATACGTCCTGGTGCAGAACCAGCACCAAGATCGATATCTATATTTACGTCTACTGGGATAAAATCAGATGTATCCAATCCGAATGTAGAAAGTTCGGTGTACTCATCTTGTACTCTTATCGCAGATATTAAAGGTTCTGTAATTGGAGATTCCAAGTCAGGAGAAAATATTTGTAGTTGAATTTCTGTTTCTTGAGGATTATCGAACGGAGAATTATTTTCTGGCACTTCGTCTATTAAAGAGTCAGGATTTTCTAAGTCAGGTTCATCTTCATTTACTGGAGGTTCTACAATTTCTTCTTCATCCGTAGGAGGTTGTTCGGATTCAGAGTTTTCTTCATCAATTGGCTCTTCTGGAGATTCCTCAGTAGTGGATTCCTCGGTAGTAGATTCTTCAGGTATCTCATCAGATGTTTCTTCACCACCATTATCTGATGTAAGAGTGAAAGGTGTTCGCTCAGAAGAACTTGCCCTTTCGTTGACACTAACAAAGATACTGTTTTCAACTTCATTTCTAGGAGCATTGGCAGTTATTAATAAGTCAAAAAATAGACTATCTTTATTGGCAAATTGACGTTGTTCAAAAAGGGGCGATTTTAGGTCACACAAGCAGGTCAAATTAAGCCAAGTTTTAAGTTAGCTTGAAGAGCAAAAGTATTATTATTGAAGCCTAATTTTCAGGCACGTTGAAAAAGCTCAAATCCCAAGAGTTCCAGCCAATGTGGATGTTTTTGACCCGTCATCAATTCGGTTGGACTTTTGCCGACTCGTTCAGGCTTTCGACTGGCCATAAATGTGCGATGATTCAAAAAAAACCGAAGAAGGTCGAGATAATCAGAATTCAGGTGCTTTCTCAAGAAAAAGTAATTCCTGAGGCGAGAATTTAGGTTTTCAACCAAAGAACTAGCTCTGGGAGTCGATTTCATTGCCTCTGACACTGCTTCCTTGACTGGGAGAAATTTTTCAGAAAGTTGCTGATAGAGATGATTCCATTTCTGCCAATAGACATTAGTGGATAGGGACTTCTTCATCAACAAACAAACTTTTCGAACTTGAGATCGAGAAATCTGAAATTTTTGGGCAATATCCCTTAATTTATGGTCAAGAACTTCAGCAAAAGCTAATAAATCCGATTTTTGATTCGATAAAGCGGTTCTTAAAGCTTTAATCCCTTTGTGAGCCTGGTCTTCTCTGAATTGAAGTTCCTCAATAATGAAATTCATCAATTCTAATCGTTCTGACCACTCGGGACCAGCCAAAGATAAAATATCAATTCTCAACCAATAGAGCAAAATTTGGATGTCACTGGCTAATTTTTGGAGTATTACTTCATTTTTGCGGGCTAAGCTTAACTTAGCTGATAATTTGTTTCCTTGGCCCTTTAATTTAGCTGACTCCATCTTCTGTTCGAGCTCTTCTCTTTGGGTCTTAGCTCCCTGGGCTTTTTTAGCTAAATTACGGCATAAAGTTTCACCTTGATCCAAAATATGCCATACGTCTCCATGGCAAGGCTTATCTCCCCAAGCAGCTTTTTGTCCCGCTCTGATTCCTTTTCCTGCGTCGGCTATAGTATAGTCGGGATTCAATCCCTGTGACTCGGCTTCGAGCAGATGGCATCCCCAAGTGTTTTCATCCCGATGTTCGACTGACTCTAGAAGAAAACAGTAGGTAGAGTGAGCATCTACCCCTGTTAGAACAGGTCGATTACTTTGAAAGAGTTCATCCAACAAAGCTACCTCAATTGGCGATAAATCTTGAGCTTGATTGATTTTTTGGGCTTTTTGAACTGCTTGTTTGATTCGATTATGAATCGTGCCAATACTAAGAGAATAATCGAATAAATCTCGTAATAATTCGATTACACCTCGATAAGAACAATGGCAGATTAGAATCAAAGCTAGAATCAACTGAAATATCCATTTTTGTGTCACTGGAAGGTAATAGAGGACTTCATGATCTGGTTCTTCTTTTTCAAAAGCCTTATTTAAAGCAAGTTGAGCAATATTTCCTTGCTGGTAGAGGAATTTACGACTAACTCCTTCTTGATGGGCTAAATGACTGATCTTTTCCTTTTTGGACAAGACTTTGACAGCTAAATCTTGACGATGAAGAGGTTGAAGACCCGAAGCGACGGAAGAAGATGAATTCACTCAGTTTACTCACACATTTGGCTTATTTTTCCTAATTTAACAGTATGAGACACTTCACAGCACGTAGGACAGTACTTGAGAACATTTGCTCTATTAAATTGGATATTTTGCCGCCAAAGTGTAACCCTGCTTTGAACAGCGCCTATTTTCACTGTCTAAACCTAAACGTCTTTCTAGCTCTGCTATTCTTTCCCGCAGTGCTTGATTTTCTTGTTCTAAGGCTTTGATTTTTTGGTCTTTTTCTGCTCCTGTCATAAAACCAAAGTATCATTTTTTGGTTTTCTTTTCGACGTGATTGTTTCTCCTACCTAAGTAGTTACGAAATGAGCACCATTATCGACCAAAAAACTTAGCGTATAATTACGCGCCCATGCCATCTACATCTGAAGTTGATCTGAAGTTGTCAAAAATACAAAAGACTCGATTAATTATCGAGACAATTTCGCGCAGTTTCTCATCGAATCAGAACGAAGTGCTTACACGATAAAAAACTATCTTTGCGATCTAGATGGTTTTGCCTTGTGGTTGAAATCAAAGGGCAACAGAGAATTTACTCCCGAACTAATTACTCCTACTGACTTACGATCATACAAACACTATTTAGACGAGACATTACAATTAAAGCCCAAAACCATTAATCGTAAGCTCTCCAGCCTCCGCAGCTTCTTCAATTGGGCAGGGATTGAAGGTTATTTTCCAGACAATCGTTTACCCCACATTCCTCAACCGATAAAAGAACAAGCTTCAGCACCCAAATGGTTGGATAGACTGTCTCAATACGATCTGTATCGCACCTATACAAAGGCGCATTAGCCTTACTGTTGAATATTGCCAAGATTAAACAAAAAAGGAACCCCTGTGGACTCGTTACCTCCCATTACTAATACCTTGGGCATTTGAGAGCCACCTTCTCTCCAAGCTTGAATTGCCTCTTTCTGCAACACTAACTGACCACCTTCCGCTTTGAGGGTTTCAGCTAGCAACCTTTGAGCCTCTGCTTTACCCTTAGCACGGTTGATATCAGCCTGTGCCTCTTGTTCTGCTTCTTGAGCCACGTAAATAGCTCTTTTGGCTCTCTGTTCGGCGATCTGTTTTTCTTCTACTGCCTTGGCGAACTCTGGAGAAAAGTCCAAATCGACTACACTAGTATCGAGGATGACAATTCCGTACTTTTCTAGCCTCTGGCTTAAAGCATCGTCAAAATCTTGCTTGAGTTCATTTCTTTTAGTAATTGCTTCTTCTACTGTTCTCCTAGCAGCAGCAATCTTAAACGACTCCTGAGTTTGGGGAGCAATAATTTTATCAACAATATTGGCTAATGTTCCTTGTTTTCTCCGAATCTCCACTACCTGAATCGGATCGAGGCGAAAGTTAATTGCAAAACGAGCTGATAAATCCTGAAGATCTTTGGTTGAACTTTGTGCTGGCACTTCAAATTTTTGCACAGTCAAATCGTAGATGTCTACCACTGAAACAAAAGGCGGTTTAAAATGAATTCCCTCCAGCAAGACTCCCTTTCGGGCTTTTCCTAAGATGCTGATTACCCCCGCTTGACCAGGATTAAGAATGACAAAACTATTCAACCCAATCAAGAGAATTGAGCCTAATAAGAGGGTAGGTGCTAATAGCTTATAATTTAAAGAAAATCGTTTGTTCAAGTTTTACTTCCTCCAATGTTAATTAACTGAAGAAATATATATTGGCAAAGATAAGTTGAGTAATTGGTTGTCTATCACTGTATTCTTGTAATCTCTCTAACACTAGGAAAGAGTCAACCTTTCTAATTGTTAGGTTTTATAGATCTTCGCTCTAGGCTTCTTACTTTTAGCCTTGATACAGGAGCGTCTAATTAAACAAACCTTCTACATTTTTTCGGAAAGCAATCAAGGCGTAAGTTTCGGGAAACTGTTTTAGTTCTTCCAGCAATTTGTCAGACACCTCTGGTGTAACGATGGTTTTGACTTCAATATTGGTATTATAGGCAGCCATCACATCTCCCATGCGTCTACCATGACTACCTACACCCAGCACTGGAACAATTGTATAGCCAGAAACACCTAATGTTATTAATTGTTTTATGAGACGATCCTGTAATACTGCTTCGCACACGATTGTGACGAGAACACCCTGGTTCAAAGAAGTAGACATAAAAAACTCCGAATACAAATATTAGGTTACAAATTTCTACTTATTAGAGTAAGAGTTCATCAAATCCCTGGTTTTTTTCTCCTCCCACTCTGAGCCGAGAAAACCTTTGATTCCGAACACAGTAAATGCATGGGAAATAATCCCGATTCCCCATCCCAGTAGAGGCCAGTAGAACCACCAACCTCCACCAGTCAGAAAATCAATTAAGAATAACAGACCTATCACTCCGATGTAGGTAGCTAGATGGATGTAGAAACCTTTCAGTACGCGAACTCGACGCTTGGCACGGCGGTATCTTTCGTCGCTTTCCATTTTATTTATCTCCTGATAATGGGTACTTCTCAACAAGTAACCCTTCACTATCAAGTTAGACTAAAAATCTGAGTAATCTGTGAGGAAGAAGCTCTAAAACCTGATTTAACAATCGAGTCAGAGGTACTCCGCTTATCATCGGCGAAACCTACTTCGACTTAATCCAACTTACTTTCATAGTTAGAATCATAAGTATTGAGAAGCCTGTCCCAAAAAGTAAAATAAAGTCCATAATGCACTGTATACTTGCGATAAGGTAGTCTGGAGAAGAAACGTTATCAAGCTGGCTTGAACAACAATTTTTTACTTCAAATTCTGGCGTTGCTGATTTGAAGTATCCCACAAGAGGACAATGTGAAACTGATAAAGAGCTATGCCCGCATGTAGTAATTTGTTCGTAGCCATCAGCTATTAGCTTTTTAACCGATCTGTTTGTTTAATCCCTAAAGCTAGGGAATCATACCTCGATCCAACAACGCCCAAATCCTATCTAACTCTAACCTTTTCTGACTCCATTTTTTGATGCTATTATCCTGTATTTTATCGGACGTTTGAGTGAATAAATATCTGAACCCAATCACAGTATTTTTGTTCTAAAGAAAATAAATCAATCGAGCAACCGAGAAAACTCTTTAGCAATCAGCCAATAACATTCGCAGGTGCGAGCTTCTAACTTCTCTCGATCATCAATATGTATCAAACCACGTTTATAGTGAATAATGCCTGCTTTTTGAAATTTGTGGGCTACCTCGGTTACTCCAGTACGACGTACCCCTAACATCTGAGAAATGAATTCTTGGGTTAACTGAAATTCATCTTTTTGTATATTGTCCCGTACCGTTAGCAACCAACGAGCAAATCGCTGTTCGAGATTGTGATGGCGATTACAAGCAGCAGTTTGACCAAGCTGAATTATTCGAGCTTGAATGTAGCGCATCAGCAGTCGTTTCAACGCTCCTTGACGATTTATCTCGTTTTGTAGTTCTTGAGCAGAAATCCGATAGCCACCATTACCCACCTGAACAATTGCTGTCGAGTTAGTATAACTGGTGTCTAAGACAATCGGTAGTCCTACCATGCCTTCATTACCAATGACTCCAATCTCTGTGGTTGAGCCATCTTCCATGATCGCTACGGTAGAAACAATCGAGTGAGAGGGAAAGTAGGCATAATCGTAGTTTTCTCCAGCATGGTAAAGAATCTTATGCTGAGGAAGCTCTACTGGCTCTAAATAAAGGCAAAGGCGTTGATAATCTTCCCTCGGTAGTGCAGCTAGTAACCGATTAATTGGCTTGCTTAAATTGGGTGAGGACATTTGTATGCACCATAAAACTAACTACAGTGAGCCAAAAAGTCATAGTTCATACTTTTATTTCTTCCATAGCAATTTGGAGAATTTTAAGACGAGATTCTGAGCTAGATTGCGCTCTACTTAAGATACTAACAATTTCCCCTAAACTTTGTCCGCTTGCGGACAAAGCAGCCCATAAATCTTAATAGGTTGAAATCATCTTAAACAAAAGACCAATCTTTGAGAACCTGATAGCACTCGCAAGCAACTGTTTCTAAAGCTTCGCGGTCTAAAACCTGAATTTGTCCTCGGTGGTAGTCAATGATTCCCTGTAGCTGAATTTCTTTGGCAACTTCGGTAACTCCAGTACGACGTACTCCCAACATCCGAGAAAGTAATTGTTGAGTCATCAACAGAGTGGAACGATCGCTGCGGTCGTCCAGCATCAGCAGCCAGCGAGCAGTTCGCTGTTTGACAGTGTGATGATTGTTACAAGCAGCACATTGGCTCACCTGATTAAACAGTTTCAAGGTATAGCGCAGCAGCAGTTTTTGTAGCATCTTACCTCGATCGCATTCTGCTTGCAGTGCCTGTCGATCGATTCGCATTGCCGTTCCTTTCCCTTGGACTATGGATTGACTGTTAGAGACACCTTCTCCTAAAAACGGCAGTATTCCTACTATTCCTTCCTTGCCAATTAACCCAATTTCTGTGGTTGAGCCATCCCCCATCACTGACATTAAAGATACTACGCCCTGAGTTGGAAAATATAACGATTCACTTTTTTGATTGGCTTCTATAAGAATTTCATTTAAAGAAAGTTGAACTGGCTCAAGACAATCCCGGAAACGTTGGTATTCTCTTTGAGGCAGGGCAGCTAATATGTGATTATTTCGAGGTTCGTTCAAGATAGAGGAAACTTGTTTTCCTACTGAAGTTAACCATAATTATATTGTTTCATGCCTATCCAAGAATCTTACAATTAAACTTCTTAATCACTGCACGAGATACAACTATTATAATCCTTTGCTTACTTGATTTAACAGCTCTAGAACCCGATCGGATTTAGTAATTACCCTTACATCTTGATAACTATTGATTTGTAACTAAATAGCGATCGCACACATTAATTACCTGATTCGCTAATGTCATAATGTCGAATGGCTTGGTAATTACTTCGATATCTTCAGTTATTTGCGCTCTAATTATTGGCTCCATCCTAACCATAGCCGTTACAAATATAATGGGAATAGAACAGGTATTCGGATTGGACTTGAGTAAATGATAGACATCCAATCCATTAAGGTTTGGCATGATTATATCGAGTAAAATTATGTCTGGCTGTTGTAATTGTGCTAGAGCGACCCCCTTTTCTCCATCTAAAGCTGTAAAAATTTTCCAATCGGTGTCATGCTCTAAAACAAATTTTACTAAATCATTAAAATCACCGTCATCGTCAATAACTAGAAGGCTTGTGGAAATCAAAATCTTAAGCTCTTTGATAAAATATTGTTAAATAAGCCGATTGAATTAATCGGTTTGTTTAATTAACTTCAAGTTATCCTGGTTTTTAACTGATGTCTGTCCAAGAACGGACGTAGAGCAAATAAACGCGAGGATCGAGATATTGAAGACAAAATAGTAAATAAAATATTCAATGGAAGAGGTATGGTTTCCAAGTCGTTCGGCGAACTACAATTAAGAATTTTTGAGCAAAGTTTTCTGTAATAAAGGGCGTAATATTAACGGCGAGACAATACAAGTTATTGCTGAAACTAAAATTGTGGTGGTAAATATTGGCGATGATACTGCCCAATCTCCTAATTCCCGTCCTCTTTCCATGACTACCATCGTAATCTCTGCACGAGGAACCATGCTCACTCCCAGCAACAAAGCACTCGATCGCCCTCCTGTAATTAATGCCAATCCTCCAGTGCCAATAACTTTACCCAAAAATGCCACTATTAAGAGAACTAAGCCCAAAATCCAAGAACTAGATAAAGATTCAAGCTGTAGTTGTAAGCCTAAATTAATAAAGAAAAATGGGACAAAGAATTTATACAGAGTAGCAAAAGAAGCATCGAACTTAACTGCATCGGGATCGCCACCAAATACTAAGCCAGCAAAGAAAGCACCAACAGCAGCGGAAAAGCCAATCAAACCAGCTAAAGCAGCAATGATAAAGACCATTCCTACTACCATAAGTATGGGATCTTTTACTACCATCAGTATGGGATCTGGGGATGGTTCAAGTCGTTCAAAAAAACGGGTTATTGGTTGTTCTAGATAGCGAAATAAAATCAAACAAAATATGCCAAAAATCGCCACCTTGAGCAAAAATGGGACGATTGTGTGGACAAAAATCAGCGAAAAATCAGCTACAATGTCACCTTGAAAAACTGGAATCATCGCAAAGAGAAGTGACATCAGAGCGATCGCTACAATATCGTCCATTTCCGCTATGTCCAATAGCAGTTCGCCATTGGGTGAATCTAAAGCTTTTGCTGACTGCCACACACTGACTGAAATACCAACGCTGGTGGCAATTAAAGCAATAGTAATAAAGACACTGGGAATTAGGTCTAAACCTAGCCAATAGTAGGTACTGAGAAAAGTTAATCCCCCGCTAAAAACCACATCTCCCAGCAGCAGAAAACTGGCACGAGAAAGCTGACGTAATAATCCCGCTAGATTACTTTCTAAACCCACCCGAAACAATAGCGAGATAATGCCCAACTCGCCTAAAAAGGCGTATACTTCCCTAACTGGTGGTGTCAGAAAATGTACCTGGTTATCTAATAAGCCTATTCCCGTTCCTAAAAGTAAATAACCAACTAAAGGAGGGATGCTAATTCGCTCCAAACCAGCTTTGATTAGAAGAGCGAGAATAATAGTTACTCCCACTAACAAGACCAGCAACAGTTGTAAAGTCTCCCCTTCAATCACTCTGACTCTCCTTACTTATCCTATAATTACTTATCTGCAAGTTTGCTCTAATTAGGTAGTGTTGCAAAGTTATTAAGGAGTTAGTAAAAAGGATGTTGTAGAGCCAAAGAAATTTGTTGAATCTCTCTTTAGAATTGCTGTCTAAAAAATCAGATAACCACAGGATTATTCTGTCTTTCTCAACTTTTTGCGGCAGAATCAAAAGTTACACCCCCCTGCGTCGAATCAACCACTTATCAAGCTCCATCGCCCAAAAGGGAACTGTACTTAAAGCTAAACCTAGTGCTAGGTCGTTCGCTGATAAGGGTGTTGTTTGGAATACTGTTTGCAAAAAGGGAACATAGACGACAGTCATTTGTAAGCCAAACGTCAGAGCAACAGCACCTAAAAGTGGTTTGTTTGATAACAGTCCAATCTGAAACAGGGAGTCTCGTTCGGAACGCATAGTTTGGGCAAGTGCAATTCGAGATAAAGCCAGGGTTGTAAACACCATTAGAACTCTTGCAAAAATATTTTGTGCTATGATTAAGGATTTTACTTTTTATTTAAAAAAAGTAATTTAAGATTCCACAAAATACTTCAAGTCATAGCTGATA
>NZ_JADWDC010000065.1 GCF_020640915.1 Waterburya agarophytonicola KI4 | reverse complement strand
AATTAAAAAATAAAGGTGATTTAGTTAATGCAATGTAAATACGTCTAAGCTTATCCCCAAAGGGAATTAATAGAAGCCAGTCTAACGGAGCGTTTGGCAGGAAGAAAACGCAGGGCGAAGGAAATGCTAGAGAATCTCGCTTCAATGGGCTATCCCCTAGAATTAACCTATACTGAAAGCAATATGGCTCTAGGTCGTCCTCATATTGCTAGTGCCATGGTTAAAGCTGGTCATGTAGACTCAACTCAAGAAGCTTTTGAACGTTTTATTGGTGAAGATTGTCCCGCTTACGTCCACTATGAAAAGTTTTCGGCACAAGAGGGTATTGAATTAATTCGCGCTTCTGGTGGCGTACCAGTTTGGGCGCATCCTTATTTATTTTGCGGAGGGAAGGTTGAGGAAGTATTGCCTGTATTAGTGGCAGCGGGATTAATGGGTATTGAAGTTTTCCATCCCCATCATGGCAATAATAAAGTCAATCGTCTTAAAAAGTTTTGCCAGGAATACAATTTATTAATGACGGGCGGTACAGACTATCACGGCTACGATCTAGAACATCCAGAAAAGGAAAAGTGGCAATTAAATCAATTTCATTTGCCTTTAAGTTTGCTTGAACCTATCAAAGAAGCAGCTATTTTATACTAATAGATATTAAAGATAGAGCAAATCGTAATCAATCTTGATGCTGCAAACCATACAATACCGAACCGACTAATCCTACCTGGGGATTAAGAACAATATGAACGGGAATTTCTTCGATCAAAGGACTAACTCTACCTTTATCTTTAAAAGTATCTAAAAACCTGCCATCTTGCATCAAAGGTAGTATTTTGGCAGCAATCCCCCCTGCAATATAAATTCCACCATAGGAAAGGAGTTTGAGAGCTAAATTGCCTGTTTCTGCGCCGTAAGCTTCAACGAAAATATCAATTGTCTTTTCACAAAGGCGATCGCTTTGTTTAAAAGCTGCTTGAGAAATAATGGCAGCAGGGTCAATAGTTTTCTTTTGTTCTTGTTCCCAAAACTTTATTTTGTCGCTAATTTCAGGAGACTCGGGAGCAAATTTTGTATCTCTTAAAAATTGATAAATAGACGCAATTCCTTGACCTGATACTACTCTTTCTACGGAGATATGTTCTACCTTTAATTTAAGCCTAAGATATTTTAATAATTCAGTTTCAAGATCGTTGCGAGGAGCAAAATCTGCGTGTCCTCCCTCACTCGCAAAAATCTTGTATTTTTTACCTTGAGGAATTAGAAAAGCCTCTCCCAAACCTGTACCCGCACCGATCACCGCAATAGGGGCATCTTTTCTGGCTTCTCCTGCTTGCAGAGTATGAACGTCAAAATCTTTTAACCCCAAAATACCAAAACTATTGGCAGCAAAGTCATTGATTAAACTAACTTTAGGAATATCCAATTCTATCTCTAAGCGTGGAGTTTCTAAAATCCAGCTAAGGTTAGTCAAATTACAGGTATTATTAACCACAGGTCCTGCGATCGCAAAACAAGCAACTTGAGGATAAAGATATTTATCTTCTCCCATAAACTCTTGCACCATCGGCACTAAATCGGGAAAATTGGCACTGATGTATTGAGCTTCTTTAACGGTTTTAAAAGTCTTTTCGGTCAGAGTGACTTCGGTGACTTCTACCAGACGTAAAATAGTCTTTGTTCCGCCAATATCCCCTGCTAGTAAAAACATAGTTTGCTTGTTTTTGTCTACTTCTTATTTGGCTGATGATGTTGTAGTCGCTTTAAATAAACTAAATCGCATCTTGCAGTTTCTACACCACTTGCGGGTTTGTAGTTATTAAGTTCGTACAATCTTACTGCCTCTTTTAAGACAGTGGCAGTCTCGATCCAAATTTCTTGATAATCTTTAATAGCAATTGTTTGTTCTAACTGCTCTAATAAATATACACCCAATCCTCGACCTCGAACTGTTGGCAACAAGTACATTTTGCGAATCTCCACAGCATTTTGTCCTCTAGCTATAGGTTGATATGCTGCTGTACCGACAATTTCTCCTTGTTGTTCGACTACCCAAAATTCTCCTCCCATCTCCAGATAAGTCGACTCTACTTCAATTACATCTCGATCTGCCAAATTGGGTTGCCAAGGTAAACCATACTCTTCTAAAACTTGCCTGATAACTTCCGCAGCACCATCGCGATCGCTTTTTTGCCAATCCCTAATGACAAATTCTTGATAATTTTGCTTCATCAGCTTAGCTTTATCTCTTTTTTCAATACAACTTTGGAATAACAAATTAAAAGCGATCAATATGATAATTCAGGGTAGATGTCATAATATGACGGTCGAAAAAAGCCTGCCAACAGTACATACGACAATTTATCACGATCCTGATGTAAGTAATGAGGTTAACGATTTTAGTTATCAGAGTTCAAAAAAAGAATGTAGAGATTTTAAATATCAAGAAACTGCACAACATTATCTCGATCTCTATCCCGAACATAAGCATTTAGATAGCGATCGAGATGGTTATGCTTGCAACAATTTAACCAGGCTGAACGGTGATATTTTAACCCCTGCAATTTGGAATGAGCTACTTAGCAGGAATATTCACAAAAAACAATCCAGCAAAAAGAGAGAATCTCTTACTTACTCTGAAGTAATCGAAATCGTAGGATTTTATCCCAACGCCAATAAGGGAAGTAGAACTATTTGGTCAGATCCTATTAACAATATGTCAATACAAATTAGATTCCACGAAGGAAAAATTATGGATATGAAGGGCATCGGATTTTAAGTGTGGAAAAAGAAAGTTAGATTAATATTATGTATTTTCTTTCTTCCTTATTCCTTGTTCCTTAAGTTACCGCATGGTGACAAACTCCTCTGCCGAACTAGGATGAATCCCTACTGTGGCATCAAAATTAGCCTTGGTAGCACCCATTTTAACGGCGATCGCCACACCTTGAATAATTTCTGCTGCGCTATCCCCCACCATATGCGCGCCCACCACTTTATTATTAGTAGTTTCTACAATTAACTTCATCAGGGTTTTTTCTTCTTTTCCTGCCAAAGTATAGTACATAGGACGGAATTTACTGCGATATATTTTGACTGCATCGCCATATTTTTCTCGGGCTTCGGCTTCAGTTAATCCCACCGTAGCAGCTTCGGGAGTAGTAAACACCGCAGTAGGAATATTTTCATAACTCATTTGACGCGACATTCCACCAAAATGAGTATCGGCAAAAGCTCTACCTTCATTAATCGCTACAGGAGTTAAATTAATGCGATCTGTACAGTCACCTACCGCATAGATGTGATCTTCAGCAGTTTTATTATATTCATCTACTACAACTGCGCCGTTAGCTACTTCGATTTTAGTATTTTCTAAACCAAGATCTTTCAGATCGGGCATTCTTCCTGTAGCAGCCAAACTAGCAGCATCGGCGATGATAGTTTCTTCTTTTCCATCTTGAGTAGGAACAGTAATTTTTAAACCACTATCAGTTTTATCAATCACCATGCGATCGCAATCACAACCAGTAACAAATTTAATGCCGTGATTTTCCATCCCTGCTTGAATCTCATCGCGGATATCCTCATCAAAACCGCGCAAGATTTTATCTCCACGAATGACAACAGTAACTTCTGTACCCAAACCATTTAAGATACAGGCAAATTCAACCCCAATATAACCACCGCCAATAATCACCATGCGCTTTGGTTGTTCTTGAACATTGAAAATTTCTCTCGAAGTTATGGCGTGTTCAATTCCTTTAATATGGTCAGGTTTTACAGGTTTGCCACCCACTGCAACCAGAATTTTTTCCGCAGTAACCTTTTGATCGCCGATCGCAATGGTATGAGAGTCAACAAACTTACCATAGCCTTCGTATAGCTTGACCCCAGAATTATCTAACATTCTGCTGTATATACCATTGAGGCGAGTTACTTCGTCGTTGACAGCAGTAATCATCTTGTGCCAGTCAAAACTGGTTTCTCCCACAGTCCAACCATATCCCGCCGACTCTTCAAATCCAGCAGGAAAGTGAGAAGCGTATACCATCAGTTTTTTAGGAACACAACCACGGTTGACACAAGTTCCCCCAAGGCGATCGCTTTCTACGATACCAACCTTAGCCCCATATTGAGCAGCCCTTCTAGCGGTAGCAATACCACCCGAACCCGCACCAATTACAAATAGATCAAAATCATAAGTCATAATTGTTTCTCCTTAAGTAAATTTATTTAGTTAAATCAATCGATACGTCGTGAAGTACTGTAGAATACAGTGGAAGTCCCTGATTTTTTTTTCATTGGTTGTTAGTTAGTATGGCAAATGTAAATCAAAACACATTTTCCTGTGAACTATCTATATCTTAAATATTTAAAAAATCTTGCCTTGGTTTTGGCAAAACCTCTTGTGGCAAGTACAACTATATTTAGTTTAACGAGCATTCAAACTGCTCAAGCTTTTACAATAGATTTTAAAAATCCTGCCGTTATTAATGGTGATGGTTCTCGAACTATTAATAGTAGCTTGGTGGTTTTACTCAACAGAACACAAAGACAGTAGAAATCGACTTTGTTGGCAGTGGTGGTTTTGGTGCGTTTGCTTTTTCTGAATTTAAGGGAACTCAAGTACAAGTACCTTTTGAATTTAGTCCCACCCTAGGTTTGCTCTTATCTGGAGTTGGTTTTTGGGGAATAAATTACCTCAAAAGAAAAAGGATTTTTGATAAATAATTAGGAAGAGAGATTTAAAAAAACAAGTGGCTTCTGATAAATCTTCTCTTCTTTGTTTCTTCTACTTCAAGTCGTAGGAGTTGCTTAATCCCTCAATTTATTTCCCACCATAATAAAAAGCGATTTCCTTATCCTTTAAAGAGGGAAACTCCCCATCTAATAACATTTGATTTAGTTCATCTTAAAGGAGATGTTTAGCACCAATTCTCACGATACGCGATCGCATGGTATTGGTTACACCGCTTCTCTGTCTTCCCGCTTCAAATTCCATCACCTTGTTATACAGAGATAGCTTATTTTCAGCAATAGCCGAACCATCTAAATCTTGACCTAAAGCGATCGCCTTATCAACTGCATCTGCACCTTTTGTATCAGCCATCACCCCTCCTAATACGAATTTACTGCGTTTGTAGGTAATAGCTATCAACTAATAGCTATTACCTAATCATCGCCGAAATATAATATAGTAGTTAGTAAATTATCCAACTAAATGCGCTTCTAAGAACCAAAGACGCTTATCGATAGTGCGGGAGATTTCGGTATAAAGATCCGCCGTATCTGCATCCCCTAATTCTTCGGTGGCATCAATTGCTTCGCGGACGTGTTTGGCATAAGTACCAAAGCTATTGGCTAAAGCAGTTACATGATCTGCTCCTGTTACCGCTTCGAAATTGTATTCTGACAAGATCGAATTAGCAGCAGCAAGACGAGCTGTTCCCATTGCTACACCACCCAATGCTGTAACTCTTTCTGCCACCATATCAACATACTCTTCGAGTTCCCCTGCCATCTCGTCAAACAGTTCGTGAAGCTGATAAAAGTCCATACCTTTTACATTCCAATGAGCCTGTTTGGTTTGAGTTTTTAGATCTAGTGTTGCTGCCAAAGTTTGATTTAAAATATCAATTTCTTTAGCGCGAATATCTTCAGAAAGATCGAGACGAGTATTATAAAGTTTTTGCTTAGAAACAGTAGAAACCATAATTTAGTTCTCCTTTTGTATTTATTAACTGATGTTACGCATAAGAACGAAAAATTAATAGTTAAGGGTGAAAGTTGTTAGTTATTTCTTTGACTCATTAGTAGCCAAACCCGCAATTAATAAAGCGATCTCACTAAGATAGATTATTCCCATGATTTTTGCCCCAGGAGCATTGAATAATAATGCTCCTATATGATTGAAATAGTTATTTTGCTTCTTTCAAATATGCCAACATTGTCCCTGCATCAGATACTTCAAAAGGATCTGTAGGACAGTTATCGCCGAAATCAGGCTCGGTAAATATTTTTTCGATTTTCATATCGTTGACTAGCATCGAATAACGCCAAGAGCGCATACCAAAGCCTAAGTTTGATTTGTCTACGAGCATTCCCATTTTGCGAGTAAATTCTCCGCTACCATCAGGAAGAAGAAAAACATTTTTAACTCCCTGTTGTTTGCCCCACTGGAACATTACAAAGGCATCGTTAACGGACAAACAGACAATTTGATCCACTCCCAAGGCTTTGAATTCCTCGTAATGTTCTTCGTATCCAGGTAAGTGAGTCGAAGAACAGGTAGGAGTGAAAGCACCAGGCAAAGAGAAGACAATTACTTTTTTGCCTTTGAAAATCTCTTCTGTCGTCAAATCCTGCCAACGGAAAGGATTTGGTCCTTCAACAGATTCGTCACGAACTCTAGTTTTAAATACTACGCTTGGTACTGTATCTCTCATTATTGTTTTTGCTCCAAAATTCATTACATAAATCATACTCATAACGATTATGAGTTGTCAAGCAAGTCGATTCTAAAAATAAATTTGAGTCGGTTTAAATATTCAATAAACTAAAAACTAAAAACTAAAAGTAGTCCTCACAGTTCCAATCACCAAATCATCGGAATTTTGAATATTACTATCGGGTTCGGTAATCCAAATTACCCCAGGAGTAATGGCAATGTTATCGCTGACTTGATATTGATAAAAAGCCTCTAAATGCAAAGAGCGATCGCTGTCTATTTCTAAATTTTCAATGGTAGAATTAGTCGCAGTAGGCTCGCTACCTACTACAATTCCTCCCATGCTACCTTCTTTGCCCAAGTCAGGAAAAGCTAAAGTTGCCGTCCAATTCCAGACATCTTGAGTACCTCGGTCTATTTGCCGATCGAGAGTCGAAAGATTGCTTACCTTACTCAAACCACCCCAACCACCAATTACAATGCCATCGCTAATTGCCCAAGATAATTCTAAGCCATAGGAATTACTAATAGTGGGTGTTTCCTCGCCGAATAATTCAGTCGTGGTAGATTTTAAATTAGCTTTATTCGTCCCTGTTTCTGTATCGCTTTGATTGTAGCTATGGACGTAAGTCGCAGCCAAACTAAGGCTATCAAAAGGCTCGATCTCAATTTGTCCCAACGCGCTGTAAGTGCCATTAAATAAACCTCCACCCGATGCAGATTCATTAGCAGGAGAAGCCAAATAGCCAGCAGAAATTTCAACTCGGTCGAGAGGACGATGCACCACCCCGACTCCTGCATCCCTTGGTGGATTATAAATAGGGTTACGAGTGCCAAAAGTAGAAATAGACCCCGAACCACCATCACCATCCAAAACGTTGATTGTACCAGCAATATCCGCAGCATCTACTCCTGTTGCACCTACAATCAAATCTAGATTTTCATTAACCCCAAAGCTATAGCGCAACTCTTCTAGTTCAAAATCATCTCCGTCGGAGTCGGCAAAAGATAAATTCCCTTGAAAAGTACCTGCTTCTTCAACAAAGCCAGGAAAATCATTCCGAGATAATCTAGTAAATAATAGATCGTTGCCACTAAAACTAGTTATTAAGTCCATCCTCAATCTACTACCTAAAATGGTGTTAGTTTCACTATCGCTAGACAAAACATCCCCCAATGCAATAACAGCTTCACCCTGGAGTTTGGTAGTAGTAGAAAACTGAATTGCTTCTAAATCTTCAACACGGGCTTGATTACCATCTGTCCTACCCTGAAGTATGGCTAAATCTGACTGAAATTCTTGCATCAAACGCAAAACTGTTTCCACATCGTTTTGAGGCATGCGATCAGAATTGGTTAAAATGTTCTCAATTTTGTTTAAGCAACTATTTAATCCTGCCACAAATTCTGCACGAGAAATAGTTTGGTCTCCTCGATAGGTAAAATCGGGAAAGCCATTAATGCAACCATAGCGATCTATTAAACCCCTTAAAGCTTCATAAGACCAATCTGTTGGTTTAACATCTTGCAAGCTCTCCACACTATTAACCTGAGACAAAAGCAAATGAGTATTACCCCGATCGATACGATCATCATTGAAAAAAGTACTTTGACGATCGCCAATTGTTGGTGTACTTTTATCCTGCTGTTCTATATTTTGACTATTTGATAAAGTAATGTCCGAACTCAGTATTGCGATCGCTAAATTTTCACCTGCCATAGCTTTAGTAGTAGGCATTAACAAACACCACACACCAAAAACAGGGGTAATGCGATCAATCTTTCCCCATAACTTCAACATCTTAAAATAATCCTCACACACACCAAAATCGCGATCGATTTCGTTTCAGCTTTAAGTATTTATAGTGAATAATTCCACAGCAAAATTACAACACTAAGGTATAACCTTAGTGTCTGGCAAAGCCTTAATCCGCAATTGATCGCAAAAATTCAACCTCTTTCCATTTTGGCATTGTTAAAAATCAATTGGGAAAAAAACTTTAGATTATAAATTGTTGTCAACAAACTTAAAGTTATTCCAGAAAACTACCAATATTCATAACCTTTTTTAATATAATTTAATTTATTGCAAAAAAAAAGACGAGCTAATCATGACTAGCTCATCTCAACAAATATCTGGGACTTAATATCTACTTAATATTTAAACTAGCTAGCTTTAACAAAGCTAACATCGCGCCCTTTAGTAGCCCAAAATATATCATGAATTTTCTGTACCGCATCCATCAATTCATTGGCATGTTGAGTACTAACTTCTACCTTGCAAGCAGAACAAAGTTTAGCAGCTTGCCAAAAAGTGTCGTGAAGATCGGGATATTTTTCCAAATGAACTGGCTTAAAGTAGTCTGTCCATAGAATCAACAAGTCTTCCTTAGTTTTTTGAGCTTGCTCTTCTTTGATTGCAATATAGCGAGAAAGAGTATTGTGATAAGCAATCATAGCTGCTTTATCATCATCAGAAGGAGCTTCTAGATCCTGAATTTTCTTAGTCATAGAAACTACAGCTTCTGCAGTAACACGAGCGGAAGCAGGATCGTATACACCACAAGGGCCATCACAATGAGCGTGAACTTCGGGTGCAGGGAACAAATTTTTGACCTGGGCAATAACTTGTTTCAGTATCATAATTTATGGTGTTAGTTTGCTAGAATGCGCGTCGCGAAGCGATGTCATTAGATCGATCGCGTCCATAATTACTCAAAACAGTAATAACTTCAGATTGGGATTACTCAGCTTTACTGATAGAGATATAGACCGCGATGTTCCGTATCTCTTTAATCCCTATCGATTTTTAGCTTAGTGCGATTTGGGGGTAGTTTGCAAGAGCGCAAATCTTTAGCTTTTATGACATTGACGATTTAGCAAATATATTTCAAAAATATATCAAGATATATATCTTAATTGCCACTAACAGGATCTACTTTATCAATGACGCTCAAAGTTCCATCTTCACCTACTTGCCAAACATCGTAGCTACCTACAACATCACCATTTTCATCGATATCTACATTTCCGCTTGCGCCTTGGAAATTGATATCTTCTCCATTCCGAATCAATTCCATTGCCTTACAAGCATCAGTAACTTCTCTACCAGGAGCATTTGCCACTTCTAATATTTTACTTTTAATGCCTTCTCCTGTATTAGCATCGCTCGCTTCTGCTGCCAACATCATCAAAACTGCTGCATCCCAATTATGAGGTACATAAGCAGTCATTTCTTTCTTAACCTTGTCATTCCATAAAGCAGTGAACTCTTCTAATGCTGCACCATTTGCTCCTGGTACAGTACCCAACGCTCCTGCAATAATAGATTTCCCATCGGCAGTTTTACCTACTTGACGAACAAAATCATCGGAATAAACACCATCAGTTAAAAGCACGGTTACACCGTCCATCAGTCCTTGTTCAAAAGCAGATTTCAACAATACACTCCCCGTTTCAGCATATAAAACTGCTGCAACTGCATCGGGTTTCCCACCAAAAGCCTGTTTTGCCTCACTATCTAAGGTTGCTGCTTTGGGATCGTGGCGTGTAGGCTTGCCAACAATGTTGCCTCCTGTTTTCTTGAAAGCTTCGACAAATTGCTGCTCAAATCCCACTCCATAATCATTATTGATCGCAACGGTAGAAACATTTTTAAAGCCTTTTTTTTGTGCCAATGCTGCCAAAGCTTGAGATTGATAGGTATCTGGTGGAGCAGTCCGCGCCCAATAGCCATTAAATTCGTCGTTTTGCGCCCTATCGGTAAATACAGGACTTGTACTGCCAGGAGAGACCATCATTACCTTATTTCGCACCGCAACATCCACTGCTGCCCCAGATACACTACTGGCAAATGCGCCAACAACCCCTGCCACTTTATCTACCTCCGCCAGTTTAGTCATTGCAGCAGCCCCTGCGGTAGGTTCGGTTTGACTATCTTCTACCGTCAAACTTACTTGAGCTTCATTGACTCCACCACATCCATTAATAGTATCTACTGCTAATTGAACCGCAGCAGGCCAATTTTGCCCAATCGAAGATAAATCTCCCGTAGTGGGGGCTAAAGTTCCCAGCTTAAGACCATTTTCTCCTTTGCCAGCATTAGTTTGACTGTCAGTATTAGCTGAATCTCCTTGACAAGAAGTAAGCAAAATTCCACCACTTACACAAGCTAATAATAGAAATAGAGCTTTAGAAGGAATAAGACGGAATAAACTAAAATATTTCATATTGACAATTCCCATTTGATTTTAATCCTGGTTCGATTAGCTTGGAATTGTACTCGAAATATTCAAGCTTATCCGTAAAACAAGCTTAAAAAAATATTTTTCTTATCTTAAAACTTTATTGATCCAATAAACAATAAATAGTTAAGTACGGAGAGGGGGGGATTCGAACCCCCGATGAGGTTTACACCCCATAACTCCTTAGCAGGGAGCCGCTTTCAACCGCTCAGCCACCTCTCCTTATCGTATCGATTTAGCATTATAACAGATTTATTTGAACTGTAGGAAAAAAAAGCAAGGAGTTAGTAAATGCTTTTTATTACAGAATTATCAAAGATATTTTTTTAATCAAATGATAATTTTCTTTAAGCCTGAGAAGTTTTGCCTGTTTTAGTGTGCCGTCTAAACCCGCAAAAATAATTAAAGCCATAATTGACCTATTCCGTCCTAAATTTGACCGAATCAGAGTGAGACGGCAAACCTTCCGCTTGAGCTAAGATTTGAATCGTGCTAGACATCTTTTTCAAAGCCGTTGAAGAATACTGAATTAAACTAGAATGTTTCATAAAAGTTTCTACCCCTAATGCCGATGCATAACGAGCAGCACCAGAAGTTGGTAAGGTATGATTTGGCCCCGCTAGATAGTCTCCTGTAGCTTCTGGAGTGGAATTACCAATAAAGATTGCTCCTGCATGGCGTATCTGTTCGATCAAATCCCAAGGGTCGGCTATTTCCAATTCTAGGTGTTCTGGAGCAAACAAATTAGAAAGTTCTGCTGCTTCTGCCAAAGACTCTACCACCACAATTAAACCGTAATGAGCGATCGCCTTTTCCGTCAAAACTTTACGAGGATGATGGGCTAATTGCTGGCTAACTTCGTGCTGTACTTGTCGAGCTAAATTGCTGTCTGTCGTAATTAGAATTGCTGCTGCCATGGGATCATGTTCGGCTTGTGCTAACAAGTCCGCTGCTACATGTATTGGATTAGCTTGTTCGTCAGCAATAATCAAAACTTCAGAAGGACCAGCCAACGAATCGATGCCTACTGTACCGTAGACCATTTTCTTGGCTAGAGTTACATAAATGTTTCCAGGTCCAGTGATTACATCTACCTTGGGAATAGTTTCTGTACCATAAGCCAATGCACCTACAGCTTGAGCCCCTCCAACGCGATAAATTTCTTCGATTCCTGCTTCTTGAGCAGCGACCAATACTGCTGGATTAATTTTCCCATCTTGACCAGGAGGTGTAACCATAATGATATGGGGAACTTGTGCCACTTTTGCAGGTACGGCATTCATCAAAACCGTACTGGGATAAGATGCTCTTCCCCCAGGTACATAAAGTCCTGCTCTGTCTACAGGGGTATAGCGTTTGCCCAGAACAACTTCGTCTTCATCAAACTGTACCCACGATTTGGGTATTCTCTGACGATGAAAAGCTTCTATTTTTTGACAAGCTACTTGAATAGCGCTCAAAAGATCTTTGGAGATTTGTTGATATGCAGCATCTAGCTCCGCGCCTGTAACCTTTAGTTGATCGGCAGTATATACTTGCCTATCAAATTTTTCTGTATATTCCAACAAAGCGCGATCGCCTGTTTGCTTCACCTTAGTCACAATTTCTCGGACGATAGCTTCTTTGGGTTGAATATCTTCACCATTATTGCGATCGCCAATACGCTTTAGTTCCGTTTGTGCCTCCGTTTGCCGATCGATTATTCGCAGCATCGAGATCCCCATTTCCATTTTGATCTATTTAACAAGCATAGTGAGTCTTCACTATCGATACCATTATAGAAATCTTTACAGTAAAACACTCATCTATATTCCTAGCTTAACGTGAAACTATGATTACTCGCCTAGTTTCGTTGTTCGCTTATAAGAGTAATAAGAGTTATAACTGAAGAGCTTCATATTTTCTAATCAAAATTATTCTTTATATGACTTGACACATTTTTTAAATAGTTGTTAGAATGTAAAATCCAATTCTATATGTATTTCCTAAATTACTTACAAAGCAAATTTCTGTTTAAACAACTGTGGCTAACTCCAAATCGGCAATCAAACGTATTAGAACAGCAGAGCGCAACCGTTTGCGTAATAAAGCTTACAAATCTGCGCTTAGAACCTTAACCAAAAGCTATTTTGGTGCTGTAGAGACATATACAGCCGAACCCACTCCAGAAAATATGGAAACTGTTAAGCAAGCAATGTCAGCTGCCTACAGCAAAATTGACAAAGCGGTCAAGCGTAAAGTGCTTCATAGGAACAACGGAGCAAGAAAGAAAGCCCGCATTGCTAGAGTTTTACAAAAAGCAACAGCTTCTTAAAACGAAGATTGTTCGGCCATAATTAGCAATTATGTTTATGGCTGTTTTTATGGCATTCCTAGATTACTATCACTTAAATATAGGCAATACACGTAGTAGATGCAGTTAATAGATACCCATGTTCACATCAACTTCGATGTTTTTCAAGGGAATTTAAGCTCGTTAAGGCAGCGTTGGCAAGATGCTGGTGTAGTTCATTTAGTACATTCTTGTGTAGAACCGAAAGAATTTCAGGGAATACAGTCCTTAGCGGATCGTTTCCCTGAATTGTCGTTTGCGATTGGATTACATCCTTTAGATGTCGATAAATGGCAAGATGACACCGCCGCAAAAATAAAAAGTTTAGCGGGTTCGGATCGACGAGTAGTAGCTATTGGAGAAACGGGGTTAGACTTTTATAAGGCAGATAACCAAGAAAAGCAAATTTTAGTCCTAAAAGAGCAGTTAAGAATCGCGCAAGAACTCGATAAACCCGTCATAATTCACTGTCGCAATGCAGCAACAAAACTAAAAGAAGTGTTGACAGATTTCTGGGCAACAGAAGGTTCTGTCAGGGGAGTCATGCACTGTTGGGGAGGGGACGAATCGGAAACCAAATGGTTTCTTGATTTGGGATTTTACATTAGCTATAGCGGTATTGTCACTTTTAAAAATGCCAAGCAAGTTCAGGATTCGTCGAAGATTGTGCCGAGCGATCGCTTGTTAGTGGAAACTGACTGCCCTTTTTTGGCACCTGTTCCCCATAGAGGCAAGACTAATGAGCCTTCTTTCGTGCGCGACGTGGCGGAATATCTAGCAAATTTGCACCAGACTGACTTAGAAACTATCGCCCAGCAAACCACAGCAAATGCCTGTCGCCTGTTTAACATTCAATTAGAAAGCCAGTCATAAACCAAAAAGTACGCTTTTAAAAAACTAAAGTATTTCAATTTTTTCTCAGAGTCGAATCAAAAACAGTATCAACTAGAATCTTCATGAATAATCTGACCTACAATTTGCTACCAGACTTAATTGAAATTCAACGCTCTAGCTTTCGTTGGTTTTTAGAAGAGGGATTAATTGAGGAACTTAACAGTTTTTCACCAATCACCGACTATACGGGCAAATTTGAGCTACATTTCATGGGTGAAAACTATCGCCTCAAAGAACCCAAATATTCGATGGAGGAGGCTAAACGCCGAGATAGTACTTACAACGTACAGGTCTATGTTCCCACTCGCTTGATCGATAAAGAAAGTGGTGAGATCAAAGAAATGGAAGTGTTTGTTGGCGATCTACCTTTGATGACCGATCGCGGTACTTTTATTATCAATGGTGCAGAAAGGGTAATTGTCAACCAAATTGTGCGGTCTCCTGGAGTATATTACAAAGCAGAAACCGATAAAAATGGTCGTCGTACCTATTCTGCTTCTTTAATTCCCAACCGTGGTGCTTGGTTAAAATTTGAAACTGATAAAAATGGTTTAGTCTGGGTCAGAATCGATAAGACTCGCAAACTTTCGGCTCAAGTATTGCTTAAGGCGATCGGTTTGAGCGATAACGAAATTATGGACGGTATTCGCCACCCCGATTTCTATCAAAAAACCCTTGATAAAGAAGGAAATCCTAGCGAAGAAGAAGCACTCCTAGAGCTATACCGCAAGCTTCGCCCAGGTGAGCCTCCTACAGTAAGTGGCGGACAACAGCTACTAGAATCCCGTTTCTTTGATTCCAAGCGTTATGACTTAGGCAGAGTTGGTCGTTACAAAATCAACAAAAAGCTGCGTCTAACAGTTCCCGATACCACTAGAGTATTAACCAATACTGACATTCTTTCGGCGGTAGCTTATCTAATTAACTTAGAATTTGATGGTGGTAGCACTGATGATATCGATCACCTAGGTAATCGTCGAGTACGTTCTGTGGGAGAACTCCTACAAAACCAAGTTAGAGTTGGTTTGAACCGTCTAGAAAGAATTATTCGCGAACGGATGACTGTGAGTGAAGCCAATAGCCTCACTCCCGCAGCTTTAGTTAACCCCAAACCATTAGTAGCAGCAATCAAAGAATTCTTTGGTTCGTCTCAACTATCCCAGTTTATGGATCAAACTAATCCTTTGGCAGAGTTGACCCACAAACGTCGTCTGTCAGCACTCGGTCCTGGTGGTTTAACCAGAGAAAGAGCAGGTTTTGCTGTGCGAGACATTCACCCTACTCAGTATGGTCGTATTTGTCCCGTAGAAACTCCTGAAGGACCTAACGCTGGTTTGATTGGTTCTCTAGCTACTTACGCCCGCGTCAACCCCTACGGATTTATCGCTACTCCTTACTATCGCGTAGATAATGGTCGGGTATTAAAGCAAGAAGATGTGGTTTATCTGACTGCGGATGAAGAAGATGACATGAGAGTTGCACCTGGAGACGTAGCTACCGATGATGATGGCTACATCTTGGGCGAAACTATTGCTATTCGTTATCGTCAAGAATTTTCTACCTGTAATCCTGATGAGGTGGATTACGTGGCGATTTCTCCCGTACAGATTGTATCTGTAGCAACCAGCTTGATTCCCTTCCTCGAACACGATGATGCTAACCGCGCCCTAATGGGTTCTAATATGCAACGTCAAGCTGTACCTTTGCTGCGCCCAGAACGTCCCTTGGTAGGTACTGGATTAGAGGCTCAAGCAGCCCGCGACTCAGGAATGGTTGTAGTTTCTCGAACTCATGGAATCGTTACCTATGTAGATGCTGAAGTCGTCCGAGTTCGAGTAGAAGAAGGCGAAAACGGATTATATGCTCCCGAACCTGGAGAAGAAATCACCTACAAACTACAAAAATACCAACGTTCTAACCAAGACACCTGTTTAAATCAACGTCCTCTAGTATATGCAGGAGAAGATGTTGTTCCTGGTCAAGTGTTAGCTGATGGTTCTTCTACTGAAGGTGGAGAACTAGCTCTAGGACAAAACGTACTAATAGCTTATATGCCCTGGGAAGGCTATAACTACGAAGATGCGATTCTAATTAGCGAGCGTTTGGTTTACGACGATGTATATACAAGTATCCACGTTGAAAAATTTGAAATTGAAGCCAGACAAACCAAATTAGGGCCAGAAGAAATTACCCGAGAACTACCTAATGTTGGGGAAGATGCTTTACGTAACCTAGATGAACGAGGCATTATTCATATTGGTGCGTGGGTAGAAGCAGGAGAAATTCTAGTTGGAAAAGTTACTCCTAAAGGCGAATCCGATCAGCCTCCTGAAGAAAAACTTCTTAGAGCAATCTTTGGTGAAAAAGCCAGAGACGTAAGAGACAACTCCTTGCGAGTTCCCAACGGAGAGAAAGGTCGGGTAGTAGACGTTCGCGTCTTTACCAGAGAACAGGGTGACGAACTACCTCCTGGAGCGAATATGGTAGTAAGAATTTACGTAGCACAAAAACGTAAAATCCAGGTAGGGGATAAAATGGCTGGTCGTCATGGTAACAAAGGGATTATTTCCCGCATTTTGCCCATCGAATCCATGCCTTATTTACCCGATGGTACTCCTATTGATATTGCCCTTAATCCTCTTGGTGTTCCTTCAAGGATGAATGTCGGACAGGTATTTGAGTGTCTTCTTGGGTGGGCTGGAGAAAATCTAGCGATGCGCTTTAAGATGATGCCTTTCGATGAAATGTATGGTAAAGAAGCATCGAGAGAAACCGTTCACGGTAAAATTCAAGAAGCTGCTCGCAAACCTGGTAAATCTTGGGTCTATGACGAAAATAACCCGGGAAAAATCCAAGTCTTTGACGGACGGACGGGAGAAGCATTTGATCGCCCTGTGACAGTCGGAAAAGCTTATATGCTCAAACTGGTTCACTTGGTAGACGATAAGATTCACGCTCGTTCTACAGGACCTTATTCTTTGGTTACGCAACAGCCATTGGGTGGTAAGGCACAGCAAGGCGGACAGCGTTTTGGAGAAATGGAGGTATGGGCATTAGAAGCTTATGGTGCAGCCTATACTCTCCAAGAGCTACTTACCGTTAAGTCTGATGATATGCAAGGACGAAATGAGGCTCTTAACTCGATTGTCAAAGGTAAGCCTATTCCTCGTCCTGGTACGCCAGAATCTTTCAAGGTATTAATGCGAGAATTGCAGTCTCTCGGTTTAGATATTGCCGTACACAAACTCGAAGCCATGGAAGATGGTAGTAGCCGTGATGTGGAAGTTGACTTGATGGCAGATACTCCTCGCCGTACTCCTAATCGACCCACCTATGAGTCTCTACAAAGAGAAGAAACCACTGAAGAAGTGTAGTAAAGGATAACAAATAGCAGGATGGAGGAAGAGGAAAATATATCAATAGATCTTTTACCTCCACCCTTGTTGAGCAGACAATTAAATTCCTAATCCCTAATTTCTAATCATCAATGAGAAACCAAGTAGAACAAAGATTTGATTACGTTAAAATCGGTATTGCTTCCCCCGAACGTATTCGTCAGTGGGGGGAAAGAACTCTGCCTAACGGTCAGCTAGTTGGAGAAGTCACCAAACCCGAAACCATTAACTATCGTACTCTCAAGCCAGAGATGGATGGCTTGTTTTGCGAGCGCATCTTTGGTCCTGCAAAGGACTGGGAATGTCACTGTGGTAAATACAAACGAGTACGCCACCGTGGTATTGTTTGCGAACGTTGCGGGGTAGAGGTAACAGAATCGCGAGTACGTCGCCACCGCATGGGCTATATCAAGCTTGCTGCTCCTGTAACCCACGTCTGGTATCTCAAAGGTATTCCTAGCTATCTCAGTATTTTATTAGATATGCCTTTGCGGGATGTCGAACAGGTAGTCTATTTTAATGCTTACGTCGTTTTAGATCCTGGCAATGCAGGTAATCTGTCAGCCAAGCAATTGTTGACAGAAGATCAGTGGATTGAAATTGAAGATCAGTTATACAGTGAAGATTCAGAATTAATTGGGGTTGAAGTTGGGATTGGTGCAGAAGCCGTTCAAAGGCTTTTAGAAGAAGTTAATTTGGAAGAAGAAGCCGAAAAACTACGGGAACAAATTGCCGATGCTAAGGGACAAAAGAGAGCCAAACTAATCAAACGCTTGCGGGTAATTGATAACTTTGTGGCGACTGGTTCTCGCCCAGAATGGATGGTAGTTACAGCAATTCCTGTAATTCCTCCCGATTTGCGTCCGATGGTGCAGTTGGATGGTGGTCGTTTTGCAACTTCCGATCTAAACGATCTTTACCGTCGAGTAATCAACCGCAATAATCGTTTGGCAAGATTACAAGAAATCCTCGCACCAGAAATCATCGTCCGTAATGAAAAACGGATGCTCCAAGAAGCGGTAGATGCTCTGATTGATAACGGTCGTCGCGGTCGTACTGTAGTGGGAGCTAACAACCGTCCCCTAAAATCTTTATCCGACATTATCGAAGGTAAACAAGGGCGTTTCCGTCAAAACCTTCTGGGTAAACGGGTAGATTATTCTGGACGTTCAGTAATTGTAGTAGGACCTAAATTAAAAATCTATCAGTGTGGATTGCCCAGAGAAATGGCGATCGAACTATTCCAGCCTTTTGTAATTCATCGTCTGATTAATAGCGGGATGGTGAACAATATCAAAGCTGCGAAAAAACTGATTCAGCGTAACGATCCTAGTGTTTATGAAGTTCTTAAAGAAGTAATTGCAGGACACCCTGTAATGCTCAATCGTGCGCCTACTCTACACCGTTTGGGTATTCAAGCGTTTGAACCTATTTTGGTAGAAGGGAGAGCAATTCAACTTCATCCTTTAGTCTGTCCTGCATTCAATGCCGATTTTGATGGAGATCAAATGGCGGTTCACGTACCCCTTTCTTTGGAAGCTCAGGCGGAAGCAAGATTGTTGATGTTAGCGTGTCATAACATTTTGTCTCCAGCTACAGGTAGACCAATTGTCGCCCCATCCCAAGATATGGTATTGGGTTGCTATTACTTAACTGCCGAAGATCCTAAAGCAGTAAAAGGTGAAGGTCGTCGTTTTGGTAACTTAGATGATGCCATTAAAGCTTACGAACAGGGTCAGATCGATCTTCATGCTAATGTTTGGTTGCGCTACGACGGAGAAGTAGTCACTGAAGAACCAGATGTAGAAATAGTGGAATCAGAAACTTTGGGAGATGGTAGCACAATCGAATACTATCGCCAGCGATTTGTCCGCAGATCGGCAAAAGGAGAACAGATTGCCCAATATATAAATACTACTGCTGGTCGAATTATTTATAACAAGACAGTCCAAGAGGCTTTGATGGCAGCAGTTTAGGCAAGCTCTAACCAGAGTTTGAATCCCTTGACTTCAAAAAACAGTAAGTTTTAATAGCTAGAAACAAAAACAGCATGAAATTTTATAATCACATCGTCGATAAAGGTCGTCTGAAAAAACTGATGGCTTTATCTTTTACCGAATATGGCTCGGCTCATAGTGCTACTATGGCTGACTCTCTCAAAGAATTGGGCTTTCGCTATGCGACTGTAGCTGGAGTTTCTATTAGCATTGACGATCTGAAAGTACCGCCAATTAAAGCCGAAATGCTCGAAGCAGCAGAGGTAGAAATCAGAGAAACCCAAGAACGTTATGCTCGTGGTGAAATTACGGAGGTAGAGCGTTTTCAAAAGGTAATTGATACTTGGACAAGTACTTCAGAAAACCTCAAAAATGAGGTGGTAACTAATTTTCGCGCTACCGATCCTCTCAATTCTGTCTATATGATGGCATTTAGTGGAGCGAGGGGTAACTTGTCTCAAGTACGCCAACTTGTTGGTATGCGGGGATTGATGGCTGATCCTCAAGGGGAAATCATCGATTTACCAATTAAAACTAATTTCCGAGAGGGATTGACCGTAACTGAATATATTATTTCTTCTTACGGTGCGCGGAAAGGATTGGTAGATACTGCACTACGTACTGCTGACTCTGGCTATCTGACTCGCCGTTTGGTAGATGTTTCCCAAGACGTAATTGTCAGGGAAATAGACTGCGGTACAGATCGGGGTATTTATCTCCGTGCCATGAAAGATGGCGATCGCACTTTGATCGAACTAAGCGATCGCTTGTTGGGCAGGGTTCTGGCTAGAGATGAGATCGACAAGAAAACCAAAGAAGTCGTGGCGGTTCGCAACCAAGACATTGACCAAGATCTAGCTCAAGAAATAGGCGATCGCATTGAAGAAGTCATGGTGCGCTCTCCTTTAACTTGTCAGGCTGCTCGTTCTGTTTGTCAGAAATGTTATGGCTGGAGTTTAGCCCACGGACATATGGTAGACATGGGAGAAGCAGTCGGAATTATTGCAGCCCAGTCTATCGGCGAGCCTGGAACGCAATTAACCATGCGTACCTTCCACACTGGAGGAGTATTTACAGGAGAAGTTGCCCGTCAAATTAAAGCCAAAGCTGATGGTAAAGTCAAATTTGGCAAAGGTTTGAGTACTCGTGCCATTCGTACCCGTCACGGTGACGAAAGAAACCAAGTAGAAACCATTGGGGATATTCAATTAATTCCCAACAAAGGTAAGACGACTAACACCGCTTTGACTGCGGGATCTTTAATCTATGTAGAAGATGGAGAAGAGGTTAAAAAAGGTCAGCTATTGGTTGAAGTAGCCAAACAACAGGTACAAAAATCTACCGAAAAAGCGGCTAAAGACGTAACTTCAGATTTAGCTGGAGAAGTTGTTTTTGCCGACCTCATCCCAGAAGATAAAAAAGACCGTCAGG
This sequence comes from Waterburya agarophytonicola KI4, assembly GCF_020640915.1. Lineage (GTDB taxonomy): Bacteria > Cyanobacteriota > Cyanobacteriia > Cyanobacteriales > Xenococcaceae > Waterburya > Waterburya agarophytonicola. Next base: position 3,373 of record NZ_JADWDC010000065.1, on the reverse strand, counting down.
GAAATACTACTCGTATTGCTCAAAGATCTGGCTTATTGTGGGTCTTATCGGGAGAAGTATATAACTTGCTTCCTGGTGCAGAAGCCCTAGTTAAAAATGGGGATAAAGTTAAACCAGGAGATTTGTTAGCTCAAACCAGACTAACTGCTGCTAATGGTGGTGTGGTGAGAATGATTGAAGATAGTCGCGAAATTGAAATCGTGACTGCTTCTGTATCTCTAGACCAAGCTAGAGTCAAAATTGAGAGCGATGGTGGTCGCGAGCAATATATTATTTATACGGCTGACGATCGCAAATTCCTACTTAAAGCGACTCCAGGGACAAAAGTTCAAAACGGTCAGATTGTTGCTGAGTTAATTGACGATCGCTATCGTACAGATACGGGAGGGATTATCAAGTACGGTGGTATTACTATCGGTAAAGGTAATCGCAAACAGGGTTACGAAATAGAACAAGGAGGCAGTCTACTCTGGATTTCTGAAGAAAGCCATGAGGTTAATAAAGATATATCTCTGTTGATTGTTGAAGATGGAGAATATGTCGAAGCAGGTACAGAAGTTGTCAAAGACATTTTCTGTCAATCTTCGGGTATTGTGGAAGTCGTTCAGAAAAATGACATCTTACGAGAAATTATCATCAAACCAGGAGAAGTTCATCAGTTAGACGATCCTAAGAATGAATGGCATGAAAAACTGCTCCAACCAGGAACGGAAGTATTACCAGGGGTATCTGTTACTGAACTAAGATATGGGGAAGTAGTCGAAACTACCGAAGGGCCGGCGTTAATTCTACGACCTGTTCAAGAATTTGAGGTAGCAGACGAGCCTTCTATTCCTTCCCAAGCGTCGATCAATCAAGATGATGGTCGTCAAATAGAACTACGTTCGGTACAAAGAATCTTTTATAAAGATGGCGAACGAGTGAAATCTGTAAGCAGTCTTTCTCTGATTAGTACTCAACTAGTTCTGGAGATTGAAACCACAGAAGAAAATGATATTATTGCTAACCTTAGTGCTGATATTGAATTGCAGCCAGAAGAAGAAGACCCTGACACCAAAAGATTGCAAATGGTGATTCTCGAATCTTTAGTCTTGAGAAGAGATACCGATGTCGATCCCCATAGCGGAGATGTTCAAACCAGAGTCATGGTCGAAGATGGTCAAGAAATCGTCAAAGGTGCGACTATTGCCCGTACTGAAATTCAATGTAAATCTACTGGAGAAGTACAAGGGATCCGCGAGGGGGGAGAAGCCATTCGCCGTATCTTGATAGTACGAGATAGTGACTTGGTTACTCACGAACTAGACGTACCGAAGAGTGCTTGCGACTTCAAAGAAGGAAACTTACTAGTATCTGGTAGCGAACTCGCTCCAGGAATAATACTAGAGCAGTCTGGACGGGTTATTGAATTAACCGAGCAGGCAGCAGGTAAAACCACTGTGGTATTGCGTCATACTCGTCCTTATCGTGTATCTCAAGGTGCAGTGTTGCATATTGATGACGGAGATCTAGTCCAGCGCGGTGATAACTTAGTGCTGCTAGTCTTTGAACGCTCTAAAACAGGGGATATTATTCAAGGTTTACCCCGTATTGAAGAATTATTAGAGGCTCGCAAACCCAAAGAAGGTTGTATCCTAAGTCGTAGCTCTGGGGTATGTCAGGTAGTTTATGAAGATAACGAAACTGTCGATATTAAAATCATTGAAGATGATGGCGTAGTTAGCGACTATCCGATTAAGCCTGGGCAAAATGCGATCGTTAGTGATGGACAAAAAGTCGAGGCGGGAGAACCTTTAACCGATGGTCCTGCCAATCCTCACGAGATTTTGGAAACTCACTTTAACTATCATTTACCAGAAAAAGGTTGTTATGAGGCATCCTTGATTGGCTTGCAAAAAGCGCAACTATTCTTAGTTCGTCAAGTACAGTCCGTATATCAAAGTCAAGGAATTGATATTTCTGACAAACACATTGAAGTCATCGTCAGACAGATGACGGCGAAAGTAAGAGTCGACGATGGAGGAGACACCATTATCTTACCTGGAGAACTTCTAGAACTAAGTCAAATCGAGCAAGTGAATGAGGCGATGTCCATCACTGGTGGCGCGCCTGCCCAATATACTCCCGTATTGTTGGGTATCACCAAAGCTTCTTTGAATACTGATAGCTTTATCTCTGCCGCTTCTTTCCAAGAAACTACTAGAGTCTTGACCGAAGCAGCAATTGAAGGTAAATCTGATTGGCTCAGAGGATTGAAAGAAAACGTAATTATCGGTCGTCTAATTCCTGCGGGCACGGGCTTCAATACCCTTGACGAACCATCGTCTCGTGGCGATGGAGATTCTGGTTTGCGCAATAATGGAGTTTATGGTTATGGCGATGATTTTGAATCTTATCGTATAGCTGAAGATTTGAATGTTAGTTCTGATAGTACTCCCCGTCGCTCTTATAAAACTTTGGGTGATGATGAGAATGTTATCTTGGACGACCAGTCAGCAAGAGCTTATACGGGTTTGAACGACCCAAAAAATAAAGCAGACAAAGGTAATAAATAAAGTTAACTAAAGTTTTCAAACAGTTACTTTATCTGAGAACTTTATATATCAAGCGATGCCAAGATTAATTAGAGCAATCTAATACACGATCGCAGCATCGCTTTTTTAATGCCGATCTACCTACAATAAAAGGGTATAGTTGCCCAAAATTTCAGTCACTTATTTTGGACACTTATTATATGGATGGTATTAGAACTAAATGATTGGCAAAGAAAATCATTCGCGATCGCGACAGTCTTCGTTAGATAACTCCCAGCTTTCTCCTCACGTTCATGATGAAGAATCTCTGAAAAAAATAGTCAATCGTTTATCTCGTATTGAAGGTCACGTTCGTGGTATCAAAATGATGGTGAAAGAGAATCGCCCTTGTCCAGAAGTTCTCAATCAAGTTGCAGCGGTTAAAGGAGCGATATCTAGCGTGGCTAAAATTATTTTGGAGGAACACCTCGAAGAGTGTTTGGTGCGTGCAGCCGATCGCGGAAATTTGGAAGCGGAAATTAAAGAATTGAAAGATGTTTTGAAATTATTTACATAAGGTCACAATTAAAAAACTAGACCATAGCCCAATACTTCTCGGTTAAGAATTAAACAGAATTAAAAATCGCCAAAGTAAGTTTTTTTGGTTGAAGGAAGGTTTCTTGATGAAGAAATTTTTTAGCCTTGAATTTGGAACGAGGTTTCTTAACTACTCTGGGGTTATGTCTGCCTTGTCTGGGAGGAATTTTTCAGCAATAATATCTTGAATCAACCTTGAGAAAAAAAGGGTAACTGCTCATTTTTGAGGTCTTGGAAATCGGGAATAGCTCGTCGAATAACTT
>NZ_JADWDC010000064.1:7938-24557 GCF_020640915.1 Waterburya agarophytonicola KI4 | reverse complement strand
CTTACCTTGTTGTCCTACTGATTGTCCATTACCTTCAGGGATATTTACTGGTGCGGATACAGGATCGCTATCGTTATTGGAATTGTCGACAATTTCTGGTGTTAGAGTAGGTTCTGGTGCTGGTTCAAGCAAGTTTACTGACTCGCCAAAGCTAGGTGCTAGAGCTTCTTGTCCGTTATCTTGAACAATTAATAGAGGTTTTATGGATTGTCCTTTATTCAGGTCTGCCTGATCGTTTTGACCATTGATAGTGTAGCTACCGTCGCCATTATTGACTAAATCTACACCGTAAGCTGCGCTGATTTCGTAAGGAAGATTGAAGTCCATTGTCCAATCTTGGGCTTTGGATTGGGCGGTAATATCTAATTCTATTTTGTATCCGCCATCCCAATCTTCTACTATGGAGGGGGAAGCACTGAGGGGATTATCAATAGATTTTGCTTGTTTTTCAGATTCTTTATCGGACGTAGAACCTTCTTCCATCATTAGTTCTTCTGTCATTTCCGATGGGTCATAGATGAATTGAGGAGAGGGGGTTTCTTGTCCGTTGTTTTTAACAATTAAGATAGGGTTAATAGATTGTCCTTTGGTTAGGTCGACTTGATCGTTTTGACCGCTGATTGTGTAGCTACCGTCGCCGTTATCGATTAGGTCTACACCGTAAGCTGCGCTGATTTCGTAGGGAAGTTCAAAGTCTAATGTCCATTCTGTTGCTTTGGATTGGGCGGTAATATCTAGTTCTACTTTATATCCGCCATCCCAGTCTTGAGAAATTAAGGAGTTAGTTGTGATGTTTGTTTGATTAGCCATAATTAGTAACTTAGTAACTTAGTAACTTTTAAATTTCTTAACTTGTTAATTTGTTTTTGATTAACTTGTTACCTTTATAAAAGCTTTATACTGGCTTTACAGTGACTTCATAACTCTTGGTAGTAAGATTTCGATCGCAATGAAAAGTAATATAAGCCCAAACTTCTTATTTGAGTCTGGTTCTTCTAGCGATCGCTTGTACTTCTAAGTGTTGGTATTTCTCGGCTTGAGTCATTTTGAATTGCAATAATTCTCGATCGGCTAAGGCATATTTTTCTTGAGGTTTTCTGGGAATTATTGCTAAAGATTGGATAATTTGTCGCGCTACAGCCTGGGCTAATAAAGGAGGAACAGAATTACCAATTTGCCTAAAACCGTGCCATTTTGTGGTGTGGAACATAAACCAGTCGGGATAGGAATGAAGGCGAGCAGCCTCTCTGACGGTAATACAACGAGGGGTAATAGGATGAATCGGACGGGGAGATGTATGCGCTCCTCGGTTACTAGCCGTACCTGCACGGAGAGTTGTACACAAGCCCTTGAGATCTAAACGATAAAAATGGCTAATGCGATCGCTTTTACCTGGCTTGGTAGCAGCAAACCTAGCCATAGTCGTTGCGGTATGTTTGGTACGTCGGCTACAAGTTAATAGTTGAGGGTTATATTCTCTAGAATAAGCATAGTTATCTTCGATGGAAACAAGATTGCGTAATTGACTGGCATAAAAACTGGGCGTACCATAATCCACCATTACCCAATCTCGATATTCTAATTCGGGATAACAGTTGACTTCAGGAATATCCCCGATGGCATCTCGGACATTGGGCGTGGAGGGTAAAAGGTTTTCGACGGCTGGTTTTCTTTTTCTAGCGGTAGATTTTTTATTAGTGGATTTTTTATTTGGTGGTTGGGTCAAAGCGGTCGGATAGTCGGGCAGATTCCAGCCCTGACGACAACCGATCAAAAACAGCCGACGACGATTTTGGGGTACTCCATAATTAGCTGCATTGAGGACTTGATAGTCTTCTCTAACTTGATAACCCTGCTGTTTAAAAGTTTCCATCGTCTGGTGTAAAACTTCTTTTTGCTTGCCAATAGTTATTCCTTTGACGTTTTCCATCACAAAAAACTTCGGTTTGAGGTCTAATACCAAACGAACAAAATGAGACACCAAGGAATTGCGATCGTCATCTAAATTTCTTTTTCCCATCAGAGAAAAACCCTGACAAGGAGGTCCGCCAAAAACCACGTCAATATCGCGATCGCCAATTGCCGATTTAGCCCTAATTTCTCTTCCCGTGGTATCGGTTACACTTTTACAGATAGTCGTCCAGAAAGGAAAATTATATTCATGGACGCTTGCATGAATCGGATCGAACTCTACCGCAGCCAAGACATCAAACCCCGCTTGCTCGAAACCCAGGGTCATTCCTCCTGCACCAGCAAACAGATCTACAGCGATTGGTCTTTGCTTGCTACTAGCCATGATTTACCTGATAAGGATATCTCGATCTAAGATTTTAATCTATAACTTACGGCGATCGCCAGCCTTATTTTTTACGCTATAATTCAATATCATTCATCAGGCGATTGGTTCAGAATGAATAGTCAAACAGGATTTATCATCAAAATATTATTATTCTCTACAGCACTATCTGTGTTAATCAAATATGGCGGTCGATATTTACCGATTCAACCAACTAATGCGATCGCAACAATTATCGTTATTTTACCCTCTTTAATTATTGGCTTAATTTTAGGCTGGCAATATCTCAACCCAAAAGTTTAATAACATAAAGTTTCATTCACCAAAAATGCAGGTTAACCTATAGACCAACTCTATATCTACCATTCTTCTGTCAGGAGCTTGAAGCAGTGAATTTTGGTACTTGGATTGGTCTGATTGTTTTTTTTATCTCTCTTTATGTTTTATGGCAAATAAAACAGCTATTACTTTTACTATTTACGGGGATCGTCCTAGCAACTTCCCTGAATATTCTAGTTAAAAGTTTTCAAAAACGAGGAATGAAGCGCATCCATGCCGTCCTATTATCGGCATTTTCTTTGATTTTGGTAGCCGTGGGTTGTATTTGGATTGTCGTGCCTCCTTTTATCGATCAGTTCCAAGCTTTGGGTAGATTAGTACCCCAGGGAATCGAAAAACTAAATACTTGGTTAGACTTTCTCTCAGAACGCCTCGACCCCAGAATCATCAGTTTTCTGCCCGATACAGAAGAATTAAATAAACAATTGCAACCCCTAATTCAACAGTTTTTGGGTGGAGGATTGACCGTCTTTTATAATTCTTTGGGAGTCTTATTAGGTACTTTGTTGTTGCTAGCAATCACTCTAATGCTCTTAGCAGATCCAGAGTCCTATAGAAAAGGATTTATTCGCTTATTTCCTGCATTCTATCGACGAAGGGTAGATCGTATTCTAGATTTATGCGGAGAAGGATTAGAAGGCTGGCTGGTAGGAATTCTATTCAATATGGTAGTTATTGCCGTATTGAGTTTTGTATGCTTGCTTATATTAGGAATTCCTCTGGCACTATCTCAAGCCATGTTAGCAGGAGTGATGACTTTTATTCCTAATATTGGCCCCACTTTGAGCGTCTTATCTCCAATGGCGATCGCTTTAACTACGGACGAACCTTGGAAAGCTTTTGTTGTTCTAATTCTATATATAATTATCCAACAGGTAGAAAGCAACATTCTGACTCCCATTGTTATGTCACAACAAGTATCTCTCTTACCAGCAGTTACTTTGTTATCCCAACTATTTTTTGCTACCTTCTTTGGTTTTTTGGGTTTATTGCTTTCTTTACCCTTAACCGTTGTCGGTCAAATCTGGTTTAAAGAAGTGATCGTCAAAGATGTTCTCGATAATTGGCAATTTTCCCTAGCTGGCGATCGCAGGTCAGGAAAACAAGAGGAAGAATAACTAGGATCCCACGCCCTAATTAAAATAATCGATGAAAAGAACAATTGCCCAAATCAATGAAAAGATTAATAATGGTCGAGTAGTTGCTTGGACAATAGCAGAAACCAAAGCCAAAATAAGCCAACTAGGCATTGAAAAGGTATTCCAGCAGGTCGATGTCATTACCACGGGGACATTTGAACCAATGGAGTCTTCTGGGGCAATTCTCAATTTAGGACATACCGATCCGCCGATTAAAATTCGTCAGTGTTGGCTAGACGGTATTGCAGCTTATGCGGGTTTTGGGGCAGTAGATCTTTATTTGGGAGCGACAGCAACGGCTGATTATAACCTCAATGAAACCGATCCTAATTTGCGAGAAGGAGTAGGCTGGGAAAGGGGAGGAGGTCATGTAATTGAAGATCTGATTGCGGGTAAATCGATTCAATTGAAGGCGATCGGACAAAAAACCGATTGCTACCCCAGAGCTATGTGGGAGAATGCAATTACCAAAGAGAATATCAATCAATTTTATCTATTTAATCCCCGCAATCTCTACCAAAATTTTATTGTGGGAGTTAATGGAGGCGATCGCACTTTATATACTTATTTAGGGCCACTCCAACCCAGGTTGGGTAACGCTGTATATTCTAATCCTGGGGCAATTTCACCCTTAATTAACGACCCCGATCTCAATTTAGTGGGTATTGGTAGCAAGATTTTTTTAGGTGGCGGTATCGGCTATATAGCCTGGGAGGGGACTCAACATTTTCCCTTACAAAGACGCTTGCCCAATAATACTCCAATTGGCCCTGCTGCGACGGTGGCTTTGATTGGGGATGCCAAACAAATGGATTCTAATTGGGTAAGGGGATGCTATTTTAAAAATTATGGTTCGTCATTAATGTTAGGAGTAGGAGTAGCACTACCAGTATTGACAGAACAAGTGATTCGTAACTGTGCTGTGGTAGATAAAGATGTGGTCGCTCCTGTGATTGACTTCTCTATTCCTCGTCGAGTCCGACCTACTTTTGGTTTGGTTAGCTATGCCCAACTCCAAAAAGGTCACGTTACCATTGATGGCAAGTCCGTCAGAGTTGCCCCCCTAGCCAGCAAACATCGCTCTCTTCAAGTAGCCCAAGAACTCAAACAATGGATTACAACAGGCAAGTTTACTCTAACCGAGCCTGTTGCATCTCTTCCAAGCGATCGCACTTTTGTACCCCAAGATACTAATAGATCGAGTATTTCATTGGAGTAATGAAAATTATCAGCTATTAATTCTAATCTGTTTTCTTTTTAGTAATAATGGGTCGTGCAGTGGCAGATTTGCTGGGGCGACTGGGACGAGATGATTTGAGTTGAATTTTCTTGGGATCTTTTTTGAATTTGGGTTTGCGTTTTTGAGCAAAGCCTAAATCTGTTGCCGATTGGATAATTAAATCTTCCCCATCTAAACGTACATTCACATCCCAAAATCTTTTGAGGGGTTTTTCTCCCAAAATTCCCTTGAGTTTTAGTTTGAAGAATTTAGGTTTTTCGTCTTTCTTGCGGGGAAACTGTTTAATTTTGATAATTATGGTTTCTTCTTCTGTAGAATAAAAAATTACTTCCCCTCTGATCGAAAAATAACCGTGTTCGGCTTTTTCTCCCACATCTTCTTCAAGTTCTTCATCTTGGTTCAAAGTTTCAGGTTCCCATACCCCAACTATTTGAGCGTGGAGACGATCTTCTTTCATCTTGGTTCTGGGATATACTACCCAAAGATGCTCCTGTTCGAGATCCAAATGATTTTTGATTAGGCTAATAATACGACCGAGTAAAACTGCTTCAATTTCTGCCCCATCAGTGGTGATTAAAGTGCCTTGAGTCATCCGATCGTCACTTTGTTGGTATCTTGCTTTAATCAAGCCAATAGCGCGATATTGTTTGGGATGAGAAGGTGGGGGAATCGGTTGTTTTCGTTCGGAGACAGATTGAGTTTGGGAATTGGGAAAAATAGAATCTTGAGATTGGTTGGACATGATAAACTCGACCGATTGATTGGCAGCAGTAGAAGATTTATTTAGTTGTGCGGAAGGATTATTTTTAGCCAAATTCATAGAGCAACAAATAGCCCAGCATTACTTCTAAATGTAAGAGAGATTAAATTATATAGGAAATCATATCTTATACTCTCATGGAAATATAAGATAACTGGGCAAATGTTAAAGACGGAGTTTTGGCTTGTAGTAATTGGCTTTCAGCCCTAGGATAGACCATACTATAGTCTCCGCGTAATGCTCTTAATAAATAAGTTAAGTAAATCGCCCGATCGTAATAGGAGTGGTAATGACATGCAAAAAAAACATAGTAGTTGGATTTATCTGGTTTTAGGGGTAATGTTATTTTCTTTAATAACTGTTTCGGCACTTCCTCTAGTGGGGAGTGTAGTAGAAGGAAGACAGTTTGCCAAGAGTCCAGATAGTGAAGTTATTGTTTTATCTCAACAAGAATTGGCTAAACTAGAGGCAGAAGCGTCTGGCTATCAAAAGGTTTTGGCAAGAGAGCCAGATAACTCCACCGCTTTGAATGGTTTGTTGAAAATTAGACTACAGCAAAAAGATATCGAAGGCGCGATCGCACCATTGGAAAAGTTAGCAAAACTTAACCCAGAACAAACTGAATATACTAACTTGTTGGCTCAAGCCAAAGAACAAATCAAGGATTATGAAGGAGCAGCAGCAGCCTATAATCAAGTTCTGGCAACTCATCCTGGGGATATTTATGCTTTGGGCGGTATTACTAGTTTATATCTGATTCAAGATTTACCAGAAAGAGCGATCGCTTTATTGAAAAAAACTATTGCCCTGGCAGATAAAGCAGATAGCCCCACCGCCTCATCTATCCGTAAAGATGCAGTACAATTCTTGCTGGGAGAGCTTTATACTGATCGCGAACGTTATGGAGAAGCGATCGCTCTTTATGACGAATTAGCTAAAGATAATGAAGATGATTTCCGTCCTATTTTGGCGAAAGGTTTGGTGTTAGAAAAAAAAGGAGACTTCACCGCAGCTCAATCTATTCTTGAAAAAGCTTATGTTGCAGCACCTGCTGAATATAAAGATCAAATTGGCGATGAAATGGCAAAAGCGATCGAGAAAAGTAAAGCATCAGAAGCGGTAGGGGAATGAATTTATCTTGCATGGGTTCTATTCCCGTATAGTTAAAGATTGAAGAGTTTAATTGAGATAAGTTTGTGGAAGGGAAAAATCGAGAACCATTGGCTAATTGGGTATCCTATCACTTATTAAAATGGTCGGTAGTTAGTCCTGTTTTACATACTTATTTTCGGATTAAGATTTACGGGGCGGAAAAAGTCCCCCAATCAGGGGGTTTAATTGCTGTTAGTAACCATGCAAGTTATTTCGATCCGCCACTTCTTTCTAATTGCGTTCGTCGCCCAGTAGCTTTTATGGCGAAAGAGGAGCTGTTTAAAACTCCCGTGTTGAAACAAGCAATTCAACTTTATGGGGCATATCCCGTCAAACGCAGTATAAGCGATCGCTCTGCCCTCCGTGCAGCTACTAACGCGATCGAATCGGGCTGGATCGCTGCGATTTTTTTACAAGGCACTCGTTCTACTGATGGTAAAATTAGCGATCCTAAGTTGGGTGCAGCTTGGATTGCTGCTCAGACTCAAGTATCCTTGTTGCCGATTAGTCTTTGGGGTACAGAAAAGGCGATCAGCAAAGGTTTTCCTTTCTTAAAACCCGTCCCCATCACAGTTAGAATTGGCGATGTGATCCCACCCCCTCCATCGAGTAAGAAAGCCGATCTACAGGCTGTAACGGGGCAATGCGCCAAGGTTATTAATGGGTTACACGATTTGGGAAGATGATATTATTGTAGTTGGATTTCCCAATTAAATTTCCCAATTAAATCTCAAAATTAAATTCTTTTTGCTCTAATTCTTGATATCTTTTTTTGTCAAACTGGTATAATTTAGCTGGACGATGGGAAACTCCTGCTTGCATCTCTTCTAAATCGACCAAGAGTTTCATTTTTAATATTTTGCTGCGGAAATTTCGTTTATCTAGTTTTTGTTCTAATACTGTCTCGTACAGTCTTTGTAATTGAGTTAAAGTGAATTTGCTGGGTAATAGTTCAAACCCAATTGGTTGATAGCGCAGTTTTCCTTTTAATCTCTCTTTGGCTACACTAAAAATGCGATCATGGTCAAAAGCTAATGGGGGTAATTCCTCTACAGAAAACCATTTTGCATTTTTAGCATCGGTTCGAGCTTTAACAACATATTCCCCAATATTAATCAAGGCATAATAAGCAACGGTAATAATGCGATCGCGCGGATCTCGATCTACTTCGCCAAAAGTATACAGTTGTTCGAGAAACACTTTATCGATTCCCGTCTCCTCTTTTAACTCTCTGGCTGCTGCTGTTGCGATCGATTCATCTAGTCCGATAAATCCCCCTGGTAAAGCCCATTTATTTTGATAAGGCGCAATTCCTCGTTGTATCAGTAATACTTTTAGTTTTTGAGCATCATCCAAACCAAAGACTACACAGTCTACTGTTACCGAAGGTTTGGGATATTTATAGGTATAAGACATTTGCGATCTTTAGCAAGCAGTAATTAGAAACAGAGAATATCTTGTCGGTACAGAAGCAAGGATTTAGTATAAGTAATTTTAACTTGACATTGTTTAATTAAAACACTAACCTGTAGATCTATAAAGTGTAAAAAATACACTAAGAAATAAAGCCGATCAGCCAACGATCGAAGCAATCATTAATAATTATTTTAGTAACATGATTTTGAATAATACCGACAAATTATCTATTCCATCATTTTTTAATTCAAATAAAGCAAAAGAAGTCTATCGCGTACCTTATCAAGAAAGGGCAAAAGAAGCAGAAGCGTGGGCAAAAGAAAATAATATACAGCCTTCCTCAAAAGATAGAAAACAAGTGGGTTTATTGCTGATAGATGTGCAGAATACTTTTTGTATTCCTGACTTTGAATTATTTGTTAATGGTGCTATTGAAGATAATGTTAGATTGTGCGAGTTTATCTATCAAAATTTAGGAAATATTACAGAAATTATTCCCACGATGGATAGTCATACAGCAATGCAAATCTTTCATCCTATCTTTTGGATTAATAAAGTAGGAGAACACCCCGCACCTGGAACAATGATTAGTTATGAAGATGTCCAGCAAGAAATTTGGCAAGTTAATTCAGAACTTGCAGCTAGTTTAATGAAAGGCGATCGCCATAAATTAAAACGCCACGCTCTATATTATGTCAAAAAACTAAGTGAAGAGGGAAAATACCCTTTAACTATTTGGTCTTATCATTCTATGCTGGGTGGTATCGGTCATGCTTTAGTTTCTGCCATAGAAGAAGCGGTATTTTTTCATAGCATTGCCAGAAAGAGTCAAACTAGTTTTGAATTGAAAGGTAGCAATCCATTAACAGAAAACTATTCTGTATTAAGTCCAGAAGTTACAGATAGTTTCGACAACAAATCTATTGCTAGTAAAAATAGTAATTTAATCAACAAGCTATTAGACTTTGATAGCTTAATAATTACAGGACAAGCCAAGAGCCATTGTGTAGCTTGGACGGTAGACAACTTGTTAACAGAAATTAAAAACATTGACTCTAATTTAGCAAAAAAAATCTATCTTTTAGAAGATTGTATGTCACCTGTTGTTATACCAGAAATAGTTGACTTCACGCCTCAAGCTGATGCTGCATTTCAAAAATTTGCCGAAGCAGGAATGAATATAATTAAGTCAACGGATAACTTATTTTGATGCACCATATCAAAATTTTAGCGAGAATTAAATGTTCTTAGGTTTGTCCTGAGTTACAGAGTAAGCCTTATAATCAATAAGCATCTCCAGATTCATAATATAAAAAACAATGACAGTAGTTGTCTTTGGCAGTATTAACTTAGATATAGTGGTAGAAGTCTCTCGTTTGCCCGTAAAAGGAGAAACAGTAGTCGGAAATCGTTTCTTTTCTGCTGCGGGAGGAAAGGCAGCAAATCAGGCAGTTGCGATCGCTAAATTAGGTATTTCAGTAAGTTTAGTGGGTCAAGTTGGCGAAGATAGCTTTGGTGAAACTCTAATCAAAAGCTTGCAAACTGCGGGAGTAGACACCAGCGGTATTACCGTCAACCCTGGTAGTTATTCTGGTATTGCTTCTATTGTTGTCGATGAGAGGGGTGATAATACAATTGCTTGTGCTGCGGGAGCAAATAATTTAGTCAGAGAAAAAGAATTAGAGCAGTTTAAAATATTATTGCCTCAAGCCGAAATTGTGCTTTTAGAGTTAGGTATTCCCATTGCTACGGTTTTAAATGCAGCTAGAGCTGCAAGAGCTAATGATTGCTTCATAATCCTCGACCCCGCTCCAGTAGTTCCCAATTTACCAGAGGAATTATATAGCTTAATAGACTTAATTACTCCCAATGAAATAGAAGCCAGTCAAATTGTCGGGTTCACTGTAGATGGTGTGACTACCGCCAGACAAGCAGCATCTTTTTTACATCAGATGGGCATTCAAAACGTAGTTATAACCTTAGGGGCGCAAGGTGCTTTATATAGCAACTCAACAGAAAGCCTCTGGGTAAAACCAATTCCAGTTTCGGTAGTAGACAGCGTAGCAGCAGGAGATGCTTTTAATGGGGCGTTAGCTGCTGGTTTGGCATCGGGTAAATCTCTCAAGGAAGCTTTGCAGTGGGGTGCGGTAGGTGGTGCTTTGGCAGTTACCAAAAATGGCGCACAATCATCTCTTCCCATCAAAGACAGTTTTCATAAATTACTCAAAAAACAAATGTTGTTAGAAAAGTAGCTGTTAAAAAAAGAGTCTCGATCGAGATTAATTATCGATCATTGAGAAATAAAACCTGTTAATAACAAGGGCAACAAAATCATTGCGGATACAATGAGTAATAACGTTCCTGGATCGATATCAATAGTATTTTCTGGAGGCTTTTTCATGATTTTTCCAGTTAAAATTAATAAGTGTTTTAAGTATAGAGCATTTCACTGAGCCGCTCGCTTTATGTTAATAAATGCCAAGAAAACTAACTAACCTCAAACAGATTAGAAATCTCTTGGGCAATAGTATTTACTCCATCTTTCGCCAATTTATCTGCTTGGCGCGGAGGAGTTAAAGCTTGGCGTAAAAAGTCCCAATTTCCTGTAAAAAATTCCTCAGTCGAGACGATTTGATGTCGGGAATAGTCTTGAATACCATTGAGCAAGACTTCTGCTTCGGCAAAACCTTGACGAGTCAGGGTAACAATGGGCAAGTCGCAATATATTGCTTCAGAAAAAGTACTATATCCTGGTTTAGAAAATACACGATCGCATATTGGCATAAAATCCAAAGGACGCAAACTATTATCTTGTACTTTAACTAAATTAGGCAAATCTGGGGCATTGCGATCGAAGGTAATGAATTGCCAATCGGGAAAATACTCTAGATTATGATATGGTGTCTCTTGCAACCCTAAGCCACCAAAGGTTAGCAAAATAGTTTTCTCTTGAGGTGCAGTTAAATCAAATCTCGCTTTTAATTGCTCGTGGCAAGGCTTACAGCCTGTTAATCCCACATTAGTAATATTGGGAAATGCACCCATAGGTTCGGATAGAGGTAGACGAAACAAGCGATCGCTTTGACCGTAATAGTTTTCGATCCAGCTTACTACTTCGGCAAAATCTTCTCCCCATTGGCGATAAATAAAGTCCCAGCCAAAATTACTCATCATCCAGCAAGGGATACCTGCAGCACGAGCGATAGGAGCAGCTAAGGCAGGAATATCCCCTAAAATTAGTTGAACGTTATTATCGCGAATAAATTGAGCTTCTTCGGCAATAATATTATCCGACTCGGCAATAATATGCTGCATTTTACTCAAAGTTGCTGCTTTATCCATTGTCAAACTATCGCTTTGAATTACGCCCACATCAAAAATTCGCTGACGATAAATAAAATCTTTTTTCACATAAGATTTTAAAAGCCATTGGGGGGCAACAGTGACAAAAATCAAAGTCAGATCGGGACATAATTGACGCAACTTTTCGGCTACCGTTGCCGCACGTACTGCATGACCAAAACCGTGACTGGTTACTGCAATATAAATGGCTGGTTGAGACATAAGATTAAATCCGATTGATAGAGTGTATTTTGGAAAAATTGAAGTAACTAAAAATCAAATATTTATAGTTTTAATTTAAGCGATTGTCAAATTATCTAAGATGGTTTTATGAAGCTCAGATTGTTTATTGTTTGAATTTTCCCGAGTTAATTTATGATTTCTCAACAACGCGATCGCGATCGCTTTTTATTACCATCCCTATATATTGTTCGAGAATTGGCTAATACAGTCAAAATCAAAAGTATTCAGCCCCACAATCCTGTCATAGTTTCTCATATTCCTCAATCTTGGCAATTATTAGGTACGGGTAACTATGCTGCTGTCTTTATCCATGCCGAATATCCAGACATTGTAGTCAAAATTTATGCGTCGGGGCGATCGGGTTGGGCTGAAGAAGTGGCAGTATACAAACAACTTGGTTATCACGACTCTTTTTCTCAATGTTTTCAGGCAGCAGACAACTGGTTAATTTTAAAACGGCTGCACGGTGTTACTCTTTATGACTGCCTCCACCAAGGAATAAAAATTCCCCGACAAGTCATTCAAGAAATTAACTCAGCTTTAGAATATGCCAAATCCAGGGGTTTAACTCCCCACGACGTTCATGGGCGCAATGTGATGATGTCTGCTGAAGGGAAAGGTTTAGTAGTTGATATTTCCGACTTTTTAGATTCCTCTCCCTGTTGGGCTTGGAAAGATTTAAACAAGGCTTATTACTGGATCTATCAACCTTTGCTGTCTTGGCATCCATTACCCTTACCTTATTCAATTTTAGATGGAGTCCGCGCTATCTACCGCGTTTATCGTAAAACAATTTAATTTCTTAAGAAAAATCAAGCAATACTCCCTCGTTTGCGGGCTTCTTTATAAGATGTTCCGACATTGCGGATACCAGCTTTGATTAATTGCTGTTCTAGCAGGGTAAAAAAACGTACACGATCGCCTCCTCTAACTACTGCTTGGTTGTGGGCTTCTGCTAAAGCAACGGGATAGCCATAACCTTTGTGTACCTGAGCTAAAACAATACTTAAAGATTGTTCCAAGAGGGTGCGATCGTCAACTACCCACTGGGGCATCTCTACACGGGCTATTTCCGTACCTACGTTAACATAGCAGAAGTAAACCCTTTGAGCTTCCTCATAAAGCTCTAGAATTCGCAAATTACTGCGATATAGAGGGCTTCTCTGTCCTGGTTGTAGTTGTCCCGCCCAAAAGGTAGAGTCGCGGAGGGAATCAATTTTTTGACAGGGATATTTTTCAGTTAAGTCGCCACAATTGACGACACAATTGGGATGTTCATATTCGCAAGCTTGCAACCTCAAAAAGTTTAAACCTTCCGTACTGCGAGATGCACTAACATATCCCATCATGGGAATTTTAGTTTCTCTGAGTCTTTCACAAGAAGCCAAGATCGGCGGTAATATTTTATCTCTCGCTTCGTTGGGTAAACTATCCAAAAACCAATATATTAAAGAACCATCAACTAAAGCTAAATTAGGAATATCATAATGTTCTCCTGGGGGTAATACCCAATTACAAGCCATTTCAGCGAGAGTTTCTGCTTCGGATACCGTTCGGCGATGTCCCATCCATTCTTCCAAACGAATACCCCACTGTTTTGAAATATATAAATCTTCCTTTTTATAAAATACTTCTGGTACGCTATCTAACAACGGGTGCAAACTCTGCCCGTAGTGGAGCATTATTTGACCGATATTAATTAAATAACAGTAAGCAATTTCGTGATGGGAAGGAGAAATTTGCGAACCATCTGTCGCAAAAACACTGTGACTATAAGGCGCGGTTTGAATGTCAAAACACTCATCTAAAGGTTCGATGGGAGTAGCAGCAGCAAAAATAGCGCGATCGCGAAAGTCCGCTTGAGTCTGTACTAGTTGCCCTTGTCGATCGGCTGCTTGCTGTTGTAATCTCTGGGCTAGTTCAAATCTTTGTTGAGAAGCGATCGCTTCCCGTTGCATATGTTGGCTGATACCAGGGATTTGTCCCGCTATTTTGGCTAAGTCTAACATCGTTTTGAACCTTGTTTAGTTTTTGTATTGCTTAACTTTTAGGAGGGGATAAATTAATTTAGTTACGATAAATTTGTTTAATATTAAATATCATACATTTGACTACCAAAATCGAATTTGTTACTAGCGCGATCGGCTAAACTATAACTGATACCATAATTCATTTTTCTAACTGTATTCAATACAGAAAGATAGATAGTTACTAATCGTGACACCCTTGTAAAGGAAAGAAATACTGAATGTCTAATTTAGAACGCAGAAGGACACCGCTAAACCGAGTCAGTAGACAGTCATCAAACTATAGCGAACATCCCTTCAAAGATAGCGCGCTAGGTTTGGTTTCTACCACAAGTTTTCCTGCAATTGTTGGTACGGCGGATATGATGCTCAAGTCAGCGGAAGTCACGATGGTAGGCTATGAAAAAATTGGTAGCGGACACTGTACTGCTGTAATTAGAGGGAACATTGCTGATGTTCGGCTAGCAGTAGAAGAAGGAGCAAAAACCGCTGATAAGTTCGGACAGCTTGTGTCTAAGCTCGTAATTGCCCGTCCTATGCCCAATTTGGAGGCTATTTTTCCCATTGGCAGTCATTTAATGGAATTGACCCAAAAAAGAAGGGGTTACAGTCGTCTAAGTAATCGCTCCATTGGTTTGTTGGAGACAAGAGGTTTCCCCGCAATGGTAGGTGGTGCGGATGCGATGTTAAAATCTGCCGACGTGCAGCTAGCTTCTTACGAAAAAATTGGCGATGGTTTATGTACCGCTATAATTCGCGGATCGATCGCTAATGTAGCCATGGCTATTGATGCGGGAATGCAAGAAGCCGAACGTATTGGCGAACTACACGCAGTTATGGTAATTCCTCGATTATTGGAAGATTTGGAACACACTCTACCTGTTGCTAGCTATTGGATGGAAGAGGAGCAAGATCCTTTACCCGTCTTGTTGCCTAAAGAAGTCAAACAGAAAGAGAAAGAGCTTATAGAATTGCCTCAAGCCGAACCAAAACCCATGCAAATTCCTCTTAGAAGACAAATGGAAATAGAAGAGTTATAGGTGATTAGGTAAAAATAGTAAAAATTATTTTTAATTATTTTTAATTATTCATTGCTTTGCCAATAATTACATTCAATTGTTCTCCAATCAACATCACTAAAGAACTTAAATATAACCACAGCATCAAAATAATAGCCGTTCCTACCGCGCCATAAATTTTGCTATAAATACCAATATGGGAAACATAAAAACGAAAGATTAAAGATACAATTGCCCAAGAAACAGCTGCTAAAATTGCCCCTGGAAAAGTCGGTATATTCTTGGTGCGATCGCTCGATCCGTAACGATAAATCAAGCTAAAAGCGATCGCAATTATACCCAAGGCAATGGGAAACCCTAAAAATCGCCATAAGTCCAGCAATAATTCACTTAACGCTATTTCCACATGGGAATCGACAATTAAGTTCCGCACCATCAAAAAACAAGCATATACTAGTTGAATAGCCACCATGGCCACAATAATAGTAATGGTGGTGACGGTAGATTTGAATTCTCGATCGCTTTTTCTTTTCAAACTCACTTGAAACTGATAAATTATCCCCGCACTAGTAGTGGCGATCGCGATCGTAACAATAATGCTAAAAGCTTTCCAAGTAGATAATAACAGCGCATTCCAACTTTGCTGGAGTGCCATATGAAGTAAAAAATCTCCTACCCACAGCAAAAAACAAGCAATAATCAAAAAAATTAGGGTCAAAACTGTCAAAGAAATGGCGATTGTTTTTGTTCGCACATAAGAGCGTCGATCTTCTAAGTCAACCTCATGAATTTGATCTAAAGCATTCATGGCCGCGCTCAATACTCCAGAAATAATCCAAATAGCAGCGATCGAACTCAAAGAAAACCAGCTTTTTCCTTCGGTGGATTTGATATTCTCAATAAATTCTAATAGTAGAGTCCAAATTTGTATCGGTACGATATCAACAAAATGAACTGCAAGACTAACAAAAGTAGATTCTACAGATTGCTCGAATAAACTAATTGCAGTCAAAACAGCAATGATGGCAGGAAATAAACCCAACATCCCATGAAAAGCCATTTCCGCAGCCAAACCAGTTAGCCGTTTTTGAATGACACAAGCAACAGTTTGTTGCACCGTTATCCAATTGAGATAAGGCACAAGTCTAATCCAGCCAAACATGAAAATTCTCTATTGCCTATTTATTCTTTCCCATTGCTTTTATAACCTTGATTCGATCAGATGGAAATAGAGTAAACTGGCTATTTTAGTGTCGCTGATGGCGATTATAATTATAAGGGGAATTGCTCGGTCTAAAATTTCTCGCTGGAACTAACAACCACTCAAAGTTAGGAGAATTGCATTCATTACCCTGAACCACATTAGCACCATTCTCTTGTCCAGAATTGAAAACATTCAAACACTGTCCGCTATGTCGGACTTCAAGATAATTATATTTACCTCTTGTGGGAATGAGAGACCATTGAAAATTGGGGGTATTGCATCCGCTACCCTGAACTACATTATCGCCATTCTCTTGTCCAGAATTGAAAACATTCAAACATTGTCCGCTATGTCTGGCTCTCAGATAATAATATCCACGTTCGGCTCGAATGAGAGACCATTGAAAATTGGGGGTATTGCATCCGCTACCCTGAACTACATT
>NZ_JADWDC010000064.1:0-7838 GCF_020640915.1 Waterburya agarophytonicola KI4 | reverse complement strand
ATCGTATCGCCATTCTCTTGTCCAGAATTGAAAACGTTCAAACATTGTCCGCTATGTCTAGCTTGAATATAATAGTACTGTTCTTGGGCGGAAGCTGGGAGATCGCTAAGACTCAAAATTGCCCCAACAGCAGTCAGAGAAGTAAGGGAAAAGGCGATCGCTTGATTAATTTTATTCATAAATTATTTTGCTTATTTTATCGACTTAGACTACAAAAATAGGTGAAAAAGTTCCGATATATGCTCGTGGCAGTCATCCATCTAGTTTGGAAGATTTACTCCGAGGCGGTACGGGATCGTAACCTCCTGGGTGAAAAGGATGACAGCGCAGAATACGACTTACTGCCAACCAACTACCTTTGATAGTTCCATAAGTTGCGATCGCTTCAATGGCATAGCTCGAACAAGTAGGTTGAAAACGGCAACTAGGAGGAAACAAAGGGGAAATAAAACGGCGATAGCCTTGAATTAGCCAGAGTATTAAGGTTTTCATAGATTTTATAACTTGAGAAGTTTAATTGGAAGACAATAATAAATAGATTAAATATAAATGAATCTATAAGTTTAATTTTTAATGCTTTTACTTCTTGGAGATCATCCTATTTTCAACTTTGCCTATCCATTGGGTGCTGTTTTCGTTTATTTAGGAATTTTAGTGGCGATCGCCGATTTTTTAAGTCGCCTACTCCCCAACGATCCAGAATTAACGCGCAAAGTAGTACACATTGGTAGCGGAAATGTAATTCTTCTGGCTTGGTGGTTTAATATTTCAACCCAAGTAATTGTTAGTGCAGCGATAATTGCAGCAGCGATCGCCATTGTATCTTACATAATTCCTATTTTACCCAGCATTGAGAGCGTCGGTCGCAAAAGCTTTGGTACATTGTTCTATGCCATCAGCATGGCAGTATTAACCGCTTGTTTTTGGCAAGATACACCCCAATACGCAGCGATCGGTATACTGATAATGGCATGGGGAGATGGCATGGCAGCTATTATCGGTCAACGCTTTGGCAAACATCTTTATCAAATCGGGACGATCTCCAAAAGCTGGGAAGGCTCATTGGCAATGATGGGAGCTAGTTTTATCGTCACTGAATTGATTTTATTGTTTGTTGAGGGTCTTAGCTGGCAAATACTGCTGATTTCCTCGATTGTGGCGGTAATTGCCACAATTCTCGAAGGTTTTTCTCAACTTGGCATAGATAACCTTACCGTACCTTTGTGTAGTGGGATTATATGTTTTTTTTGCATTCAGGCTTTATGATTAAATAAAAGTTACATAAAGGTACAAATTTAACAAATTTAAAATTCAGATAAAAAATTTAGATAAAGTATAAAGTATATTTCTTTAAATAATGACTAATTCTGCTCCAAAACCAATCTCCGAAGTCGACACAAAGGAAACTGTTACCGCAGAAAATCCCCCTACCAACCCAAAAATCCAAGATAGCTATGTTAAATTGGCGATGCGGAACATGGTTCGCAAAGGAAAACAATCTCTTTGGCACTTTTTCTTGACCACAGCAGGTCTAGTAGGGCTTTTGGTTGGTCTAGCTTATTTAACAAAACCATAAGTAAATATATACATGGATTTAATTGCTACACAATCTTGTAATGTTGTCATATATCTAGAAAACCTTTATCAAGGAAATTTAGAGCCAAATAGTTTACAGAGCATTAATGCTATTCCTTGGACAAATTGGCTACAGATCTGGATGGAGTCTTTAAGTCCCGAAACTAACCTCTCTCAAGATTGCGAAGTGAGCTTGAGGCTTACTAGCGATCGCGATGTACAAGCCCTTAATTGTCAGTATCGTTCGATAGACAAGCCAACTGATGTATTAGCTTTTGCAGCAACAGAAGCAGATATCATAATTCCTGAAGAAATAGCCGAACCACTTTATTTAGGCGATATTATTATTTCCCTCGACACGGCTAACAGACAAGCAATATCTCAAAATCACTCTTTAGTAATGGAGTTGGCTTGGTTGAGTAGTCATGGACTGCTACACCTACTAGGTTGGGATCATCCCGATGAAGTGAGTTTAAAGCAAATGCTCGAACGACAATCTCAATTGATTCAATTATTAGAAATTTAGCCAAATTACTGAGTAAATATCAATCTTTGTACTGTTGCATCTGAACATATTCTTTTTGTATTGTTGAGTTATTATTAGTTTATAAATTAAGTACATGTACGGATCGCAGTTGCTTGTTAAAAAACGGTGAAAGTAAATCAAAAAGAGAATCCGCCACTGTCTTTATTAGATATAAATATGAAATCTTCTACTATTGTCTCCACGTCTACAGAATCTAATACTTCTAACAAAAAAATCATCCGTAATTTAGCTTGGCAGGTAGCACCCAATTTATTTTTGAGCTTCAAATATGCTTGGGCTGGAGTCCGCTATGCTTTTCTTACCCAAAGAAATTTTCGCATTCATACATTTATTGGGATCTTTGCTGTTAGCTTGGGTACTTTTTTAGAAATTAGAGCAATGGAAATGTCAGTAATTGTCATGACCTGCGCTATTGTTATGGTTCTAGAGCTTCTCAATACCGCGATCGAAGCAGTTGTCGACCTAACAGTCAAGCAAACTTACCACGAGCTAGCTAAAATAGCTAAGGACTGTGCTGCTGGTGCAGTCTTAATTAGTGCGATGGCAGCAGTAGTGGTAGCAGCTTGTATTTTGCTTCCTCCTTTGTTGCAGCGCATCATGGTTGTGTTGTAGTGGAGATTGGACTTGATTATCGTTATAGATAACTACGATAGTTTTACATATAATTTAGTGCAGTATTTGGGAGAGTTGGGTCAACAATTCCCCGTAGCAGAAGACATTAGGGTTTATCGTAATGATGCTATTGATATTGATACTATAAATCGCCTCAAACCTGATGGCATTTTAATTTCTCCCGGTCCTGGTCGTCCAGAAGATGCGGGGATTTCTTTACAGTTAATCGAAAAATTAGGCTCTCAAATTCCGATTTTGGGTGTCTGTCTCGGTCATCAAAGTATCGGTCAGGTTTTTGGCGGTCAGGTAATCTCTGCCCCAGTTTTGATGCACGGTAAAACTTCTCCCATTTATCATCAAAATATAGGAGTTTTTGAGGGATTAGAGTCGCCTTTTGCAGCTACCCGATATCATAGTTTGGTTATCGATCGCGCCTCGATTCCCGATACTCTAGAAATAACAGCTTGGGTAGAAGATGGCACAATTATGGGAGTTCGCCATCGAGATTATCCTCACGTACAAGGAGTACAGTTTCACCCCGAAAGCATTCTGACGGATAATGGAAAGTCATTATTACGCAATTTTTTGCAGTCTTTAACTAGTAAATAATTATATGAAACGGCGACAATTGATCCGTTATGGTGGAATAAGTTTGGCAACAGCGATCGCGACAAATTTAGTTCCCCATCAACCTTCTTTTGCTGAAGATGCTACTCAATCAGTTACCATTCAGTATCTAGGACATACTTGTTTTTTGTTTAAAGGTAGCGGTCTGACAGTTTTGGTCAATCCTTATCAATCTGCGGGTTGCACTGCTGGCTATACTTTGCCTGACGTACAACCTGACGTGGTACTGATCAGTAGTTTTCTGCTAGATGAAGGTGCAATTGATGCAGTACCAGGAAATCCCCAAATATTTACCGAAAAAGGGTCTCATCAAGTTGAAGGAATAAAATTTAAAGGCTTTTCTTTGCCCCACGACCGAGAAGGAGGTAAGCGGTTTGGCACAAATGTTGCTTGGCGATGGACTCAGGGAGGAGTCGATTTGCTCCATCTAGGTGGGGCTGCTGCATCTCTAGCTACTGAGGACAAAATTTTATTAAGTGGATCGGATATAGTGTTTCTCCCTGTTGGAGGTGGCATGAAAGCTTATAATCCGACTGAAGCAAAACAGGTAGTTAAAGTTCTTCATCCCAAAATGATTATTCCGACACACTATCGCACTAGTGCTAGTAGTAAAGAGAATTGCGATCTGACATCCGTGGATGAATTTTTGTCTTTAGTGCAAGATATGGAAATAGCCAGAGTAGGGAGCGATCGCATTGCGGTCAAGCCAGCCGATCTAGCTAATAGAAGTAATACTTTAGTCAGAATATTCGACTACACATCATGAGTTTTGCCTTATTTATCGGACTTGGTTTGGGAGCGATCGCCTGGGGATTGAGAACTACAGAAGAAGTTGTTCGACTCTCCGCAGCAATTATCGGTGCAATTTTGTTGATCTGGGGATTGTGTCTCACCCCTCAGATGTTTCTAATTGGTGCAGAAATTTTGACCGTGATTGCCGTGTTTCGGATTTGCGTTCGTTGTTGTGAATGCGATGGGTGAATTAGTAATTTGGGCGTTGGTGATTTAATGTATGACGTATAAAATGTTTCGGTTCGTAGCTTTTAGCTCTTAGTTTTTAAGAAATGTGAATCAAGCAATTGAATCTAATTTTCATACCTTGATTCACCAACGCCGTAATTTGTAGTTAATATTTTGTGGTTAATATTTTGTGGTTAATATTTACTATTTACTTGTTACCAATCGTTTCTCTAAAGATTTGACGCGAAGTTTGGCAGTGTTGTTGTCAGGATCGAGTTCCAAAACCTGTTTGTAGGTTTCGACAGCTTTAACAATCATTTGCTTCTTTTCGTAGACATTACCCAAATTATTGAGGGCAACTACGTATTCAGGATATAGCTTGAGAGCTTCTTTATATTGTTTAATGGCGATCTCATATTGCTCTTGAGCATAATAAGCATAACCCATGGCATTATGAATCAAAGCTTGGTTTTGCTCGGGTAGTTTCTTGTCTACCTTCAAAGCTTTATTTAAAAGGCTAATCGATTGTACGAACAATTTTTTATCTAAATAAAGACTACCCAATTCATAATATTCTTCAGCTGTGCCTTTTTCCTGTTTGAGTTTATCTTGAAGACGAGAAAAAGTACTCTCTTGCTTGCGAGTTTTAATGACCTCTTTGAGAATGTAAATTAAGGCAAAGACTAATATTGCTAGTAAAGCAGAGATATATATTATTGGTAAATTCTCATTCATAAAGCGATCGCAGTGTAATGAAGTTTTAACTTAGTTATATGATTACTAGTAATTTTCACACATCTATCAGAGCAAAATCCTCAACAGTTAACAAAATGTTGATTTGCCAGTAATTCTATTACCGCAAGACTTTGTTACAAACTGCTAGAATCGAGGCTTTGTGCTTCTCCCGCAGTTTGGGGTAAATGCAATCCACACTCCTGCTTTAAACCACGAAAACGAGTATCTCTTTCGTTATCGTCATCAGCAGAAACGGGTCGACTAGAATGCCAGTCGCCAACAGAAACATAACCCCGATCGAAATAAGGATGGTAGGGAAGATCGTGAGAGGTTAAATACCGATAGATATCCCGCGCGTTCCAATCCAAAATAGGATATATCTTGTAAAGACCATCTTGTTGTTCTACTCTAGTTAAACCCTGGCGATGCTCTGTTTGATTTTTACGCAATCCAGCCAACCATGCAATAGCATTCAGCTCTTGTAATGCTCTCTGCATTGGCTCTACTTTACGAATGCGATCGTAAAGATCAAAAGCAGCAACATCATTTTGTTCCCAAAGTTTACCGTGTGTAGCTTCCATGCGCGCGGGAGAAATAGGAGACTGATAAACTTTGAGGTTTAATTCTAGTCTTTGAGTCAGTTGTTCGGCAAATTTATAAGTTTCTACAGGTAAATAACCCGTGTCTACCCAAATCACTGGGATATTCGGCATGATTCGCGTCACCAAATGTAACATTACCGCAGCTTGAATGCCAAAGCTAGTACTCATAATCAAGCCATTACTAAAAGTTTCAGCACTCCATTCAACGACGGATGATGCTTCGGCATTTTCTAATTGTTGGTTAACTTGAAATAAATCGAGATTAGGTGTTTCAACTGTGGCAGAGATCATTAATTCCAACTCTCTAGATGTCTTGGGCGATTGGTTATCAAATCAAATCAAATCAATAGCAAACAATGAAAAATTATTAATTTGCTTTCTCTTAGAATCGGTAGACTAAAATTATCCTAAACTTAAATGTTCCATGTTGTCACTGTTAATTTCAACTACCATTAATATTTTTACCTACGGGTAGCTATTCCCCACGCTGTAGCTCAGTTTCCGCTTCATTCATCCATGATTCATAAGCCCAAATCGACTGCTACTCGATGTCCGCAACTCATTCCTGAAAATGCTACTGCATTCAAACCTTGACCAGGGAAAGTACTATCGCCGACACAATATAAACCAGGAATTTTGGTGCGATTAAAAGGCATTCCCAACAAGCCAGCTAGTTTACGACGGGGAATTGGACCATAAGTACCATCTTCTCTACCCAAAAAACGACGGTGAGTGCGAGGAGTCCCAATTTCTTGATAATCTAAGGCGTTAGCTAGTCCAGGGAAAATAGCTT
Source organism: Waterburya agarophytonicola KI4 (assembly GCF_020640915.1). GTDB lineage: Bacteria > Cyanobacteriota > Cyanobacteriia > Cyanobacteriales > Xenococcaceae > Waterburya > Waterburya agarophytonicola. Next base: position 1,387 of record NZ_JADWDC010000064.1, on the reverse strand, counting down.
CCAGGCGATGAATTAGCTTGCTAGCAGCAACTTCTTTTTTCCTTTGATATTCTTGGGGCGATAAATTTTGCCAACCTTCAATCCAACTAGGGGTAAAGGTATGGATGATGTGATGACCTTCTGGGGCTAAACTAGGGTCTAGTAAAGTAGGAATAGAAACAAAGATCGTTCCTGACTCATCTTCCATTTTATTCCAGTCTTCTAAAAGAATATGATGGCATTCCGTTCCTTCTGGTAAGACTTTTGCATCCACTCCCAAATGCAAACTAAGAAAACTAGGAGATTTTTGATATCTTTGTCGCCATTTTTGTTCTTTCTTGGGAGTATATTGAGGAGGAAGAAGTTTATCAAAGGTATCCCAGCGAGTGGCGTTAGAAATAATTTTTTCAGCGCGATATTCAGTATTGTCGGCTAATTTAACCCCTACTGCCTTACCATTCTCCATCAGGATGTTGGTAACTCTGGCTTTATATTTGATCTCTCCACCAGCTTCGACTAAACCCTCTGCTAGCTTTAGGGCGATTTGTCCGACTCCACCTTTAGGATAGTTGATTCCTCCATAATGGCGATCGCTAAATACCATTCCCGCATTGATCATCGGAGTTTTCAGGGCGGGAACTACCGACCAACAATAACACTCCATATCAATAAACTTGAGCAACTTAGGATCTTGAATATATTTACGAGCAACATCCCCTGCGTTGACGGGCAAATATTTCGCCAAACCCAAACAAGAAAAAGGCTTTTGAAAAAATACCCGCATTAGATAGCGGGGTTCTTCTAAAGAAAGTAATTCCATCGAATTGAGACAGTTAAACACATCCCAACATTCCCCATAAAAACCGCGAATACCCTTTTCTTCGTGGGGGAAAAGAGCGATCAATTCTTGTAAAAATTCTTCGTAGTCGCGATGAACCTTGAGTTCTAAATCCTCTGGTAAATGATAGTGAATTTGAACTGGATCGGCAATAGTTTCAATCGATTTATTTACTGCATCCAAAGCGCGGGTTAATAAGTTGGTTGTTCCTTTGTCGCCAAAGCCAAAGATCATCGACGCACCAACATCAAAGCGATATCCTTCTCGCTCAAAATATCCGCCACTACCACCAGGAATTAGATAACGTTCTAAAACTAGTACTTTTGCTCCCTTAGCTGCTAATTGAGTAGCTGTTACCAAACCACCAATACCAGAACCAATTACTATCGCATCGTATGTGGTGCTAAGGGAGATTGTTGTAGTCGCGCTCATAAATTATAAAAATTATAAAAATTATAAAAAGTAGACGAGAAATTCTAAATTAATCTATTAGATCTTTAGTTTACCGTCGAACGTCAACATTCCCTCTAATCATTAAATAGGGGTAATAGACATACTACCCCCTTGCGG
>NZ_JADWDC010000148.1 GCF_020640915.1 Waterburya agarophytonicola KI4 | reverse complement strand
ATCGCTCTTTTTTTTCCCTGATTATAACCTAAACTAGGTGCGTCTAAGCTTACTAAGGTAATGTTTTGCTCTGCGGGTGGGAAAATGTTTAGTGTCCCTGCATACAACGCGACTTTAGAAGGAGTAATTGAGAAGCGGGGAATTAGTACCAGATTCGGTCATAATCTCAAAGAAATCAAAGCCGATACTAAAGAAGCAATTTTTGATGTCACCACTGACAACGGGGTAGAAGAAGTTAGCATCCACTACGACATGATTCATGTCACTCCACCGATGAGCGCACCCGATTTCATCAAACAAAGCCCTCTAGCCAATGATAAAGGTTGGGTTGATGTCCATAAATATACCCTGCAACACAATCGCTATCCCAATGTATTCGGTTTGGGGGATGCCTCCTCGTTACCAATCTCTAAAACTGCTGCTGCTGCTCGTAAACAAACTCCTGTAGTAGTGCAGAACTTGCTGACTCAAATGAATGGTCAGCAACTTAGAGGAAAATACGACGGATATACCTGTTGTCCGTTGATTACGGGCTATCACTCGGCAATTATGGCAGAATTTGATTATGAGGGCAATCCCGCTCCTTCTTTTCCCCTCGATCCAGCCAAAGAACGCTACTCGATGTTTCTAGCTAAAGCCTACGCCTTACCCTGGATCTATTGGCATCGGATGCTCAAAGGGGAATGGTTTGAAGCAGATATCTTTAAACCGATTAATCGACTATTACAAAAAAACGGCGACAAAAATTCTCTTGCCAAGACAAAAGAGCAAAGCAGTACTTGTTAACTAATCTAAATTGGGAAAAAAGACTACTAACTATTGACCTAGGGTTTTGAGCATCTCTAATTGTTGATTTTGCTGCTGGAATTGAGCCGTGAGGGCATCACACACCAAATCGCACAACTCAAATAAGAAGGGATTGGCAATTTGATAGTAGACGCAAATTCCCTTCTGTTCGCGGGCGACGATGCCAGCTTTGGTCAGCATATTCAAATGCTTAGAAACGTTAGCCTGTCCCAAACCCGTTTCTTCCACAATCTCGCTGACGTTTTTTGCTCCAGTTTTTAAACTACAGACAATTTGTAGCCGACTGACTTCAGACAAAACTTTGAAAAAATTAGCCATCAAACTTAGAGCAGCAGGTGATAGTTGGGCAATTCCACAGTCATTAGAGGGACTGGCTGGTTGGGCTTTAGGTTTAGAAGTTACTTTACTGGGCATAAGCTTAATCGAGTAATTTAATACAAAATTGGACTATAGCTAATTTACAATCTTAGTTATCCTACTAACCATATTACTAAATAGTTGTATTATATACCAGCCTCAATAACTCATTTCTAATGAGATTAATTCTGGTATTTCAAACATTGCCGTACTGAGATATCTTTCACCACCACTGGCTTGAATTGCCACAATTAGGCGATCGCGATACTGCGGCCGTCTCCCCACTTCTATCGCTCCAGCGACTACTGCGCCAGTGGAAATACCACTGAGAATCCCTTCTTCCCGTGCTAAACGTCTGCCTATTTCATAAGCGTTTTCTTCCGTTACCTGAATAATTTCATCAATTAAATCCACCCGCAGCACATCGGGAATAAAACCAGCACCTATTCCCTGAAGATCGTGAATTCCCGAAGGTTTACCGCTTAACACCGCACTTTTAACTGGTTCGAGCGCCACAATTTTAAGAGAGGGTTTTTTTTGTTTGAGATAGCGACCTGCACCTGTCAGAGTACCACCAGTACCGACTCCTAAGCTTAGACGCACCTAGTTTAGGTTATAATCAGGGAAAAAAAAGAGCGATCG
>NZ_JADWDC010000007.1 GCF_020640915.1 Waterburya agarophytonicola KI4 | reverse complement strand
TTTAACATTTAATAAAAAAGCGATCGCCTTATATAAAGCGATCGCTTTTTGTTGTCTACTAACAAATGACAAATAAGTCAAAAGCGATCGATAATCAATTAAGTACTTATTTTTAAAGCGATCGCTCTACTAGAAAAAATTAATTATCTGTGTCTGTATTTCAACAAGAACGTTTATTATTTACTCCTGCAACTCCAGAAAATAACGCCATCCCCGCAATTTTTGCTTTTCCCAATGAATATACTATCGGTATTACTAGTTTGGGTTTCCAGGTTGTTTGGGCGACGTTAGCAATGCGTTCTGATGTTGATGTCAGTCGTTTATTTACCAATCTAAGCGAACCTTTGCCCAAAAGCCCCGAACTCTTGGGTTTTTCGGTATCTTGGGAACTCGATTATATTAATATTTTCAATTTACTCGAATCTTTGGATATTCCCCTCCATAGTGTCGAACGAGAAGAACATCACCCTCTAGTGTTTGGTGGTGGCACGGTTTTGACTGCTAACCCCGAACCTTTGGCAGATTTCTTTGATGTAATTTTGCTGGGGGATGGAGAAGATTTGTTAGATAGTTTTATTGATGCCTATCAACAAGTAAGAAACGCAGATCGTCAGACTAAATTGCGTCATTTAGCCCAAGTACCAGGGGTTTATATCCCCAGTCTATATGAGGTAACTTACCATAGTCCCGATGGGGAAATAAAAGCGATCGCTCCTATAGATTCTGAGATCCCACCCCAAGTTCACAAGCAAACCTATCGGGGTAATACTCTTTCTGCTTCCACGGTAGTTACAGAAAAAGCAGCCTGGGAAAACATTTATATGGTGGAAGTTGTTCGCAGTTGTCCTGAAATGTGTCGTTTCTGTCTGGCTAGCTATCTGACTTTGCCCTTTCGCACCGCATCTTTAGAAAGTTCTTTAATACCCGCGATCAAAAAAGGTTTAAAAGTTACCAGACGTTTGGGTTTACTCGGTGCATCCGTTACCCAACACCCTGAATTTGAAGCCATTCTCGATTATCTCTCTCAACCCGAATATGAAGATGTGCGTCTTAGCATTGCTTCGGTACGCACTAATACTTTAACAAAAAAATTAGCCTCAACCCTGGCAAAGCGCGATACCCGTTCGATTACTATCGCCGTAGAAAGTGGTTCGTCAAAAGTCCGACAGATTGTCAACAAAAAATTGACTAATGAAGAAATTATTCAAGCAGCAATTAATGCTAAAGCGGGGGGACTAAAAGCTCTCAAACTCTATGGTATGGTAGGCATTCCTGGGGAAGAAATGAGTGATGTCGAAGAAACTGTGACTATGATGTCGGCAATCAAAAAAGCTGTGCCAGGATTGCGCTTAACTTTGGGATGCAGTACTTTTGTTCCGAAATCTCATACCCCCTTTCAATGGTATGGTGTTAATCCCGAAGCTAAAAAGAGATTAAAATATTTAGAAAAGAATCTCCGCCCACAAGGTATTGATTTTAGACCCGAAAGTTATAATTGGTCGGTAATACAGGCTCTAATATCTCGTGGCGATCGCCGTTTGGGCAAACTGCTGCAATTAACTAGAGAATTTGGCGACTCGGTAGGAAGCTACAAACGAGCTTTCAAACAACTACGAGGACAGATGCCAACCTTGGATTATTACGTTCGCGATCGCTGGGAGGCAGGATCTAGAATTCTTCCCTGGCAACATTTACAAGGTGCATTACCCCAGAAAACCTTAATTAAACACTTAAACGAAGCTTTAGCAATTAATAATTAATCAATATGCAAACCACCTCAGAATACGTCTGCGCTTTTTGCGGGGAAACTAACAGCACTTTTGTCGATATAAGTGGGGGAATGCAACAGTCTTATACCGAAGATTGTCAGGTGTGTTGTCGTCCCAATGTTCTTTTTGTTTATATTGATGAGGATACTTTAGACGTGCAGATAGAGAGCGATTATCAGGAATAATTTCAGCAAATTTTGTAAAATTCAAGTTAGAAGTCGATTGACTCATCACTAAAAATTAATAAATTAATAAATTAATAAAAAAATGTCACAACTAACTATTTGGGTAAACGAACAAATCGATCCAGGAGGCTTAATCTATGCTTGCATTGCTTGTATGAATGAAGAAGCAGCTAATGATTGTCATCACAATTGGCAGAATAATTTAACCGAACAACAAAAGCAAAACGGTTGGGTTGCTAGTCTTCGCACCGTTGATTCTTGGGATGATGTTCCTGTCAATGCTTTAAAACTTAGTTTCTAAATAAATACACTGTCGTTATGATTAAATCATTGCGTCGTGGCAGCATGCTAGATAAGGACATACGGCGCATTTTTCCATTGTGGGGGTAGCGGTATAATTGCCTCGATAGATATTTTCCGCCAAACTTATCACCTCTGGTGCGATCGCATTTAGTTCCGATTCGGTAAAACTATGAATGCGATCGTGTCTTAGATAAGCGATGTGTGCGTTGGGATTTTGTAATGCTTTGGCATATACCCAGAGTTGAAAGCGATGATCCTCTGGTTGAATAGTGCGATCGCTTTTGTAATCTAAAATCCAATTGTTTCCCACCAGATCGATGACACCATTAAAAGTTATTTTACCTAGTTGCAAGCTAACCTGTTGTTCCTTGGCGATCGCTGTATTGCGGAAATATTCGTACATGGGGAGTTGGAAGAATTTATGGGCTAAAGCGATCGCCGTATTAAAGATTTCTCGATTCCATTCTCCTTCTGCATAGGAGATCAATTGTTTGGCTTGAGTAAGATTATTTTCTAAGGCTTTGTGTACTAACGTACCGATTTGCATTCCCGAAGCTAGCCCTTCACCAATACCAGGATGTCCGTCAAGTAGGTGTAGTTTAAATCTTTGAGGACATCTAGCATAGTCAGTTAACGCAGTGACGGGGAGTTGGGATAATCCCGAACCGACAGAGTTTAGTAGTAGAGGTGGTAAGTATTCCGCAACGGGGGGAGTGGGCAGAATCGGCGGTAGGGCTTTGGCATCGGTATAGGGTATGGTGAAAATGGGTATATTGGCAGCAGTCAAACCTCGTTGTAAGCGGTTTAATTCGCCTTTATAGGGTTCGGCAGCACTAAGAAAGAGGTAATCCCTCGCTCTGGTTAAAGCGACGTATAATACCCTATATGCTTCGGCTCGTTCTTTTTTATCTTGTAAATATTCTAGCCAGCTATAGAGTACTGGTTTTTGTATTTCTCCCACAGAGTTTTTACTTTTTACTGCCACCCCTAATTGAGGATCGAAATATACTGGGGGATGGGATTTGGGACGTTCTTTACTGAGATCGGCAACGATAACCAAAGCCCACTCTAGCCCTTTGGAGGCATAGATAGTCATTAGGGAAACGGCATTACTAATAGCCAGTACGGGGCGAGGTATAGCTACCTCTTCGTCATCAAGACGTTTGAGACGACGTACCACCGCAAATAGATCGTAATTACCCTGTTCTAAATCTTTAACCAACCTTTGAAAGCCTTGCCAGTCTGCTAGTCTGCGTTCTGCCCCAGCTAAATTGGCAAGAACTGCGGTATATCCCGTTAGGCGATCGCAAATTTGTAAGATTCGAGATGGCGTATGAAATTTATGCAATCGTAGTAATTGATTTAATGCTTTAATAGGATATTCTAATTCGGGTAATGAGGATTTCTGGATTTCTTCCCACCAACAACTATCGGTATCTCGATCTTGTCGCTCGAAAGCTTGTCGGATTTGGAATAAAAGGCGATCGCTGATAGCAAAAAAAGGACTCCGCAATACTGCTACTAAGGCGATATCGTCTCTGGGATTAGCCAAAAAACGCAGCAAGATGTTGGCATCTTTCGCTTCTCTAGTAGCTAACAGATTTCCTCCCCCCGCAGGTGCGACGGGAATACCCATAGCTGATATTGCTGCGCTATATATTTCTAAGGGTTGCCAAGTACGAGTGAGGATCGCAATGTCTTTGGGTTGGATGGGGCGAGTTTGTTTGGTTTGTTTGTCAAAGACAGGAGTTTTATTATTTAACATTTGTTTAATTCTGTCTGCCAAATTATAGGCTTCTACTCTTTGACGTTGGGCTTTATTGGGCTTGGGTGGCTTTGCTTCTCCTTCTGGTTGGAAAGGATCGCCGACAGTTAGCACTTGTAGATAATTAAATTTTTCTCCTGCTTCTCCTTCTATGGGTGTCGCCCTGCGAAAAGCAGTTAGATCCTGATGGTTGTCTCCCAGTAACGGGGTAAATATTTGATTGAAGCGGTTGATTAAAGTTTGATGGGTGCGAAAACTAGTACTAAGAATTACTTCCTTCCCGCCATTACTTAAAATGCGATCGCGAAATTGTTGAAAGACGCGAATATCTGCCCGTCGAAAACCATAGATCGACTGTTTGATATCGCCAACGATGGTTAATTCTGCTTTAGCAGTTAGAGTATCGAGTAACTCTGCTTGGGTAGGGTTGGTATCTTGAAATTCATCAACTAAAAATGCTTGCCATCGTTGTTGATAATAGTTTTGTACTTGAGTATGAGTTAAGGCTTGCAGGGCATATATTTCTAAGTCGCTGAAGGTTAGTAGTTTATTTTGTAATTTGAGACGACTGAGATCGCTAGTTACTTCGCTGTAGGCTTCGCTTAAACCAGGCAGAATTGATTTTAATTGTTCGTCTGCATCCCCTAATTCTAAATCTAATAAGCCTTGACTGGTAACTCTACGTACATTTGCTCGCAAAGCTTTTAAGGCATCTTTAACTGCTTTAAAACTATCATCTTGCCAATTCTTTTTACTACCGACTCTGAGGTTGACTCCATCGATAGTTGCAACAGCAGTTTTGATCTTCTTCGCATCTTCGAGATCTTTCATTGCCTCTAATACGGAGATGCGAATTGTTTCTAATTTATCTCCCTCTTTGCCTTGATGTTGTTCTAAAAGCGATCGACTCGACTGCCATGTAGGATCGTTAGCAATCATTTCAACTGCTTCAATGGCAGCTTGAGTAATTAACTTACTCCAGTCTTGAATTCCCCGACGCAATGCTTTGCTAGCTGTATAGGGATCGTCCAATAATTTATTTAATATTTCCTGCAACAAAGAATGAGGAATGGCTTGAAATACTTCTAGAGGAAGGTTGCTTAATGCTTTTTTAAAGCCATCTGACAGCCATACTTGCCCTTCTAAACTATCCAATACCTGAAAATCGGCAGGAATATCGATTAGTTGAAAATGTTCGGTACAAATGCGGGCAGAAAGGGCGTGAATAGTGTTAATTTCGGCAGCTTCTAATTCTGCGAGTAAATCTAAACGTTGGGGTAATTGTTGGGTGACTAAAGCTCGAATGCGCGATCGTAATTCAGTGGCAGCTTTTTCGGTAAAGGTTACTGCAACTACTTCTAGGGGAGATAGTTTTTTTTCTCGTAGATAGTAAAGATATCTTTCTGCTAACATATGAGTTTTTCCCGTACCCGCTCCTGCTGTAATTACTACGCTACAAGGTGCATAGGCTGCTGCTTGTTGTTCGGGGGTTAAACTCATTGATGGGGGTTAGTTAATTAATAATAATTAATTTTACAAGTTTAGTGTTCGACAGAATCGCGATCGCTTTTAGCACTACCAATTGAGTGCTCGCTGGATTTGGTATGACTCAAATGTAGTAAATATTGACTGATAGAAATTAAAAGGATTGCCAGGGAAATATAAATTATATCGCTAAGTTTACCTATTTCTATACTGAGCATTTGTTTGAATAAACTAACAATTAATGCTACTACAATTACATTGACTAATTTACCTTTGAGTTCTTCTAAACTATTACTCTGTAAAATACTAGAATCGTCTTGATGTTTGATTTCAATCTCTGAAATAAACAATTCATAAATACCAAAAGCAAAGATTAATAAAACAATACCAATTAGATAGTAATCTACTCCACCAATGATGTAAGCAACGGTTTTAATAGTCGGAATACCCTCAGGATCTTTTGGATCTAAAGTGAGAGTTAATCCTGCCCAAATATCTAAAGTACCAATCATAATTAAACGCAAAGCACTTAATAAACTAAAAACAACGGGGGCGAGAATAAAAAAACGAAAATTCCAAATCAAGGCTTCAAAAAATAATTCGATTTTTCTAAGTTTCCCTTTTGATTTATGTTTCATTGTTTATAGTTCGTCAGATCGCCGAGTTTTAAGTTGTGACTGCATCTTTGACCCATTGTAAGTGTTGGGGTAACAGTTTTGCTAAATCATATTTTTCTAAAATGATTTCTCTAGCTTTGGTACGAATGCTTGCCATTTTTTCGGGATTATCTAAAGCTTCAATGACCCGATCACATACTTGCTGGGGATTGAAGAAATTGACTAACAAACCATTAACATTATCTTCAATTACTTCAGTTACGGGGGCAGTATCAGAAGCCACAATTAAACAACCTGTTGATAATGCTTCTAGCATCGACCAAGAAAGGACAAAAGGACGAGTAAGATAGATATGGGCCGAGGAAGCCTGTAATACTTGGAGATATTCGTCATAGGGTAAGAGATCGGTAAAATGTACTCGACTCATATCCAACGGGAATTTCTCCAGCATAGCTTCTTTATAGGTTTTGCCATCGGGTAAGCTTTTACCATATGCCACACGGTTTTTGCCGACAATTACAAAATGACATTGGGGACGTTTTTGCTGCAAAAGAGCAATAGCTTCAATTAACTGGGGGAAACCACGATAGGGTTCCATTCCCCTAGCTACATAAGTTACAATTTCCTCTACCCCACTGAGATCGAGATTGATTCGAGGAATAAATAATTTGGCATGGGGTAAGGGTTTGAAGTAAGTAGTATCTATGCCATCGTGATGGACTTTAATTTTATCGTGAAATTCTGGGGGAAATTGCGATCGCTGCCAAGCTGTAGGAGATAAACCGCGATCGCAAGTAGCTAAATCCAATAATATTGGTGCATTCTTAATTCTGATTCTAGCTTCATCATCAGCATTAATCGGATCGTTGGGATCGAAGCTAGCATCGGAGCCATAAGCCTTATAAAACCATTCAAAATAGCATAATAAGGTTGCTTTGGGAAATATATCCTTCATAAATAAGGTTGGTCCCCATCCAGAATGACCGTAAACAATATCGGGATAAAAACCTTGATCTTTCAAACTTTGAGCGACCCGATATACACCTTGGGCTTCAAGCACCGCATTTTCTAAAGGACGCACGTAATGATGGGTTTCAGGACGAACTTCACGAGATTTCTCATAAATTACCTTAGTAACGCCTGATATATTACCCTCTCGGCGATTAGTAGCAAAAATAACCGTATTTTGCTTATCTTGACCTAAAACGGTAGCTAGGTGACGAAATTGTGCGGGAAAATTAGGATGTAGAAATAAAATCTTCATGAATTTATTAATTAATGACTAATTGATGATGATTTAATCGCCCTAATTTTATCTCGCAAATATAATACTGTCTTAGTTAATGATAAGTTAATAAGAATAAATCCTCGTTGCTTAAACTATGTCTTTGCGCGATCGCTTTTCTAAATTTAGTGGCAAAACTCGTTTTGTGGTTTCCCGCGTATTTATCCATCTTGCAGGAGATGAAATAGCCCCCATGCTAGGGGTATTAAATCGGGTAGTCAGAGAAGCGATCGATGCAGATGGAGACCTAGAAGTGTTGGGAGAAGGTTTAGTCTCCGTCTGTCAAAATCTGTTGCAGATGAGTACATACTGGCAATCTGCGGGTAATGAAGGAGATGTTGTTTGGGATGAAGGAGAAGCAGGAGACTATGTTAACGAACTTTTTACCGACTCCGCACAACGATATATGAGCGAAATCGATCCTACTCAGGATATTGGCTCTGACGAGCCTTTATCTTTACCCGTGACTCGCAATTTAGTAATTATGCTTGCAGTGGCATTCGAGGGAGAATCCCCAGATTTAGAGAACAATCTGGCAGACATGGAAGCTTTGGAATATGGATTAAAAGCCTTGATTAATCTTCACTATCAAGAAAAACTAAGAGCGATCCAAATTCACTTTTCCCCCGCCAAATTGGGAGATGAATTAAACGGCGAACAGTTATTACTTAATTTTCCTGAGTTAATTCCACTTTAAATTAACTTAATTAAATCAAATAAATTTAATCTTAGGATGAATGAGTTGGTAGCCAGCATCTTTTATTTTTTTACCAGATAGTTGCATATTGTATGGATGAGAATTACCTTGAGATTCATCCCAGGTTATTAAAGGCAAATTATGAGCTTGAAATAACTTTTGGAAGAATTCTTTCTGAGTTAAAATTTGCTCGCTGGCTAAATTATAGATTCCTTGCAGTTGTTGTTGTCGGGCAAAATCGATCGCCCCGACAATATCATCCAAATGAACCCAATTAGTATATCTTTCTCCCATTCCCGATTTAGTTGTTCCTGCTATTTTGCCAAATATTTTAATTAATTCTCTGCCATCGCCATAAATACCTGATAGGCGAAAGATGCAAGTTTTAAACTCTGTTTCTGGAACTGACAATAAAACTTGCTCTGTTTGGGCTAATATCTCACCATATTCACTAGTAGGGTTAGGAATGGCAGTTTCATCGACAATCCTATCTTTTTGATTGCCCAAAATACCATAGCTGCTAGTATAGATAAGCTGTCGAACCTTTTTGCTAGCTCTAATTGCCGTAACAACATTTTTGGCTGTTGTTAGATATGCTTGATGATATATTTCTGGGGTGCGTTGTTTTGCCCCAATACTCAACAACACCACATCTTTCTCTGCTACTACCTGTTTCAAAGTTGTCAGATCGTTTCCTGTGGTGACGACTACTTCTGAGGCGATCGCTTGTAGTTGCTTTTTTTTGCTAGAACTGGTTGTAGTTACTGTAACGAGTTCTCCTTGCTGATGCCACTTACGAGCAACTGCACTACCAACATATCCACATCCTATAATTGCTGCTTGCATAAACTAACTACTAACTACTAACTAATTATCGATTTAGCTCAAAGGGATTGATAACTTTTATCAATAACCCAATCATCTTTAGCAAATTTAAACTCCATCTTGGTGATGGCTTTTTGCTCTAGCAACCATCTCAATCGTTCTGTTTGTCGCTCAAGATCTTGATTGCGATCGATATAAAAGTATTTTTCTCGTAAATATCTTTTACGTTGTAGCCAAAGTTGATTCAGAAAAATTTCTAAGGCTTGACGGTTGGGCTTATCTCTTAAAAAAATAATTCTTTTTCGATCCGTTGTTTCTACTACTATATAATCTTGTTTTTTGACCTGATAGAGAATTGCAAAAACCAGGGTAATTGTACTGGGGAAAATGGCGTAATAAAATCCTTGGTTTATCATTAAGCTTTGTAACAAAATACAAATAGTAGAACTCATAGCCATAATAGTTATAAAAAATAATTTATGACTTTTGCGACTGCGTATTTGAGCTTCGCTTTTGAGCTTCTCGTAAGAAACATAATTCTCGTATTCCCCTTGAGAATCTTTAAGATGGAGTTTTAATTTGTTGGGTAACAAAATAAAACTTCTTTTTTCTAACCATGCTTTTTGATGTAGTTCCATTAACTAAAGCCCTCGATCTCAAGTAAGATTTGATTATATATAGTTGAAATTCACTGAATTTAAAAATTAATTGAGTGAATATACTTTCTAAACTTTCATTGTAGAACTAAGATTATTCATAAATTTTAGGCAACTAATAAAATGAGTATTAAGATTATTGCCTATCTTCATAGCGATCTTTCTATAGAAACACCCCCCAGTCAAGATATATGGGGTTTAGAAATAGATCGAGTCTATCAAGACATCGGAAGCCGCTATTTATTAAATCAATTAATACAAGACTGCCAACAACAAGCTCCAGATTATTTGTTGATTCGTCGTCTAGAAGAGCTGGGAGATAATATTAATATTATAAGCGATCGCTTGTACCTATTAGAGTCCTTGGATATAGAAATTATCACTACAGAAGATGATTATTGTTCTTCTCAGTTTAAAAAAATTAGCGATCGCGATCTCAAAAATAAGCTAACCAAAATTTTAAATAAAGTACAAAAAAATCAGCAGAGTATTAGGCTGAAAAAAGGTCATGGTCGCAACCGTTTAAAGATACTTCCACCACCAGGAAAAGCTCCTTACGGCTATCGTCGAGGACAAGATAAATATATTATTGATAAAAGTACTGCTCCTGTAGTCAAAGACTTTTTTGAAAGATTTCTTTTATTTGGTTCTTTGCGTGGTGCGGTGAGATATTTGGAAAAGCGATATGGAAAAAAAATATCTCCTACTACTGGTAAAAATTGGTTGACTAGTCCCGTATATCGTGGAGACTTAAAATATAAAAACCAAGATTTAATTTCTAATACACACACACCCATCATAAATCGCGAAGAGGCAGCACAAATAGACCGTTTAATACAGCGAAATAGTAGTCTAGCACCTCGTACTGCTAGCGCACCTCGTTCTTTAGCTGGATTAGTTAGCTGTCAAAAGTGTCAGTTAACTATGAGTATCGCGCGGGTTACTCAACATCATAAAAAAAATGAATATTTATATTTACGCTGTCAAAAATGTCCTCAAAAACCAAAGTGCAGATCAATCTCTTATGATTTTGTATTGGACAAGGTGATAAATAAAATTTGTCTCGAATTACCCCTCGCTGTGGCTCAAATAAAATCACCTAATAATAGTTCTATTGAAAACAGCTTAAAACAAAAAATTGTAGATAAAAAAGATATACTCAATCGCTTACCTTCTCTCCTAGAAGAAAATATTTTAGATCGAGAAACTTTTGCTATTCGTAACTACAAAATAAGAGCAGAAATATCTCAACTAGAAAACAAAATAGCTCAACTTCCTCCAAGTAATCTGAAAGCGATCGCCAATGCTGTTTCCTTACCGCAGTTTTGGCTAGATTTATCAGAAGCAGAAAGACGCTTTTATTTTCGCGAATTCATTCAACAAATCAAAATAACTCCCAACGACTCTAAAACTTGCGAACTGCAACTAGTTTTTATTTTTTAGTTATTGGTCATTATTTCGATCCAGATAGTTGACAATAATTTCCATTAAATGTATTCTTAAAAGTCTCAGTAGTAATAGGATATATTCTCAATATGAAATCTGTAGAACAATTCATAGCAGTTGTTTTACTGAAACTGTTAGATTGTCTGGCACTGCCATAGTCAGCATGAAAGAGTCTTAATTAGTAATAAATCTTCCTAACAATTATTTGTAAATAGTCGAAAATACATAAGAGCAAGAAAAATGAAATTAAATCGTAGAAAATTGCTGCAAGTAGCGGGAATTGCTGGGGTAACTACAGTAGCAGTATCTCAGCTAAGTAGTCCAGCTAAAGCAAAACAAAATAGCAAAACAAAATTACTAGCCCAAGCAGATCAATATTCTGCACAGGTAGATGCAGGTTTGAGTTATTTCCAAGAACAAGCTGTAGCAGAATTACCGTTAGTCGAAGCATTAGCAGCAGCGATCGCATCTGGAGATTTAGCAGCAGCACAACAAGCTTATATCGAATCTCGTCCTCCTTACGAACAAATTGAGGTTTTAGCCCTTAATTTTGAGGATACCGATACAAACATTGATGCTCGCCCCTATGCTTTTGATAACGGAGAAGCAGATGAAGGATTTAAAGGTTTTCATCGTATCGAAGCCCTAATCTTTCGCGACGAAGATTTAGCATCCGCACAACCCTATGCCGATGAATTAGTTACTAGTGTCAAAACGCTCATGACTAATTTAGAAGCACGAGAAAACTTTGATTCTCCTTCTCATTTTGAGGGCATGATCGGTTTAGCGACAGAAATTCCTGCCAAGAAAATATCTAGCGAAGAGGAAACCTATTCCGATCAAAGCTTACTAATCTTTCAAGAAAACTGGAAAGGGATCTATAGCCAGTTTGAGCCTTTTGCTACTGTGTTAGAAAGTGTCGATTCTGATGCGGTAACTCAAGTAAAAGAGGCTTACAAAAATGCGATCGCAACTATATCGCCTTATTTTACTGACGGGCAAATTGCAGCCCAACCTTATAGTAGTCTGACTGCACCCCAAAAAAGTGCAATTGTCAAAGCTGCTTATAGTTTCCGAGATAGTTTGATCGACGCTCAAATCAAACTAGGTATTGTTTAAAAAGCTGATAGCTTTGAGTTGAAAATTGTGTGAGAGGATTTTATTGTGTTGAATATTTTAAGCAAAACTGCCCCCATTCTTTTTGCTGTCTTAGTTACAGGAATATATTGTGAAGATATACAAGCCCAGACTAAAACAAATGAAATTATCGATCGCGTCCAACAATATGGACAAGAAGGTAGAAATGATAGTATTGGACAAGTCACCAATGTAAACCAACTGCGGGATGTATCTCCAACAGATTGGGCTTATGAAGCATTACGCAGCTTGGTAGATCGCTATGGTTGCATTTCAGGATTTCCTAACCAAACATATCGGGGGAATCAACCTTTATCTCGTTATGAATTTGCTGCGGGATTAAATTCTTGTCTAAATCAAATCGAACGTTTGATTGCTTCTCAAGATAGTGTAGGACAAAAAGATCTTGACACTATTAATCGCTTGGCTCAAGAATTTGAGGCAGAATTAGCCAATATAGGTACTAGAGTAGACGAGATAGAAAGCAAAATCGCTTTACTAGAAGCTAGTCAATTTTCTACCACGACTAAGCTAGCAGGAGAAGCTATCTTCGGTATTGCTAGCGTGGTTGCAGGTTCGAGGGACGATGGAATTGAAGCAACCGACGACGAAATCGATCGCGTGCCTGTCTTTGGTTATCGTACTCGTTTAGAACTAGAAACAAGCTTTACTGGGGAAGATTTACTATTCACTCGCCTATCTACGGGAAATTTTCCTGAATTTTCCCCAGAAACGGGAACATTTCAAGGAGAATTAGCTTTTGCCGAACCTGCGGATAGTAATCTGGGTTTAGAAGTCTTGTTTTACGATCGCCCTCTGGGAGAAAATACCAATATTTTAATTGGTGCGGTAGGATTAGCTGCGGATGATATTGCCAATACTGTCAGTGTGTTAGATGGCGATGGCGGTGCAGGGGCATTATCTGCTTTTGGTACTCGCAGCCCTATTTATCTTCCACCAGGAGAAACAGGAGTTGGTCTAATTCATAGTTTTGGCAAAAAGCTAGAATTTAGCGCGGGTTATCTAGCGGGAAATGCCAGCGATCCTAATGAAGAAGCAGGTTTGTTTGATGGATCGTATAGTGCGATCGGACAGCTAACTATTACTCCTTGGGAAAAGTTAACTGTTGCTCTTACCTATGTACACGGTTTAGATCAAAGCGATACTGGAGTAGGTAGCGATCTGGCAAATATTAAATCCTTTACCACAGCAGGAGAAGACATCGATCCTCTTTCTCCTAGAGTATTTGAGGGTGGAGTACCTACAGTGAATGATTCCTATGGCGCGCAATTTTCTTTGGCTTTAAGCGATCGCATTGTCCTTGGTGGTTGGGGTGGTTTGAGTAAAGTAACCACTCTCAGTAGCTTTGTAGCAGATGGACAAACTATACCTCGCGGGACGCAAGATATCTGGAATTGGGCGGGTACTCTAGCTTTTCCCGATTTGGGCAAGGAAGGAAACTTGGGCGGTATTATTGTCGGAATGGAACCTTGGGTAGCTACCTCAACTATTGATATAGAAGGTTTTGACGAAGATGCAGAAATGTCTTTACACGCAGAAGCTTTTTATCAATATCAGCTAAAGGACAATATTGCTATTACTCCAGGAGTAATTTACGTTAACCAGCCCGATAATAATGAAGATAACGATGATTTGGTAATTGTGACTCTTCGTACCACTTTTAGTTTTTAAAGTAGCTTTATTATCTTTTCTTTTCAAAATGAGAATTGCTGTTAACGAACAACTGTTTTCTTGTCGGAGTTAAGAACTTTTTTCTCACCATAACTTAAAAGGCGGTCTAAAGTATCCAAACGATTTTGCCAAACCGTTGCTTGATATACATCAACACTTTTTGTTTCTTTCATCCAGTGAGGAAATTGTCGGCGTAGAGAATTGAGGGTAATTTGAGTCGAGAAGAAATTTTTGTGAGAAGGTTTGTCCGCTAGCTTTTGTAAATCTTGCGCCAACCGATCTGCCTTAATTCCCCACTCTTCTAATGCTGCATCTGTTAGTTTCTGTCGATTGTTGGTTAAAAAGAAATTCCATTCCTTCTGCAAACTTTGATATCGAACTAAACTAACTTGAAAAGGCTCTCGATGAGGCAGAGGTTGTTTAGATTCGGCTGTAATACCTCCTTGGGTAGTATTAAACATGTTAGTAAGATTGGGGGTTAAATTTTCTGCTGCAAACAAGGCGTAACCTTCCGTAGACATTCCCCGCAACAATTGCACCTGGTCTAGTGCTGTTATATCTGGTATGTCTAAAAGCCTAATTCCTGGCAATAATAAAGCTTTTCCACTGTCAAATTCATTGAGCAAAGGATTAGCCAGATCGTATAATGTATCTGCATTTTTAGCATAGGTCATCGGAACTAACATATCGATCCATTCTTGTTTGACCCATGTTTCCCAGTGTTGCTGAATTTTTGATAAACGCTCTCGTTTCGGCATGGGAAATACCGCAGTAGAAAGAGTTAGATCGGGGCGAAGTTGGTGCAAATTATCGGCAGCAAGAGCCACAAAATTATCTATTTGCTCGATGCGAAACTTTGTCCACTCAGACCATAGATAATGCTCTGGATATAAATTAATCGGATCGAATCCTGTTTGCTTTCTAAATTGATCTCTAGCAGCTATACCATAACCATAGGTCATGTTGCCTGTAGGACTCTGAAAAGGATAGCGAATATAGTCTAGGTGAATACCATCTACTTGGTAATTAGTAGCAATTTCAGTTAATAATGATGATAAATAATTTTGAACTTCAGGATTGGCAGGATCGAGAAAAATTTTTCCCGAACTATAGTGAAAGCGACTTCCTTCCTGGTCGGTAATTGCCCAATCAGGATGTTTGGCTAAAATTGGTCCTGGATAGTTGCGAGGCAAATTGAGAATAATATTATGACGTTGGTTGACTGCTGCAAAAGTCCAAACCCAAGCGTGTAACTCAATACCTCGATCGCGAGCTAATTCGATCGCAGCTTGTAAAGGATCCCAACCTTTAACGAGGGGGTTTTGTTGGGGTGCTACTTGGCTAGGATAAATCGTATACCCAGAATTAACCGTTTCAAAAAAAATTGTGTTGATCCCTGCTGTCGCCATGCTATCGAATATGGGAACAAGATCGGCTTTCGACTTGGCTTTGACAATAGTACCCCGATCTAGCCACATAGCGCGAACTTCTGACTGAGCGACTGGTCGATCCATAGGATAGTTATCCCATAAAGCTTGTTTGGCTGCCGACCACTCTGCCGTTGCCATGGCATAATAACGTTGGTCGATCAGACTATGAAATCTTTTTAATCCCTGTCTGGCTCGATGCAAAGCAAGATGGGCATCGCCATATTGAGATTTAGCTATTTGTTTGTTGTTTTCTTTCCTGGTTATAGTCGAACGACCTAATATTTCTTGGATAATCTCGACTGTAGAGATATTAATATTACTATGGTGAGCTTCCGCCGTTAGGAGAGTTGTCTCAAAGCGACCAATTAAACCCTCAAGTTCTTGGGTCATCAAACGTTTTTCTCCAGGAGAAATCACTGATTCCCAAGGGAATTTGCGATCGCCATTTTGAGGTAAATTTCCCCTCACTTCGTTGAAATTGATTTGTGTTTGAAGATGATGCGGAATTGTATTGCTTTTTTGGGGCTGTGATGATATGGCTTCGAGAGTTTTATTATTATTTGATACTGGTTCTTTCGCTAATACTGGAAGGCTAAATAATGTAATAGGCAAAAAGGGAATAATTAATTTGATTATTTGATTGTTTATTAGTTTTGTTTTAATACTCATCTGTGAGTATGAATCTTGGAAAGGCTTATCATTTCCTAGCACAGAAATTCCCTCTATCTCTAATATTTTAAAAGTTTCTAATAAATAGTTTATTGATTGGCTATTACATTTAACTGATTTCCAAACACCTATTATAGTCTTGAAATATTAATATTCATATCGGTAATAGTGACCATAGATAATCATTGAATATCAGTTTTTTAGAATTCTTTTACGGGAAAATAACTAATACACTAACTATCTAGTAGTAGTAGAAATACGCGAACTAGAGAAAAAATTTGCTGAATATCTAATTAATTGGGCTGCTTATATTGGCGCAGTAAATTATTTAGTTGAGATTGTCTCTGTTTGAGTATAGCTTCCACTTCTTGAGATCTTCTTTCTAATTCCAAAACTTCTAGCTCTACTAGTCTTTTTTTGCGTTCTGTTGAGCGCAATTCTTGATTTTCTCTAAGCTCTACTCTTTTTTCTGCTAAACCCACACCGTGAAAATTATCTTGCCATTCTACGACTCGGTCGAATTCTTCATTTCTAAGATTGGTACTCAGGTTAGAGAAAGTTTTTGGTGAAAGTATTTCTCCGCTATCCTTAGAGTTTTCAACAAAGAAAGTAGCATATATTTCTGGCGAAACTGTCCTCAAATAAGTATTCGCGATCGCTTTATCAATAGATTTTAATTCTATATATTTATCCAGAATTTCAGCTGCATTTTTTTCTTTAGCACACTGTCTAATTTCAGCTAAACTAGGATGAAATTCTTCGGGAAGCGAACCAGAATTATCGCTAAAATTGATACCCACTGCACCGACACCCAAGCCAAAACCACCAGAACGAGAAAAAGAGATAATTTGTTCTCCACAGGTTAGAGAAGCACTACCAGATGGTACTGAGAGACGACCTCGGTAGCTATCGCTCCAAAAATTGTCGCTTTTTTCATTATCAGTAACAGTTACATCTGATGTATTGCCATTAGAACTTTGTCCTTGGCTTTGCGAACCTGATTCTTGGACGCTGATATCTACATTTTCGTTATTGTTATTGATTACCCTTTCAGTATTTTGAGCGCGTACCCGAATAGCGTTGCTAAAAGATATAAGATTAGCTACAAATAGAATCGTAAATAACTGCTTAATTTTCATTTTACTTAAAATAAATTGAGAAAATTTTTAGTTTTAATAGAATTAATTATTGCAAGAATATTTAATTATTACTTCGCTCTAAGATTTAAGCTTTATTCTTCGATTAAATGCTAGAGATAAATTTTAAAATAGTAAGCTTGATAATTAATGAATATTTTCCAATCAATTGATCCAAATAAATATAAATATTTGAATAAGAATTAAGTTAAAATGTATCGATCTAGAAAAAAATGGTAATTTTTACTACCTGTGGATTAAATGTTTCACAGTAAGTTTATAATTAAGCATTAAACTGTTAATACAATGTAAATGCATTAACAGCTCATTAACTTGATCGCTTTTTTAGTAAGACTCAAACGATATTAATCTGGATTTTGACGATACCAATCAATAGTATTTTTTAGACCTTGACGAAACTCAGTTTGTGCTACGAAACCAAACTTTTCTTTCGCTCTTTGAGTATCCAAACAACGACGGGGTTGACCGTTAGGTTTATCTGTTTGCCAGATAATTTCTCCCTCAAATTCCATCAACTCACAGATAGTTTCGACTAAGCTTTTAATCGATATTTCTTGATTAGTTCCCAAATTAACTGGCGCAGACTCATCATATTTTTGAGTTGCGATCGCGATCCCCCGTGCTGCATCGGTAGAATATAAAAATTCGCGAGTCGGACTACCGTCACCCCAAACAGGTAATTTTTCATCTCCTCTTTGTTGGGCTTCATATACCTTACGAATCAAAGCAGGAATGACATGAGAGCTTTGAGGTTTAAAATTATCTTCAGGGCCATATAAATTAACTGGTAAAAGATAAATTCCGTTAAATCCGTATTGCTGACGATAGGCTTCTAACTGCACCAATAAAGCTTTTTTAGCAATACCATAGGGTGCATTGGTTTCTTCTGGATAACCATTCCATAAGTCATCCTCCTTGAAAGGAACAGGAGTAAACTTAGGATAAGCACAAATAGTCCCGACACAGACAAATTTCTCTACTCCTTCTTGATATGCAGCATGAATTAGCTGCGTACCCATCATCAAATTGTCATAAAACAACTCGGCGGGTTTTTCTTGGTTCAAACCAATCCCCCCTACATGAGCAGCCAAATGAACCACAACATCTTGTTCTTTAACCGCTTGTTGGCAATTTTCCCACTTACACAAATCCAACTCTCGCGATCGCGGTGTGCTAATTTTATCTATAGTCGCTCCAAATTGGCACAATTGGTCTACAACTTGTTTGCCCAAAAAACCGTTTCCACCTGTTACCAGAATTCGTTTATTTTGTAGATCTAACATTTTAATGGTGATGCAACGTCTAACCGCAATATATTCTATATAAAAAAAAGAAGAGCGAGATTGCCCTTCTTTAACTTTGCTTTCTAAAAAATTATTTCTTTGGAGATAACATCATCATCATGTTACGTCCTTCTCGTTTAGGAAATTGCTGCACTTCGGCATAATCTTCCAAATCTTTTGCCATACGACGCAGTAAATCCTCTGCCAGCCTGGAATGTTGAATTTCTCTTCCTCGGAAGCTAATGGTAGCCTTGACTTTATCCCCAGATTTCAAAAAGCGTTGAGCATTTTTGACGCGCACGTTGTAATCGTGTTCTTCGATTTTATAACGCATCTTCACTTCCTTAACGTCAGCGTTATGCTGCTTTTTCTTCGCTTCTTTTTGCTTTTTATCTTGCTCGTATTTATATTTCCCATAGTCCATTATTTTACAGACAGGAGGCTTAGCGGTTTCACTGACTAAAACTAAGTCTAAACCTTTTTCTTGAGCTATAGTTAGAGCCTCTTTGGGAGTAATAATTCCCAGTTGCTCGCCTTCGGAATCGATTACACGAATTTCGGGGAAGCGAATTCTTTCGTTGGTTTTGGTTAGATCTCGACTAGGGCTACTGCGTCTTCTATCTCTCACAGGCGTATTGTTTCTTTCCTTTTGTATTAGTATTACGACGAACTGAAAATTCTAAATTTTAAGATGATAAATTAGGATAAATTAGGATAAATAGTTATCTTGTCCACTATTTTATCTATCTTGCTATTAATAGAATGTTAAGTTAACTTTATTTTCTAATTTAATCTATATCAAAATTAGACATTAATCTAGCAATAGATATACTTTGAGTCATAAGAGTACATTATGTAAATATTTTTTAAGTGAAAATTTGAACATCAATCAACCTTGGCAAGAACGTATCGGCAATCAAAGAGATTGGGTCTGGCGAGGATGGCAAACTCGTTATAGTTACTTGAGAGCAAAACATAATAATAGTAATTTTCCGTCTCCTGTCATAATATTCATTCACGGCTTTGGTGCTAGTATCGAACACTGGCGTCACAATTTGCCCGTAATATCTCGTACTTATGATATTTATGCTCTGGATTTGTTGGGTTTTGGAGCATCGAGGAAAGCCGACGTAGAATACAGCGCAACTCTATGGACAGAACAACTTCATGATTTTTGGCAAACTTTTATTGGTACTCCTGTAATTTTAGTTGGTAACTCAATTGGTTCGTTGGTTTGTCTCAATGCAACTGCTACCTATCCCAAAATGGTCGCTGGTTTAGTCATGCTTAGTTTACCAGACGTTTCGGTACGGGAAGATATTTTGCCACCTCTAATACGTCCTCTTGTGACAACATTAGAAAATTTGGTTGCATCTCCGTTTTTAATTAAAAATATCCTCAAGATAGTTAGAAAGCCCAATATCATTCGTCGTTGGGCGGGACTGGCTTACCCTAATAAACAAGCTGTTACCGATGAGTTGGTAGAAATTTTATCTAGTCCTGCTTACGATGATGACTCTGGACAAACTTTGCTGAGGTTATCTCGTAGTGTCAGAAAAGCTAGTTTTGCTAAATCGGTCAAAGAGTTGCTGCCCAAGATAACTATACCCATGCTGCTGATCTGGGGATTGCAAGATAAGATGATACCACCCAATCAAGCCAAAGAAATCGCATCCTTCAATCCGCTTTTAAAACTAATAGAATTACCCAATGCTGGTCATTGTCCCCACGACGAATATCCCGATGAATTTAATTCTATTCTCTGTGACTGGCTCGAATCTATATAATTTAAACTAAATATACTCTCAGAAGCGATCGCGATTAATAATTATGGCAGGTATCAAAAAAGGATCTTTAGTTCGTGTAGTCAAAGAACAACTAGAAGGAAGTTTAGAAGCCAAAGCTAGTGATGTTCGTCTTCCTTCCTACTTATTTGATAGTAAAGGAGAAATTTTGGACGTAAATGACGATTATGCTCTAGTGCAATTTTATGTTCCTACTCCTAATGTTTGGCTGCGTCTAGATCAATTAGAAGAAGCAAAATAAAACCTTTTGTATTATGCCAGTACGAATGCGTTACATTTCAATTCTAAATTCAAGTAAATTCTGAATTCAAGAAAATAATTGGTAAATATTTCCTGAGAAACGTTAACATAAGTTAACAACGTAAAAACTAAAAGAGCAATAAATACTAGTTTTCCTAACATAAGCTAGCCACATTCATGTCTTTTGAAAGGAGTGGCAAGGTAACAGTAGTTAAAATAAAGATAAAAATATCCTTTAATCTTCAGCTAAGGGAGGCTGTCAGAGTGAGTAAAGATAACAATAAAAAATGGCGGAATGCAGGATTATATGTTCTGCTAGCTATAGTGGTAGTTGCATTGGGGACCGCCTTCTTGGACAAACAGCCTCAAGCACGTACTACCTGGGCATATAGCAAGTTAATCGACGAAGTTCAAAGCAACAAAATCGAAACTGTAAAAATTAGTGCCGACCGCACTAAAGCACAAGTAATTAACAGTGAAGGAACACCTATCCTGGTCAACTTACCCAACGACCCTCAGTTGATCGACATCTTGAGTGATAATGGTGTGGATATTGCCGTATTGCCTCAAAGTGATGAAGGATTTTGGTTTAGAGCTTTAAGTAGCTTGTTGTTCCCCATCCTATTATTGGTGGGACTATTCTTCTTACTCAGAAGGGCGCAAAGTGGTCCTGGATCTCAGGCAATGAACTTTGGTAAATCCAAGGCTAGAGTCCAGATGGAACCCAAAACACAAGTGACGTTTGGTGATGTTGCAGGTATCGAACAAGCCAAACTAGAGCTTACTGAAGTGGTAGATTTCCTCAAAAATGCCGATCGCTTTACTGCCATTGGTGCAAAAATTCCTAAAGGTGTCTTACTTGTTGGCCCTCCAGGGACAGGCAAAACTCTTCTGGCTAAAGCAGTAGCTGGTGAAGCTGGCGTACCTTTCTTTAGTATTTCTGGTTCAGAATTTGTCGAAATGTTTGTTGGTGTGGGTGCATCCCGCGTCCGCGATCTATTTGAACAAGCCAAAGCTAACGCGCCTTGTATCGTCTTTATCGATGAGATTGATGCCGTAGGTCGTCAGCGTGGTGCTGGTTTAGGCGGAGGTAACGATGAAAGAGAACAAACTCTTAACCAACTCCTTACCGAAATGGATGGTTTTGAAGGCAATACAGGTATTATTCTAATTGCTGCCACTAACCGTCCCGATGTATTAGATTCTGCGTTAATGCGTCCTGGTCGTTTTGACCGTCAGGTAGTAGTAGACCGTCCCGACTATGCAGGTCGTCAAGAAATCCTTAACGTTCACGCTCGTGGTAAAACTCTAGCCAAAGACGTAGACCTCAACAAAGTTGCTCGTCGTACTCCTGGTTTTACTGGTGCAGATTTAGCCAACTTGCTCAATGAGGCTGCAATTCTAGCTGCCCGTCGTAGCTTAACTGAAATTTCGATGGATGAAGTCAATGATGCGATCGATCGCGTTATGGCAGGGCCAGAGAAGAAAAATCGAGTCATGAGCGAAAAGCGCAAAGAACTCGTGGCATATCACGAAGCAGGTCACGCTCTAGTAGGTGCATTGATGCCCGACTACGACCCAGTACAGAAAATCAGTATCATTCCTCGCGGACGTGCTGGTGGTTTGACCTGGTTTACTCCTAGTGAAGACCGTATGGAGTCTGGTTTATATTCTCGCTCTTATCTACAAAACCAAATGGCTGTGGCTTTGGGCGGTCGTCTAGCAGAAGAGATTATTTATGGTGAAGAAGAAGTGACTACTGGTGCTTCTAATGACCTGCAACAAGTAACCAGAGTAGCTCGTCAAATGGTAACTCGCTTTGGAATGAGCGATCGCTTAGGTCCTGTTGCTTTGGGTCGTCAAAATGGTAACGTCTTTATGGGTCGTGACATCGCTTCCGATCGCGATTTTTCTAATGAAACCGCAGCAGCGATTGATGAAGAAGTGCGTAACTATGTAGACCAAGCATACAGTCGTGCGAAGAAAGTCTTGATAGACAACCGTCATATTTTGGACCGTTTGGCAGAAATGTTAATTGAGAAAGAAACCGTAGAAGCTGATGAACTACAAACAGTTCTGAACGAAAACGATGTAAAAATGGCAACTTTAGCATAAAGCACAACTAATTGTGTTTTGGAATTTATAGTTTGAATCAAGGCAGTACTAAAATTATCAGTGCTGTCTTTTTTCCTGGCGATCATTCATTAATTTTACCTGGGTACTTATGAACCTCCGAACAAGATAAAATGATGATCGAGAAATCTTACTTAATAAGTTGGAGCAGTAAGGAGTGGTAGTTAAACCAGACTGGTTGAGAGTAAAAGCACCCCAAGTCGAACGGGTAGGCAGTGTAAAAGAGATCTTGCGTGATTTATCTCTAAATACTGTCTGTGAGGAAGCATCTTGCCCTAATATTGGAGAATGCTTTGCCGTTGGTACCGCGACTTTTTTAATCATGGGACCTGCTTGTACTCGTGCTTGTCCTTATTGTGATATTGATTTTGAAAAAAAACCCCAAGCTTTAGACCCTAATGAGCCATTCCAGCTAGCAGAAGCAGTACGTCGCCTGAAATTAAATCATGTAGTAATCACTTCGGTAAATCGTGACGATCTCTCCGATGAAGGCTCATCTCAATTTGTACGATGTATTGAAGAGGTACGTAAAGTTTCCCCCAACACCACGATTGAGTTGCTTATTCCCGATTTGTGTGGGAATTGGGATGCCTTAAAAATCATTCTCGACGCTCAACCCGACGTACTCAATCACAATACAGAAACTATTCCTAGACTATATAAAAGAGTCCGCCCTCAAGGAGACTATCAGCGATCGCTTGAATTATTGAAACGCGCTCGTGAAATTGCTCCTTGGGTATATACCAAATCTGGGATCATGGTAGGTTTGGGAGAAACCGATACAGAAGTTAAAGAAGTAATTCAAAGCTTGCGAGATGTAGACTGCGATATTTTGACTATTGGGCAATATCTTCAACCCTCTCAAAAGCATTTAGGAGTTAAAGACTTTGTTCCTCCCGAACAGTTCGATGCTTGGCAAGAGTTTGGCGAGTCTATTGGTCTTCTACAGGTGGTTTCTAGTCCTCTTACTCGTAGTTCCTACCATGCAGAACAAGTTAAAACTTTAATGCAGCTTTATCCCCGCCACAAATCTTGAGAAAAGGATGATGTGACCAAATTAAAGAGCGACAGAGAGACTGTTAGAGGTAGTTCATCGTTGTTTCTGATTCTTTCCGCATAATTACTTATAAAACTGGTAACAAATGACCAATTTAGTGAGTTTAAGAAACTGTTTATTCATAGCGGTTTCTTTTTTTATGCTATTGTTTTTTAACGATTGAAATCCTTTTCTTCCTTGCCATACAGTAGTTTTGACGTTCGTTTTAGCTGGTTTAAAAGAGCGGTCTTTGCTTGAGTTATATTAAGAAATGTAAACTATTTGTATTTCAAGGAACTTTTAGTTGCTGCGATCCTTCCTCTCTCCAGAAAGCAATATTTATCGACTTCCTCATAATCCGAAGTGATTTTAACAACATTCAGCCAACCGTGTTGTTACTGAGAATGGATTTAAAAAACTGAAAAAAAAACGAAAAAAACTTCAGTTATGTTCTTTTTCACAGCGAATTGGGCAATCTATTCTCAGAGGAGGAAGTCAAATCCCCAACCTTAACTGGAGTCGTCATTAAGAGATCGCTATGCTTGCTAGTTCTTCATACGTTGAAACCGAAGGATATAATTCTTCACCCAATCCCGATCTAAATCTCGATTTAGAAGCTAATAATGATGGTTCTGATAAGTTACCCGAAGAACTTGTAGAACTTGATTTAGAAAGTGCAGATCCCGATCGCATTGCTCGAAGGGGCAGCCGTACTACCACCGATCTAGTCCGATTATATTTACAAGAAATTGGTAGAGTTCCTCTATTAGAAAGAGATGAAGAGGTTTCTGAAGCCCAAAAAGTTCAAAAGCATATTCAAATCGTGGAAGAACGTGCTAAAGCTGCGGAGGCGGGTAACACAACTCTACAAGAATTTATCAAGCTAGTCGACGTTCATGATCGTTTAGTTACTCAAATTAGTCATCGCCCTTCTTTGAAAAGATGGTCAATGGCATTGGGTATGGAAATCCCTATCCTAAAAGAGAAGTTAGCGACTGGAAAAAATGCCTGGGCAGAAGTTGTTGGCTGTGATGTCAAAGAATTAGACAGAATTCAAAAAAATGGCATTCGTGCTAAGGAACATATGATCAAGGCGAACTTACGTCTGGTTGTGTCTGTCGCTAAGAAATATCAAAATCGCGGTTTAGAATTACTCGACTTGATTCAAGAGGGAACATTAGGCTTAGAAAGAGCAGTAGAAAAGTTTGACCCCACTAAGGGTTATCGTTTTAGTACTTATGCTTATTGGTGGATTCGTCAGGGTATTACTAGAGCGATCGCAACTCAAAGCAGAACTATTCGCCTTCCCGTACACATTACGGAAAAATTAAACAAAATCAAAAAAGCTCAACGCAAGATTTCTCAAGAAAAAGGACGTACTCCTAAAATTGAGGATATTGCTCAAGAGTTGGATATGACAGCAGCACAAATTCGCGAAGTATTGTTGCGCGTACCTCGTTCGGTTTCTCTAGAAATTAAAGTCGGGAAAGAAAAAGATACAGAATTGGGAGATTTGCTAGAAACAGAAAGTGCTTCTCCCGAAGAAACGTTGATGAGAGAGTCTTTGCAAAAAGATTTGCATTACCTTCTTTCTGAATTGACTAGTCGCGAACGAGAAGTAATTCAAATGCGCTTTGGTTTTGGCGGAGAAAAGCCTTTTTCTTTAGCGGAAATTGGTCGTTGTTTGGAATTGTCTCGCGAACGAGTACGTCAAATTGAAGCTAAAGCCTTACAAAAATTACGTCAACCCCGACGTAGAAATCTAATTAGAGACTATTTGGAATCTCTAAGTTAAAGCGATCAAAATCGAGATAGAGTAACCCCGGAGTAATTATTCACACCCCCTCCTAAAAAGTGTTGATTTTCTTGTTTTTTCGTTGATAAGTAGGGGGGGAGTGAACGGTTACTTAATATTTGTATTACCTCAAGAAAATTTAGAGAGCTATGGTAAGTGTTTGGCAGAAATTGACAATGCGATCGCTTTGCTGGTTAAAAAAATTTTAGAATATTAATTGAATTGTCAATTTATTAATTATGCTGAAATTTTATTATTCTCGTCTTTCCATCAACGCTCGACGGGTTTGGGTGACTCTTTTAGAAAAGAATTTAGAATTTGAATCAATCATTCTCAAACTTAATGGCGATCAATTTCAACCAGATTTTTTAGCTCTCAATCCTTTCCATCACATTCCAGTACTAGTAGATGGAGATTTTAAAGTATTTGAATCTTTAGCAATTTTAGATTATTTAGAAGCAAAGTATCCTAGCCCATCTTTTATGCCTACTAGCCCCGAAGACATTGCTACGGTGCGTATGCAAGAGCTAATTACCATTAATTAATGAATTTCCTCCTGCTTCTATTGTCTTGATGAAAGAAATGCTAGATGTCCCTGTAGAGCCACCAAAGGTAGAACAAGCAAAGAAAACGATGGCTACTACACTACAGTATTTTGAAGATAATTTAGTTGCAGATCGAGCCTATTTAGTAGGAGAAAATTTGACTTATGCCGATATTGTTGCAGGAACAGCTATTGCTGCTATACCTAACTTAAATATTAGCCTCGAACCCTATCCTAAGTTAACTAAATGGATAGACAATCTCAATCAACGTCCTAGTTGGCAACAAACCGCTTCTTCTACTGAAGAAATCGAACGTTCTAAAGCAATTATGAAAGCTATTTTGCAAAGGAGATAATCATCCAATAAATTTATCGTAAATATCAACCCGCGCTGCAATATATCGGCGTAGATTTTGCCAGAGAAGACGTACAGACAGCAATTATTAATTGTTATTCTGCTATGGAATCTGCTTTTCAGGCAATTATTGCTTATTAGATTTGTAAACGGCAAAATCAAGCCAAAATGTACCCTAGTTTAGCTTTAGTAAAGGCTCTGAATAATCAATAGTTAATGTTAAATACGATTAAAAAAGTTTTGGGTGGATTTGGCACATTAGATGGTGCTACTTATCCTTTCAAAGCCTTGATGGTTTTCATCAGAAATCCCCGACTAATAAAATATATTGCCATTCCTATATTGCTTAATATTGTAGTTGCGATCGCTCTTTATAGCGGTCTACTTTATTTTGGCTGGCAAATTGTCGATCAAGTGCAGGGGGACTTGATTCTTTGGTTAAATCAATTAATTAATGATTTACCTCAATGGTTAGGATTTCTAACTTATACTGTTTCAGGATTAATTGTAGTCGTACGATTTTTGCTAATAGTCATTCTGTTTATTGCTACGGGTTTTGTCTTAACTCAATTTGGAGTATTGTTAGGTGCGCCTTGGTACGGTCAACTTTCCGAACAACTAGAAAAATTACGTACGGGGAAAGTTGAATTAATTGAATTAAATATAGTGAGTGATTTAACTCGGGCTATCTTATATGAGTTAAAAAAACTTGTGTTAATCGCTTCGATAGGCATTCCTTTATTAGCAATCAACTTTTTTCCTGGAGTTGGCACATTAGTCTCAAGTATTGGTTCTTTGGCTCTAACTACAACAATTGTCTGTATGGACTTTCTTGATTCTTGTTTAGAACGTAGAAGACTAAAATTTCGTCAAAAATTAGGAATAGTTCTTAAAAGCCTCCCTGCTAGTGCTAGCTTGGGCTTAGTTTGCTTGGGCTTAATTAGTATTCCTTTAGTCAATCTAGTCACAATTCCTTTGTGTGTCGCCTCAGGAACATTATTTATTTGCGATCGCGTTCGTTTGCCTCTACAAAGATAATTAATTAATTGAACTCAAGACGTTGCATAAAAAATACTCCACCTAAAAAGGTAGAGCATTAATATTCCATAAGTAAAAAACTTACTTAAAAATATCAAATATGCATAATTATTAGGCTTCAGCGTCGCCTTCAATATATACAAATAAAAGAGCCATGGAAACTGCGGCACTAACGAGACCTACAAGAGGTACCATCGCTACGGGTAGCCAAGAAGCTGCGTAATCGCCAATCATATTTTACCTTCCTTATTTTTTTGGACTAAAACGTTGACAACTTGGATATTACTGCGAACGCCTATACGAATAGGTTTAGTTATAAAGATTCTTAACAAAAAGCGAACTTAAACCAAGTTAGAGTAATGCTATTTAAAGGGATTCTATGAATCTCATTGATTTAAAAGGAGAACTTAATTTTATGGACGCAATTACACATACTGGAGATCCCCAAGTAGGGAATTTGGCTACTCCCCTTAATTCGTCAGGTTTTAGTTTGGCTTTCATCCGCAACCTACCAGCTTATCGCGATGGTCTTGCACCTCTTCGTCGCGGTTTAGAAGTTGGTATGGCACATGGATACTTGCTATATGGACCTTTTCTAGTTTTAGGGCCTTTAAGAAATACCGATAACGCAGATATTGCAGCTTTACTAGCGTCTTTCGGTCTAGTAACTATCTTGACTGTATGTTTGTCTCTATATGCTAGTGCAATGGGTGGCAAACCTTCTGAAACTATAACTACTGGTAAAGTATCCCCTGCTTTTGCTACTAAAGAAGGTTGGAGCGAATTTGCAACTGGTTTCTTTATTGGAGGAGGCGGTGGCGCATTCTTCGCCTATTTCTTGCTTTCTTCTGCTTATTTATCAAGCATTAAGGAATTAATTGGTCTTTAATTTTTACCGATTAAAATTTAAAACATTCGAGATAGTCGATAGTTCTACTCTCACAACTATATAAATTGCAGCTCAGGGGGAACTCTGGGCTTTATTATTAAATAGGGATATTCAACATAAATTTTGTTGATGGCTAAACAATATTCTTTAAAAAAAGTAGTTATTTGAGAATAAAGACAATGAAACAATATCTTATGCTAATGAAACAATGGGGTTCGCGCTTAAAGAGCTTAATTGTTACGACCTTATTAGTTGTATTCACTTTATCTTGTATTGCAGCATCAGTGATAAGCTTCGCTACTCCTTCAGCGATCGCAACTGGCTTATTCGATCTACCTAATTTTGATGCTGATCAAATATGGGTAGTAGATACTGCTGATGCTATTAGTAGTGCAAACCAAAGCAAGTTAAGCAAAACTTTTAAGGATTTAGCGGATGAGACTGGTCAAGAAGTGAGAATGGTCGCTATTCGTCGTTTAGACTACGGTGAAACTGTTGATACTCTAGCAGATGAAATATTCAAAGATTGGTATTCTAACCCTGAAATACAAGCCAATCAGACACTGATTGTATTAGATACCCTAACTAATAATGCTGCCATTCGTACGGGAGATGCTGCAAAAGGAATGGTTAGTACAGAAATTGCAGAAAGTATTATTGATGACACTGTTGGTTACAATATCCGTAAAGGAAATAAATATAATCAGGCTTTCCTCGATGCAGGAGATCGCTTGGTAGCGGTGCTTTCTGGACAAGAAGATCCAGGACCTCCCATTATGGAAGATGACATTCAAATTGAAGGTACTTTTACCAAAGCCGAAGACACCGACGACAGTAGTGCAACAATTTGGGTCATTGGATTTTTGATTGTTGCGACGGTAATTCCTATGGCGACTTACTATTGGTATGTAGGATTTGGTAGCTAGTCTCAAATTTTAATATGCTGGAGGATGGGCAATGTTTGTGGATGTGTTGAAGTTTGAATTAATACAATTTATTGCCCACCTTTTCAAGAATTCTATCAATCTTGAATATATTCAGTGCCATTTACTAGAGCATATTCAGCTTTAGTAAATTCTCTTCCTAAATATGCTGCATGGTCTAGCATTGTAATAGGACAAGGATTCGGTTTTTCGATCGCCTCAACACATAGTTCCTTGGCTGTTCTAGCAGTATAGAGTGTCTCTGCAACTCGCTCTACCTTTTTGCCACCACAAGCAATTACTTCTCCTGTATCTGGATCGACTGCCAAACCTCGATCGTTGATTGTATTCGTGTAATGTTTAGCGCAGATCAAACTTGCTTCACGATCCAGATAAATAACATAATAGCCACCAGGATCTAAGGCAATAGGACGTTGGGAAAGTTCATCATCTAAAGCTTTTAAGTGTTCGGTATTAATGGTTGTGATTGGCATTAAAATTCATCATGTTTGTCTAATTTCTCAAAAATTATCATAAATCTTTCTAGATTATTTATCATCAATTAGTTAAATTTTTTATGGTTCTACCGAACTTACTGTGTAAAATCAATAAAGATTTTTGGTTAAGCAAGAAGGCGATCGCGAAATACTACTTGGCGATCTCTTTAACATAACTGTTATAACTTTATTCTCGAAGCAACCAACGATTAAAACAACAGAAATTTTATCTAATATATATCTTAGTGTTAATCATCGTCGGCTATATTTGAACTCTAACTAATTATTATGGGAAAAATCTATGTCTAAACCTATTACCCACGTCATTTATGACATGGATGGATTGTTATTAGATACAGAATCTCTCAATGAAAGAGTCAACGGGGAGATAGTCGAACGCTATGGCAAAAGTTTTACTTCTGACATTAAAATTGCGATCGCTGGAACAACAGCCGTAAATTCAGCCCAAACAATTATCAAAACCTTAGAAATTCCTCTCACGATTGAAGAGTATTTAGGAGAGAGAAATAAATTACTATATCCTTTATATCCCACCGCCAAAACTTTTCCAGGGGCAGTCGAATTAGTCCAACATTTAGCCCAATATAATATCCCTCAAGCGATCGCTTCAAGTTCTTCCCGCAAAAACTTTGAGATGAAAACCGTCAACCATCAAGACTGGTTAAAATATTTCGAGTTATTTACCTTAGGAGACGATCCAGAAATTAAACAAGGCAAACCTGCCCCAGATATATTTTTACTCACCGCCCAAAGATTAAATGCCCAGCCTGAAAACTGTTTGGTGTTTGAAGATTCTTTATCGGGAATGGAAGCAGCGATCGCTGCGGGGATGACTGTAGTGGTTATTCCCGATCCAGTCTTTGACAAGAAAATGTTTACCGCAGCAGATATGGTACTTAATTCGATGACAGAGTTCGATCCCCAAATGATTACTAGCTGATGTTACCTACTCACAGATCCGTTGAGACTGGTTAATGGGAAATGGTTCAAGGATTTATCGATTTAACAGACAAAATAGTGCTTAAAATCAGTGTTAATAATCTAACTATTTATATTCCTCTTTACCTTTCTTTTATTTATGTATTTAAAGTCAAAAATTACTCAAAAATTACTCAAAAAAATTTTAGCTGGATTGATGGTCTCCATCGCGATCGCTACTACCTCAACTCCAGCAATCAGCCAAGATCGGGAAAACTATGGCGAAGCCTTACAAAAATCAATCTTATTTTACGAAGCACAGCAAGCAGGAAAGCTACCAGAGTGGAATAGAATTCCTTGGCGAGACGATGCAACCCTAGAAGATGGTGCAGATGTAGGGGTCGATCTCAGTGGAGGATGGCTAGATGCGGGGGATAACGTCAAGTTTAACTTTCCGATGGCATACACAGTCACTACCCTTGCTTGGGGAGGGATAGAATATTATGATGCCTATCAAAAATCTGGTCAATTGGAAGATTTGTCCCAAAATATCAAGTGGGTTACAGATTATTTACTCAATTCCTTTGCCAATGACAAACCAGGAGAATATGTTCTTTACGGACAGGTAGGGAATGGGAAACTAGACCATAAATGGTGGGGTGCAGCAGAAGTAGTTCATTACGAAATGGATCGACCAGCCTATAAAATCGATACCAGTTGTCCTGGGACAGATTTAGCGGGAGAAACCTCCGCAGCCTTGGCTTCTAGCTCAATTTTATTTAGAGCCAATGGCGATCCAAAATATGCTGACTTGTTGGTAGAAAAAGCGGAAAAACTCTTCGATTTTGCCAATACTTATCGCGGTAAATATTCCGACTGTTTAAAAGAAGCAGTACCTTTTTACACCTCTGTTAACGGCGATCGCGACGAACTAACTTGGAGTGCTATTTGGCTGCATAAAGCTAAAAAAGCGCAAAATAATAGCTATTCAGGAGAATATCTGACATTTGCCGAAGCTGAATACCAAAAGATGGATAAACCCTTCAACTACACCTATCAGTTTGATGATAAGTCCTATGGAGTTTATATCTTGTTGGCACAAGAAACAGGCAAACTAGAATATCAACAGCGTGCAGAAGCTTGGTTAGATTTTTGGACGGTAGGACATCAAGGTCAAAGGATTAAATACACCCCAGGAGGTTTGGCATTTTTGGTTAAATGGGGTTCGTTACCCCTGTCTGCCAATACTAGTTTTCTTGCTTTTGTCTATAGCGACTGGCTCAAAAAAACTCAAGGAAACTCAGCCAAAGCCCAAAGATATTACGACTTAGGTGTCAGCCAAATTAATTACATCCTGGGGCAAAATCCTTCACGACGCAGTTATATGATTGGCTATGGTGACAACTATCCCCAAAATCCCCACCATCGCACCGCCCACGGTAGTTGGCTTAATAGCGTAAAAGAACCCCAACAGACCCGCAATCTTTTAATCGGTGCATTGGTAGGAGGTCCTGATGGCGAAGAAAACTGGGAAGACGACCGCAATGATTGGGTACGCAATGAAGTGGGCGTAACCTATAATGCAGGACTGACAGGGGCTTTGGCTAAAATGTATGAGGAGTTTGGTGGCGAGCCTTTAGCAGAAATATCTTTCCCCAAATCAAACGATCCTGAGATCTATGTAGAATCTAAAACTACGGTGGGCGAAAAACAGAATACTGAGATCGATTTAACTATTATCAATAAATCTGCTGCTCCCGCCCAGGGATTGGAAAATGCCATGGTGAGAGTAGTTTATGAAGTTAAACCAGAACGAGTCAAGGATATTTCTACATTCGCAGTATCGAATGATTGTGCCAATTCTCCTTCCAAAGTAGTCAAACTCAAAGAAGACACTTACTACACTGACGTTGTCTGTAGGGATACGGTTATTTATCCAGGGGGAGATATGGATTATAAAAAGCAAATTACCCTAACAATAGACCTAAATAAATCGGGTAGCAGTAATTTATTTGATGGCTTGAGTAAAATGTTTGCCAAACCCGTTCGAGTTACTAAAATTTGTTTGTATGACGATGACAAGCTACTTTGGGAATCGCAATTTGAAAAATAAACATCAAAGGATATAACAGTGCTAAGACAACCATCCGCGATCAATATTAGATGTTAAACGAAATGACTCAGACTATGACTTCTGCCCTTTTATCGGTTGCTAATCTTAGAGTTGCTTATCCTTCTGGCTCATCTCGATCGCAAACTGTTTGGGCGGTGGATGATGTTTCTTTTGACCTGAAAAAAGGGGAAAAGATTGGCTTAGTAGGGGAATCTGGCTGTGGTAAATCTACTTTAGGCAGAGCTATTATGCGCTTATTGCCCGAAGGCAGTCAAGTAGAAGGTAAAGCCATATTTAACAATAAATCAGTATTTGAATTAAATAAAACCGACTTGAGGCAATTTCGGGGAGAAGTCGTAGCCTTAGTTTTTCAAGATCCCATGACCAGGTTAGATCCTTTGATGACTATTGGCGATCACTGTTTGGAAACCTTAAAAGCCCATCAGCCAGAGTTATCCAAATCCGCAGCCCAGAAATTGGCGATCGCAACTTTGGATACGGTGAAGATACCCGCAAACCGTTGGGGACAATATCCCCATGAATTCAGTGGGGGAATGCGTCAAAGAGTGGCGATCGCTTTGGCTTTGTTGCTTAACCCCAAAGTTATTGTGGCAGACGAACCCACCACCAGTTTAGATGTTACCGTCTCGGCAGAAATTCTCGACGAATTGACTCGCTTGTGTGACGAAAGAGAAATGGGTTTAATCTTAATCTCTCACGACTTGGCAATGGTGGGAGAATATTGCGATCGCATTGCGGTGATGTATCGGGGCAAAATGGTCGAACAGGGGGATGTTAAATCGATTCTCTACAATCCTCAACACGAATATACTAAGTCTTTGTTGAATGCAGCTTTGCTCTTACAGGTAGTAGATGAAAACCCCGTAGCGATCGAGAATCAAGCAGCACCAATTTTAGAGGTTAAAAATTTAAAACAACATTTTTCTCTGGAAGGAAATTTAATTCAGCAATGGTTTTCTCAGAAGAAAACAGAAGTCATTAAAGCCGTCGATGATATTAGTTTCGATCTCTATCCAGGGGAAATTTTAGGGCTAGTCGGAGAATCTGGCTGCGGAAAAAGTACTCTTTCTCGTACTATCTTACAATTACTCCAACCCACTTCAGGTACAGTAAAATTCTTGGGAAAAGATCTAACTACCCTGTCTCCCCAAGAGATGCGGAGTCAAAGACGACAATTACAAATGGTATTCCAAGATCCCCATGCTTGTCTTAATCCCTTAATGAATGTAGGCGATAGTATTGCCGATCCCTTATTAATTCACAAACTAGCTACTAAAGCCGAAGCCAAACAACAGGTTGCAACCATGCTAGCCAAGGTTGGTTTAACTCCGACAGAAGAATACTCCCGACGCTATCCTAAAGAATTATCGGGGGGACAACAACAAAGAGTTGCGATCGCCAGAGCTTTAATTACTAATCCTAAGCTAGTAATCTGCGACGAACCCGTCAGTATGCTTGATGCAACAGTACAAACCCAAGTATTAGAGCTTATGCTGGCATTAAAAAAGGAATTTGACTTAACTTACCTGTTTATTACTCACGATCTTTGGGTAGCGAGATTCTTTTGCGATCGCATTGCAGTGATGAATTCAGGTAAAATTGTCGAAATTGATCGCACTGAAAAAATCTTTACCCAAGCACAACATCCCTATACGAAGAAATTGCTTTCTGCTGCACCACTTTTAAGTAACAAGTAACCAATAACAAATAACAA
The DNA here is from genome assembly GCF_020640915.1 of Waterburya agarophytonicola KI4. Lineage (GTDB taxonomy): Bacteria > Cyanobacteriota > Cyanobacteriia > Cyanobacteriales > Xenococcaceae > Waterburya > Waterburya agarophytonicola. Next base: position 96,524 of record NZ_JADWDC010000007.1, on the reverse strand, counting down.
ATAACCAATGACAAATTATGTTTTCAGATACGCCGTTATTGGATGCATTGATCAAATCGGCACAAAAGCCTCATGCTGCTTTTTATGCACCAGGACACAAACAAGGAAAAGGCAGTAATCAAAGAATTTTAGAATTTTTGGGTAAGAGTGTTTTTGCGGCGGATTTACCCGAATTGCCCGAACTAGACAATTTATTTGCCCCTGAAGGAGTAATCAAACAGGCACAAGAGCTAGCATCTAATACCTTTGGCGCATCAAAAACTTGGTTCTTAGTTAATGGTTCGACCTGTGGCATTATAGCGGGAATTTTGGCGGTATGTGGCGAGGGGGATAAAATAATCTTACCCAGAAATATCCATCAATCGGCGATCGCGGGTTTAGTTTTGTCAGGGGCAATACCCATATTTGTCAATCCAGAATACGATCCTCAAGAGAGATTAGCTTATAACGTTACTGCTGATGCGGTAAGACAAGCATTAACCGCCCACCCCGACACCAAAGCGGTAATGGTGCTGCACCCTACTTATCAAGGCATCTGTAGCGATTTAAAAGCGATCGCCGATCTAACTCACCAATATAATATTCCTTTACTGGTAGACGAAGCCCACGGCGCGCATTTTGCTTTTCACCCAGATTTACCACCATCGGCTATGACTGTCGGCGCGGATCTAACAGTGCAATCTACCCATAAAGTCTTGAGTGCCATGACACAGGCATCTATGCTGCATTGCCAAGGCGATCTCATTTGTCCCCAAAGAATTAACAAAGCCTTACAATTGCTAGAATCTACCAGTCCTAGCTACCTTCTATTAGCTTCTTTAGATGCAGCCAGACAACAAATGGCAACTCAGGGTCAAGAATTGATGGATCGTACGCTAAATTTAGCCCTAGAAGCCAGAAATAAAATAGCTGCAATCCCCAACCTATCTATCCTCGAACCCAATTTAAAACCTGGATGCGATCGCTTAGATATTACCAGGCTAACTATCAATGTATCCAACCTAGGCATAACTGGTTTTGCAGCGGACGAAATTCTCCACGAAAAACTCAACGTAACTTGCGAACTCCCTCTATTACATCACCTTACCTTCATTATCTCCCTGGGCAATACTCCAGAAGACGTCCACAACCTAATCCAAGCTTGCCAAACCCTCCCCAAGTCCCTATGGGAAGCGGTATCCTTTAGGGCAAGTCCCTATGGGAAGCGGTATCCTTTAGGGCAAGTCCCCAAATCCCTATGGGAAGCGGTATCCTTTAGGGCAAATCCCTATGGGAAGCGTTATCCTTTAGGGCAAATCCCCAAGTCCCCCCGCAAAGCCTACTTTGCCCCGACTGAAACAGTCCCTATTAACCAAGCAAGCGATCGCTTTTGTGGAGAATTAATTTGTCCTTATCCTCCAGGAATACCTTTATTAATGCCAGGAGAAATAATTACCACTGAAGCGATCGAATATCTGCAACAAGTTGTAGTAGCAGGAGGCACTATTACAGGGTGTAAAGATCCTATTCTGCAAACCATACAAACACTGAAATAGCACTAATAATTAAACAAGAATTGGTAACTGATAACTGATAATTAAATTATGCTTTGGCAATATAAAACTCCTGGCATTCCCGATAAACTCTTTGAACGCTTACCTGGTATACCTCTAAGCAAAAGAGAGGTGCGTATTCTGATTATTTCTTCCTTGCGGATGAAGCCAGATTCGGTATTGTGGGATATCGGTGCGGGGACGGGAACAATTCCTGTCGAGATAGGCTTGCTTTGTCCTGAAGGTAAGATCGTCGCTGTCGAAAGAGATAATGAAGTTGCGGGTTTGATCGAGCGTAATTGCGATCGCTTTGGAGTAAAGAACGTTAAAGTAATTCAAGGTAGCGCGCCAGAGTGTCTAGAAGAAATTCAACCCCAACCAGATTTAGTCTGTATTGAAGGAGGAAAACCGATTGAAGATATACTCAAACAAACTTGGAAATATCTCAAACCAGAAGGGCGTATCGTAGCTACGGTAAATAATTTAGAAAACTTATATATTATTTCCAAAGGTTTATCAGAACTACAAGCCCGTAATATTGAAGTAGTTCAATCCGCCGTCAATCGTCTAGAAACACGAGGTATTCATCAAACTTTTGCTGCGGTAAATCCGATGTTTATTTTGAGTGGCGAAAAATTATAAGTGTTAGTAACATCAAATTTCCTACTAGCTTCTTGTAAATATATATTAGGACTTAAGGCAATATGCTAACCTTTCATAAGGTTGTCTTAAACTCAATTCTCACCCTTAAATCAGCGTTGGTAGCAGCAACGCATTATGCCCTTGTCTCGTATAGTTAGTGCAGTAATCGCGATCGCCTTAGCCTTGGGAATGATTATTCTCGGAGGATGGTACTTCACCTTTGGTATCGGTATTTTAATGGTCTTAGCACAATTAGAATATTTTCGTCTAGTCCGCGCCAAAGGAGTCGAACCCGCAGCTAAAACTACTTTAATTGTCTCCCAACTTTTATTAATCGGTTCTACCCTCGCCCCGAATGTAACCGATGCTATGTTTTGTCTTGGAGGAACAATTATTTGTTTCTACTTATTATTCCAACCCAAAATGGCAACCATTGCTGATATTTCTAGCTCTATTTTGGGTTTATTTTATACGGGCTATTTGCCTACTTTTTGGGTGCGCTTGAGAGTTAGTCTGCCTAATGTGAATAATGCTAGTAACCTACCCCTCAATGGATACTGGCCCGATTCTTGGCTCAATCCCAGTCAGTTTCCCGTTGGACTAACTTTAACCTTTTTAGTAATGGCTTGTATTTGGGCAGCAGATATTGGTGCGTATACTATGGGTAAAAGTTTTGGTCGCACTCGGCTTTCTGATATTAGTCCCAAAAAGACCGTAGAAGGTGCATTATTTGGCGTTCTAGGTAGCTTAATTGTGGCAGAATTGGGTGCTTGGTATTTTCATTTACCAGCTTGGCAAGTTAGCGGTGTCATGTTGGGTACGTTAATTGGGATTACTAGTTTGCTAGGAGATCTAACCGAGTCGATGATGAAACGGGATGCGGGAGTTAAAGATTCTGGACAATTAATACCAGGACACGGAGGTATTTTAGACCGTACCGACAGCTATGTTTTTACTGCCCCTTTGGTCTATTATTTCTTTACTTTATTACTTCCTTTATTTTCGGCTTCTTAAATACTCTTAATTTAAGATATTCCAGAAGAATTGATGACGGGTAATACTGTTGCCAAGACTATAAAAGTTATAATTCCTAATGCTAGATTGCGATAGATTCGTTTTTCTGGTCTGCATTTTCTATATCTCATTTTGATTTATTTTTTGATAATATTTTTTCTCCTTTATAACAAAATGAATCTAATTTTGCACCGTTAAAATAAAATACACATCTGCTAAATATTAGATTCAGCGTGAGCTTTAATCGCATATTCTTTGAATCTTTCTAAATCTGCCATAACCGTTGATTCCACAATATCGCCGATCGCACTATCCAATAACTTGCCAATAATTCCTGGTACGCCATAGGCAAAAGACATTTTAACAATACTATATTCCTTGCGATCGTAAAAACGAATCGCGCCTTTGTTGGGCAAACCATCCACCGACTGCCATTCGATGATTTGATAGGGAACAAGCTGTACGATACGAGATAGCCAGGTAAAGTTAAATCCACCACTAGCTAGTTTCCAGCGCGATAACTCTGGATTATCCTCCAAAATTTTGACCGACTCAATCCATTTCATCCAGATTGTCATTTGTTCTAAATCTGACCAAAGACTCCAGACAAGTTCGATGGGGACAGGAACTTCTATTTGTACGGTATGTTCTAGCCAGTCTGTCATATTTATTACTTGATTACCTAAATGTCCCCAATAGAAACGATCGTTATACCGCTACAGCTTTCAACTGTTCGGCATTTTCTAACACTGCTTTGGCTGCTTGCTTGCCAGACAAAGTAGCTCCTTCCATACTATCGATATAATCTTGTTGAGTGTAGCTACCCGCTAAGAAAAAGTTAACTATGGGGGTTTGTTGGGCTGGACGATAAAGATCCATTCCTGGGGCTTCGCGATAGAGAGATTGGGCTAATTTCACCACGCTATACCAAGTCATGTTTAAATCTCTAGCAGAAGGGAATAAATTCCGCACCTGTTCTAAAACATGGTTGGCAATATCCTCGTTTTTCTCTTTGATAAAAGGATCGCCAGGAGTCAAAACTAATTGTAGTAAAGATCCTTCTCCTTCTCTGTAATAATCACTAGGACTAGTTAAGGCTAAATCTGCAAAACAAGAAAAATCTGCATCGGGAGTATAAAGTAGATTATCAATACCCACTGCTTTTTCCAGTTGCTCGCGATTATTCCTATCATTTAATTCCGTCACCCAACCATCAAAGCGCAACTGCACTGTAGCTACAGGTACGGCATCCAGTTTATAAATGTTGTCAAATTCCGACCACTTGCGCCACTCTTGGGGAATAACTTTTTTAATTCCTGGTACGTCACAAGCACAAACATAAGCATCGGCAGTAATAGTTTCTTCCTGTTCCCCATTAGCGACGATAATTCCCGTAACTTTAGTATCGTCTTTACCATCTTGATACAAAATCTCTCTGACACGACGACGAGTGTGTATCTTAACTCCTCGCGCTTCTAAATAATCCACAATAGGCTTGTGTAAATATTCGCTAGGCGAACCTTCCAGCATCCGCAATACAGAAGCTTCGGTTTTAGTGGCAAAAAATTGAAAAATAGTTAACATACAGCGAGCAGAAATGTTTTCTGTATCGATAAAACCCAAAGCATAGGCAATAGGATTCCACATTTTTCTCAAGCTGCCGTTGTTCCCCCCGTGACTGCGAAACCAATCGGCAAAACTCACCGAATCTAGATCGCGGATAGTTTTCATTGCCCCTTCAGGGTCGATTAATGCCCTGACAATGGGACTCGTACCCAGAGCCAAGGAGTTGGCTGCTTTATCTACTGTTGAAAGCTGAGAGGTAGTAAAAAAAGCTTTTAAACCATTGAATGGTGCGCCAGTAAGGAAGCGAAAATCTAGTTCGCCAACTCTACCACCTTCGTTGATAAAGGTATGAGTATGATCTTTCAGACGGAGGTTATCTATTGCGCCGACTTTTTCCATCAAGGCGAAGAGATTGTAATAGCAGCCAAAGAATACGTGCAAGCCCATTTCCAAATGGTTGCCATCCCGATCTACCCAGCTACCAACTTTCCCCCCCACAAAAGGACGAGATTCAAAGATTTCTACCTCAGCACCCGCATCAACTAGGTCAATGGCTGTTGCCATACCAGCTAATCCTGCACCAACAATTGCTACGCGCATTAAATTTCTAATTCCCGAAAAGCAGTTTTATCTTTACATATTGTAATATGAATCGCTAATTTTCTAACTTTTCTTCGCCGAATGTTTTGAGCTTGTAAAAAAAAGAAGATACATCAGGTACGGGAATAAACTGAGGTATTATTTTATGTTGTTGGGCAAACTCCGACCAATTAGTTTGATAGGAAAGTTCCAAGGCTGAAATTATGGGGATATTACGGGGAAACTGTTTGGGCTTAGTTGGATTTAATGTGGCAGTCGATCGCTCCGAGACAATTGCGACTGGGTTTTGAGTTTTGCTGTAATTGCTGTAGGGATAAGGGTTTATAGTAGGTGTCTTGGTTGTAATATTGAACTCGGATAAATCGATCTGCTGCTTGGGTAATTTGCGACAAATTAATCTTTCAAACTCATAGGTAAAGTGGGTATTAGGATTACCAATTCGCAACCAAACACTCAGGATATGTTCGATAGAAATAGCTTTATAGCGTCCTAGATATAAAGCTTCAATCGTTGCCAGCCCAATCCAACTAGCATGATATATTTTTGACCATGATTCTAGTAGTTGCTCTGCGTCATCTCCTCCCAAATCGAAAGCATAACTATCAATTAGAGATTTGGCTTGAGCTAATGATAAATCTTGAGTTAGTTCAGTCATCGAACTTGGTTACTTACAGTAGTGAATAGGACTAAAAATATACCGCGTTACCGATTAATAAAATATTGACTGATACATTCTAGCTGTTAAATTTAGATGAATCTAGTCTTCACCGATACAGTTTGGGGGACAATAAATCAATAATTATTAATTGTTAATCTATTTGTTAGATTCGATCAAAATCTAATTCTAATTTAACTTAAGCGATTTATTTCAGCCCTAGTTTACCCAAAAGACCTTATAAAATTAGCACTAGCAAATTATTCAATTGATACTTTTAATGGCTTCTAATAGTCCTTTGGCTTTATTGAGAGTTTCTTGATATTCAGTTTCGGGGACAGAATCAGCTACTAGTCCCGCGCCTGCTTGGACAGAGACCATACATTGATTTTCTTTGTAGGGTCGAACGATCATCGTTCTGATGGTAATAGCACTATTAAGCTGACCTTCAAAATCATAGTAGCCATATACTCCTGAATAAGGGCCTCTTCTTTCTGGTTCGAGTTCGTTAATTATTTCCATCGCTCTAATTTTGGGCGCGCCACTTACTGTACCCGCAGGAAAACAAGCTTTGAGCAAGTCCCAAGCTGTTTTATCTGGTTCGAGTTCACCAATAACATTACTGACAATGTGCATCACGTGGGAATAGCGTTCGATTACCATGAGTTCGTCTACAGTCACGCTACCTTTTACACAGACCCGACCGAGATCGTTCCTTCCTAAATCTACGAGCATAATATGCTCTGCCACTTCTTTGGGATCTGCTAGTAAATCCTGGGCATAAGCATCGTCTTGGACATTATTTCTGCCTCTAGGACGAGTTCCTGCAATGGGTCTGAGGGTGGCTTCTATTTTGCCATCACTGCGAGTATCGGCTTTAACCATAACTTCTGGAGACGAGCCGATCAATTCCCAGTCGCCAAACTGATAGTAACTCATGTAGGGAGAAGGATTAATTAAGCGCAAAGAACGATAAAGATTGAAAGGATGACCTTTATAAATGGTAGATAATCTTTGGGAGAGGACTACCTGAAAAATATCTCCCGCACGAATATAATCTTTAGCTTTATCTACGTTGTCACAATAAAGCTGTTTGTCGGTATTACTGCAATAAACTAACCCCGAGTCATCGGTGGAATTATTGGAAGATTTCCATTCCAAAGACTGGGCTTCTATGGGTAGGGGTAACTGAAGCTTGAGCATCAACTTACTAACGCGATCGCTTGCTGCTTGATAGGCTTCTTCTAAATTAGTATCGGGATCTCGTAAATCTGCGTAGGAAATTGCCCAAATCTTTCTTTTGATTTGATCGAAAATAATTAAATTATCTACCTGCATCCAAACCCCGTCGGGTAGGTCGTCTGGCTGAGGCTCTTTAATGGGGACTCGCGGTTCGATCCAACGAATCAATTCGTATCCCCAAACTCCAAATAAACCGCCAATACCAGGGGGTAATTCGGGTAACTTGACTGGTTTAATTGTCGTCAGACAGCGATCGCAAATATCAAAAGGATTACCTTCATACTCTACGATCTTGCCATCGCGATGGGTTTGAGTGGTTTTCTCTCCCCTAGCCTCTAATACCCACATCGGATCGCAGCCCAAAAAACTATAGCGACCTAGTTTTTCTTCTCCTTCTACGGACTCTAAAAGGAAATTGTAAGGTTGACCCGCACAAACTTTATACCAAGCCGATACAGGGGTTTCTAAGTCCGCTACTAGCTCTTGATATACGGGAACAAAATTACCCTGCTGGGCGAGTTCGCTAAATCGATCGAAATTAGTCAAAATCATTTTTTAATAAGTAGCAAGTAGCAAGGAGAGACAAGGTATGCCTGGTCTATACAAGATCGCCAAAAAAAGAAGGACTGGCAAACAATATAGTTTACCTTTCGTCCTTCTTAATTTTATCTGGTTGTCGTTAAACTTCGTAAGTTGCTTTCCCAGAGAATTTGATCGTAGCTGGTTGAGGATTTTGACCGATGCGACGGTCTTTTTTGCCGTGATATTCACGACCCTCATTTACTTTTTCAGGGAAGACACCATCTGCGGGATGCAGAAGGGTTGTTTCACCGCTAGGAAGTACGCGATAGATCTTGTAGTCCTGAATTCTTGGTTTAAATGAAGTGCGAAGTTGTTTGCCTAACGCCAAACACTGTTCTTTACGAGCTAAATAAAGTAGGTTTTCTCCTTCGTTCATAGTAGCTGCGCCACCAGTGGGCATTTCAAATACTTGCTCTTTAGGACTCGTCCAAGTGATAGCGTATTTTTCTTCTACTTCTGCTTTAGTTAACAAGCCACCCGTACTGCCACCAAACTTTGGTGTTTTTCCAGAAAGCTTAATTTCTTCTGCCATTTTAATAAAAATCCTCAATTAAAGGTATTTACGGCATCCTATCATTCACTTTGGGACAATATTATCAGTACGTCAAAAACTGTAACAGTTTTTAGCAAGGCTGAGTTTAGAGTAATTTAATTAAAATGACTGAGATTTATAATTTGCTGCTTTGATGGGAATAGTAAAATGAAATATACTACCGCGATCTTTCCCTGGTGATTCTGCCCAAATTTCACCGCCCCAATTTTTGACTATTTGTCGACAGATCGCCAGACCCAAACCAGTCCCCCCCGCACTGCGCCGTAATGCTCCTTCTTCTTGATAAAAGCGATCGAAGACGGTTTCTAGACTGTTGGTTTCGATTCCTCTCCCTGTGTCGGAAACAGTCACCTCCAGGGTTTTACCTCCGTTAGTTTGAACGGCGATCGCAATTTTGCCATCAGCTTGAGTAAATTTGCAAGCATTGTCTAGTAGTTTGGCGAGGACTTCTACTAGCCATTCCCCATCAACTTGTATTAGAGGTAAATCTTCTGGAGTAGTTAAATTATCAATTTGGGGTAACTTTGTACTATGATTGCGCGCCTTGACATTGCTGACCGCTAAATCGATACATTCGCTGATGGAGAGAGTTTCCAAGTTCCACTCTACTGCCCCTCCTTCTAAGCGAGATAGGGTCAAAAAGTCTTGCACCAGATTGCGCATTCTTTCGGCATCGCTGAGGGCGGTATCTAACATCACCTCGCTCAATTCAGTCGGCATATCGGGTTCGCTAGCCAAACTTTCCAAACACACTTGAATTGTAGAAAGGGGAGTCCGCAATTCGTGACCGACAATCGCCACCAAGTTGGAACGGGTACGGTCTAAAGCTTCTAGCTGTTGATTGAGGTGTTCGAGGTCGGCATAGGCTTCTGCTTGAATTAGGGCTACTCCCACCTGTGTTGCGATCGCATCGACTAAAGCCACATCATGTTTTTTCCAAGGAATGGGTTCGGCTTCGCAATGATGGAGTTCTAAAACGCCTAATAACTTACCGTGGTAAAAAATGGGAACTAACAACCAAGAAGAAATAGAATAATTTTGAATTAGGTTTTGAAAAAACTTATGAGTCCCTTTTTCTAGAGCAAGTTTAGTAATTCGCTCGTCTTCTAGAGTATTATCAACTCTAATAGTTTCAGTAGTAGCGATCGCTTCTTCAAAGAGGGGATTATTAGCCAACTGCCATTGTTGTCCTCTGACGGATTTGATTCCAGGACTATTAAATTCTCGATCTACTGTAGCGACGGTATCATCTTCGTGACAGCGATAGATAATACACCGACATACCCCTACCCCTTCTCCTAATTTTTGGACTGCTACCTGTAAGATTTGTTTCGTATTGAGCGATCGCCTAACCGCATCGGAGACAGAATTAAGTAATTGTTCTTTTCGTTGTTTAGCAGCTAAAGATTTGTTAGCTTTTAGTAATTTATATTGACCAGCCTGTAGATAAGTAACCAATCTTTGCACGAAAGGATCGGGGTTGGTTAGGGGAGAATCAATCGGAATGCCCGAATTGACCTTTTCTACTGTCGATAAATACAGTTGACGAGCTTGAGCTAATTTAGATTCTAATTCTGGTCGATAAATTCCGATGCGATCGAGCATGATTTGGGCTGCTGTGATCGTCACCTGGCGATCAAAAGTCCAAATCCCCTCAAAACGTCGATTGGGGTCAATGGTTGTTTGATTATTTTCCTTTGGGGAAACAGGAATATTTTTCTCGCGACAGATCAAACAGCTAGCATAATTTTGTCCGATAATTACTAAGTGCCATTCTTGAGCCAGAGCATCGGTGGGTTCAAAAGCGACAGTTTCATAATCAGTCGAATCATGGCTAAAATCAGTCTCAGGAGCAGCTAAAACATATACTTGATCGGATTTACGGGAAATTCGTTTGTAACGATGAGCCTCCTGACGATAAAAACGTTCTCGTTGAAAGCTAGCAATGACTAAGGGCGTATCAGAATCATTAAGCACCAGATCTTCCATGGCGTGGGATAACGCCGTTAAAGAAGACTTGAAGTACATTTGTGGTCGCCAACCAGTGCAAATTGCTAGCAGTTGTTCTACCACAGAATTAGAAATGCTCATCTATAAAATTTTGTATGTAAGATCCTTGTCCTTCATGGGTTAAAGTACCCTCCATCACCACAAAAAGCAAAGTTTAGTTTAGATAATTGTTGTCCGTTGTAGCCCCATTGGCGATCGCTATACTAGAGATCAAAAGATCGAAATTCGATCGTGCCAGCAAATCATTATGGCTCAGAAAATTCTCTACACTTAAACATCCTACAAAAAACTTGCGCCCCTAACTGCTACGTATTGCAACAATTACTGCAATTTTATTAAAGCTAGAATAAACTCGAAACAAATTGTTCAATGGTAAATGACAGATCCCAACAATATGAGCCACCATTTACGCTTTCCCACTTTGACAGGAATCACCACAGCGATCGTATTAGCCTTAACTCTCCCTGCTAAAGCTCTGGAAGTGGAAATTTTGCCTAAAACTCCCCAACAGGGAGATACTATTTCCGTAATTGTCGATCTTCAAGATAAGACTATTCCACCCCAAGTCACTGCCAACGAAATCGACTATCCAGTCTTTTCCACCAACGGTAAATATCGAGCTTTTATTCCTACTTCTCCCCTCAATGTTCCTGGCAAAATTGCCCTCCGCGTTACAGGAGATAATCGCACTAGCAATATGGGAGTCTGGTTAAAAAACAAAGCCTTTCCCGTCCAACGTATCTGGCTTAGTGGTAATGCTTCTCGCCCTGCAACCCAACTAGAATTAAATCGAGTTAGAGAATTCAAAGAGTTAGTAACTCCCCAAAAATTTTGGCAGGGTGCTTTTGTTCGCCCCAATGCTTCGCGGGTTTCTACAGGATTTGGCTTGCGTCGTTACTACAATAATGTCTTTGCTAATGATTATTATCATAAAGGAGTGGATTATGCAGGAGGATATGGATCGCCTGTAGTTGCTCCCGCAGCAGGAATGATTCGTTTAGTGGGAAAAGAAAGTGAGGGTTTTCACGTCCACGGTAATATTGTAGGTATCGATCACGGACAAGGGGTAGTAAGTGTATTTATGCACTTACAAGATATCAATGTTACCGAAGGAAAAATGATTAAAGCTGGTGAAAAAATTGGTACGATAGGCTCGACGGGAGCATCTACAGGACCCCATCTCCATTGGGGCTTATATGTAAATCAAGTAGCGGTAGATCCCGTTCCTTGGCGGTTTGGTGCGATTGAATAAATAACTAGCTCCAACGGCTATTTTTCATCATTTTAGATCGATATCTTTTCGATTCTAGATAATAGCGATTAAGATGGTTCGGAAGGTCTGCTCAAGAAAGAATTTTTTATTGTTATCCGATCTATGGGAATTAATTCGATTGTCGAACAAGCTTTACAAGATGGCTATCTAACTCCCACTATGGAGGCTGAAGTCGGACGAATTTGCGATACGGCTGCCGAACTATCGGTGGAAGAATACATGGCTTTAGATAAGCTTATGGGCGCGTTATTGACGGGAGAAGTGGTTGCTGTTCCTCGCAAGCAATTTATTAACGTGATGGAAGAATTGGTTTTGAGCGAAGCAATTACTCGCGTAGCTGAAATAGAGCAAACCAGCGATGTTTCTTTGGATGTAGGAGATATTGCAGCCTATGCCCTGAACCGTCTACCACCGTTGTATGCCACCACAGAAGAAGGCGCAAACTACCAACGTCAAAGAGCAAGGGAAGAAATGCAGAGTTTGATTCAAGAACAGGTAACAGAAGCGATTTCTCGCTATCTCGATCGACCTGAATTCTTCCCCGAACGACAAGCTATTACTAGTAAGGGTAATTCCAATATGGCAGGACAACTTAGTAGTCTACTCAAAGATTATGCCCCTAATTATGAAAAGTAAAAAGTAGTAGGGGTGGTGGTTTCGATCGCGTTAGGAACTTTTGTGGTTTGTTTAAAGTCAATGGAGATATACTTTAAAGCCCTAGTAAATTTAGGTTGATTAAGTTTATGAGTCTATCTCTTCCTATATCTTGGTCAAGAGCCGAGGCAAATCAAACACAAAGTGTAGTGTCTCCCGAACAACTCTCTAGTTACGATCTTATTGTATGCTGTCAAGCAGATACTCAGCCTGACAAAGCTGCTTTTGCAGAATTATTAAGAAGATATCAATCTCATCTAAATCGTCTTTTTTATCATTTAGCCCCAGATTGGCAAGAAAGAGCGGATTTAGCTCAGGAAGTTTGGATTCGAGTTTATCGTAATATTCATCGTCTTCAAGATCCAGCCAAGTTTCGTGGTTGGCTAAGTCGGATTGCGACTAATCTTTTTTATGATGAGTTACGCAAGCGTAAGCGCGTCAGCCCTCCTCTTTCTCTAGATGCGCCCCGCTATGTCGAAGATGGCGAAATGAGCTGGGAATTGCCCGATAATGCTCCTAGCCCCGATGACGATCTGGCAACAAGAGAGTTCTACGAACATTTACGAACAGCGATCGCCCAATTGCCCGAAACTTTTCGCACCACTATAGTATTGCGAGAGATTGAAGGCTTGCCTTATGAGGAGATTGCCGAAATGACGGGGGTTTCTTTGGGTACTGTTAAGTCCAGAATTGCTAGAGCAAGGTTAAAGCTTCAGTCGGTATTGCAAAACTATCTTGATGACGAGTAAATTAGTAGAAGTATTGTTAATTTTTAATATATTATTTTTTTAATGTAGTGGTATGCCAGAATGACATCTCAATCTGAAGGTTTTGAGCGCGATTTATCGTCTGAAGACCAATATTTAGGAATAGAGGATTCCACCCCAAATTCGTTTGAACTCCTTAGCGCGTATCTTGATGGGGAGTTGTCTGCCCTTGAAGTAAAACAGGTACAAACTTGGCTGGATAAAGATCCTAACTTTAAGCAACTATATACCCAGCTATTGGCTTTACAAGGTCAAATACAGCATTCCGTGGCACCGCCCAGTGAAAAATCTACAGAGGAGATTACAAAAGAGGTTTTTCGTTCGATAGATCGCCACCGTCGTTGGCAACTCAAACTAGTTTGGGTTGGTAGTGCCGTCGTTGCTTCGGCGATCGCGGGAATATTTGGTGTATTTGGCGGATTTTCTCCCTTATCTCCCCAACTAGCTCAAGTAAACTCTCCAAATAATCTAACTAATTCAGTAATGTTAGCGGTAGCCTTAGATCGACCTGCGATCGATATACCAAAATCTGCTAGGGGTTATTCCGATCAAAATTTAGAAATCGATCGCAATTAGAATATTTGATCAATCAGGCTCTATTTAGGGCAGACATCAAAGCTTGTTGCCCTGTGTTTTGATATATTTCTTTCAAATACTGTTGAACCGCTTCAGATTCATCGGGGGGCAAAGGCATTTTTCCTAAAATATCTAGGACGTTTTTTTGTTCCGAAGGAGGAACGATCGCGACTAAACTAGATTCTAATGGCTCGTTATATTGCCAAAAACCTTTGACCGTGGCGGATGTTTTGTCTCCTGCATTAGTAGCAGCATTAACAATAGCTGTGGCTGTTGGATCGACTGGTTGGGCTACTGCTGCCTGACTACGAATTTGACGCAGACGTTCGATAATTTGGCTTTTGGTTCGTCCCCTCAACTGAAAAATAATAAAAGGATCTTCGCTAAAGCGATCGCCTAACTGATAGTATACTGCTGCAATATGCTTGCAAGGATTGGCTTTATCGGGACAACTACAGCGAGAGCGAACTTCGTTGAGGGTAAAGGGAAATAAGCTCAAACCACTCTTAGTAAATACTGCTTCGATGCTTTCGGGCATTTCTCCCGCCAACAATTGGGCGGTGAATACTGCTTTTTCCGACATTTTGGCGATCGCAAAGTTCCAGTCTTCTTTACTAAAAGAATCTAGAGATATAGATACCCGATACGGTTCGGCATCACTTCCTTGAACTGTTGCTTTAGCTTTGGAGTCGGCAAAATCCATGGTCAAGACATTACCCTCCCTGGCATAGCTACGCCCCCTTTCTAGGCGTTTTTTAAAGCGGTAGGAATTTAACAAATCCAACCATCTTTCTACCCACCATTCTTGTTTTTCTACTTCAAAGTTGGTCATTTTTATCGGCTATTAACTATTAGCGTTCGGCTATTAGCTTGTTTATTGGTATTAGTTTTATCTTAGGTTTAATTTAATAGTTATAGATCGATTAGCTAATTTCTGGCTTTATAAAATGTTTCTAGACTATCGCGATCGCCGACAAAACGCCAATGCCAGGGTTCGTAACTAACCCCTAGATCGTTATCGGGCGGAAAAGATAGTTCAAAACTGTATTTGAGAGCATTTTCTTTCAGCCAGGAAAATGCAGCAGTGTTGGCAAAATCTGTCTCTAAATTGGTAGCAGGAGCATTACCATCCCCAAGATCGATCGCATAGCCTGTATGATGCTCGCTATAGCCAGGAGGCGCGCTTACTTCGGCTCTTTTGGTAGCATCTTGTACTCTCTGCTCTTTAACGCCGAAAAATAGTTGTTCTTGGGCTTCGGCAGTACGAAAGGCAGAAATAGGAACTAGTATTACTCCTTGCGCCCTAGCATCTGTTTGCATTTGTTTAAATTTGCTGGCAGCAGCAGAGCGCATCTTAAGTCTGTTATCCGCAGTAATTGGTGCTAATGACTCTTGGGGAGCAACTTGGTAGGGTAAATGTCCTAATAAATCTCCTTTGCTGGGTTTGGTTGGAGTTTTCTCTTGAGGAGGAGAAACTGTTTGGGGATTTTGGGGGGCAGTCTCCTGTTGGGGAGATCTAGGTTGAGTTGCTGGTTGCTTAACTGTCTGGGGAGCAGACTTGGGTTTGGGCGATAGAACAAACATCGAGAATAAACCCGCCACGCCCAAACAAAAAATTATGCCAATTATCAAGGGCAAAGATAAAGTTAGACGGGATTTTTTGGGTAACTCAATGTTTTCCCTAATCGCTTCTGGAATTTCAATCTCATCCATAAATATAGTCAACAACTATATGTTTCACTTGTTAGTTATTGGTTTTTGAGCTATATTATCCCGTTGGGCAGCCAGACATACAGCTTGAGCCACTGTAGTAGCTACACGCTTGTCAAAGACAGAAGGAATAATATGCTCTCGATCTAAATCGTCATCATTTACTAAAAGCGCGATCGCTTTGGCAGCTTCTAGGTACATATTAGTGGTAATTGCCGTAGCCCGACAATCTAATGCACCGCGAAAAACACCAGGAAAGGCTAACACATTATTTATTTGATTGGGATAATCACTCCTCCCTGTTGCCATAACTGCTACATAGTCATAAATTAATTCTGGTTGAATTTCGGGGATCGGATTTGCCATGGCAAAAACAATTCCTTGATCTGCCATTGTATAAACCATCTCAGGAGTGACAACTCCAGGGGCGCTTACCCCAAGAAATACATCCGCATCTTTCATGGCATCGGCTAGAGTACCCTGTTGTTTGACGGCAAATTCTTGCTTGTTGGAGTTTAGATCGTCTCTTTGAGTCGAAATAATTCCTTTGGAGTCGCAAATCGTAATGTTACTCGCTCCTGCTTTTTTAAGCAATAAAGCGATCGCGATTCCCGCAGCCCCCGCACCATTAATAACTATTTTAATCTCATTTATTTCTTTACCAATCAATTTAAGCGCATTATACAACGCTGCTAAAACTACAATGGCAGTGCCGTGTTGATCGTCGTGAAATACAGGAATATCAAGCTCTTGTCGCAATCTATGTTCGATTTCAAAACAACGAGGTGCGGTAATATCTTCTAGGTTTACCCCGCCAAATACGGGAGCGATTTGCTTGACGGCTTTAATTATTTCTTCCGTATCTTGTGTATCTAGGGCGATGGGAAAAGCGTCAATTCCTGCAAATTCTTTAAATAAGAGGGCTTTTCCCTCCATGACGGGAAGAGATGCCTCTGGCCCCAAATTTCCCAAGCCTAAGACAGCACTACCATCCGTTACCACTGCTACGGTATTACTTTTAATGGTTAAATTATAAACTTCTTCAGGATTTTCAGCGATCGCCCGACAAATTCTACCCACCCCTGGAGTATATGCCATCGCTAAATCCGACTGGGAATTCAAGGGTAGTTTACTTTCAACGGAGATTTTTCCCCCTCGATGAATGGCAAAAGTGCGATCGTTGTAGCTAATCACTTTTACTTTAGGCAGACTTTTAATTGCTGCAATTATTTTATCCCCTTGTTCGGTACTAGAGGCATCGATGGTTAATTCTCGATGAGTATATTTGAGATTGCGCTGCAATAGCACAATATCTCCCAAACTACCCCCTACTGAGGCGACAGTACTCATGATTGAGGCTAATGCACCAGGACGGTTGGGAATTTCTAACTCGATCTTCAGGCTAAAGCTGGCACTGGGGTTTAATTCTACCATTGTTAATATCTATTGCGGAGTAGACTATTGTAAAACGTTTTGGACTATAAGGACTGAATCGTTCTATACGCTATACGTCAACTTTAGTAACCAAAAGTTAGCTACGAATATAGCAATAGCTTTACTTGTAAAAGTAAATAATAAATGATTAAGTAAAGCGATCGCTTATTCCGTCAACAATTGAGTATCCATTGTCCGAATATTGCTTTGTCGCATATGTTCCAATTCATGAATTTCTCTTTGGAGGAAGAAGTTAAGAAAAGTCCGAATGGCAGAAATAGCAGCTAACTGTCCTAGTTTTTCCCAGGTGGGAGCTACTGCGGTGGCAGCAATATCCGCAGCTAGTAAGAATTCAAGAGAAAGGGATAAAGCAGTACCCAAATCAATACGAACTAATAATAAAGTATCTTGGCGGTTCATTCGTCTGCCATTGATTCTATTAAAACTCAAGGTCATTGATTTGATGGCTTTGATAATTGCGAAAAGGACAATTAATAGGGCAATTCCTTCGATGATTATTTTGATAAATAAAGCAGATTCTAATAATAGTTGTTCAAAAAAATGATTTAGATCGAAAGCAGAAGCTGCATGACTATCTAATGCTGCTTCGCTCAAAAAGTAGTAATAATTTAAAAACACGATACTAACCCAATATAAAAATGCTAATTAACAATTAATTTTCATCCTATGATAAACTATGATGAAAGTTACTCTATAAATACAAAAATAATCTTTAATTTTGAACAGTAAAATTTATGAATATTTTTCACTCCAAAATATGAGTATTCAAGCCCAAATCTTCTAAAGATTGCTTGGCTTGTTTGGCTTTGTCCCAATTATTAAACGCACCTATCTGTAGGACAGACTTGCCTTGATAAATAGTAGCAAAGGCTTCGGGAAAAAGCGATCGCACATCTAATTCATCAGATTCGTCTTCCGCTTCTACTAATACTTTATATTTAACTGAAACGGCATTTCTCGAACCTAAAACATCGGATAAACTACTAATTTGGGAATTATTAGAAGTCAAGGCAGAATTGCTTATTTGAGGTAAAAAAGGTACTGGTTCTGGCTCTGGAGTTGAGGATATGGAAGAAGAAGCGGGGGTGAATATTAACTCTTTATTGCTAGTTTTTTGTTCGGGAACGGGTGGGGGAGAGGGTAAAGAAGATGCT
The DNA here is from genome assembly GCF_020640915.1 of Waterburya agarophytonicola KI4. Lineage (GTDB taxonomy): Bacteria > Cyanobacteriota > Cyanobacteriia > Cyanobacteriales > Xenococcaceae > Waterburya > Waterburya agarophytonicola. The sequence continues at coordinate 78,539 of NZ_JADWDC010000007.1, read as the reverse complement.
GTTGTGGTAGTGGGGGGTAAGTTGAGTGGGGCTGGAGAGTTATTATTAGAATCTAACGGGGCGAGTAAAGGGCGGGTGTCTTTAGCTATATTTATTCTAGGACTAAATTCTCCGCGATCAAAATTAATATTGCCTTCAGTTTTGTTATTAGTTTCTGTTCCCACTGCAACTATTTCATGGTTAGTAGCATTTTGAATATCTAATTTTTTATTACTACGAAAAACATTGTTTCCCTCCTTTTCATTCGTGCCTAAGTCAACGCGGGATTGAGCGATCGCAGTTAACCCAGATTCGCTAGAATTGACTATTTCATTATTCCGTAAAATTGCTTGAGAATTACCTTCTAGAATAAGACCAATCCGATTACCATCAAAATAGTTACTAGTTAAAGTAGCAATGGAATTTTGCACTAAACTAACTCCAAATCCCGTTTGCTCGAAGGTATTTTCCTTTACTTGGGGTTGAGAAGTACCATAAACCAACAAGCCATTACCTGAATTGTTGTAAAAATAATTATTTTCAATTAACGGCGCACTTTTACCATTAACGGATACTCCCGTATTACCATTACGAGTAAAAGTATTGCTGATAATATTGGGATTGGATGATTCGATCCACAAACCATGTCCTCGGGAATGGTCATTGGTGATGCTGATACCAATAATCTGCCCCGCATCTTGTAAAGCTGCGATCGCCACATTTTGTCCCGCAGCAGTGGGACTGACAAAACTACCACCACCTTTAATAATGATATTATGTCCTTGGTTTTTGGCATTACCCTGAAGTGTAATTTTATTTCTAACAACTAAAGGGAATTCTTCCCCACTATCTTCGTTATATGTTCCTGGGGCTAACTGAATTTTTGTACCAGGGGCTGCAATTTTAAGAGCTTGAGTAATAGTTTTCAGGGGAGATAGTTTTTCTCCCACTTGGCTGTCATCCCCAGATTTGGAGTTAACATAGATAATATTTTTATCCAGAGAAAAAGAACTCTCTATGGCATTTTGAGTTAAGGCTGGCTCGGTTTTCAACCCTAAATCATAGGTAACTATTATAGTTAATGCGATCGGCAACCAAGCAATATATTTAACTTTGTTGGGGAATTTCATCAAACTAAAATAGAATTTATTATCCATTTTGCCATCGTCTCCTTTCACGAGCTAGCTCCTAAATCAATTTTATCGATCTAATAATAAATAAATCCCAGACTTACGCAATCAATCGATCGTCTTGACTAAAAAAATGACGGTAGATACCTTCAGTAACTAAAACGCTAGCAATTAGATTAGCTAAGACAATCGCAAATAAAATTAGAATTTGATAAGAAGCAGCATCTAAAGGATCGCTTCCCCCTAATACTTGTCCTGTAAACATTCCTGGTAAGCTCACCAAACCAACCACCACCATATTATTGAGGATGGGTATCAAGCTAGTGCGAATTGCTTCTTGGCGATAGGAAGCAATAGCTTGAGCAGATGTAGCACCCAGACAAAGATGGGTTTCAATTTCTAAACGATTTTGATTGATACTGTTTAAAAGGCGATCGCCCGCTAAAGATGCACTATTCATAGTATTACCAAACACCATTCCTGCTAAGGGTATAAGATACTGGGGTTCGTACCATTGATCGGGTCGAACAATCAATAGAATTACATAAGCCAGAGTAAACAGGCTGCTAGCAATTAAAGATAAAGCTACCGTCGAAAATAGTCCTTTTAATTGGCGATCGATGCGGTTGCGGGCAACAATTGAAGCAATAGTTAGCATTACTCCCAGAATAATTAAGACAGCCCACCAATCATCGATCACAAAGACAATATCTAATATATAGCCAATAGCAATAAGTTGCATTAAAGAGCGCACTGCACTGTAGGCTAGTTGCTTTTCTAAGCCCAATTTTTGCCAAACAGACAAAGCGATCGCAATACCAATCATGCCCAAACACAAAACCAAATCGACCGTATCTAACAAAATTAAATTATCCACTTCTGTTGGTTGTTTGGTTATTAATTATTCAATCCAATTCTTAGCTCTAGTGACAGCTTTTGACCACATAGCAAAGTTATCCTGGGCTAAGAATTGTCCCTTCCCTGGTTCAAATATTCGGTCTATCTGGCGATCGCTAATTAATTTTTGGTAGTCATCCCAAAAACCAACAGCCAACCCCGCACCAAATGCTGCACCTTGGGCGGTGGCATCCAGCACCACAGGGCGTTCTAGGGGTACTCCCAGAGCATCTGCTTGGAATTGCATCAAAAAGTTATTTTGGGCTGCACCACCATCTATTTTGAGCAGGGATACGGGGTTGGCACTATCTTGATTAACCGCGTTTACTACTTCTTTAACCTGATAGGCGATCGCTTCTAATACGGAACGTATCATATGTTCTCGCTGTACCCCACCAGTGATACCCAAAAATGCCCCGCGAGCTTTCATATCCCAGTGAGGCGCGCCCAAGCCACTCAACGCAGGGACGAAATAAACCCCATTAGTATTGTCTACACTATTACAAAGAGCTTCGGTTTCTGCTGCACTGGTAATTAGTTTTAAGCCATCTCGTAACCACTGAATTGCTGCACCAGTAGTAAAGATTGCCCCTTCTAAAGCATAGTTTGTTTGTTTTTCGGTACTCCATGCCACGGTAGAGAGGAGTTGATTGTTAGATCGAGTCACTTGTGTCCCTGTTTGGGCTACCAAAAAACACCCCGTACCATAGGTACACTTTAGCAAGCCAGGGCGATCGCAACCGTGGGCGAATAAAGCTGCTTGTTGATCGCCAAATATAGCAGTGATGGGAATTTCCACACCTAACAAATCCGAACTACTATTACCAAACATGCCCATGCTAGGTTTAATTTCGGGCATAATTTGACGGGGAATATTAAATAATTCTAGTAATGAATCGTCCCAATTTCCCGTATCCAAATTCATCAACATAGTACGGCTAGCGTTGCTAACATCCGTTGCATGAACTTGTTTCCCTGTCAGATTCCATAACGCCCAAGTATCGATCGTCCCCGCCATCACATTATCCCAGTTGAGATCGGGTTTGTTTTGTTTAACCCAATTAATCAGCCAAGCTAATTTAGTAGCCGAAAAATAGGCATCTAAAACTAAACCTGTTTTTTGTTGGATGACTTCGGCTTTTCCTTCTGCTTTCAGGCGATCGCAAAGATCTGCCGTACGTCGATCTTGCCAGACTATAGCCTTGTGTAAAGGTTCGCCTGTGGTTTTATCCCAGAGCAAACAGGTTTCTCTCTGTACGGTTAAGCCAATCGCCGCGATTTCCGTTGCTTGGGCCTGATTATCAGCAATTACTCGTTCTGTAGCTTGTTTAACATCTCGCCATATTTCCGTAGCATCGTGTTCCAGCCATCCTGGTTGGGGATAATGTTGGGTTAACTCCTGATAAGTTTGACCGACGACATTCCCCTGGCGATCGAATAAAATAGCCCGATTTCCTGTAGTGCCTAAATCTAGAGAGAGAATATATTGTTTGTCGGTCATGAATAATACCAAAATTCTACTTGTTATTGTAGGTTTACCCCAAAGTCTCGCCTTAATGATATTTTGTTAGGTTTTTTTATGAATTTTAACTATGAATTTTCAGTGGGTAACTCCACCGCAGTCAGCCAATAGTCCATAATAGTTTTGACCAATTGATTCAAGCGATTGATATCCATCGGTTTAACAAAATAGCCACTAACTCCATGACGATAACAAGCATTAATATCTTTAGAGTTAGAAGAAGTAGAAAAGACAACTACAGGAATTTTTTGTAAGTTACGAGATAGTCGGTTATCGGAACTATCGAGTGTGCGATCGCTTTTTAATTCTGCCAAGACTTCTCTACCATCCGTACCAGGTAAGTTGAGATCCAAAATAATTAAAGAAGGAAGAGGTAGTTGTTTGTTTTGGTATTCTCCTTTTCCAGATAAAAAATCAAGTGCTTCCTCTCCATCTTCACAACGGTATATAGGATGGGTAATTTTTGCTTTGAATATAGCTCTTTCTAAAGCTGCAAAATCTTCATCGCTATCTTCAACGATTAATAAAGATTTTTGATTTTCTTCATTCATTAATTATTCCAAGGTAAAGTAAAAAGTAGTGCCTTCTGTATAGACAGATTCAACCCATATTTCGCCTCCATGTCTTTCGACAATTTTTTTGGCAATGGTCAACCCCGCACCAGTACCACCACCGTATTTTTTTTGACCGTGTAGTCGTTTGAAAATACGGAAAATTGATTCTAGGTGTCTGGCACGAATGCCAATGCCATTATCGCGGACATAAAATACAGTCTTCGATAAAATATTATCGGTACGACCGAGCATTTTCTCAGCTAATACGGGATCTTCGCGATCGAGATAACCAATTTCAATAATTTTTTGAGATTTTTGATTGTACTTGATGCCGTTGCTGATTAGGTTGGTAAATAATTCGTTAATTTGAGTGCGATCGCATTTTATAGTGGGTAACGAGGGAGGAATTTGAAACTCTACTTGGGTATCTCTGGCACTAATTTCGATTACATCTAAAACTCCTGCGATCAAATCATTCAGATCTGTGGGATGTACCTGCAATTCTGCTCTACCCAAACGAGAATAGTGCAGCAAAGAATTAATTAAGTCTTCCATGCGATGAGTCAACCGCATCAAAGTGTTTAGCTTATCCTTGCCCGATTCATCGAGAACTTCGCCGTAGTCTTCAATTAAAAAGCTAGAGTAATTATAAATTCCTCTCAAAGGTTCTTTCAAGTCGTGAGAAGCAATATAGGCAAAAGCATCCAATTCAACATTACTCCGAGATAGTTCTTGATTGACCTGTGCCAGTTCGTCGGCTTTACGCAGTACAATACCTACAATGGAACTGCGTAGTTCCAAAGCTGCTTCTACTTCACAAGCTTTCCAAGGTAAAGATTTTAATTTGACCGTTTCTTGCCACTTAGCAAAAGATTTGCGGGGAAACATCCGAATATTGCCATCCGATGCTATTTCTACGATCTTTTGAGGATTTCCTGCCCAGTTTACAGTTTGCATCACCTCTGGGCGAAACCAAATAATCAGGCTTTTTTCTACTCTAGAAATTAATAAAGCCAACAATCCACTGGCAGTTTCTCCATAGGCTAAAGCAGAAACATATGTCTGCGCTAAATTGTTGGTTTCGTAGATTACCTCATCGTCAAATTGAGTTGTCAGCCAAGGTAGCATCTCTCGAATCTCTGCCTCATCTGGAGTATTACCAAAAAGTGTAATATTATCGCCAAAAGATAATGCAACTCCAGAAGCACCGACTAAATCTAATAAATAATCGGGGTTTTCACTCAAAGCAGCTTTTAAGTCTTCTGCTTGAGAAATATGAGCGACAAATTGTGATTGAATAGATTTAAGCTTAATTTTGTAGTCTGAATCTTGATTATTTTCTTTGGCTGCCAAATCAACAGAAACTACTTGTCCGATAAATTCAGATACAGTACGAATCTCGTAGGGAACTTTTTTGGGTGTCTGGTGGTGACAGGCAATTAACCCCCAAAGCTGCTTGTTTTTGACCAAGGATACGGACATAGAAGCACCCACTCTCATATTATTCAAATATTCAGTATGTAGGGGTGAAACACTCCGCAAAGCTGACATACTCATATTTAAAGGTTTATCGGTTAGAGGATTGAATTGAGGTGTTAAGCCAACTGGTTCGTAAGTAACGTCGGGAATCAGACGCAGGTGGTTGAGAGTGTATAGCAATTTTGCCTGTTTGGGAATATCAGTATCGGGATAGTGCAAGCCCAAAAATGGTTCTAATTCTGGATTGGCTGCTTCTGCGATGACTTGTCCCGCACCTTCGCGATCAAAACGGTATACCATCACGCGATCGAATCCTGTTATTGCTTTGATTTCTCTGGCAATTAGATCGCACAATTGTTCTATAGTAGAGGCTTGATGAATTTTATTGACGGGATTTTTAACCAATTTATAGAAATCGAAAAAATTAACCCTGGTATTAGTTTCTCTTGTTTCCAACTCTAAAATGATCGCATTCCCATTATGATGAACGATACCATCAAACGTCTTGTTAGATTTTCCTTGGATAAGCTTTATTTTTAAAGGATTAATTTGGTCGAAATCTTGAGATAAGCAATGTTTGATCGCCGTGACTTTTTCTTCTCCTAACAATTCTTTTAGGGGTTGATTTAATAATTCTTGTGGTTCGATACCCAATATTTGAGATGTATTGAGACTAACCTGCAAGATTGTATACTCATTGGGAGAAACAACTAGTAATACCCCGTGGGGTTGAATCAAATTAGGGATATGAATCGGTTCGCGATCGCAATTATTGAGATCGACAGTTTTTAAATTAATATTAGTAATTGCTGCCAGAATCTCTTGAGATGTTGAATCTGAAGACATAAATAGAATTTATAAAGTTCAGTTTATATAATATCTGTTGTTACGCATCGCGAACTAAAATTTACTTATAATTTGTTTTTAAATTAAATGACTCTTGCAGAAGAAATACTCGGTCGCCGTTCGGATAATGCGCTGATAAATTTACGTCGTGCGGATCAATTTTGGTCTGATTTGAAAGAAGGAAAGATAGACACACCAGAAGTTATTCGGAATAGTTTTAATAATCTAGAAAAAATTGAGGCAGATATTGTTATTTGTGGTGGAACATTAGGAATATTACTCGGTGCTGCCTTACAACAACTTGGCTGGCAAGTAACTTTGATCGAACGAGGTATTTTAAAAGGAAGAGAGCAAGAATGGAATATTTCTCGTAATGAATTAGAAACTTTTATTGAATTAGATTTATTAACCCCAGTAGAATTGAAAAAAGCGATCGTAACTGAATACAATCCTGCAAGAGTTGGTTTTGACAACGGCAAAGATATTTGGGTTGAAGATGTTTTAAATATTGGTGTAGATCCTGTTTTTTTGCTAGACATACTCAAACAAAAATTTCTACAATCTGGAGGAATATTATTAGAAAATACAGCTTTTGAATCGGCTACTGTCCATCCTAATGGCGTGACAATAGAAGCGAATAAAAAGAATATTACAACTCGTTTATTAATTGATGGAATGGGTCACTTTTCTCCTATTATCAAACAAGCCAGAAAAGGCACAAAACCAGAAGCCGTATGTGTAGTTGTTGGTAGTTGCGCCAAAGGCTATCCTAAAAATGATACGGGAGATTTAATTTATTCCTTCACTCCTATTATCAATCACTGTCAATACTTTTGGGAAGCTTTTCCCGCTCAAGATGGACGAACTACCTATATGTTTACCTATCTCGATGCTAACCCCGAAAGACCGAGTTTAGAATACTTTATGTCAGAGTATTTAAGACTGCTACCCAAATATCAAGAAGTTACATTAGAACAATTAGAATTTCAACGGTTTTTATTTGGCTTTTTTCCTGCTTACAAAAATAGCCCAGTCTCATTACCCTTTGATCGCATTTTACCCGTAGGAGATAGTGCAGGGGGACAATCTCCCGTTAGTTTTGGTGGTTTTGGCGCGATGGTGCGTCATTTACAACGTTTGACTAATGGTATTAATTCTGCCTTGAATGCTAATAGCTTGAGTCAAAAAGATTTAGCTTTATTACAACCATATCAACCAAATATTTCTGTTACTTGGCTATTTCAACAAACTATGAGTGTAGAAATAGGTAAAGAAGTTAATCCCCACCAAATAAACAATTTAATGGCTGGGGTTTTCCAAGTTATGGAAAGATTAGGCGATCGCGTATTGAAGCCATTTTTACAAGACGTAATTCAATTTATGCCTTTGGCGAAAACCTTACCTTTAGTTAATCCCAAACTAGTTCTTCCTTTACTACCCCAGATTGGTATTGCTTCTTTAATTAATTGGAGCATTCACTATTTCAATTTAGCACTTTATAGTATTCTGTATAACGCTGGTAAAAAACTAAAACCACTAACCAAAAACCTTTCTTCATCCCATCAATACTATTATCAAAGATGGCTAGATGCCTGGAAATATGGATCGGGAGGAGATTATAAGTAATGAGTAATGAGTAATGAGTAATGAGTAATATTCCCCAAGTTGGACAACCCGCACATCTATTTACAGGACAAGATAAAGATGGCAATACTGTTAGCTTAAAAGATAAACAAGGTAGGTGGGTAGTGTTGTATTTTTATCCCAAAGATAATACTCCTGGCTGCACTACTGAAGCTAAAGATTTTACCGAACATTTAGACGAGTTTGAGAAATTAGGCGCAGATATTATCGGTATAAGTCCAGATTCCTCCAAATCTCACGGTAAGTTTATCGATAAACACGACTTGTCCATTCAACTACTAAGCGATCCCGAACATAAAATTATTGAAGCCTATGGTGGGTGGCGGTTAAAGAAATTTATGGGTAAAGAATATATGGGAGTCGTGCGATCAACTTTTTTGATATCTCCCGACGGTAAAATCGCTCAGGTTTGGGATAAAGTAAGGGTGAAAACTCATGTAGAAAAAGTTTTACAAGAATTAAAAAATCGAGTAAGTTAGTTCAAACTATCCCAAATTTCATCATTCAATTCTGTTAAAGAACGAAGAATCTTATCAGCGATCGCAAATCGAAGATTATTCTGCTGTCCCAATTCGGGTATGGCAATGCACTTCATTTGTGCTGCTTTGGCCGCCAACACTCCATTTAACGAGTCTTCTAACGCCAAACATTCTTGCGGTGTGACGTTTAACTTATTAGCAGTGGTTAAATATACTCCTGGGTGGGGTTTGCCCAATATTTCCGACTCTGCTGAATATATTTCAGTAAATACCTCTGTTAGGTTGAGTTTTTCTAGAGTAGCCTGAATAATTTTTAAGGAAGAAGAAGAAGCTAAAGCAATTTTAACCTGCTTCTGTCGCACAAAAGATATAGCATAATCCACTCCTGGTAATGGTTTGCCCTTGAGATAAATCAACTCAATTACTTTGACGACGATCGCTTTTTCAATCTCTTGTTTGCTAAGATTTGTCCAAGGATATTGTTGATACCAATAATCAACCACCTCATCGATCCTCAAACCTTTGGTTCGCAAGCATAGTTCTGAAGTCAAAGTAATATTAACCTCTTGAAAAACCAATATTTCTGCTTCTTGCCATAGAGGTTCGGAATCTACCAGCAAGCCATCAAGATCGAAAATTACTGCTTTAATCGTCATTATTGATTATCAATTTTTAAAGATGACGTTCTGAAGATCTTTATTTAAGATTAAGTAGACAAACACCTATTGATCTCAAGATAATTTGAGTCTAGCAGTTTCAGATCTGTTATTAAACAAATCATTATTAAACAAATCATTTTAGTCGATCTAGTCAAACTTAACTCTCAATCATTACGGAGTAGAATCAAAATGTTGAATTACAGTATGGTGATTCAGTGGTCAAAAAAAGACAGTTGCTTTGTAGTTACCTTACCTGAATGGGGAGAGCTTTGTCAGACCTACGGAGATACCTACGAAGAAGCACTAAGTAATGCCAAGGAAGTTTTACAATTGATGGTCAACTCATCGATAGAAGAAGGTTCATCTTTGCCCGAGGCAGACATTTTTAGAGGACAATTACAAAAGGTCTAAATCAAATTAATTATCTAAATATCTACCAAAAATTCAATAAACAACTGGCAACTTGTAGCTAATAACTGATAATATAAGCGATGCCTCCTGTGGGAATGAGAGAATAATATTATGGCGTTGGTGGTTCAGAAATACGGCGGGACATCTGTTGGTTCGGTAGAACGTATCCAGGCTGTTGCCAATAGAATCAAAAAGACAGTACAACAAGGAAACAGCTTAGTAGTAGTAGTCTCTGCCATGGGCAAGACAACTGATACCTTGGTTAAGCTAGCAAACGAAATATCTAGTAACCCCTGTCGTCGGGAAATGGATATGTTGCTATCCACAGGGGAACAAGTAACGATCGCCCTGTTGAGTATGGCGTTACAAGAATTAGGACAGCCAGCTATTTCTCTAACGGGGGCGCAGGTAGGAATTGTCACCGAAGCAGAACATAGTCGTGCCAGAATTTTACAAGTATGTACCGATCGCCTTGAAAGACATCTAGATAAAGGTGAAGTGGTAGTGGTGGCTGGTTTTCAAGGGGTCAGCAGTACCGCAGATTTAGAAATTACGACTTTAGGTAGAGGTGGTTCGGATACCTCAGCAGTGGCTTTAGCAGCCTCCTTAAAAGCCGATCGCTGCGAAATTTATACTGATGTACCTGGCATTCTCACTACAGATCCTCGTCTCGTACCTTCTGCCCGACTGATGTCCGAGATTACTGCCGATGAAATGTTGGAATTAGCTAGTTTGGGGGCAAAAGTATTGCATCCCCGCGCTGTAGAAATTGCGCGCAATTACGGGATGCCTTTGGTGGTATTATCTAGTTGGAGCGATCGCCCTGGTACGAGAGTAGTTTCTCGTTTGCCCCAACCCCGTTCTTTGCAAGGAATGGAAATAGCCAAAGCCGTAGACGGGGTGGAAATAGATCGAGATCAAGCAAAAGTAGCATTATTGCGCGTGCCCGATTTTCCTGGGGTAGCTGCCAATTTGTTTGGAGAGATTTCTCGACAAAGTATTGACGTAGATTTAATCATTCAATCGATTCACGATGGTAATAGTAACGATATTGCTTTTACCGTCGTTAACAAGGTTTTAAACCAAGCTGAAGCCGTAGCAACTGCCATCGCTCCTTCTCTTCGTACTAGTGCCGATGCTTTAGAACAAGCAGAAGTAATTGTCGATCGCAAGATTGCGAAGGTAGCTATCTCTGGGGCGGGCATGATCGGTCGTCCAGGTATTGCAGCTAAGATGTTTAAAGTGCTGGCTGATGCCAAAATTAATATTCAAATGATTTCTACTTCTGAAGTCAAAGTAAGCTGTGTCATTAACGAGTCAGAATGCGATCGCGCATTGCATCTATTATCCCAGGCTTTTGATATCGATCTCAATTCCCAAAAAGAAATTACGGCAAACAAATATGAAGGGGCGCATCCTCCAGTTCGAGGGGTAGCATTAGATAACGAACAAGCTAGAATTGCCATCCGTCACGTACCAGATACCCCAGGTATGGCAGCACAAATTTTCTCTTTACTAGCCCAGAAAAATATTAGTGTAGATGCAATCATCCAATCCCAACGCTGTCATATTATTAACGATCTTCCTACCCGCGATATCGCCTTTACCGTTGATCGCGATGATGCAGATATAGCTTGTCAGGTAATTGGAGAATTAAACAAAAAAATCGGTTGTGGAGAAGCTACAGGAGATAAAGCGATCGCCAAATTAAGTGTAGTTGGGGCGGGTATGATCGGACACCCAGGGGTAGCTGCCAAGTTCTTTGCAGCCTTAGCCCAAGAAAAAATTAATATTCAAATGATCACCACATCAGAAATCAAAATTAGTTGCGTCATAGACGAAGCTGAAGGAGTCAAGGCACTCCAAGCAGTTCATTCCGCTTTTGGATTGGGTACTCAAGAAAACGTAACTATTCCCACCTGATTTGTTGCCAGCGACCAATAACCAATAATTCTTAATTACTAATAGTTTCAAAAGACTCGATCATCTTTTCTACTGTGGGTAAATAACTATTGTAGCTATCAATTCGAGCCGTATAGGTAATAACGTAAGCTTTATCTTCTTTAACCGACCAAGTTTGCATTTTTTGTACGGTATTGCCATTTTCTTCTCCCGTGTAGACTACTTGTCGCCCTTCATCCTCGCCAAAATTAACAAATTTAGCTTCTCCAACATAGGGGTCTGATAACTTTTTAATTTCAGTAATAGAACGCTCAGTATATCCATCTAAAGAAACTTCTTCAGATAAGTTTTCTACTAACACGCTAACTCTTTCTTTAAATTGATCTGATTCATCTTCTAGGGGGGAGAAAAACACGACTCCCGTCGCAAAGAAATCGTCTCGATTTTGTTTAGACCAAGCTTCAGGATAATCAACCCTAAAACCCTCGCTGGCATTTTCATATAAAGATAAATTGGTTTCGGGTTCGGGATTTTCTGATTGGGACAAAAGCCAAAATCCCAAACCCCCAATAGCTACAGCAGCAGCAGCGATCGCACCAAATAGTTTGAGAGGAGGTTTTTTAGTCGCAGTTTGAGAATTATTAGTAACTTGATTGGGTGTCGAATTTTTCCCGTTATTAGCTACTCCAGATCCATTGTTGATGATTAAAGTCGATCCATTTTTCGCCCCATTAGCTTGGGGGTTTCCTCCTGAAATAATATGAGTCGAGGGAACTTTAGGAGAAGTAGACAAATGATTCTTTTTGGGAACTAGAATTGTTTTATCATCTAACTGTTTTAGATCGGATAATACAACTCCTGCGGAACTATATCTTTCTTGGTGACGATAGCGCACCATCTTGTCTAAAATATTGAGAAATTGTGGTCGATAGCTAACGTTTGGGTCGAGTAAACTGCGCCAAATTAATTCGCCATCTTGACTGATGGTATACCTTTTAGGCGGTATGCCTGTTAAGGCTTGAATGGCAATCACACCCACCGCATAAATATCACTATAAAACCCTGGGCGACCCATCATTTGTTCCATGGGCATATAAGACTTTGTGCCAACCGCTACGGTTTGTTTAACTTCTCCTGCTGCATCAACGATCTGGGTACTGACTTGTTTGACTGAACCAAAGTCAATCAAAACAATCTTCTTATCTTTATCGCGACGCATTAAATTGGAAGGCTTGAGATCTCGATGAATAACGCTATATTGCTGAACAACTTGCAATACTTCGAGAATATCTTTGAGCAAACCAATAGTTTTTTCTTCCGACCAAGGTTGACCCGCAATTATTTCATTACTAAGATCCTGTCCTTCAATCAATTCTTGAACTAAAAAGAAGTCGTTTTGGTGTTCAAAATAAGCTAATAATCGAGGAATGCGATCGCAATCTCCCAAACGATTCATAATTTCTGCTTCTCGATTAAACAACCGCCTGGCTATTTCGAGAGTTTTATCACTGGCAGATTTGGGCTTTAGTTGTTTGACGACACACAAGCTATCAAAACACTGCTGATCTTGAGCTACAAATGTAACTCCCACACCACCGCGTCCTAGTTGTTTGACGACGTAATAACGTCCCTGAATAGTTTGTCCTACAAGATTGTTATCCATCGACGCAATTGTATAAACGGCTTCTTACTTGAGCTTTCATAATTTTAACCAAAAAGAATCAAAATTCTCGTACTATAACTCAGTAATCACGAGTTAATCTAGAATCGAGTCTCTTGGCTGGGGCGATTATTAAAAACCCGCATCCTATCCGTAGATCGGTTGCGGGAAAATGTCTACTTAAAAACTTTTGGTTTATTTACAACAGTTTTTAGTCTTCGTAAACTCGGCACTCTAGAGCATCAGGATTATCATCGCAATATTTCTCTAAAGAGCTTTTTTCAGGAGTTTTTTGTTTTTGGTGTGCTGCTTCTGCCGAAAGTTCTTCTACTGTATCCCAAGCTGCCGCACATTCTCCAGAACTCGCTCCTTCAACGCTACAAACTTCTCTGGCTGATTCTCTTTCTTTTTGTATTTGCTCTTGTATATCGCTCATTTTTAGTCCTCTTATATTGAAATTCATGTTATATTATGCCACGCACCCTTATCTAGCTTTGGTAATCACTCATACTCTTTAGCTATGGAAAATATTGTAATCTAACCTTGTTTTGGTAATTTAATCGATATTTTTTTCCAGATAGGGCGACTAGGCATTTATACTCTAAAACTTAACATTACTTGATATCTTATATCTAGTAAAAATTTAGCATCTTTCTCAAGGCTTAAATGATCGCTAGTATTTCGACGCGAAATAATTTTGGTTTTAGATCTAACATTGTAACCTTTGCCTTCGCCAACTCTGGTGTGAAAAACCAGATAAACAGTATCCGAATCTTTATTTATTATTTAATAACTTTCTCTAAAGCATCTAAAAGCAAAAGAACATTTTCAGGACGGCTATTGTATCCCATTAAGCCAATACGCCAGACTTTTCCGCCCAACTCGCCCAAACCGCCAGCAATTTCAATATTATATTCGGTCAAGAGTTTACGCGCGATCGCTTTGCCATCTACCCCATCAGGAATTCTGACGGTAGTTAGGGTAGGCAAACGATGTTCTCGATCTACATGACAAGATAAGCCCAATTCTGCCAAACCAGACCAGAGCATTTCCGCATTCTGTTGGTGGCGATTCCAGCGTTGTTCTAGACCTTCTTCGGCGACGATACGTAAAGACTCCCGAAGAGCATAATTAGAATTAATCGGTGCAGTGTGGTGATACACTCGTTGTTCCCCCCAATATTTCGCCAAAAGAGTCATATCCAAATACCAGTTGGGTACGGGTTTGGGACGGTTATTTAGTTTCTCTACCGCCCGACTACTCATGGTAAAAGGAGAAGCCCCAGGAGGACAGCCCAAACCTTTTTGGCTGCAACTATAAGCTAAATCAATACCCCATTCATCGATATATAGAGGAACTCCTCCCAGACTAGTCACCGTATCGACAATTAACAAGCAACCGTGTTGGTGGCATAAGTCTGCCACTCCTTCTAAAGGTTGACACGCCCCTGTAGATGTCTCTGCGTGAACTAGGGCTAGGATAGCTGGCTTGTGGTTTTCTAGGTTGGTTTTGATTTCTTCAAGACTAAATACTTGTCCCCAAGGCTTCGTCATGGTGCGGACATCCCCACCATAACGTCCTGCCATATCTACCAAACGATTGCCAAAATAACCTTTAACCCCAACTAAGACAACATCCCCTGGTTCGACTGCATTAGCGAGGGTAGCTTCCATAGCTGCTGTCCCCGTACCGCTGACGGAAATAGTTAGTTCGTTTTCAGTCTGCCAAGCATAGCGCAACAAGTCTCTAATCTCGTCCATCAATGCCAAATAAGTAGGATCGAGATGTCCTACAGGACTGATACTCATTGCTGAGAGTACTCTAGGATTGACATTAGCAGGACCTGGTCCTAATAAAAGACGAGGAGGCATATCAAGCTGTTTCGTCTCGATCCGATAGCGATCGCTAATTCCTGTAGTTGTCACCATATTTTTAAGCCTTAAACTATTTGCCTTGTAACACTTTCTTCTGCTTAGTTTACTAGATTGAGATAGATAATATTTTAGATAAAAAATATCCTCAATCATCTGTAACAGGCGATCGAGGATTGAAGAAGTAATCAAAAAATACTTATTACTTATTACTTATTCTTACCATCCTGCTTCGGATTGAGATAGGACGTAAGTGGCGACATCATCAATTTGAGCGTCAGTCAAACGACCTTTGAAAGCTGGCATAGCGTTTTTACCGTTGTTTACTTGATAAGTAATAGCATCAATGGAATTCATTTCGTATTTTTCTAAAGCATCTTTCTTTAAAGTTTTTGCACCATTAACAACGTTGTTGCCTCCAGCGTGACAAGCAGCGCAATTCGCACTAAAAATTTTAGCACCACTAGCTGCATCTCCTGCGATAGCGGGAGTTGCCAAGGCAAACATCGCTGCGGTTAAAAACGCCATTAAGGTCGATAGTATTCTGGCAAACATGGTTTCTCCTCTCCAAGTTTTAAAATTCAATCAAAATAGTAGATTGGGATCGATCGCTAATTGTGCGATCGCAGTGGAAGAATGTCAAAAGACAGCTTGTCAAACTTTTACAACTCGTCAAACTTCTGTAGTAATATATTTATCAGGAATAGAGCTAAGAAAAAAATACTCAATTCCCATAAAAGTAGCCGAATTCAGCTTTAATGCTCGATTCTCTATTTTTCAGGAATGTTTACTACAAAAAATCATATTTGACACAGAGAGTTCAACAAAATGGCTAAAAAAATAAGTTTGTTATTGTCCGCACTAGTACTAGTAGTATCTACCTTTTTCTTTAGTGTTAGTCCCGCTATGGCTAATACTGTAGAAGTAAAAATGGGTACTGACGGCGGAATGCTTAAGTTTGAGCCTGCAACTGTAACCATCAAAGAAGGAGATACAGTTAAGTGGGCAAACAACAAAATGTCTCCCCATAACGTAGTGTTTGAAAATGCTGCTGACAAATCCCACAAAAATTTAGTTTTTTCCCCAGGAGAAGGCTACGAAAGCACTTTCAACGAAGCTGGTGAATATTCCTACTATTGCGAACCCCATCGTGGTGCAGGAATGGTTGGTAAGGTTGTAGTTCAGTAATTTCCCATCGCGCAATATTTAGCTCGAAATTTAATTGGAGGGGATGCCATGTTTAGGTTTACCTCTCCTTTTTCGTTAATATATTCTATATATTTTGATATATCTTTAAAAAAATTACGAAATCTAAATAATGGTAAAACTATCCCCAGAAGAATTAGCGAGGGCAAAAAAAAACAACCTCACTCCTGAAAAATATGCTCGTCTGCGGGCAGAGGCGAAAGCCCCCTACAAAGGCTTGCGGAAAACAATCTATGGAGCTTTTGGTGCATCTGGTTTAATTGGGGCGTTTGTATTCTTGGCAAAATTAGCAGCGGGTCAAGATTGGCAAACTAATTTATCTAACTTTTTGCTTCAGATAGGTGTAGTTGCTTTGATGGTGTTTTTATTTCGTCTAGAAAGTAAAAGCAAACCAGAATAAAATTTACCCATCCCATACGGGGCATCAAATTCAGTCATTAAGTTTTATACTTCAAGTTAATATTTGGGGTATGGATTGGCAGTAATCTAGAATCATTACCAAATTGCAAATCATCAAAAATTCTAAGGCTGACAATGCTTAATAAAATTTTATATGCTGACTCTGGCGCAGATAATGCTCAGGATATGCTCAAAATCTTGCTAGAGCTTCCCGCTACGAAGAATTCTCAGGTAACGGTTTTACGAGTCATTTCCCCCAAAACTACTGAAGAAGAATCAGCAGCCCAGGAACAAGCTGAATCTAAAATTGAAGAATTAATTACTAAGTTGGGTATAGACCGAGGGAAAGTTTCTAACAGAGTCGAAGAAGGAGAAGCTAAAACTACGGTTTTAAAAGTTGCTCAAGAAATTGATGCGAGCTTGATTATTATGGGTTCTCGTGGCTTGGGTAAGTTACAGTCTATCTTGAGTAATTCAGTCAGTCAGTACGTCTTCCAATTGACAGAGCGTTCTATGCTGTTGGTTAAAGATGATATCTACGTCAAAAAGCTCAAACGGGTAATGGTCGCGATCGATAAATCTCCTGCTGCTAGCTATGCTCTAGATGTTACCCTTGCTATGCTCCAGGGGTATAAAGATGCAGAAATACTCTTAACTCGCGTCAATCCCGATTTAGACTCCAATTTGGCATTATCTAAAGAAGATATGGAGAATAATCCGATCTTAGCACCTGCGATCGCCAAGGTAAAAAGAATGGGTATAGATTATCAATGTTTAGTAACAGGTGGTAGACCAGCACAAAAAATTTGCTCTCTAGCGGAAGCCAGAAATATTGATTTGTTAGTTCTTGGTTCTCCCGAACGCCGTCCCTCTATTGCCAAAAATTTACCCGATATTGAGCGTCTCTTGGGTAGTTCGTTATCCGACTATATTAGAATCAAAGCTCCTTGTCCCGTTCTTTTAGCAAGGCAAGAAGAAGCTTAAGTTTGATCGCTAATTAAGAAATTAATATTTCCTCTAGCTGCCCGTTGTTTCATTTAGACATCGGGCATTACTGTTGCTTGGGTATAAAATAATAGTAAAATCCTCGCGAGACTAGACTGTGGCTAAATGGGAATTCGGCAGACTATGGCAAACTCTAATTTATTTTGATGTCATTCCTGTGATTAATTGTTGGCAAAAAATCTTCCAACGCGATCGAGCAATAAAATCTAAACAAGAGACAAATATGGTAATTTTGGTAGCTGGTGCGACGGGTGGCGTGGGTAAAAGAGTAGTCAAAAGGCTACTAGAACAAAATTACCAAGTACGAGCTTTAGTTAGAGATATCAATCGAGCCAAAAATATCTTAGGAGAAGGGGTAGACCTATTTGAAGCAGATATTACTATCCCCGAAACCCTAAAGCCAGCCATGATGCGGGGAGTTAGGGCGGTAATTTGCTGTACGGGAACAAAAGTACAGCCAGTGGAAGGCGATACCCCTACACGAGAAAAATACTATCAAGGAGTCAAGTTCTATTTACCAGAAGTCGTAGATATTCCTGAATTAGTAGAATACGAGGGAATTAAAAACTTAGTAAAAGTTGTAGCTCAACATATACCTACTGCTGACGATAGACTAATTTTTGATTTTACTCATCCTAATGCCCAAATCAAAGAAACGTGGGGTGCAGTAGATGATGTAGTGATGGGAGGAGTAAGCCAGAGTAATATTCGCTTGGCAGATAATAAGGCTATTTTCTCGGGGGTTGTCTCTACTGATAACAATGGAGGCTTTGCTTCGGTACGCACACGCAATTTCTCTATCCCATTAGATCTATCTGACTATGAAGGAATTGAATTAAAAGTAACTGGTGATGGCAAACGCTATAAGTTTATTACTCGTTGCGAAGGCAAATGGGATGGTGTGGGTTACTGTCATTCCTTTGACACTGTTTATAATTTCCCGACGACAATTCGTATTCCCTTCAAAAATCTTATTCCTGTTTTTCGAGCCAAAACTGTTTCTCAAGCCAGTCAAATAGATGCTAGCAAAATCTATTCCATGCAGTTAATGTTAAGCAAGTTTGAGTACGACGGCGAGCTAAATCCCAATTTTGAAGCGGGTTCGTTTGCGATAGAGATCGAACAGATTAAAGCCTACGGTGGCAAAGTTAAACCGCAATTCATACAAGTAAGTTCGGCGGGAGTTACTCGCCCCAGTCGTCCTGGAATCAACCTAGAAAACGAACCCCCTGCCGTAGCAATGAACGAACAATTGGGAGGAATATTAACTTGGAAATTGAGAGGAGAAGAGGTAATCAAAGCCAGTGGTTTGACTTATACTATTATTCGTCCCTGCGCTTTGACCGAACAGCCAGGAAACAAGATTTTGTATGCCGAACAAGGAGATAATTTAAAGGGGCAAGTGAGCCGAGATGCTGTAGCTCAATTATGTATTCAAGCAATGAATCTACCCGCAGCAGTCAACAAAACTTTTGAAGTGAAAGAAGAACCAAGATCGGGCAAAAACAACTATCAAAAATTATTTAGCGGTCTATCGTAAAACATAGAAGGGGTGGTTGGTTGAGATATTTAGTAAATTTTTATTACAAACAGCATTAAAAAAACGGTTTAATGTGTAGTAATAATTAAATCTAGCTGTAATGCGATCATAAATTAATGCAAACTCTAATAAGCCAACAAAATACAACATTTTTTCTTGACGGAGAGCAACTACCAACAGAAGTAGATTACTTATGGTTAATTACTAGCGGGGTAGTCAAAACCTTTACCCAGGGTCAAAATGGTACATCGATTACTTTGGGCTTTTGGGGAAACAAAGATGTGGTGGGAAATTCTTTATCAAAGGTTGATCCTTATATAATGAGATGCCTAAGCGATGTTAAAGCGATCGCAATTCCTCGCATTCAATGGGGAAGTTTATCTAGAGAAATGATCTATTGTCAGCAACAAACCCAACAGTTAATTTATATTGTACGCAATACTAAAGTTTCTCAACGTCTGTGGTTGCTTTTAACCTGGCTGGCAAGCAAATTTGGTCGAATAGTTAGCTACGGAAAATTAATCGACTTTAAATTAACCCATCAAGAATTAGCAAATGCCTTGGGTACGACTAGAATTACCGTCACAAAAATTCTAAATCAATTTGAACAGGATGGTTTGATCATGCGACCAAAAACTAGATGTATCATTCTTAAAAAGTAAAGGCAAAACAAAAAGCTGTCCCGTAAATTTGCAGGACAGCTCTTTTATGACTTATCAAGCTATAAGCTTAAAGATTCTAATAATCAAAGTCACCAGCACCGCCACTAGCAGCACCTTTATCTTTTTCTGGTTTATCTACGATAATACACTCAGTAGTTAAGATCATTCCTGCAATAGAAGCAGCATTTTGTAATGCAGAGCGAGTTACTTTGGCAGGGTCAACAATACCAGCTTCAAACATATTGACATATTCGTTTGTAGCTGCATTATAACCAATGCTTAACTCTTTTTCTTTGACTCTTTCTGCCACTACAGCACCGTTTTGACCAGCGTTTTCGGCAATTCTTTTCAAAGGAGCAGTCAAAGCACGGGCTACAATAGTCGCACCAGTTAATCCTTCATCTTTAAGATTAGCTTTTGCCCATTCATCTAAGCTAGGAGCAAGGTGAGCCAAAGTAGTACCGCCACCAGGAACAATACCTTCTTCTACTGCTGCTTTAGTCGCGTTGATTGCATCTTCTAAACGCAATTTTCGATCTTTCATTTCAGTTTCCGTTGCTGCGCCGACTTTAATTACAGCAACACCACCAGAAAGTTTAGCCAGACGCTCTTGTAACTTTTCTTTATCGTAGGAAGATTCGCTCGCTTCCATTTGACGACGAATTTGTTCGCAGCGTTTTCTGACTCCTTCTTCGTGACCTTCTGCAACGATAGTAGTGCTGTCTTTAGTAATATTAATGCGACGAGCAGTACCCAGCATTTCTACTTTAGCCGTCTCTAATTTGAGACCAGCATCTTCAGAAATTACCTGACCGCCAGTTAAGACTGCAATATCTTCCAGCATTTGCTTGCGACGATCGCCGAAACCAGGAGCTTTAATGGCAGCCACATTCAAGACACCGCGCAAACGGTTAACTACTAGTGTAGCTAGAGCTTCTTTCTCGATGTCTTCGGCAATAATTACCAAAGGCTTGCCTGCACGAGCAACTTGTTCTAGTACGGGTACTAAATCCTGTACTAAGTTTATTTTCTTGTCGGTAATCAAGATGTAAGGCTCTTCTAAAGCAGCTTCCATACGCTCTGTATCGGTTACAAAGTAAGGAGATACATAACCTTTATCAAAACGCATCCCTTCAGTAATTTCTAATTCGGTAGTCATGGACTTACCTTCTTCTAGAGAAATTACTCCTTCTTTACCGACTTTATCCATCGCCAAAGCAATCATATCGCCAACTTCTTGGTCGTTACCCGCAGAAATTGTTCCTACCTGAGCGATCGCTTTAGAATCTCCTACAGGTTGAGCTTGTTCTTCGATTTTGCCGACAAGAAACTCAATTGCTTTATCAATACCACGCTTGATGGCAATGGGGTTTGCCCCTGCTGCTACGTTGCGCAGACCTTCTTTAACGATGGCGTGAGCTAGTACTGTCGCAGTGGTAGTACCGTCTCCTGCAACATCGTTTGTTTTGGAAGCAGCTTGACGAATTAGGGATACGCCTGTATTTTGGATGTGATCTTCTAATTCAATTTCTTTGGCGATGGTTATTCCATCATTGACAATTTGGGGCGCGCCAAATTTTTTTTCGAGGACTACATTACGTCCTTTGGGACCGAGAGTGACTGCTACCGCTTCAGCCAGTAGATCGATTCCTTTTTCTAAAGCGCGACGAGCTTCGTCGTTATAGATTATAGATTTAGCCATAAAACTTGATTTGCTTGTGATGAAATAACGAAGGGTGAATAGTTTAAATTCTTGATGTTTTATTAGCTGTCACATCAATTATTAATCAATTTATGAGCTAGGCAACTGCTGCTAGAATATCTTTTTCAGATAGCAATACATAATCTTCGCCACCTAGTTTGATGTCAGTCCCAGCGTATTTGGAATAAAGGACTTTATCGCCAACTTTTACTTCTAAAGGAGTGTGACCGCCATCATCTTTGGGTTTGCCAGGGCCAACTCCAACTACTTCACCTACCTGAGGTTTTTCTTTAGCTGCATCGGGTAAGATGATTCCGCCAGCAGTTTGTTCTTCAGCTGCGCTGACTTTGATAAATACGCGATCGCCTAATGGTTTTACAGTTGTAACGTTGATACTAATAGCTGCCATGCAAAATTCTCCAGATAATCTAGACGCTTGTGGTTAAATGTTTCTTCGAGGCGTGAAAGTCGTCTTTTATTAGATTAGCACTCTCACCATCCGAGTGCTAATCTAGCTAAAGTTGGTTACCTATGGCAACGGTTTTCTTAGTGTGGGTTACCGTACAGGTCTGTGGTAATAACATCTTTATGTTGTCTATTGTACCTATTGTACTGTCATGAAGTCTCTCAGCCCTGCTGACGCGAGGACTGAGTATCCTGCTCTACAATATTAGAAGGTGGCAACCTCCATAATATCGAAAGGGTAACTGGACTTCTCAGTGACTTACAGGAACTTTTGCCTTGTAAGTCCTTTGGGCTGTTTCCACCACAGAGTTTATAAATAAATCTTGCGCCAATATTGTAGCTAGCAGACAAGTCACAATTGTACTTTTTACCACTACTGAATATGGCTTGTTCGTAGTTTTTACTACTTCGTTTTACTTTACCGCTGCCATCATAAGCATTGCTGCTAGTGCCACGAGGATCAACGAATACTACTTTTCAGCCAAGCTCAGACCACTTCATCTCAGTCAGGTTAACTATACGACGATGCAACCAACCTTCAATTATAGTGGGATTATTACAGACTACTTTCTCTTTTTGAATCGTCTCCTGGATCTGATGCAGTAGCAATAGCGATCGCCAAGTATTAACTTCTTCAGTAATGCGATCGCCGATAATCACAAAAACTATATTACTTCGCATATTATAAACTGACGTGCAGAAGGTGGGTTAATATATTACATTTTGACGTGCGGAATGAAAATTTAAAACTCCTGGTTTCAAACTAGATGCAGTTTATTTAATGAATTTTAGGCGATCTCAACATTCCCCAAAGCAATAAGATCCAAGGCAATTTTAGATTAGGAATTAACTTGGCATATTTCCTAAAAGCAGGAATAGCAAAAGGAAGTACGAAACGCAAGGAACGCAAAGATACAGGGCGATTGCCATCTCGATCTACTAAATTATATTTCTCGGCTAGTTCGGCGACGATCTGCATCTTGCCCGTGTATTCCATCACATTAGGATCGCTGGCTAAAGCTGCGATCGCTCTTCCTGTTAACAAGGGAGTTTCCCAGTTATAACCATCCGCCCAAGCACCCTCAACAGTATTTGTATCGGTTTCGGTTGCAAAATCTGTTAATTGTTCTGTACCGACAATACCAGGCCAAATAGAGATAGATGCAATATTATCTGGTTTGAGTTCTTCTGCCATATCCGACGACAAGCGATCGCAAGCCGATTTTCCCGCACCATAAGCTGCACCGAAGATATAAGACAAGCCACCCCAAGAAGAAATCGTACAAATAATTCCTGTATTCTGTTTGCTCATCAATCTAGCAGCGTAGATACTGGCAACATAATGACTCCGCAAACCCACATTATTAATCGTATCCCAAAGTTCGGGTTCGGCTTGCCAAAAAGGCTTACCATAAGCATCCCTAATTGCCCGTACTCCTGAAAAGACATTATTGACCAACAAATCTAATTGTTTTTGTTCGGTTTGAATGCGATCGAAAAGTTGGCGCACTTGTTCGTCATCACTATGATCTACCTGTACGGGAATACATTTACCCCCAACTTCTTCAATAGCTGTTTGAGTTTCAGCCAGACTCCCCGATAATTCTTTCCCAGAGGACTCTAAACTCCTTCCTGTAATATATACTGTCGCCCCTGCTTCTCCCAATGCGATCGCAATTCCCTTGCCAACTCCCCGCGTCGCCCCCGTAACTAGTACCACTTTTCCTTTCAGGTTGGACATAATTGCTCGTTCGTATGCACATTAACTAATTATTTGTCGTTGCAACAAAATAGTGTCGTTTTATATTAAATACCTTGAAACCCTTATAAAAAATAGGCTTTAGTTTAATTTGTCTAATTATATCGCTTCAAAACAACAATTTAACTTGTAACATCAGTTAATAATTTCAACTAGAAATGGTAGCATTTTTGAAACCAAGCTTTTTATATCTCTCTACCATATCGTGCTGAAACTATCTTCTCTCTTACCATTTTCTCTTTGTACTTTCGGATGTTTGCTGACTACCAGTAAGATCGCTCAAGCTCAGATCGCCCCAGACAATACCGTTAATACCCAAGTAGATCGCAATGGTAATGTTTCAACAATAACGGGGGGAAACACTCAAGGAGGCAATCTTTTTCATAGCTTTCAAGACTTTTCCGTACCCACAGGAGAGACGGCTTTCTTTAATAATACGGATAGTATCTCTAAGATCTTTTCTCGCGTTACGGGAGGAAATATATCCAATATTGATGGCATAATTCGCAATAATGGTAATGCAGATTTATTTTTAATTAACCCCGCAGGTATTATCTTTGGGCAGAATGCCAGACTGGATATTGGCGGTTCATTTTTAGGCAGTACGAGTAATAGTATTTTGTTTCCCGATGGGATCGAATTTAGTGCTACGGATACTCAAGTAAATCCAATTTTAACCATTAACGCACCTATTGGTCTGGGTTTTCGCGACGAACCAGGAGAGATTATCAATAATTCTCTAGGTAGGGGTTTAGAGGTTAATGCTGGTAATAATATTAGTCTTTTAGGTGGCGACGTAACTTTTAATGGTGGAAGATTAACCGCACCAGAAGGAATAATCAATCTGGGGGGTTTATCCGCAGCAGGAGAAATCGGTATTGATGCCGATGGTAATTTCAGCTTTAGCGATGGGGTTGGGCGTTCTAATATCTCTCTATCAAACAACGCAATAGTAGATGTCAGTGGTGATGGAGGCGGTTTAATTACAATTAATGCCAACAATTTAGAATTAACAAAAGAAAGCCTATTTCTAGCTAATATTGGGGAAGGTTTAGGCTCGGCAGATGTTCTGGCCGGTACTATTAATATCAACAGTGTTGCTTTTTCTGCTGAAAATAATTCTTTAATCCGTGCTGATAATTTGGGTACTGGTAGGGCAGGTAATATTAACCTTATTACTGACACTTTAAACTTAAATAGCGGTTCTGCTATTACCGCAACTACATTCGGTGTAGGAGATGCGGGGAATATTAGCGTTACCGCAAGAGATATTACTTTAGACTTTGAGTTTACGGGAATTTATAGCAACGTTGGCTTGACTAATGTCGCTTCAGAATCAGAAGAATTAGATGTTAGCGGAGTAGTCGGTAATGCAGGAATAATCGATATTAATACCGATACCCTAACCTTGACTAATGGAGCGAGGATTATTACGACTAGTATCGCCCAAGGCAATGGGGGAACGGTTAATATTAATGCAACAGGAGAAGTGTCATACATTGGACAAGGAGTCACCCCTGTACCAGCTTTTGGCGGTGGGACAGATAATGTAGTAATAAGTGGCTCTTTTAGTCAAGTACAACAAGCAGGAAATGGTAATGCAGGAGAAGTAAATATTACAGCAGATTCGCTGACTTTAATAGATAAAGGAGCTGTCTTAGTAGACAACAGTGGTGTAGGGGGAGATGCAGGAGATATTACTCTCAATATTGCAGGGGATATTTTCTTAGATCAAACGGGATTGATTCTGGCTCAAGTACAAGAAGGTGCAGTAGGAAATGGGGGAGATATTAACATTACCGCTAATTCTTTGGAAGCTCAGGGCGGTTCATTGATTTTGGCAGATACCAAAGGTGCTGGTAATGCAGGAAATATTAATATCGATGTGATAGAAGCTATTTCTTTAGATAACGGTCAGATTATTAGTTTAGTAGACAGCAATGAGACTAGTCAGACTACTGGCAATGGTGGCAATATATCTTTGACTGCTGGAGAATTAAATTTAATTAATAATGCTCAATTGCTTGCAGATACTACTGCACAAGGCGATGCGGGAAATATTACTGTTGATATAACTGGAAATATTAATCTCGACAACGGAAGCCAAATTCAATCCCAAACGCGGAGTGGTGCTGTGGGGAATGCGGGGAATATTAATATTACTACTGGCGGATCTTTACTTTCTACCAACGGTAATCTGATTTTGGCTGACTCTCAGGCCCAAGGAAACGGCGGTAGCATTGTCATTAATGCAGCAGAACGAGTGTTACTAGAAGGTAGGGAAGAAAATGGTTTTCCATCCCAGGTAGTTGCAGGTTTGACTAGAGAAGATTCTGAGGGAATGGGGGGAACAATTGAAATCAATGCAGGGGAACTTGTCATGGGCGATGTGGCATTTATTTCTTCTAACACCGTTGAGGGTAGTGTGGGGGAAGCAGGAAATATCACTCTCAACGTGGATCGCCTGAATCTTTCGGAAAATGCTTTTATTAATGCTTTTACTGCTAATGATTTCGACGGCGGTTCGATTATTGTTAACGCCCAAACTCTAGACTTTATTAGTGGAGGAAAAATTTTTGCTGCTACTGCTGGTAGGGGAAATGCAGGTAATATTAATCTCAATATTAGCGATCGCGCTACCCTCGATAATAGTGTTCAAGCTTCCTCCCCTCTAGTCGAATTTCCCGAGTCGGAACAATTATCCAACGATCTACAAAACTCCTCCAGTGGTATCTATGCCAATGCTACTGAAAGTGCCAGTGGTAATGGAGGAAATATAAACATCGGTCAAATTCTCGAAAGCAAACCGCAGAACTTTATTATTTCTAACGACGCTCAAATTGATGTTGGCAGCCAAGGTACAGGAAGTGGCGGAAATATTTTCTTAGCCAGTCAAGCTTTAGAATTAGATAATAATGCGAATATCTCTGCATCTACTGGATTTGGTCAGGGTGGCATAATTACTTTAGACATTGCCGACAATCTCACTCTCAACAATAGTAGTTCGATCTCAGCAGAAGCATTTAACGATGCTAATGGTGGTAACTTGAATATTGACAGCAGGTTTATCATTGCTTTTCCCAACGGTGACAATGATATTTTGGCTAGTGCTGAAAATGGTTTGGGGGGAAATATTAATATTAATACCGAATCACTACTAGGTATACAATCGCGATCGCAAAATCCTGGAACTAATGATATCAATGCTAGTTCCCAATTTAGCTTGGATGGTACTGTCAATGTGAATATTTTAAACTTCAATCCCATCCAAGGGGTTACAGAATTACCTAACAATGTAGTTGAGTCGGGAGAAACAGTCGCCCAATCTTGCAGTACGAATAGAGCTATTACTACCCAAAATAGTTTTACTATCAAAGGCAAAGGTGGCATTATACCCTTGCCAGGCTTACCTCTAAATTCTGCTGGTGTAATTGTTGATGGCGAAGTGGATGAAACTGTCTTTGCTATTCCCCAACCAATAACTACTAGTCAAGGTGAAATTCAACCAGCCAGAGGAATTCAAGTAACAGAAAAAGGAGAGGTTATTTTAACTGCTTATCAAACTAATAACTCTGGCGATCGCATTTCTGAAATTAAACGCAATTGCGGAGTTTAGCAGTGTTTTATGAATGTTGCCATTTGATAGTAAAAATCAAACAGATTAAGGGGATCGCTGATGAGTGTTGGTGCTATTTTGTTATCAATAACTAACCATTAATGATAATGATTGAATTCCACCCAGAGTTGTTCGCGAAAACTTTTTGCGAACAACTCTTTAATTAATAGCTTTTAAACTAATGCAAATATTAATTTGCACAAGCAGCACAACCTTCATCACTTCTTTCTTTGAAGTCGTCTTTCTGCACGGTACGGACATAATAGACAGCTTTGCAACCTTCCGACCACGCCATAACTAAGGTATCAAAGATATCTTTAGCTTTAACTGCTCTTTCTGGCTCTTCGGGGAAATAGACACCCTGATTGAGGTTAAATAATAATTCCATCGAAATACCCGTATCGATCCACTGCTGCATGGTAGCTACAGCTTTGACGACAACTTTTTGATCTAGGCTTTTGTTTTCGCGATAAAACCAGAAGCATTCTTGAATAAAGGGCGGTGCAATGGGTACTGTACCTTTAGCCCATTTATCATAAAAGAACTTGCTGTAGACGGGCAAAATACTAGCAGTACAACCTTGTACTAAGGAAGAAGATGTATTAGGAGCGATCGCGGTAATATGGGAGTTACGAATACCGTAAGTTTTTACATCTTGAGATAGTTGCAACCAGCGCGACGGCATTGCGGGAGAGTTTCCCTCCGTAGGTGACTGTCGTAAGAAGCGATCGCTATTCTGGGATATGGCTATTATTTCTGCGACAGTTTTTGAACCCAACAATTTCCCTTTACTCCACTCGCTACCAGGAAATGCAGCATAAGCACCCCGCTCTTTAGCCAATTCCATCGAAGCAAAAGTACACCAATAAGCTACTTCTTCAAACAGACTGCTAATTTCTGTCAAGCTTTGATAGCCCAAGTGGCGTTTGGCTAGCCAATCTGCTAGTCCCATACAGCCTACCCCGATAGTGCGATATTTATCGTTGTGAGTTTTACTATCGGTAAAAGGAGGCTGGGTAAGATCGATAGTATTATCGAGAATTCTGACAGCTAACTGAGATACTTCGGCTATTTCCGATTCATCTAGATTAGCTAAATTGAGAGATACTAGATTGCAACAATGTGCCTCTAAGCCTGGTTTGACGTTACTAAAGCTTTCACAGCAAAGATTAACCCCAGGGATATATCCTTCATGTTTATTGGGGTTGGCGCGGTTGATAGTATCTTTGAACGCTAAATAAGGCATTCCTGTCTCTACCTGACTCCGCATGATGTGCTTGAATAATTCGCGAGCATCTACTTGCTTGTAAAGAGTAATTTTTCGATCTAACTCTGCTTCAATTTCCGCATATGCTGCTTCAAAACCATCTCCCCATTTTTCAGCTAGGTCGATGCCTAGTTTTTCCTTGACTTCATAAGGATCTACCAGAGTCCATTTTTGCTTATTTTGTACCCGACGCATAAATTCATCGGTGATAACCAACTGAGGAAAGACATCATAAGCTTTACGACGGCGATCGCCATTTTCTGCTTGCATCTCCAGAAACTCAGGTACGTCTAGATGCCAAATATCCAAACCGATTGTTACCGCACCAGCCCTTCTTCCTCCTTGGTTAACAGCGATCGCCGTATCGTTGAGCAACTTGATCCAGGGAATAACTCCCCCAGAAGCATTATCTTTACCCATTACCCAACTACCAGTAGCACGAATGCGACTGACATTAACCCCAACACCACCGCCATTTTTGGAAATACGGGCTGCATTGGTAATTTCTTCAAAAATGCTTTCTAAGTTATCGTCCATGGCGATAATAAAACAACTACTCAAAGAGCCATTGGGAATTCTCAAATTAGCTAAAATAGGCGTAGCCAAAGAAATCTTCCGAGTTGCGATCGCTTCATAAAATTTTCTAGCAATAGTCAATCTCACTTCTGGTTTTTCAGTGGAAGCGAGCAACAAAGCACAGGTAAGAAAAGCTTCTTGAGGCAATTCATTAGTTAACAAATACCGCTTAGTTAATAAAACCGCCCCAGCATAATCATAATCCTTATCCCAGTCAGGATTGATCCACGTTCCTGCTTCGGTTAATTCTGCTTGAGAATATTTGAGGATCGCGCGATCGTAACGCTCTCGATCTACCTGAGATTGAACCGCGTGATCGTAGTTACCATAAGCAAATCCACGGCGCACTTGAGTATCTTTCCACAAACTCCAGACGTGCAGTCTACCTGCTACATATCGCCATTCTGGTTCGTCTGGGCTACACATCCCCAAAGCACAATCAATTAAATTATCTTGAATATCTCTAGTACTAATACCGTGGCGCAGCCTAGTAGTCAATCCTGCTTCCAAAGCGATCGAGTTAACGTTATATCCTGCACAAGCCCACTCAACGACAGAGCGAATTTTAGCAACGTCTAAAGATGTAAGAGAACCATCTCTTCTAACTACCTGAATATCAGAGCAAGTTTCCCCAGCCCCCATCGCCTCACTTTCTTCTAACAAGGCTAAAGATGATGTTTTTGAAGAGTTAACATCAGTTTTTGATTCTGGTATCAAAGAAGACTTATTAGCCGTCTCATTTCCTGTAGTCTTGTTGGGCTGTTGCTTAAGTCTAGTTGTTAAGGTTTCTTGGTCGGGATTGGCTGTAGATTGAAGATTACTGGTTAACGGTAGAGTTGGCTGCATGTGAGACTAAAACTAACTGTTCTGGTCTTCTACTATAACTCAAGTTTTACTACATATAGCGTTAGATCCATAATATTTAGCTCATATTACTCTATATACAGTTTTTTGCGCTTTTTGTAAACAACTAAAAATAAACAGAAATTACTGTTGTTAATTAATACCCGTCTTCATTGTTAATAATTCAATCTCGTTGGACGTGCTAAATTAAAAATCTTTACTTTCTCTTTAAACAATCGATTCATTTCGATCGAACTCAATCTAATTATCAATCGATGAGTAATATTTTAATTAGTAACGATGATGGTATCTTTGCGGTAGGAGTTCGTACCTTAGCCGATACTCTGGCACAAGCTGGACATCAAGTAACGGTGGTATGTCCTGATCGCGAACGCTCTGCTACTGGACATGGTTTGACTTTACATCATCCGATTAGAGCCAAAGAAGTTGATTATGTTTTCGACGATCGCGCGATCGCTTGGTCTTGTTCGGGGACTCCTGCTGACTGTGTAAAATTTGCCCTGAGTGCGGTAATGCAAACTCGTCCTGATTTTGTGTTTTCGGGCATCAATCACGGCCCTAATTTGGGAACTGATGTCTTGTATTCGGGGACGGTATCGGCAGCAATGGAGGGAGTCTTAGAAGGAATTCCTAGCGTGGCATTTAGTTTGGCTAGTTTTTCGGCTTTTGAGTTTCAACCCGCAGCAGATTTTGCTTTAAAGCTATTAGAAAAGCTATCGGGTACAGATTATCCCAAGCCACCTTTATTAAGCGTTAACGTTCCTCCTGTAGCCACTTCAGAGATAGCTGGAGTAGCAGTTACTCGTCAGGGTTTGCGTCGCTACATTGAAAAGTTTGCCAAAAGATTCGATCCTCGGGGAAAAAGTTATTATTGGCTCGAAGGAGAAATTATCGAAGATATCGAACAGCCAGAAGATGTTAATTTGCCCCCTCACATTCTGACTGACGTACAGGCTATTCGCGATCGCTATATTACGATTACGCCCCTACAATACAATCTTACCGATGCGGTCATAGTAAAACATCTATATCAACAGGATTTTTTTAGCAAGTAACAATTTAGAGATTATTTAATGCTGTGGATAGTTTTTCTGCTATCTTTTTGAGATGAATTTCTTGATAGACAATATCGTGATGATTGGCATTAATATCAATAAACTTGACATTATCTTCGATCAAACTATTCCAAACATAGGGCATAGATAAAAATTGGTTTTTGTTAGCAGATGATTTATCTCTTTTACCCAATATTGCTCTAAAAAAGATGACGTTCAGGCGATCTCGGTATACTTCAGGAATATATTTATCGAGGGCTTTTACACTAAGATAGTGAAAATATTCCTGTTTAAATTTGTCTCTTAAGGCTTGAGGAAAAAATAGCCAAGCTTGAGGATAAATACGCCAAATGGTGCGAATTATTTGTAATTTAAACCATTTACCAAGATTTTCGTGGCGGTCTATTTTTTCTTTTAAATCGAAGTGGATTAATTTATTCAATCGTCTTGATAAACCACTGGGTAATACTGGTTTAAAATTAACGTAAGAATCAATCATTGCCAGTAAATCTATTCGTTCGTTACGATCTTTTAGTTGTCTTGCCATTTCCCAGGCAATTACTCCCCCAATACAGTAACCGCAGAATAAATAAGAACCCTCAGGTTGAACTTTTCGTATTTCCTCAATGTAACGTGCAGCCATTTCTTTAATGTCGGTTAAAGGGGCAGTGCGATCGTTAAATCCAAGAGGTTCTAAAGCATATATTGGTCGATCTGGCTCGATATATTTAGCTATTTCTCGGTACAAGAAAATCTCGCCCACACCTCCGTGGATGCAAAACAGAGGATCTTTAGAACCCTTTGCTTGAATGGGTATCAAAGAATAATTATGATTATAATTTTCAGCTTCTATACACCCAGCTAATTCTTCAATAGTTGAAGCTTTAAAAATAGTCGATTCGGGTATTTTTATGTCTAGCTTTTCTTCTATTTGGGCAAATAAACTCATAGCCAACAAAGAATGTCCCCCTAAATTAAAAAAACTATCTTTGATACTAATTTGTTTGATACCTAAAACTTGCTGCCAAATTTTTGCTAACTCTGTTTCTAACTTATTCCTGGGAGCAACATATGTTGCAGAAGTCTCCGATACCGTCGAATTAATATTTGCTAAAGCACCACGATCAACTTTGCCATTAGAAGTCAGAGGTAAGACTTCTAAAGTATTAAAAGTCGTCGGAATCATATAGTCTGGCAGTTTTTGTTTTAAGAAATTGCGTATTTCCCTAATACTAGGAATTAAATCTTGTTTGGCTACCAAGAATGCAGCTAATATTTTACTTCCAGAAAAATCTTCTTTGGTTATTATCGCGCATTGTTCGATCTGAGGATGTTGGACTAAAGTTGACTCGACTTCTCCTAACTCAATCCGAAAACCGCGAATTTTAACTTGCTTGTCAATACGACCGAGATATTCTAAATCTCCATTCTCTAGATAGCGAGCAAGATCGCCAGATTTATAAAGTCGTGCTTGGGGATGTTTGTCAAAAGAATTGGCAATAAATCTTTGGGCTGTTAATTCAGGACGATTCAAGTAACCTCTCGCTACTCCCGCACCACCGACATATATTTCTCCTTCAACACCGATAGGAACTGGTTGACAATTTTCGTCTAATAAGTAAATTTGCAAATCGGGTATGGAACAGCCAATAACGCTAGCATTACTATTGAGATCGGTAATATTTATCGGACGATAAGTGACATGAACGGTTGTTTCAGTGATACCGTACATATTGACCAAGCGAGGATATTGGTCGCCGTGTCGATCGAACCAAGATTGTAAACTGGCTAAATTGAGGGCTTCCCCGCCAAAAATAACCCAGCGTAGATCTAGTCGAGCTGGAGAATGGGATTGTTCGTCTGCTCGAATCAATTGATAGAAAGCTGATGGGGTTTGATTGAGAACAGTTACTTTTTCTTTGACCAACAAATCATAGAAAGATTTTGGTGTGCGACTCACTATGTAAGGAACGACTACTAAACGACCTCCAGTTAACAACGCACCCCAAATTTCCCACACTGCAAAATCAAAAGCATAGGAATGGAACAGCGTCCAAACATCTCGATCGTTGAAGTTGTACCAAGGCTGAGTCGCTGCAAATAATCGCGTTACATTTCGATGTTCGATTAAAACACCTTTGGGTTTTCCTGTCGAACCAGAAGTATAAATAACATACGCCAAACGTTCGGTTTGAATATTGTAGCGATCGCAGTTAATGTTTTCCGAATTGAAATTTTTAGACTTGAAATCTGCATCGAGACACACAATTTCTGCTTCTAGTTTAGGTAATTTCTCTAATAAATGTTGTTGCGTAATTATAACCTCAACTTTGGCATCTTGTAAGATGTAGCTGATTCTTTCTTCTGGATAATTTGGATCGACTGGTACGTATGCCCCTCCTGCTTTTAGGATGCCTAATAACCCAATAACTGTGGCTAAAGAACGTTCGACACAAATACCAACTAAAACTTCTGACTTTACTCCCAAAGATTGAAGGTATCGAGCCAATATATTAGCTCTTTGATTTAATTCTTGATAGGTTAATTGTTGTTCACCAAAAGTTACTGCGATCGCTTGAGGATTTTTCTCAACTTGTTCTTCAAATAGTTGATGAATATATTTGTTTTCAAAATTAATATTTTGTTTGAAGTCGTTCATTTTTTTTGGATATAAGTATTTAATAACCGCTTAATATGCTTTAAAAAATTGAGTTGCATTTTTTATATGCAAGCAAAAATCAGGCACTTGTTGATAATAATTGTCTTTCCCGTAGTATGAACTTTAAATTTTATGATGTATTTTAAGCAAGAATATATTAATTCAAACGGTTTTGTCTGGCATTAAATTGGCTATTTGATTTTCAATAAAGTTAAATTATAAAATAATAATTTAGCAACCAATTATAGCTCAGATTCATTTTATAAATGCGATCTAAAATAAGTACGGGTTTAGTTTCAACGAAGCTCGCGGAGCGATCGCTTTAGATAAAACTAAACCCGTAAATTTTATAAATAGCCCTCTTTTTTACCCAAATGAATATATGTTTATTCGCTAAAAAACTGTCCTGCTAAGTCAGTAATATCAGTTTCGGGAATTTCTGATTGTTGCCATTGCGCTACTGTATTTAAACTTCCATCGAGAAACATACTTTGACAAGCACGTCGTTGAATTTTACCGCTAGAAGTTTTAGGAATACTGCCCGTTTTTAGCAAAGCTACGGCAAAGACATTAGCTAGGTTTTGTTCCCCTACCGCTAGACGAATTGCCCCGATAACTTCTTCCCCATTCAGCTTGCGCAGATCTGTACGATTGATTTCGTGAGCGATAACTAGTTGTTCTTCTCCTCCAACTTCTACGCTAAAGGCTGCACCGTGATTGGGACGTAAAGCAGGATGGCAAGTTTCTACTGTCTCTTCGATATGTTGGGGATAGTGATTGCGCCCCCAAAGAATCATCATGTCTTTGATCCGCCCTGTGATATAAAGCTCTTGGTTTTTAATAAAGCCTAAATCCCCTGTACGTAAATAGGTTTTAGCGGGATTATCGGCTAAGGTTGCTTTAAAGGTGGACTCTGTTTGTTCTTCTCTTTGCCAGTAACCAACACCAATACCTTTTCCTCTCGTCCAAATTTCCCCTACTCTGTCATCCGCACATTCAACTTTAGTTTCTGGATCGACAATCATAACTTCATCTCCCAACCAAGTATGACCGCAACTAACCGCAGCTTTGGCATCGGGATGATCTGCTGCAACAGTTATAATCTTGTCTTGAGTTAAAGCTTTCCGATCCAAATAAGTGATCGTAGGATATTCTGAGGCATCTATCCCCGTGACGAATAATGTGGCTTCAGCCATTCCATAACAGGGATAAAAAGCTTCTTTTTGAAAGCCACAAGGTCTATATAGTTCGGCGAATTTCTCCAAGGTTTCTGCTCTTACGGGTTCTGCACCACTAAAAGCTACTTGCCAACTACTCAAATCCAAACTAGCTTTTTGCTCGTCAGTGACTTTTTGACATAATAAATCGTAAGCAAAATTAGGCCCTCCGCTAGTAGTTATTTTATATTTGGATATGGCTTGCAACCAAAGAAAAGGCTTCTGGGCTAAAGCGATGGGGGACATCAATACCGCAGGTAATCCTGCATAAAGGGGTTGCATTACACCACCAATTAATCCCATATCATGAAACATGGGCAGCCACATTAAAATTCTAGTGTCGTCGTGATGTCCAAAAGATTGATAAATCACTTCGGAATTGTGGATAATATTGCCATGAGTGATCATGACTCCTTTTGGTTGTCCTGTCGAACCAGAAGTATATTGCAAGTAAGCCAAAGTATCTTGATTAATATCTGGTAATTGCCATTTATCTGCCAAATTTAAGTCAACTTTGTCTGTAGCGATCCAGGGTAAAGCTTTTAGCTTCAATGCCATACCAGGATGAGATATTAACTGTCCCTTAACTCGGTCAACAAATTCTTGGGTAGTTAAAGCGATCGCAGCTTGACAATCGATAATACGGTCTTGATACTGATTGAGGGATTTTATATGTTGTCGGGGATAGTCAGTAACGGCAACAACTCCAGCATAGAGACAGCCCAAAAAACTAGCGATAAATTCTAACCCAGCAGTGTAGGGATAAACTAACAAAGCGCGATCGCCTGGATTGACTTTGGTTAATAATTGAACGGCGATCCCTTTTGCTTGGAGGTCTAATTCTGCGTAGGTACAGCTACCCGATTCATTTTCACCATCAGCTAAAAAAGTATAAGCTATTTCCTGGGGTTGGCTTAGAGATCTATCCAATAAAATATTTACTATGGTGGAATTATTTACCATTCGTTTACTATTCTTTAAACAATGACTGTAAGATTTCCCTATAATGTAGTCCAATAATGGAGGAAGGTTAAATCGTGGGGAGCATAAAAATTGCAATCGTAGGGATAGGTAACTGTTCTAGCTCGCTTATCCAAGGAATTGAATATTACAAAGACAAACAGCCATCAGATGCCATCGGCTTAATGCACTGGGATATCGGGGGCTACAAGCCTTACGATCTAGAAGTAGTCGCTGCTTTTGACATTGACCAACGTAAAGTAGGAAAAGATGTTGCTGAGGCTATTTTTGCTCCTCCCAACTGTACGACTGTTTTTTGCGAAAGCGTCCCTCATACAGGGATTACAGTGGAAATGGGAGCTTTGCTAGATGGGGTTGCAGTCCACATGAATGGTGCTGATGAAAAATACACTTTTGTCGTGAGCGATCGCCCTGAACAATCAAAAGAGCAAATTGTCAACAGTCTCAAGCAATCTGGTGCAGAAGTTTTAATTAATTATCTTCCCGTGGGTTCCCAAGAAGCAGTGGAATTCTATGCAGAATGTGCTTTGGATGCAGGCGTTGCTTTTGTTAATTGCATTCCTGTATTTATTGCCAGTCAGCCATTGTGGGCGGATAAATTTAAACACCACAATATTCCCATTATTGGAGACGATATCAAATCTCAATTTGGGGCTACTATCAGTCATAGAACTTTAGTAGATTTGTGTAAGAAACGTGGAGTCAAAGTCGAGCGTACTTACCAGCTAAATACGGGTGGAAACACAGATTTTCGTAATATGCTCGATCGCACTCGCTTGGATTCTAAAAAAGAATCAAAAACTGAAGCGGTACAAGGAGTAATTGCCAAACGTCTTGAATATGAAGATATTCACGTAGGTCCTAGTGATTATGTACCTTGGCAGAAAGATAATAAAGTGGCATTTATCCGTATTGAAGGTAAATTGTTTGGCGATGTTCCCATGAATTTGGAAATGAGACTTTCTGTGGAAGATTCTCCTAATTCTGCTGGGGTAGTAATTGATGCTGTTCGCTGTTGTAAAGTAGGCTTAGATAGAGGAATTGGCGGGGTATTAACCGCACCTTCTGCTTATTTTATGAAGCATCCCCCCCAACAATTTACGGATGATGAAGCTTATCAAATGACTGAAGTATTTATTAACGAAAAGTAATAATTACTAATAATCACAAGTTTGATTAAGGAAGTTAGATTGAACCCGATCGGGCGACCCTAACTTCTTTGGTTTTTTTGAGTTGATAAATCAATATAAGTTTGGTGGTGATATAAAGAAAAAAGTATTTTTTTGAAATTATTTTGATTTTCTATAAGAAATTCAGATCCTGCTGCTTGGATATTTTTATTCTTTTCTAAGATTTAGATAGTAATACATTAACTAAATTACATTAAATTAAATTAAATAGATAACTATGTCTCAACTAGCCAAAAGTAACGATCGAGACTTATTTAAAATCTTAGTAGCAGTAGCCTGGATTGATGGAGAAATTCAATCGCAAGAAAGAGAGTTTTTGACCAAAATAGCAGCAGAACATAATTTAGAATTGCCAGAAGATTTATTAACCACTCGTCAATTGGCCTCAACTGATCGATGTTATGACTTATTAAGAGAATATTTAGGTTCGGATCCTACTACAGAAGACTATGAGAATCTACTGTCAGCCGTTAGCACTTTGATCTATTGCGATAATGATATAGCTACAGCAGAAGCTTCCCTATTAACTAAAATGCAAAATCTCGATCCTCGCGATCGCGGAAATAACTCTGCTTTTAATAAATTGATTGCTAAAATTCAAAAACTCTATCAAAAAGGGATCGACAGCGTTTAATCGATTAATAATTTCTTACTTGTATAATTAAGTCTATTTATTAAGCATTCTACTGGCTTCAGTAGGTTTTAATCTTTGAATGTCTTGAAAGTTTTCTACCTGTTTTAAATGACCTCTGGCTTCAGCATAATTACTAATACGGATTAAAACCATATTTTCATAAACTGGATCTTCTGGTTCGACAATTTCTAAAAAAATCTCTTGTAGCTTTTTACTCTCAATATCATTTTCCAAATATCTTAAAAAAGCTTCTCTCTTCCACTGACGCACTGTTACCAAGCCCCATTGTCCAGAAATAGCAGGGGATATATCGGTAGTTTCCATATATTCTTTAAAAAGTTGCTAGCAATATTCAAGCACAAATCAACTAAGGGATTGTGCTTTTTTACAATACTGCTATTTGGTATGGAATACCTCAACCAATTTCGCTTCAAACTAAAAAAGTTGCAATTAATTAAAAGTGCGATCGCTTTGTACTGATTCAATTACTTGATCTGCTAGGGAAAAAGGAAGTTCCTGATGATGGGATGTGATGCCATGTCCAATTCCTGCTACCAAACCTAAAATTGAGGGAAGTATAAATGATGTCAAGTTCTTCATTAATATCTTTGCTTGCTTGCTTTACTCTAAGATGGCAGCACTAAGAGATATATTTTGTAGCTAAACTTACTAAAACTCAACAGAAGTTAATTATTGATGCGTTTTATACATTGTTTTAATTAAACAATTGCAAATAAAACAATTCTGTTGAACGATATACTTTTTGTAGATATTAAAAAAGCTATTTATTTTGTTTAATGAATATTCTAAGCGATCTTCTTTTTCCTAAATCCAAAAACAAACTAGATTCCGAAACATCTAATGGACTTCCTATATTAGATCGTAACCCTCGTGGTATTCATCTCAAATCTGCCCCAGAAATTGAGAAAATGCGCCGTTCGGGGAAGATTGTCGCCACAGTGCTTAAGGAAATCCAAAATATAACCAAACCAGGGATGACAACCGCCGATCTCGACGAATATGCCGAACAAAGAATCAGAGAAATGGGAGCAACTCCCAGTTTCAAAGGTTATTATGGCTTTCCTGCTTCTATTTGCGCCAGCATTAATAATGAAGTCGTACACGGTATTCCCAACCCGAAAAAAGTAATTCGTCGCGGTGATGTTTTGAAAGTAGATACGGGTGCTTTTTGTGACGGGTTTCATGGCGACTCCTGTATAACTATTGCAGTGGGGAAAGTGTCCCAAGATGCAGCTAAATTGATTCGAGTAGCGGAAGAATCTTTATATAAGGGTATAGAACAGGTTAAAGCAGGAAATCGTTTACTAGATATTGCAGGAGCGATCGAAGACCACGTAAAAGCCCACGGTTATAGTATAGTAGAAAATTATACGGGACACGGCGTTGGTAAAAATCTCCACGAAGCACCATCCGTATTTAATTACCGAACTAAATGGATGCCCAATGTAAAGTTAAAAGCAGGAATGACTCTGGCGATCGAACCTATTCTTAATGCAGGTTCTAAACATACTAGAATATTGCGCGATCGCTGGACAGTGGTGACAACAGATAATAATTTATCGGCACAGTTCGAGCATACTGTATTGGTAACTAAAGACGGCTGTGAAATTCTAACAGATAGAAACTTTGAATAAAAAGTACAACAACCCCGATTGCTTTATACCATCGGGTTTACACAATACCTATCATTCCAATCGATTAAGATTCCTCGCGCTTTTTTTTCTGATCGATTAGCGATCGCCTCATATTAGGCGGAATTGCCAAACTTTGAATTACTTGATACTTGCGATCGCTTTCCATTTGCTTGAGTTTAGTGTAGTCAAGCCAATGAATGCAGTTTACAGGACAAGTATCTCTAGCCTCTTCCACTAGTTCTTCTGTATCGCCGTCTTGGTTGAATACCCTGGCGCGTCCATGATCTGGTTCGATATAAAAGGTATTAGCTGCAACGTGGGTACAGTGTTTGCAGCCAATGCAGATATTTTCATCCACATATACTCCTTTTTGTCGCCATACCCCACCCAACTCTGGTTCAAAACCAGTTTTTTCGGCAGCATTCCGCAGAATACCGCCCAATTCTGGCTCAAAACCGCTTTTCTCAGTAGGAGAAAAATCGGACATTAGGCACTCCAGCGTTGAACGACTAGACGAATCGAACCATCTTCTTTATTTTGTTGTTCGGTGATATTAAATCCTTGGTTGGCAGTTTCATTAACTACAGTATGGTAAGCATAGCGTTGAGTTACTTGACGCAAGAAACCCTCTACGGTAAGAGGCTGTTGCCAATATTGTAAGTCTGCTACTAATTCGTATTCGCCACCATTCCAACTAAAACCAAAATCATAGTTATTAGCCTGTTCTACTACCACATCAGCCTTGTTGGTTTGTCCTTTGTAGCCTCTAACAATCCCAGGGCCATTTTTCCAATCTACACCTAAATCGTTAAGAGCAGATTTTAAAGAATCTAAATTACGAATTTTTGTTTTGATATTGCTGAAATGTGACATATAAGTTCCTTGGTTTAATTGAAAGAGAAATATTGTAAAAATTTTCTGTTAAATTACCAATCGCTATAGTTACTCTGGGTAGCTACAGTGGTTGATTGGGTTGTGTTTTGAGCGTAATAGTCGGCATTTGTTTTTTGGTCCACCACTACACCCAACTGGGCTTCTATTGCTGCTGTCACCTCTTGACAAGACGAGCCAACAATTCCTGTAACTGTTTCTTTTACCCTGCCATCGGGATAAATGATGAATTCTAATGTTTCCATTGAATATGCGCCACATCGTTTGTTTGACATTAACTAACTGCGATCGCTTGAAAACTAGAGATTAGTTTACAGAATCACGCTTTTTTTGTTATATCGCTGTCTATATAGATATTTTGAGCGATTGCCTTATTAATATGAAAATCTTATCAAAATTTAATAATAGATAGGTACTTTACTATCACATATTTTAAGTTTTCCGTAATTTACGTATAGAGTCAAGAAAATCGACCAAGTTAAAAATATTTTTTTAATAAAAAGACACAATACTTAAAAATAATCTATGAATAAATTTGCAATTAAAGATAATTTTTGATTTATTTAATTTTATTGAACCCACTACCTCAGATAATAAAATCTGTTATGTGTTGAAGTTAAAGCTAGAAATGATTACAAACAAAGTAGGTAATCCGATTAGAGTCGGTGTTTTGGGTTTTGGCGGTTTGGGACAAGCAGCAGCCAAGATATTAGATCCCAAGGGGGAGATGCTTTTAGTTGCAGTAGCCGATCGACAAGGTTATGTATACGATCCTGCTGGGATCGATCTAGATAGTGCAATTTCTACCTATCACAGCAGTAATTCTGTAGGACATTTAGAAAGTGGTGGTACTCTCAGTAGCCATAGTATTAAAGATCTAATTGATCGTGCCGAAGTGGATGGATATTTTTTGGCTTTGCCTAACCTACCCAATACTTTTATGGCAGATGTAGCCAAAGAGTTTATTGCATCTGGATGGAAAGGGGTATTAGTGGATGCCTTGAAGCGTACTAGCGCAGTGGAACAACTATTAGAATTACAATCAGAATTACAACAAGCTGGAATTACTTATCTAACAGGCTGTGGTGCAACTCCTGGCTTATTAACCGCAGCAGCAGCAGTAGCAGCACAAAGTTTTGCTGAAATTCACACCGTTAAAATTACTTTTGGGGTGGGTATTGCCAATTGGGAGGCTTATCGAGCCACAATTCGCGAAGATATCGCTCATATGCCAGAATATGATGTGGAAACAGCAAGAGCAATGACGGATCGAGAAGTTGCAGCTTTGCTAGATAAAACTAACGGTATCATCTCTCTAGAAAATATGGAACACGCTGACGATATCATGCTGGAATTGGCTGGTATTTGCGATCGCGAGCGCGTTACAGTTGGTGGTGTAGTGGATACTCGCAATCCGAAAAAGCCTTTAAGCACCAACGTCAAAGTCACTGGACGTACTTTTGAAGGTAAAATCTCCACCCATACATTTACTTTGGGAGATGAAACTAGTATGGCAGCAAACGTATGTGGTCCTGCATTTGGTTATCTTAAAGCGGGAATGGCATTAAACGATCGTGGTATTACTGGTTTGTTTACCGCAGCCGAAATTATGCCTCAGTTTGTTAAATAATTAGTTTATAGAGAAAAGCGATCGCATTTATAGTTGCGATCGCTTTTTTAATTTATATTGATATATTGATATTAATTTCACAACCAAATATTTAGTCTGGTGAAGCAATAACAGTTATGTCTACAGTTCCTTGACTAGTTGCACTTTTACCATCTTGAACGGTATAAGTTAAGCTAAATCCACCAGGAACAGAACCCGCAGTATAAACGATTTTATTGTCTTCGATGACGGCTTGTCCTCCAGAAAAGGCAGCACTCACATCAATCAAAGTTAATTCATCCCCATCCGCATCAGTATCATTAGCCAATACGTCAATATTAATTGAACTTAAGATGCTGGTGGTGACACTGTCGCTATTGGCAACGGGAGCATTATTGGGAATAATCTCACCTCTAATTTTTTGTTCGATAGCTGAAAAAGTATGATTATCTGATTCAAATGCCGAACCACCTTCTGTTAAAGTAGCAAAGACAATTTCATCATAGGCAGTATCTTCTCCGAAAAATACATTAACAAAAGCAAAAGGCTCGTTTAAATGTCCAGTATCTTGACCATTGTAGGCAGGATTTCCATGATAAACTTCCGAGTTAACCGTACCTGAATCATTAATAAAGTTCACTAAGTCAGAAGTTTTAAATGATGCAACTTCTTCACCATCGTTTTTAAAAGTTATTTGATTGTAAGAATCTCCTGCCGACCACCAAAAACCAAAATATTTTTGATCTTCACTAACATTTAATTTATAGTTTCTAATAGATTCTAATACTTGTTGAGTAATAAATTTTGAACTATTTGCACCACCCCATTGATCTGCATCTTTTATTTCTAAATAATTACTGTATGAGTAGCTTGTATTATTATTAGTTATGTTAAAGGGGTTTGTCCCATTTTGATGGTTGAAATCGACAACAAAATACTCATTTGCATTTTCTAATTGAGGAGTTTGAACTTCTGGTGCTTCAATAGTTACCGTAATCTTCTTAGGATTAGATTCATTACTCAAAGCCTTTTGTGCATAAATAGTACTCCCTAATCCAGCAATTAAAGCACTGCTAACTAGAGTTTTAAAAAATTTATTATTCATAGTTTTGATTTATATAAAAAAATGTATTTTGTGTGTATCTATATAGATGCTAACACTTACAAAATTAATTGTTATCGTTTAAAATACCGATTAATTATATAAAGCAGTTATCAAGTTATTGATGGAATAAAAAAGTTAAATAAAGAAAATAAAGAAAGTGGTTTTAATTTTTGTTTAACCGATCTTAGTATCCGTACAAACACTGTTATTGAATCAAAAAAGCGATCGCCTTGAAAAGCGATCGCCTTGATTTTTCCAAATAAGTAATTGACAATACTAACGATACTTCGCTTCCGTATCGGGGCTTTCCATGCGAGGTAAACCCATACTATAGTTACGGACTCTAGCACCCAAGTTGTAGCTAATTTCGCCTCCCAGCAACAGAGAGCGAATAAAGTG
This sequence comes from Waterburya agarophytonicola KI4, assembly GCF_020640915.1. Classification (GTDB taxonomy): domain Bacteria; phylum Cyanobacteriota; class Cyanobacteriia; order Cyanobacteriales; family Xenococcaceae; genus Waterburya; species Waterburya agarophytonicola. Next base: position 35,050 of record NZ_JADWDC010000007.1, on the reverse strand, counting down.
TTCCAAATCCGAACCTATAAGACGCAGATTGTATTCACTCAGATCTTCGCCATTATTGTTTTCTACCAATTCGTCAAACTTCCGATATACCTTTTGTAGAGTATCTTCACTCCACTTAAACTCGTTGTCAGGATCGATATCTAAAGTCAAAACATTGTCACTAGGGATTAATTCGTTGTCTTGAACTTCTGCACTATAAATACGAACGTGGCGGGTAGTAGATTTGACCAGCATATTGATACTTTTTAAAGATTATTATATAAGATTACTTGGCAGGACAAAGAATAAAACAATATTTTTGTAGCCTACCAAATAAATTCACACTATTTACTTATATTACTTATAAGCTTTGATGCACTCTTCCACTAAAGGCTTGACTGCATCTACGTCTTTCCAACCGAGGATTTCAGTTTCTTTCTTTTCCAAGTTTTTATAAGTTCTAAAGAATTCTGCAATCTCTTCTAAACGGTGAGGCGCAATATCTTTGAGAGAATGAACTTCATTGTAACGAGGATCTTCTGCGGGAACACAAAGAATTTTTTCATCGCGATCGCCACCGTCGATCATTTCTAGCATACCAATTGGTCTGGCTGCAATTACACAACCAGGGAAAGTAGGTTCATCCATCATTACCATACCATCTAGAGGATCTCCATCATCAGCTAGAGTATTGGGGACAAAACCATAATCAAAAGGATATTGAACCGAAGCAAAGAGTACGCGATCTAAAGCAAAAGCGTTCATATCTTTGTCGAATTCGTATTTGTTTTTACTTCCGCCAGGAATTTCGATTAAAACGTTAATTATGCCAGCTTTAGGCTGTGCTGGAATCAAGGATAAGTCCATGAAATACTCCCAATAGTAAATAGGTTAACTAAAAACAATGATTTATACCCAGAAGGATAATTCTTCTCAGGCTAGTGATTAATTAAAGTCAAATAAGACTTAATAAAACCGCCATGAAGCATTCTACCCGATCGAGAAACCAAATCTAGCATGAATTCTGGACTATCTAGCTATTTAATCGTCCCAATTGTCTGGTGTGGAACACTTGAAATTTTGCTTTTGTTGCGATCGCGGATGAATGAATGATAATTGATAGGCGTGGAGGAAATAACCGCAATCTCCTGGTACGGGTATAGATTGAGTCTCTTTTGTTATGGGTGCAAAAGTTCCCCCTGCTATATATAACGGATCTCCTACGAGGGGATAGCCCGCCGCTGCCATATGGATTCTGATTTGATGAGGACGACCAGTAAAGATAGTTACTTCTACTAAGGTGTGGTTGGGGTAACGCTCGATTACTTTGCTTTGGCTATGGGCGTATTTACCCCGATCTGTTGCCCCATAGAGATAGCCTAATACTGGATGGGAAATTTTGCCGATGGGTTGTTCGATGGTAAGGCGATCGCTTATTGAATTTTTTTGCACCAGAACGCGATATACTTTATTAAGTTGGGGGGTGTCTTGCCCTATGGTACTGCGACGCATTTGTCGAGCAAGACTGGATTTACCTAAAGGAGATCGTCCCAATAACATTAATCCAGAAGTACCCCTACCCAAACGATGAATGGGAACGGGTGTATCCTGGGGATATTTTTGTTTCAATAAAGAGAGCAAAGTATGCTCTAAAAATCCTCCTCCTGGCATTACAGGCAATCCAGAAGGTTTATTGATTACTAGCAAGTCTCGATCTTCATACAAGACTTCAAAGTGCAAGGGAACTTCGGGTTCTCTCCAAGGCGATCGATGATAAATTAAATTATCGCCAGCTTGAAGAATAGTATCTGAACTAACAACAATGTTGTTGAGCAAAATTTCCCTCGATTCGATTCTGACTTGCCATTGCTCTTGACTGGAGTGACGATATTTTTGCGTGTAATAATCTAAGATCGTTTTTCCCGCATCAACGTCTTTAACTTGATCGCGGTAAATCCAGCCATTATTCATGGGAATGCTTTCCCCAACTATTCACTCCAATTGAGAAACAACTCCATATTGACGTAGGTTTCTCCGTTAACCTGAGATACGACAGATTCTGGCTTATCGGCACTAGAAAGGTGAATTGGGCCACTTGCAGCCCACACGCGACGATCTAAAATTTGAACCAATGCCCGATTAGCATCCGTACCTGGCTTGAAAGTAACCAAAAGTCCATCAGGCAAACAAGAACCACCTTTATAGGCTGCCACGCATAAAGCAGGTAAATTATTAATCGTTTCTGCTTTGATGTACTTTAATGTCCCGTTGTTGTGAAACTGTTTGAATCGATTAGAAACAATCTGACACCGTTGTTCGGGAGTAAAGGGAGGGGGAAAAGAACGATCCGTCCATCTAATTAAAGGAATCGAACCTCTTTCTGTCATTACAGTGGTAGACATTTGATTCGTATCACAAGCAAAGCGATCGTTCGCCACGGCAGATTCGACACCAGTAGCGATCGCGATCGCATTTAAGCTCAATCCGAGCATAATTTGTGCTATCAGGTTTCGTTTCATGGTTCTTTCTACAGGGTAGTGATTTTATAAGTATAAATATAATAGAAGTAGGTATTATCTATATTTTCTTTAATACAGTTTTTATTTCAAACATACTTCCTTTTTTATTATATCTACTAATAATGTATTTTTGATCTCATCAGATCGATATCTTGGTCAATTACTCACTCCTCGAAAACAAATATTTGCTCGAAAATTATTCGTTCAAAACCTGACCAATGGCAAATTCAGGAGCAGCTAAAACAAAGATAGTAGAAGGTAAATTTGTAACTCTAGCTTGTAATTTTTCATAGTATTCAGTGAAATTTTCTGATGGTTCTGCCATGCCCAAAAAGATCAAATCAGCATTACGAGAAGACTGCTGCAAAATTTCATCAAAAGAACGACCTTCAGCAACTATTACTTTGGGTATAACATCAATGCGGAGGTTTTTACTCAGTTCGTTGAGATTATCTTTAGCAGCAGCAGCAGCATTGAGATCTGCAACCACCAACTTCATATAAATTTTGGCATTGCGCCAATTAATATCAGTGCGCAGCAGATATGCCAACAACAACATTAAACTACCGTTAGATTGCATTCCACCCCACCAGACATCAATACTGCGACGGAAACCAAAACCTTGCTGTTGATTTTCATGAAAGACAACTAAATTACGTTTACTGGCATGAATTTCGGCGATCGCATTACAAAAGCTAGCTCTCCGTTCTGGTTGTTCGCTATCGCCCAATACTATCGTATTAGGAACTAATGGACCCAAACCATAAGTCTCTACCAGCCTTACCGCACCTTCAAAAGGATCTTTAGCTGTAACTACCCTGACTAATGCTCGTACTCCTCTTTTTTGAAGATAATCACGAATAGTTTTTTCTAGGTTTAGCTGTTGCTTGAGATCGCGAGAACCACTAGGAAGTACGCTAGATACGGTCATCAAACTACGATTGTGACTAAAACCATCGGCTAATTCAATCAAAGACCAGCGTTTTTGAGGTGCGCCCGATAATACCAAAATATGAGGTCGCCAATTCTTAGTATCGTCTTGTTCTTCTATCTGAAAAATCCCCTGACTAATCAATGCCATCCACATTCCTCGACGGACATCACCCCAAGTAGTTTCTAATTCTCTGCGCTGTAGCCAAATATAGATACCCGAAACAACGATCGCAGCACAGACAGTAGCAAAGGCATCGATCAAAAACATGACTCCCAAACAGCCAATTGCACCCAAAAGGGATAATGACCAATGCACCCGAAAGCTAGGACGAAAAGAGGGACTTTGTAAAAATCCTTCAATGGCAGCGGAGACATTTAAGACTAAATAGGTAGTCAAAAAGAACATCGATAAAATCGGCGCAATTAGGTTCAAATCTCCAACACAGACTGCTGCAATCGCAATTCCCAAACTAAACCACGTACCATTGCGGGGTTCGTCATCTTTGCCGTGTCCCTTGCCTAAAAAGCTAAATAAGGGAGGCAATACCCCATCTCTAGCTAGGGCTTGTAAGACTCTTGGCGCGCCTAAAATACTCCCAATCGCACTACTAAGGGTTGCACCCCATACTCCTAGTAGCATAGTGAAACCAAAGCCTTTTAATGCCGTTTCCTGCATTACAAAAACATTGGAGTCAATCAAGTTGACAGAATCAGCCCGCATCGCTAAAAAGATCGGCAGCAACATATAAATGACATAACCCGTTCCCACCGCTGCTAATGTTCCTGTGGGCAAAGACTTGACAGGATCTTTTAAATCCCCTGACATATTAACTCCCGCCATAATGCCCGTTACCGCAGGAAAAAATACGGCAAACACCGTCCAAAAAGGCAAGGCTGTTTCTGGAGGTGCAGAAAACATCTGGGGGTCGACACCAGGAAGAGGACTACCCAGGATAAACGTCAACAAAGAAATGGCGATCGCCGCCATAATAAAATATTGAGCTTTGATTGCCAATTCGGCAGAGGTTACGGCTAAAATACCAACTAAAACAGTAGTGATTAGGGCTACATAGGTCTGATTTAAACCAAAATCCTGAAAATTAATACTTAAACCAAAAATATCGATTTTAGCTCTGACCAAACTTTCGGCAAAACCAATGGTGTAGAGTGCTACCGATACCGCTTGGGCAAAATAAAGAGATATACCTACTGCTCCACCAGTTTCAATACCCAAAGAGCGACTGATCATATAATATGCGCCACCTGCTCTGACTACTTTATCAGTAGCGATCGCACATACCGACAAAGCTGTCAGGAAAGTAATTGAAGTCGAAATAGTTACAATTACCAGGGTGCCGATTAATCCAGCATTGCCTACCACCCAACCGAAGCGGAGGTACATAATGACCCCCAAGATGGTTAAGATCGAAGGAGTAAAAACGCCACCAAATGTACCCAACCCCGAAGACTGGGGAGGGGGAGAGACAGTAGATATGGAATTAGGATCGGGGGATGATTTCACTTTTGAATAGATGCTTTTTTGATTAGAGCTTGCTTATTATTACAGATTAAAAACTATCCGTTGTGATTATACCTTCAGTTTTTGCTGGCGATGAAAGATTTAAAAAATCGGTGGTAATATAATAGTTTGCAGTCCAAATATATCCAGACAATCTAGACAAAAGTAATATGACTCTGACTCAACAGCGCAAGCAAGAATTAATGACCGAATATCAAGTTCACGAAACCGATACTGGTTCTGCTGACTTACAAATCGCAGTTTTGACTGAAAGAATTAATCAGTTGACTACTCACCTAAAAGCTAACAAAAAAGACCACTCATCTCGTCGCGGTTTGCTCAAAATGATCGGTCGTCGTAAAGGTCTTTTGGCTTATATTCAAAGAGAAGACTTCGAACGCTATCAGAAATTGATTGCTCGTCTTGGCATCCGTCGTTAATTATTTGCTCAAATTCATGCCATCAGATTCTAAACGGGGTCGTTTACCATTTGAACCCCGTAATAATAATAAAAAAGATAAGAAGAAAAAAGACTCCCCCGAAACTGCATCCGACTTAACGGATACTTCGATTAAACAGCCGAAGAAAGCTACTCCTGTAGCTGCTAAAAGCAAGAAAAAATCAAAGTCTACTCCTCGAAATTCTCGTCGCAATTCCAATCTTTCCGCAATTCCCGATGTAGTCAGCAAACGGATGGGAAAACGGATGGCGGTGTTTTGTGGTATCCCATCTGTATTGGGGATGTCTTCTCTGTTTATTTTTTATTGGTTAAAAATAAAAGAAGTTATCGAATTACCTCCCTACGTTGCTTTAGCCGTTTCTTTTGGCTTTTTGGGGTTGGGAGTTTTGGGCTTGAGTTACGGTCTTTTTTCCGCCTGTTGGGACGAAGATCGTGCGGGTACTCTTATGGGTTTTAATGAATTTAAGGTCAACCTGGGAAGGACTAAAGACGCTTGGAAAGCATCTAAAAATGCCGATGGTTAAGGCGATCGAGTTTGATAAGTCTTAATGAATTACGAAAAGGCGATCGCAAACGATCTAAAATTGACTACCATAACTGATATGTAACTTAGCAATAATTTTGGGTTATTCATCATGATTGTAGTAATGAAAGTTGGTTCTCCAGAGCAAGAAATTCAGAGAATAGAAGCAGAATTACAGGAATGGGGACTAACACCAGAAAAAATCATCGGCAAACATAAAGTTGTCATGGGGTTGGTGGGAGAAACAGCATCCCTCGACCCGATGCAACTCAAAGAAATTAGCCCCTGGATTGAAAATGTCTTGCGAGTAGAGAAGCCTTACAAAAAAACCAGCTTAGAATATCGCAACGGCGAGCATAGCAACGTTACTGTCTCTACTCCTAGTGGCGATGTTACCTTTGGGCAAAAGCATCCTGTAGTAATCATTTCGGGGCCTTGTTCGGTAGAAAATGAAGAGATGATTGTCGAGACGGCAAAAGCAGTCAAAGCTGCTGGGGCGAGTTTTTTGCGCGGTGGTGCATACAAACCTCGTACTTCTCCCTATTCTTTCCAAGGTCATGGCGAAAGTGCCTTAGAATTATTGGCTGCTGCGAGGGATGCTAGCGGTTTGGGGATTATTACCGAAGTGATGGATACTGCCGATGTCGATAAGGTGTCAGAAGTAGCCGATATCGTTCAGGTAGGGGCGAGAAATATGCAGAATTTCCCCTTATTAAAAAAAATCGGCGCGCAAGATAAGCCTGTATTCCTCAAGCGGGGGATGTCGGCAACTATTGATGATTGGTTGATGGCAGCAGAATATATCTTGGCTGCGGGTAATTCTAACGTGATTTTGTGCGAGCGAGGAATTCGCACCTTTGACCGCAAATATGTCCGCAATACTATCGATTTGGCAGTAATTCCCGTATTGCGCTCTCTAACTCATTTACCCATCGCCATCGACCCCAGTCATGGTACGGGGGTAGCTAGTTATGTTTTACCTATGGCAAAAGCTGCGATCGCAGCAGGAACAGATTCTTTAATGATCGAAGTCCATCCCAATCCTGCTAAAGCTCTTTCTGACGGACCTCAATCTTTAACTTTTGATGCTTTTAATCATTTAATGGGAGAATTAAGTGTCGTAGGTAATGCTGTTGGTCGCTGGTGGAAACCCCGCGTAACCATCTAAAAAAATAGGGAATAAGTAAAGTATGTGTCTAGTCGCTTTAGTCTGTGGCAGATTCCTTGTTCCCTATTGAGATAATTATCTATTGAATTTTACTCAATCACTTTTATGAAAGATACATTAAAAGAACCTGTTGCTAGTAGCGATAGCGAACTAGAATCATCTCAAAAAGCAACTCCTCTACGTTGTTTTATTGCTTCAATTATTTCTGGAGTTTTTGCTTTCGGTTTGTATTTATTATTTAGCTCCATAGTGCAAACCTATGCCACCAAAACCATTACTTCTAACAGTGCTATTGCAATTAATTTAGCTTCTGCGGTCAGAACTTTGGTAATGGGGACAGTAGCATTAGCAACGGGAGTTTTTGGGATGGTTGCGATCGGCATCTTTCTGTTGGGGATTCAATTAATGATTCAAAACTTCAAAAAGGCGTGAGACGTATCTTGATGCTTTTTTTTAAAAGCTCAAAGAAGATGAAGAAGAGTTCTCTCAAATTGGCACTTTTGCTAGTAATTTATCATACTTATTCTAGAAGAGCCAACTAAATTATTTAATCTCTTAAAGTTAAAATTGTATTTCACATTCAGTTGAAATATATTGAAATTGTAGAACTGTATTATGAATTCTTCTTCAGATAATATTTCATCTTCAGCTCAAAATTCTGATTCAAAATCATCCAATATCAATCCAATTGATAATTTACTTGATGTTTTATTGGATTCAGAATCATCTGAATCGGAAGTATCTTTGGTGCAGAATGAAACAGATATTGATCGAAATAGCTCTCAATATCCCGATATAGAAGTTGAAATTGAAGAACAAGAACAAGACATAACTTTAAAACAAGCAGTAGAATACGAAGCATTTTTACGACAAACGACGGCTTCAGAAACGAATGAATCAGAAAAATTACAAATCGATCAAACCCAGGCTGGTTTGATCGAAAAATATGCAGAGATTTTAGAAATAGAGACAGAATCAGCATCAACTGAAGACTTAGCAGATGCTGTAAACAATTTGATTCCGTTGATTGTAGAATTACTCAAATATAAAATTGATGATTCTCAAGAAACAATTTTAGAAGCGGTAAGCCAAATAACAGAACAGATTATAGAAAGACGTTTTAAAAAAGAACCACAAAAAATGGCGGCAGCGATCGCCAAAATTTTGCCGTCAGCTATTACGGAAAAAATCCATTTTTCTCCTGAAGAAATAGCTAAAGCGATCGCACCAGAATTAGCTTTGTCAATCAAAGAACAAATTCGCCTCGATAAAAATGCCATATCAGAAGCTTTGGGTTCGGAGATGGGAAAAGCGATCAAAACCCAAATTGAAGTAGAAAAAGATGCGATGGTAGACGCTCTTTATCCTGTAATTGGCGACACTATTTCTAAATATATGGTAGAAGTAGTTCAAGAGATCAATCGCAAAGTAGAAAGTACCCTTAGTCCAGAAGGATTTAAACGTAAATGGCAAGCCAGGCTTAGAGGAGTATCAGAAGCGGAACTGATTTTACAAGAATCTGTCGGTTGTCGAGTACAAGCCATCTTCCTAATCGATAAAGATTCTGGTTTAATTATTCAAGAAATACAAAAGCAAAATGTAGGAAAACAAGGCTTAGACTCGGATATGCTAGCAGGAATGCTAACCGCCATTCGTAGCTTTGCTAATGATTGTATTGTGTCTGGTTCGGAGTTAGACAGCATTGATTATGGAAACTGGCAAATTCATTTAGAAGTCGCAGGATATTGCTATTTAGCAGTAATACTAAAAGGTGAACCAAATAAAAACTTCATTGCTAGGGTTCGACGTATTTTCGGAGAAATTATTTTAGATTATGGCGATGAAATCTCTCAATTTGAAGGAGATTTAGAAACTGTTCCTACTCCAATTAAGCCTAAGCTAGAAGAGTTATTTGAGGCGGAAGATAATCTCAAACAAAAATCCTCATCATCCCCCACCGCACTTTTGTGGTTATTGGCGTTTATCTTGGCATTGATTTTAATTCCTTGGGGTATAGTTAGTTATCGTTCGCGAGTTGCCCAAAATATCCAACAAGTAACAGCTATTCAATTAGATGCTGCGCCAGAATTATCGGTATATCGTCTCGAACCGTCTGTAAAGCAAGGTAAGCTGATCGTACGGGGTAGAGTACCCAGCGAATATTTACGCGATCGCGCGGTAGCAATTACCCAAAAGATCGCCGATCGCCACAATCTTCAGTTCAATAATGAAATCATAACGGTGAATGTTCCTGTTAGTCCTAGTTTACTCACAGGAGAAATAGCTAGGTTAACCGAACTATTCAATCAACAGCCAGGAGTGGCTATTAAAACCAATTACCAATCTAAAAGTCTCTCTATAAGAGGGTTTATTCTCGATAAAAATCAGCAACAATCTATTTTAAAAGCATTCTCTCGAATACCAGGAATAGATCGAACCATCATAGATGTTGCCAACCAATTACCTACAATCGAAGAACGAATTTATTTTGAGAGTGCTGCCAATAGAATAAATGTTGGAGACAATGCTAGTAAAATTAAATCGATCATCGAATTTTTGGATCGATATCCCGAACTTAATTTGAAGTTACTTGCCATCAATGATGGAGTAGGTTCGAGAAAAATCAATCAAAACCTAGGAATGCAACGCTGTTCTAACTTTAAAGATGCTCTAATAGCAAAAGGTGTCGATTCATCTAGGTTGATAACTGATTGCGAGCCATATCGTACTTTTACAAGGCAAAAGGAGGGTTCGATTCAGTTAACTCGCTATATTGAATTGGAGCCATTTATTCCCGCCAAATAGTCTCATAAAAATTAAGAAATGTCAACAATTACCAAAAAAATTTGTTTACTAGGAAATTTTAATGTCGGCAAAACCAGTTTGATCAGACGTTTTGTTGAAAATAAATTTAGCGATCAATATTTATCAACAGTGGGAGTTAAAATATCCCGTAAATCTATCGAGATCGAAACAGAATTAGATCTTCATCAAATTAATTTAATGGTTTGGGATCTAGAAGGTAATACTAAATTTAAACCAATTACCCCCAGCTATCTTAAAGGTGCTAGTGGTTCGATTATTGTTGCGGATCTAACTCGTGTTAGTACTTTAGAGAATATCAATCAGCATGCAGATCTTTTCTTGAAAATTAACCCTCAGGGAACTATTGCGATCGCTCTTAATAAAGCCGATTTAGTCCCTCAAGAAAAGTTAGATCGGCTTTTAGAAAACTATGGTTGCTACGACAATTCCCAAATACTCAGCACTTACCCCACATCCGCTAAGACAGGAGATAATGTAGCTGAAATATTTAGGAAGTTATCCTACAGCATTATCTAATACTAAATATCGCCACTCGCTATCATTTGAATCAAGCGAGGAATACCAGGATCGAAACCAGCTAAATCCCAAGAATTATTATCTTGAGGATCTACTAAAGTGATGTTGTAAGGAGCAAGAGTAACATAGACAGCTTTAGCTTTAGGATTAACTTTTTGGCGGTATTCTTTTAAAGCCCAGGAGGGGTGTTTTCTTCCCGCCCAACTTTCATTATCCGTCCAAAAACAAATTACGTCTGCGTTGAACTTGTTCTTAATCGCCCAATCATAAGCCACACTGGCATCTGTACCACCAAAGTTACGGTTGCTGGCTTTTTTCAGTGCAGAACGGAAAGAATCGCGCTTGCTAATCTCTAGATCGATAAATTTAGTAGAAAAACCGCGAATAGCATAGTTTTTCTCTGCTTTTGCCGTAACTAATGCCATCGCCGTCGCAATCTCGCAACAGTTTAAACCGACAGATTCAGCAACATATCCTGACATCGAACCAGAAATATCTACTGCATGAAGAAATACTTTATTAGTAGGTTGGACTACTTCAAAAGACATTTCTAAAGCTTTTTCTAAGATATCCACGATCCGAGGTACGGGAGTCCAAGTTTTCCTACTTCGTCCAACTTTACCACCGCTGGCATAAGTTTTTAATGCCTTAAGGACATCAATGGGATGAATGCGTCCTTTGCGTAGATATTTGCGGTTGTTTAAAACACATTCTAGACGATCTAAATTATCGATCGCATCAACTCGCAATACTCCTAAATCGGTTAACGAACCCAAGTTACGCAGCATTGCACCAATAGGCATCGTATCAAACAACAGTTGCCATGCTTGGCAATCCATATTGCCCACAGGGGCAGCCATTTCATGAGTTAGTCTACCTTCAGCGATCGCTCTATGGGTTTCTTCAGGATGGCGTTTTAACCACTCATACCACCAGATTTGCTTAGTTGCTTCTGAGGGAACTTCTGCGGGCAATTCCGTCCAACCATTAACCACCCAATTGTAAAGGCGATCGTGTTCCTCGCTAACAGGTTTTACATGAAATAATCTCAAAGCATCGCGGTTGCTAAAACCATGACGTTGTTGGTATTTCAACAATTGATAAGCCAAACCTTTGACATCTTCTCTAGATAGCCACGCCGTACCTACCTGTTTGATTACCTTACCAAAACCACGCATAGATTTGGTGTAGCTCAACCATTCATAGAAATGACTTCCAGTACGGACAACTTGAGGGAAAATCTCAATAAAAGCTTGCTTCGCTTCGGAACTATCACCCATAGAAAGCAATACCAAAGCCAGAATTGGCGCGCTATTGTTAATAGATCGCCCGTCACTAGCATAAACAATTTCTTTGGCTACTCTTTGATGATCTAAGGCGATCGCTTCTTTTACCGTATCAACAAAATCATCGGTTAATTCTCGTTTACCAGCGTAGTAAGTACTATTAGCAGTACCAATTAGTAGACAACGACTAAGAGTTTGCCAAATACCCGCCTCAAACATATAACCACCAGAGCGACCTTGAATCATTTCTGATTCCCGTCCAGGAATAGCTTTATTTTGAGGTGTTTTATTTTTATTAGTGAAAAATTGGTAATTCATTATTACCTCCAGCCTTTTCAGGCAAAATAGTGAAAATTAGTTTAGTTATTGTTTAACTAAACAGGGGATGAAGCAGGACTCGAACCTACATTTTCCAATTGATAACCCTCAATCGTTAATATTTTGTGCAGTGGGCGGGAGTCGAACCCGCGAATAGCGAAACCCATTAAGATAACCCTCAATTCTTCGACCCTTACGGATAAGATTATGAACAAGGAGACTTTATCGCTGCCTTACCACTTGGCTACCACTGCATGATTAATTCAATTTACTTGGATTTGGTGCAACGGGCAGGAATTGAACCTGCGTCCTGCCGATTATGATTCGATAACCCTAAGCTCTGCGACCCCGACGGATAAGATGTGAACAAGGATGTTTTTGCTGCTCTACCAACTGAGCTACCGTTGCATGGCTAATTACAGATTTTTGCTTGATTGTTTGATCTTTATCATTTGTATTATTTTCTCTTCTTCTAAGTTGGTGCAGCGAACGGGATTTGCACCCGCGTCTCCCGCGTTAAAGGCGATAATCCTATATTCTTCGACCCCGATGGGGTAAGTTGTGAACAAGGAAGAATAAGGTGTTCTAGGCTGCTAAACTATCACTGCTTCTCGATTACTTTTGTAGTGTATACAATTTAAAAAGTTTTTGCAACACTAATGTAATATTTGTTTTCAAAGTAGCGATCGCGATCGCAATAAGCGTTAAGCTTAAAAAGCTACATTAGTATCACACTAAACACGTTTTATTCTGATGAACAATAATGAGAGTATAGATCCTCGCGATAAAATCGATAAAATAAAAATAAATAATCTAGAGAACCTTTATCAAATTAAAGACGAAAATGGTCAAATAATTGATTATGAAACAGCTAGTGGAAGAGAGCTTTTCAATCATTATCGTCATAATATGACCAATTACGATGAAGTGCTAGATGATATTCGTGAAGAACAAGGTCATGTCAAAGGATATCAGCAAAAGAGAGCTGCAATAGGAGCAGCAGAACAAGTATTAGGCAAATATCGAGAGGAACACACAAAGGTTGTTAGAGACAGTCAAATTAAAGGAAATATACTCAAGAGACTTCTAGAAAAAGCAAAAGTAGGGACAGCTTCCCAGTTAGTTGCCTTGCTTGATAATTGGTCTGAAAGAATTAAAGATATTGGTAAATTAGAGAACAGTCAAAGATCACTACAAACTTGGAACGACACTTATAGAGTCCAGAGAGAATTAGTTAAAAAGCTTCTCCAAGAAGCAGATATTGATCCAGAAGTTATAGTGCAAATTAATACTATATACAGCACTCGTTCGGTTAACAAAGCTGTAGAAAAAGGCTGCGATATTTTTGATTTAGAGAAATCAGAAGTATTAAAGATAGTTAAAAAGGCAATTCGATACGCTAAATTAGCCCAACAAGATTAATTATGAAACTCACAGAAATCAAACAAGAAGTTTATAGTCTTACTTGTACTAAGAACACTAAGCAATTAAAAAGAGAAAGGTCAGATTTAACTACCAAGAAGGATTTGCGATATAAGTCTCATTGGACGGATATTTTAAATAAAATAAATTTGTTAAGAGAACAAGCTTTGGATCTATCTCTCAAAGATTTAGAAGAATCAGAAAAAATGCTCAAAGAATCTTTATTTGCGATAGGTCGTTTATCAGGACTAGATAATAATAAAATGGAGGGTGATTGGCAACGCATTCAATTAGAGGCTCAGTTTGCAGATATTCATATTGAACAGTTGTAATCATGACACCAATAACTGATTTACAAAGCTTACCTAAAATAAGCGGAATCTATAAAGTTATAGATGCTGATAATAATGTTTTGTATATTGGACAGGCTAAAAATATTTATCTTCGCTGGAATAATGGTCATCACAAACTTGGCAAAATTATTGCTAGATGTGGTTTAGATGCATATATTGTCTGGGTTCAAATACCAGAATGGCTATTGAATAGGGCTGAAAATGCTGCGATCGCATTTTATCAACCTCCTCTGAACATGAAAAATTCTCCTATTGTTTAAACGTAGAATTAATACTCATACTTAAACTACTTTGAAACTCGCCAATAATAAAAATACTTGTGACGAGTTTTAAGTCTATTGAATTGATTTAAAGTCAGACTAGGATCAGCCATTCATAATTTGGACTAATTCTCTTAGATTTGACAGAGCGGCTTCTAAAAACTCATCTCGGTTTTTTTCATAGGATTCCAGTAAAATTTCAGTCCTTTTCCAGTCTTGCTCGGTTTTGCTACTTTTAATATTGATATCCCAAAGAATATTGGTTAACTCTCTAGAGCGAGATACTTGCTCCAAATTATCAATAGCACTTATGATCAGCGCCCACAATCGTTCTCTGTCATGATATGTCACAGCGTTTTGTCTCCATACTGGCTTATTTCAGATAAGTGAAATTACCCAAGAAGGGTTATTGGTTTAACTCTGATAGTTTTTTGTTTAGCGGAGCTTCATGCTGTTTTTCTATCAAATTCAAGGATATTTCACCTAAGTCATGGCTATGCTCAGATATTCGAGATATTTATACTGCTATGGTTAGATATTTCCTTTACTTCATCAAATCGTTACATTTATGAAGTTAGCTTATTGTAACAAATTTTGTCGGTTTTGTGTTTGTTTATTAATACATAAACATTTCAAGTATTTCAGCATCAAAACTCCGAAACAGTAAATAGCCAAAGATCTTTAAACCGTCGATAAATCAATAGAATATAAGTGTATTAGGCAAAAAATGCTCATCAAAAACAGAGATAGAAGGAGACTGGATGAGACAATATATATCCTATTTAGAATCTATGTATAGAGAGGAAAACTACTAAATGCTAGAACAATACAGAAAGCAAGCTGCCAAAAGAGAAGAATTAGGCATACCTGCATTGCCTTTAACAGCGCAGCAGACTTCGGAATTGTGCGAGATACTCAAAAATCCTCCCGAAACCGAAAAAGAAGAATTACTGTCATTATTGCGCGATCGCGTTCCCCCTGGTGTAGATGATGCAGCTTATGTCAAAGCTGGTTTTTTAACTGCGGTAGCCAAGGGAGAAATCAAATGTCCTATAATTTCTGCCCAAGGTGCAGTTAGCTTACTGGGTACAATGATGGGTGGCTATAACGTCCAATCTTTAGTAGATTTACTAAAATCTAACGAACCTGGTATTGCTTCCGAAGCAGTGGCAGCCTTGAGTAAAACCTTATTGGTATTTGATGCCTTTAACGATGTATTAGAACTATCTGATATTAATCCCTATGCCAAGCAAGTAATCGATTCTTGGGCGAATGCAGAATGGTTTATTGGTCGTTCCAAGCCAGCAGAAGCTATCACCGTTACTGTATTTAAAGTGCCAGGAGAAACCAACACCGACGACTTATCCCCTGCACCCCACGCTACGACTCGCCCCGATATTCCCCTCCACGCTTTAGCAATGCTAGAGTCCAAAATGCCCGATGGCTTGGAAACTATTGCCAAGTTAAAAGAAAAAGGTCATCCTGTAGCCTATGTGGGCGATGTGGTTGGTACTGGTTCGTCTCGTAAGTCGGCAATCAACTCCGTATTGTGGCATATTGGTTCAGAAATACCTTTTGTTCCCAACAAAAAAGCTGGTGGCTATATTTTGGGTGATAAAATCGCTCCTATATTCTTCAATACTGCTGAAGACTCTGGCGCATTGCCTATCGAATGCGATGTTAGTCAATTAAACACTGGCGATGTGATTACTATTCATCCCTACAAAGGCGAAATTACTTTAGGGGCTAACGGTAGTTCGCCCAAAGTTATCTCTACCTTCGATCTCAAACCCGACACTATTATCGATGAAGTACGGGCTGGCGGTAGAATACCTTTATTAATTGGCAGGGCATTAACCGACAAAACCAGAGAGGCATTAGGCTTACCAGTCTCCGAAGTCTTTACTCGCCCTTCTGCACCAGTAGATACAGGTAAAGGCTTTACTTTGGCTCAAAAAATGGTGGGTAAGGCTTCTGGTTTACCTGGAGTTCGCCCTGGTACTTCCTGCGAACCCTTGATGACTACCGTTGGTTCTCAAGATACCACAGGGCCAATGACCCGGGATGAATTAAAAGAATTAGCCTGTCTCGGTTTTAATGCCGACTTGACTCTGCAAACCTTCTGCCATACCGCAGCCTATCCTAAGCCTGTAGACATTGAGACTCACAAAAACTTACCCGACTTCTTTTCTACTCGCGGTGGGGTAGCTTTGCGCCCAGGAGACGGTATTATTCACTCTTGGTTAAACAGAATGTTGTTACCCGATACTGTGGGTACTGGTGGTGACTCCCATACTCGTTTTCCTTTGGGTATTTCTTTCCCTGCGGGTTCTGGTTTGGTAGCTTTTGCAGCAGCATTGGGAGTAATGCCCTTAGATATGCCCGAATCGGTTTTAGTCCGCTTTACAGGAGAATTACAGCCAGGAATTACCCTACGAGATATTGTTAATGCTATTCCTTGGGTGGCTATTCAAGAGGGAAAATTAACCGTTTCCAAAGAGAATAAGATCAACGTCTTCAATGGGCGAGTAATGGAGATGGAAGGCTTACCCGACTTAAAAGTCGAACAGGCTTTTGAACTAACTGATGCTACTGCCGAACGTTCTTGTTCTGGAAGTACGATTAAACTAAGCGAGGATACCGTAGCAGAATACTTGCGATCGAATGTAACCTTGCTAACTAATATGGTAGCCCGTGGTTATGGCGATGCCCGCACTATTATGCGTCGCGTTGGCAAAATGAAACAGTGGTTGGCTAACCCCGAACTTATGTCTGCGGATGCGGATGCGGAATATGCAGATACGGTAGAAATCAACCTCAACGAAATCAAAGAACCCATCGTCGCTGCGCCCAACGATCCTGATAACGTCAAATTAATGTCTGAATGCGCGGGAGACAAAGTAGACGAAGTATTTATTGGTTCTTGCATGACCAACATTGGACACTATCGCGCTGCTGCCAAAATTCTAGAGGGGGAAGGCGTAATCAAAGGAAGACTTTGGGTATGCCCTCCTACTCGCATGGATGAGAAACAACTCCGTGAAGAAGGCGTATACGGCATATTTGCTGCTGCTGGCGCGCGTACCGAGATGCCTGGCTGTTCTCTCTGTATGGGTAATCAAGCCCGCGTGGAAGATAATGCTACTGTTTTCTCCACTTCTACCCGTAACTTCAACAACCGCATGGGTAAAGGCGCACAGGTTTACTTAGGTTCGGCTGAGTTAGCTGCTGTCTGTGCATTGTTAGGCAAGATTCCTACAGTGGAAGAATATATGGCAGTTGTAAAAGAGAAAATTGCACCTTTTGAAAGCGATTTATATCGTTACCTCAACTTTGATCAAATTGATAATTTCGAGGATGAAGGTAGGGTAATTGCTTTGGAAGATATGCCTAAGATTGAGGATATTTTAGGTATGCCTGTATAAACCTCTTCCCCAGCCCCTCTCCTACTAGGAGAGGGGTACTTTTTTCTATTTCTACAATTTCAGTCAAAAAAACCGAATATATTGATGTTTTAAGTAAAACAGTGGGAATGATTAGATAAGAAACTAAAAATCTAATCTTCACATGAAAGCATCAGAAACTCATCTTCGCAATTTATTGGGAAACAATAATATACAATTTCAAGTTCCTCTTTTTCAAAGACCGTATTCTTGGAAGAAAGAAAATTGGGAAATTCTATGGGAAGATTTGATGCGTATCTATAGAGACGAAATTACAGGCAGTTATTTTCTTGGTTCGCTCGTTACTCAATCTCTTCCAGGTTCAGCAGATGGCATTTGTCCATTCCTAATTATTGATGGTCAACAACGTTTGACAACACTAACTATTATATTGGCAAGCTTAAAAGGATACTTGAAAAAGTCAAGACAAGCAGAAGATAAAAAGATAGCAGAAGAATTATACGAATGTTATTTGGTTAACAAGTTTCAACAAAAAGAAGATTATTACAAAATTTTGCCAACTCAAGACGATCGTGAAGTTTATCAGGGAATAGTTAAGGGTAAATCAAATAAAGATTTTAAAAATCAAGTCAAAGATAAAAATATCTATAAGGCTTACAGCTTTTTTGAAAGCTCTTTGAAAAAGATACCGTTCAATACTAAAGCAGAGCAAATTTTGAACTTCAAGAAAATAAAAAATATTATTTTAGAGCAGTTAGTTTTAGTTAATATTACATCTGAAGATAAGGACAATCCTTATTTAATATTTGAAAGCCTTAATAATAAAGGGCAGGAATTAACACAAGCTGATTTAGTTCGCAATTATTTGTTTATGAAATTACCAACAGATCGACAATCGAGTGTATATGAGGGCAAATGGCTACCTATAGAAACTACCTTTAAAGAAAATAATCAAAAAGAAGATAAATATTCGGAATTAATAACTGATTTTTTCTGGTTTTATTTACGTAAAGATGGAAAATCAATAACAAAAAAAGAAGTTTATCAAACTATCAAAAACCAAATAGACAATTATAATTGCGATATTGAAGATGAAATAAATACAATTATTAAATTTGCTAAATACTATTAGTGCATAATATTTGAGGAGATAGAAAAAGAAGATGTATTGAAAAAATATTTTAGCTATTTTCAGAAGCTAGATTTTAGTACTTGTCATATTTTTCTACTAAATATCTACAATGATTATTATGAACAAAATTTATCCCTTGAAGACTTTGAACAAATTTTAGCCTATTTAGAATCTTACTTTGTTAGGCGATGGTTTGCAGGTATTCCTCCCAATATTTTAGGGAAAATATTCGATAATCTCTATACTGAAGTTAAAAAAAATAATCCTGATGATTTAGTGAAAGGATTACGCACTGTATTAAGTAACTATAGCGGAAATAAGGCTTTTCCAAAAGACGATCCATTTCGTCAAGGAATTATTCAAAAAGCTATATATAAAAAAAGCGATGTTCAAAGAGTAAAATTTATTTTGGAGCGTTTGGAAAAATCATTGAATCAAAAAGAAATAGTTGATTCTGATACTCTTACTATAGAGCATATTATGCCTCAAACTTTAACTTCTGAATGGCAGAATAGTCTAGGGGGTAATCATAACACTATTAAGAAACAATGGTTGAATACATTAGGTAATCTTACATTGACGGGCTATAATTCAGAGCTTTCTAATAAAATATTCGATACCAAGAAGAAAATGTATCAAGAATCGAATATTTCATTAAATAAGCATTTTAAAGATGTTGATACATGGAATGAAGACTCTATGAAAAAACGCGCTGAACAATTAGCAGATATTGCAATTAAGATATGGTCAAGATAAAAATATATTAGTTCCTTCCTTTGAGAGGAGAAGGGCTAGGGAAGATGCCAAATGAAACCAAACAACATCATAATCTGATAAAAAATATCTCCACAAAAAATTAAACGTGCGAAAGAATTAAGGCAGAACATGACCCCAGTAGAAAAAATACTCTGGGACTATTTAAGAGCCAAAAGATTAAATAACTTAAAGTTTCGTCGCCAACAAATAATTGAAGAATTTATTGTTAATTTTTATTGTCATTCTCTGGGATTAATTATAGAAGTTGATGGCGAAATACATAACTAACAAAAAGAATACGATCGCTTATCCGAGCTTTGAGTATAATTGCCGTGCAGATTACCTTACCATTGTCATAAGAAAAAAAATGTCGCAATATATTGGTGGCAATCTTTTATAAAAATACAACTATTAATCTTGATGGTATCTGAGAACTTAAAATCTATTAATTTTCTTGTTAAATCGGTATTTTCCCAGAAATCTCATTGGTTGTTGTCTGGGCTTTTTTGGCTTTTAATTATTTTTCCCGTACAAGCAATTGAGTTACGAGTAGCAATTAAAAAGGATGTCTCTAACGTCAAGGTTGGTAGTTCCACCGAAGCAATAGTCAAAGATGGTACGGGGAGGCAAATTGGCGAACTAACTCCCATGTCTTCTCTGGCTGCCAAAACTGAAGGAAATAATATTACGATTGCAAATCGCCTGGGTGCAACTGAATTAATTATTGAACCCACGGAAAATGGCTATGTGTGGATTGGAGATCGCTGGTATCGGGGAAAAACCCACCTTGTGCGTGAAGGTAATACGATCTCTGCCATCAATTACGTAGATTTAGAAGATTATCTATATAGTGTGGTGGGGGCAGAAGCCGTCTCAACTTGGCCGATAGAGGCTCTAAAGGCTCAAGCAGTTGCAGCCCGTTCTTATGCTTTATATAAACGCAACACTGAAGCCAACAGTATTTATGATATGGATACTACCGTTACGACTCAAGTATATAAAGGTTTAGACACGGAATACACCACTACCCACGAAGCCGTAAATAGTACTCTCGGTCAGATAATGACCTATAACAATGAAGTCATCTTGGCAGCCTTTCATTCATCTTCTGGAGGGCATACAGAAAATGTCGAGGATGTTTGGAGTTCTCCCTTGCCTTATCTTAGGGCAGTAGTCGATTACGACCAAAAAGCCCCCGTATTCCAATGGCAACAAATTTTTCCCGTCAGTCGAATAAAAACTTTGGTGGCGGGAGTCGGCAATATTAGAGGCTTACAGCCCATCAAAATGACCCCTCGCGGTCGAGTTATCGAAATGAAAGTCACAGGAGATCTCGGTTCGGCTAACCTGAGTGGCAAAGAAATACGTCAAGCTCTCGATCTCCGCAGTACTCTATTTCGTATGTCTACAGATGGCAAAAATATTCGAGTAAGTGGTCGTGGTTTTGGTCATGGATTGGGTTTGAGTCAGTGGGGTGCCTATTATTTAGCCCAACAAGGAGTTGACTATCATCGGATTCTGGCTCACTATTATCAGAATGCTAATTTGACTAAACTAGAATAGTTTGATTGTTAATCGATCGATATTGGTCTAAGATTTACGCTGAAAATCTACAACATCATTCCATATATCCCTTTATTGGATTATGAATCAAAGCTTTTAATATTTACCGAGTATGTCCAACAATTCCTCTTCTGTAGATACAGATCGAACACCTCGTATTTTAGTTGTCTCTGTTCGTGACTTTCGCTTTCAGGCAGCTAATTGCTGTATTTATGAGTTTGAAGATTTACTTACTAGTTTAGAATCTGCTCAGTTACATTGTCCTGGAAATGAGTATGCTTTTCCTTTTGATTCGGCACGAAAAATTTATCGCACTGCCAAATATGCAGGTTTAAGCGATCGCCTTGCCGCGACTATTGCTCCTTTTCCTCAAGATTTGGTTCTAGATCGCCAATACGATCTGTTATTTGCCGTATTAGATAATCCGTGGCAGATGCATCTCCTCGAATCTATTAAAGGATGGCGGGAGAAATGCCGTAAAACAGCCTGTTTTATTGCTGAAATGTGGATGCCTGACTTAAATAACTGGAGATTGGCCAAAGAACCCTGGGATGACTTTGACCATGTTTTTTTGGGAGTGACTCAATGTATTGAAGGTTTGAGCAAGCTGGTTAAAACACCACTTACTTATGTTCCTCCCGCAGTTGATACCCTACGTTTTTCTCCTTATCCGAATCCTCCCCAACGTTCGATTGATGTTTCCTATGTAGGAAGGCGATCGCCCATAATTCACGATGCTTTAATAAAAAGGGCTGCTAAAGATAATTTCTTTTATTATTACGACACGATTAAAGGAAAGCTACAAATTGACAACCCCAGAGAACATCGCATTTTGCTGGCTGATGTATTTCAAAGAAGCCGTTATAACATTACTAATTATGCCAAATTTAATGAAGTAAAAGAAACTGGTGGTACTCAAGAAATTGGCTACCGTTTCTTTGAAGGTGCCGCAGCAGGAACAGTTATGGTAGGAATGCCCCCCGCTGGAGATGCTTTTCCTCGCTATTTTGATTGGTCAGATCCAATTATTCAAGTCGATCTTCGGGGAACAGATGTGGTAGAAGCGATCGCCGAATTGGACGCTCAACCAGAAAAACTAGAACGTATTAGTAAAATGAACGTTGCTAATTCTCTCCTCAAGCACGATTGGGCTTATCGTTGGCGAGATATGCTAGCTGCTTTAGATTTAGAACCCAGCCCTGCTATGGCAGCTAGGGAAAAGTATCTGAAAGAATTAGCCCATAGTATTTTGGCAGAAGCTTGAAGGATTATTGAAGGATTTTAAATATCGTACTGCGGGATTTTCATCTCGCTTTTTTGTCTTAATTTAATCCCGACTAAAATTATCGGGTATGTTTGACTCGATCTTTTTAGCTGTGATAGTATCAAATCACTGTTGACGGAATGAAAATAAACTAATGACTCAGACACCAATAAAAACCAGTACGGGCAAGACTTTCACTCACTTAGTATCTAAAGAAGGTGGAGTTAAATATCCCCTCAAGGCTCTCAACGTCTGTGAAGAAACCTTTTCTCCTTTAGAAGTTGCTTATGACTACGATGAAATTCGCCGTCAGGTAAGCCGTGAAAGTATTGAAGCGGGGCCTCACTCTATCTGGCGTTACAAAGCATTTTTGCCTGTAGAGAGCGAAAATCCCATTGATGTGGGTACGGGAATGACTCCCTTGGTAAAATCCAATCGTTTAGCTCGTCAATTGGGTCTGAAAAATCTTTATATTAAAAACGATGCGGTTAATATGCCTACCCTTAGTTTCAAAGACAGGGTAGTATCGGTAGCCTTAACTCGCGCCAGAGAATTAGGATTTTCTACTGTCTCCTGTGCTAGTACTGGTAATCTAGCCAACTCCACTGCTGCGATCGCTGCTCATGCAGGAATGGACTGTTGCGTATTTATTCCTTCTGACTTGGAAGCAGGAAAAGTATTGGGAACTTTGATTTACAACCCCACCTTGATGGCAGTTAAAGGCAACTACGACCAAGTTAACCGCCTTTGTTCGGAAGTCGGCAATAGTTATGGCTGGGGTTTCGTCAACATCAATCTTCGTCCTTACTATTCTGAAGGTTCTAAAACATTGGGTTATGAAGTAGCCGAACAACTAGGTTGGGAATTACCCGATCATATCGTTGCACCTTTGGCTTCTGGTTCTCTCTTCACCAAAATCTACAAAGGATTTAACGAATTTGTCAAAGTCGGTTTAGTCGATGAAAAAGCAGTCCGCTTTAGTGGCGCGCAAGCAGAAGGTTGTTCCCCCATCGCTCAAGCATTTAAAGAAGGCAGAGATTTCGTTACTCCTGTCAAACCCAACACGATCGCCAAATCCATTGCGATCGGCAATCCTGCTGATGGCTGCTACGCTTTAGAAGTTGCTCGCAAAACTAACGGTAATATCGAATCTGTTACCGATGCAGAAATAGTTGAAGGAATGAAGCTTTTGGCAGAAACTGAAGGTATCTTTACCGAAACTGCTGGGGGTACTACGATCGCCGTTCTCAAAAAGCTAGTAGAAGCAGGTAAAATAAATCCTGATGAAAAAACTGTTGTTTATATTACTGGTAACGGGTTGAAAACCCAAGAAGCCGTACAGGGCTATATTGGTCAACCGTTCATCATCGAACCCAAACTAGAAAGCTTCGAGCGCGCTCTAGAACGCTCTCGTACTCTAGAGCGTTTGGAATGGCAACAAACCAACGTTTAATTCCTGCTGATTTATCACTCATTATTTATTTATTTCCAATCGATCATGACCGTTAAAGTATTAGTTCCTACTCCTCTGCAAAAGTTTACTAACAACCAAGCTACTATCGAATGTGGCGGTAGTAATATTGACGAGCTTATCGACGCTCTAGAAAGTAATTGTCCTGGGATCAAAGCACGTATTTGTGACGAAACAGGCAAACCTCGTCGTTTCCTCAATCTTTATGTCAATAGCGAAGATATTCGTTTCCTTGAGGGTACGGATACAGCTTTGGCAGATGGGGATGAAGTCAGTATTGTTCCTGCTGTTGCAGGGGGCTAAATATAGCTAAACGTAATTACAGATTTCCGTAACAGTTTTCAGGTTAGCAACAAAGCTAACCTTTTTTTTGTCAAAAAATAGTTGTGGCAGCGATCGCAAAATAAAGGTCGATTTATTCCTTAACAAAAAATCATGGAGGAGAAAGTTAAGCAAGTAAACTTTAAAGGAGTGAATTTCGATTTTTCTAAATGTTACACGAATCGATTATTAAACCCATATTTCGTCTTCTACTGTTGGCATTAATGCTAACAACTATCTGGGGTTGCACAGAAAGAAATCGCCAGAGACTTGGAAAAAGTAATGAAATAGAACAGCTAGAAAATGGCGCAGATCTAGATAATCGTCTCAATACGATTAAAAAACGGGGAAAATTGATTTGTGGAATTGACGATCGCCTACCAGGATTTAGTTATAAAGAATCAGATGGTAGTTATTCAGGTATTTCGGTAGACTTATGTCGGGCGATCGCCGTAGTCTTGTTTGAAGATACTAGTAAGGTGGAATTCCGCCATCTCAATTCCCAAGAACGTTTTACTGCGGTGGCGTCTGGAGAAGTCGATATATTGAGTCGCAATACAACTTGGACGTTTAGTCGTGATACTTCTGGAGGATTGGATTTTCCTCCTACCAACTTTTATGACGGTCAAGGTTTATTGGTTGCCGAAGATAGCGAAATCAACAACTTAAATGATTTGAATGGCAAATCTGTTTGCGTAGCTGCAAATACTACTGCGGAAAATAATTTAGGGATACAAATGCGCAAGAGAAATCTGGCTTATACTCCCATAACATTTGAAGATACAGAAACAATGTATCGCTCCTACGAATCCCAAGATTGTCAAGTTGTCACGAGCGATCGCTCCGATCTAATTGCCCGTCGCACTAGCTTTACCAATCCTGGGGCGCATAAAGTATTGGATCTGGTATTTTCTAAAGAACCATTAGGGCCAGTAATTGCTAACGGAGAACCAGAATGGTTTGATGTGGTGGAATGGGTTTTTTATGCCACAATTAAAGCCGAAGAAATGGGCATTAATTCCCAAAATATCGATCGCTTTGCCCAAACAAAAAATCCAGCCATCCGACGTTTTTTGGGTATGGAGGAAGATTTGGGTAAAAATATTGGACTATCCCAGGATTTTGCCCAAAAAATAATTAAATCTGTGGGTAATTATGGAGAGATTTACGATCGCAATATTGGCAAACCCTTTGATTTGTCCAGAGGAGAAAATAATTTGGTAAAAAATGGTGGTTTGCTCCATTCTCCTCCTTTTAGATAGTTGCACTTATTGCTAATTGCTGCCTGCTACTTTTAAACTATTAGTTTATCTATTCTAATTAATATCAAGTACTGCAATATGTTTGCTTGGACAACTTTAAGACAAAAATTCAGTCCTTTATGCTTAATTTTAATAGTTACTGCTATTGGTAATGGCTGTAGTAGTAATAGTAACAGGACAAAAAACTCGAATAATGACCTAAATGGGCTAACCAACGCCGATAGTCGTTTGGCAACAGTAACTAAAAGAGGGAAATTGATTTGTGGTGTCAACGGACAACTACCAGGATTTAGCTCTGTCGATTCCAACGGTCAATATTCAGGGCTGGATGTAGATTTGTGTAAAGCAATAGCAGCAGCTTTATTTGACGATCCTACTAAAGTAGAATACCGCAATCTGAATGCAGAAGAACGTTTTAGCGCGGTAACTTCGGGAAAAGTCGATTTGCTCAGTCGCAATACCACTTGGACATTAAGTCGTGATACTTCTCTAGGGATGGAATTTGCTCCTACAACGTTTTATGACGGTCAAGGATTACTTACTACTCAAGCCAGTGGAATCAAGACTTTAGAAGACCTAGATAATAAATCAGTTTGCGTTTTATCGGGAACGACTAACCAACAAAATTTAGCCGATCGCATGAGAAGATTGAGCTTAAATTATTCTCCGATTGTATTTGAAGATGCAGACCTTCTGTATAAAGCTTATGAAACGGGAAGTTGTGACGCTGCCACTAGCGATCGCTCTCAATTGACCATCCGTCGTCAAGAGTTCGCCTTACCTGACGACCATTTAGTATTATCCGAGGTTTTATCCAAAGAACCATTAGGACCGTTGGTAGCTAATGGCGATTCTCAATGGTTTGATGTAGTCAAATGGGTAATTTATGCCCTAATTGAGGCAGAAGAATTGGGCATTAATTCTCAAAATATCGATCGCTTTGCCCAAACAAAAAATCCTCCAATTAAACGTTTTTTATTTGCGGAAAGTGTCGAAAATAATTTGGGATTAAACAATGATTTTGCCCTGAGAATTATCAAGCACGTTGGTAATTATGGAGAGATTTACGATCGTAATATTGGCAAGCCATTTAATTTCGAACGGGGTTTAAATGCTTTGTGGAAAGATGGCGGATTGATGCATGCTCCGCCTTTTAGATAATTGATAATTAGGGCTTACTGAAAAAGTCTAAAATGACCAATAACTAATAACCAATGACAAATAACCAATAACATTCAATCAATCTGAGAATGCTTATTGGGTTTAATTTTTGAACCGTACATCCGACTATAAACTTGAGTAAATTCTGCCCCGAACAAGATAATTTGTGCTGAATAATATACCCAAGCCAGGAATACGATTAAAGATCCCGCAGCACCATATGCAGAGCCGAGACTACCTCTACTAATATATACACCAAGCAAAAATTTACCAAAGATAAATAGTAAAGCTGTAATTAACGAGCCGACAAAAACATCTTTCCAGGCAATTGTGACATCTGGTACGTATTTAAACATCAAACCAAACAAAAAAGTCATCAAACCCAAAGAGACAATAAAATCTAGATTTTCCCAGAGAATTTGCGAGCCTGGTAAAAAATCTGTACGATACTGGCTTAAGGTAGCCACAACAGCACTTAAAATCAAAGATAGCATCAACAAAAACCCAATTGCTAACACCATCAAGAATGAAGACAATCGCTTGCGAATAAATAGTAACATCCCTTGTCCTGGTTGTGGTTTAACTTTCCAAACCGTATTTAATGCGTCTTGTAATTGAGCAAAAATCCCCGAAGCTCCAAGCACCAGTACTCCTATACTAATTAAAGAAGCCAACCCGCGAATTTTGGGCTGACTAATATTGTTCAGAGCCATGAGAATCGGTTTAACACCATCTTCTCCTACCAATTCAGTTAGTCGAGAGGTAATTTCCTCTTGGGCTGTATCTTGTCCAAAAAACGCTCCTGCAATTGCGATCGCAATTACTAACAAAGGTGAAATTGAAAAAACAGTGTAATAAGCCAAAGCTGCTGCAATTCGCGATGCTTTATCTTTTTGCCATTCTTGGAAAGTTTCTTTTAATAGTCGGACGACTTTACGTAAATTCATTGAGGCGAAATTGGGTTTTATAAGTTTCTTTATCTCAACCTTTATACAATATCTAAGTTTTTCATGAAGAAAATCTTCTTCTAAGTACTATTTTTGATAAAGATTGTACTAATTAATTGTCATTGGGAAAATATACGTGAAGTCACGTAGTAATATGTACGTATATAAAAAATTTCCAATTTCGATATATAAATGAATTTTAAAATACTAATATTTTTTACTCTTACTGCGGGTGTTTTATTATCTGTATTTTCAAGAGATAGTATTGCTTATGGAGAATCTAATAATAACCAAAAAATAAATGATGACAAGCTATCGACTGTAGATCGCGACGTTATCAACAATAGCAGTATTACTCACATAGTAATTGGTGCGAGGATAATTACTCAGTTTTCCCCCAGAAATAGCCAAGGAGAAAATATCGATCTGGGCAAGTTAGCATCCGATCTTGGTTACGATCATTTTAATTGGGTCAGTTATGTAGAAAAAGATCCTCATGGCATTGTAGACCAATCTGGCAAAAGGTTATCCACTCCTTATAACGATCCGCCTATAGGAGGTTATCAATACGATCGAGCCGATAGATTTCCTTTTTATTGGGATGTCGTAAATTGCGATCTCTGCAAACAACGTCATCATTTTCAAAATCACAATAATCTACAGCAATTTGAATTGGTTTTTGAAGATGCCCCCGCAGATTATCGTCTTCAATCGGGAGAAGCTATTGAATTTATTACCAGCCTAGTTGGAGTTAAAAATATAAATCCCGAGGAAGATCGAGCTGAATGGGATATCCTCCATACTTTTCGCTGGAAATTGACCAATCCCCATCCCAACTACAGTCAAGTCTCGATCATCGATTCTGATGTCAACTTCAGCCAAATATCTCCCACCTTACTCAATACCATGGTGTTAGATGGTGCAACAATACCTTCTGCTACTCAATTATCCGAATCTCAATAATTTTGTTCTCTATATTTAAGATGCGATCGCAACGGGTTTTCCCATAACATAGCCTTGAGCGTAGTCAATATTAATATCCCCCAAGCGTTTTAGTATTCGGTCGTTTTCCACAAATTCGGCAATAGTTTTGATTCCCATGAGGTGAGCGACTTCATTAATCGAATTAACAATTGCGTGGTCGTAATCTTCATTGATAATTGCCTTGACCAGACTGCCATCAATTTTAAGATAGTCTACGGAGAGATTTTTAAGATAGCCAAAAGAAGATACACCACTGCCAAAATCATCTAAAGCAAATTTAACTCCTAAGTCTTTCATGGTGGCGATAAATTTTTGTGCGTGACTGATTTGAGAGATAGCAGCAGTTTCGGTAATTTCAAAACAGAGACAGTCTCCTGGTACTTGAGATTTTTTAATTAAATCGATCGCAAAACTAGTAAATCTTTCGTCATTAATACTAGCACCAGACAAATTAATCGACACTAGAGCCTTGTCGTCAGCAAAATATCGAGGATAAGAATCTAGAGTAGTTTTTAATACCCAGCGATCAACAATAGTAATTACGCCATAACGCTCTGCTACGGGAATAAACTCTTCAGGAGTAATTAGATTTCCCGCACGATCTTTAAGACGTAATAACAATTCATAATGTAGGCGTTGTTTACCATCATCAACCATTGGCTTAATTGACTGTTTGACCAGATAAAAACGATTTTCCTTAATTGCTTGGGACACATTAGCAATATGCCCCATTTGAGTCTGTTGTAGATCGATTTCTGAACTATTATTTTCGGCAATATAAACTCGACCCCTACCCAAATTTTTCGCTTGATAGCAAGCTAGATCCGCACGACTCAATAACTCTGCTGCATCGATAGATTGTTGAGCAATACCCACCATCCCAATACTAACCCCAACATCAAATTCTACATTTTTCCACTTGATACGATAGTTATTAATGGCAAAGATTAGTTGCTCGCACACTTGCTCTGCTTCAGAGATCGAACAACCTTCTAAGATTAGACCGAATTCGTCTCCCCCCAATCTACCGAGAGTATCTTCCTTGCGAATCGTAGTTTGTAATAGTTGAGCCAACTCTGATAGTAGGCGATCGCCGACTGAGTGTCCTGCTGTATCGTTAACGATTTTAAAGCGATCTAGGTCTAGATAACAGAGAACTGATTCTGTACGATATTTCTGGGCTTTTTGGACTGAATTTTTGAGTTTTTCATTGAATTCTCGCCGATTGAGTAACCCAGTCAGATCGTCGTAAGTAGCTTGATAGGCAATTTTTTTATAAAGATTTTGTTCTGCGGTAATTTCTTGTTTGACTCCGCGATATCCTTGGAATTTGTGTTCTTGATTAAATAAAGGGCTTCCATTTATTCTAAATATTCTGACTCCATTGTGTCGATCTCGCAGACTAAAAGTGAAGTTTTTCAAAGGCTGTTTGGTTGCGGTAATTCGTTTGAAAAGTTCCCAATCAACGTCCAAGCTAGAGTTACTGTTGTGTAAATCTGGGGGATAGTGACCCAAAAATTCAGCTGGTTTTAAGCCACATAAATCTTCAACATCGCCAGATATATAAGAATAGTTGAGTTGCTCGTCCAATTCCCAAAATACATTCGCCCCCGCTTCTGCCAAATCTTTATATCTCTGTTCGTTTTCTGCTAGAGCTTTGTTAATTAGATTCCGCTTTCTAATTTTTTCAACTAATAAAATAATCGTCAAAACACTACAAAGAAGACTAAGTACAGTAATTAAAACTAAAGTCCTATATTTAACATAAAAAGGCGGTTCGACATAGAGCAATTCGCTATTTTCAGGCAGCAGATCTAGCTTGATATTATATTTCAATAACTCTCGATAATCAAAAACCCAACGATTCTTCCCTGAAGTTATGGGGCCAACTTGATCGGGCTTTGCCCCGTTTAAGATTTTTTGAGCTAGTTCGACAGCTTGTCTAACATGGTATTTGCGATCGAATATTTTCCCTCCCACCACACCTTTACCAAGACGAATTTCATCTTCAACATAAATCGGGTTGGGTATTTGCTCCCGTAAAATTTGAGTGTCTTGTTGCGGATCGACCGTTGTTTGTTGAAGGTTGTTTTGACGTAATTGACCCAAAAGCAAGATGGGAACGCGATCGCTATAGCCCCCCAGACGTTTTTTAATATCTTTGACTGCCAAATCGTTGACTACTTCTACTTTCAAAGATGGGTTGGGTACTTGTTCGATCTCTTGAATCTGTTCTAAATTTGCTTTGCCTGCTTCGGTAGAATCATTAATAATAATAATATTCTTAGTCCACATTTGCCTGGTAGCTTCTAAGGCGGTGTCTACTACCGTATAGTTTTCAATCACTCCTGTCAGCCAAGGAGTATCGAGCAATTCTTGTCTAATATTTTGGATGCCCAAAAAAACTACGGGAGCATCGCTCAAAAGGCGATCGTGTTGCTTTAATACTAATTGTAAACTGGGGTCGTCAACTACCATCAGTAAATCGATTGGGATTCGAGTATATTTTTTATTGATGTAGTTGATAAATTCTTGTTGATACCCTAATTCTGGGTGGCGTTTGCTGTCTAAAAATTCATGAAAAATATTATTTTCGTTACTTATTTCCTTAAATCCGTCTTCTATTTCTGCTTGTTGCTGTTTTGTCCAAGATAATTCTGAATGATGAGAATGAATCACTAAGATATTGTCTTCTGCTTTGACCGAGTTAACGTTAATTCCAAAACAGAACAAGCCATAGACTAAAAGACTAAGAGGTTTGGTCAATAGACAATCAATCGCAATCAATGTGTTAGCCAGTAATTTATAGTTGTGGGACATCGATAGACAAAATTATTATTATGCTTACAAGCTAGCTAAATCTGAGCAAATGTTCCAGGAAAATATCTGGAAATTTTCTTCAATCTTATCAAGATCGTAGATCGACTCAGAATGCGATCGCATTTTAGCTACTAGAGCTAAATTTTTGTAAAACTAAAGACAGAAAAAAATGAACAAGGACGCGATCGCGCTATAGTTAAATAACCTGAAGATAGTTGAAGTTCTAATTATTTCGTAAATCTCTTATCTGTATAATTCTGTATAATCTACTCGTTCATATTTTTATAAGTAGCAACTGAAGAGGGAGAAATACGATTGAGATAGCGGAAAATCCAATATTTTAATACAGTATCGAGAATCACGGGAAAGGTAGCAATAAACAAGAAATTAAATTCGCGATTTTCGGGCAAACCCAAATGACGAGCAATACCTTCTAAAATAATTTCCCAACCGTGGGGAGAGTGATAACCAACGAACATATCTGTGAGCAAAATAATTAGAAAAGCTTTGGCACTATCGCTTAGTCCATAAGCAATTTCATCTAAAAATGATTTGATAACTTGAATCTCTCGCTTACAAAAGAAAATGATTCCTGTAAAAGCTAATAAAGAAAATAAATCGGCAAAAACATTACCGATCGCATTAATTCCTCTACCTTGAAATTCTTCCGATAATTCTTCTGCTTTACGTTTTATTTTTTCTTCTTCTTCTTCTTGAGAAATACGGGGCATTGTGCCAATCATACTTCTAAAATGGAGTTGTTCTTCATAACGATGTAACTCCATAAAAGCTTCTTCTTCCATATCATGATTAATAAATAAAACCTCTTGTTCGTGACTGGTAAAATATTGTTTAACTAGAGGAGTAATAATCAAACTTTTGCTTGCTTGATGAGTTAGTAAGGGAACAATAATTAGAATTAATAAAAAGCGAATTGAAATAGCTGTTTTATTACGACTTTTCCGAAATCTCTTGACTACTTCTTCTTCAGTATCGTCTGCCTTGGGATCTATTTCTTGTCTGATGCGATTTAAAGTTCGCATAAAAGAACGAGGCAAGACACTAGTTTTATCTGTAATAGTTTCGGTATTTGTTTCTTTGCCGTTCGTTTCTTTGGCTGGTCTATTCAATGCTAAAGTGCGATTATTTTTATCAATAATTAAACGATTGTCTTTTTTACTTTTTTCCAAACGGCGCGTAGGAATAAGCTCTACTTCTTCATATTTATAATTATTATATTTATCGGTTACAGCATCAATAAAAGCTAGTTTTTCGATTATTGTAAACTCGCGAGGATCTTCAAAACCATTGGTGTAGCGCACAATAGTTTGACTAGAATCATTAGGTTGAGTATCAGAAAAAATCAATAAACCGCGACTTAATCTAAATTCTGCTAATCTAGCCTTAATAGTATTGAGATAACTATTAACATCATTTCTGAATACCTTGATGACACTTTCCGAATATTCCATAGAGCTAGCAGAAACGATCTGACCGTCAAAATGATCGTCTTCGATCGCTTTAATCTTAATTGCTGCACCATAGGCTGCATCTAAAGCTCTTTGGGGAGTTGCAGATAACCAACGTCGCCCAACATTAAAAATATTTAGAAGTTTCATTAATTTTAAATAACACCATCAATAATGAGATTCGACTTTTGTTTGATTATAGAAAGATAAAGCAGCAATTATAACTAATGACTAATAATTGAAGCTACTTTGTATGCCAAATTCTAATACTGCGATCGCTCATTCCTCCGACAATAATTTGTTCGTAATAACTAGTATCAAAACCAAGAATTTGGGCTGAATTTCGATCTTGAAAGATGTTTTTCAACTCTCCCGTAGCAAGATCCCAAACTCTAATACTACGGTCGTCGCTGCCACTGAAAATAGTTTTACCATCACTGCTTACCCGAACGGTATTAACTTGACTTTCGTGACCTTCAATAATTAATTTTAATTCCCAACTAGTCCAGTCCCAAACCATGATAGTCTCATCCCTACTACCGCTGACAATCGTACGTCCATCCGATGCAATAGCAACACTGTTAACGCTTCCCTCATGACCTTCTAAAGTTGTTTTTAAATCTAGGGTTGCCAAGTCCCAAACCATAATGTTGCGATCGTCACTGCCACTAACAATAGTGCTTCCGTCAGGGGCGATCGCAACGCTATTTACTCCTTGACCGTGACCTTCAATAATTGCATTCAATTCCCAGTCAATCCAGTCCCAGACCATAATATTGCGATCGCTACTACCGCTAACAATAGTACGTCCATCAGAGGCGATCGCAACGCTGTTTAACCTTCCTGTATGACCTTCTAAAGTACGTAACAACTCTCCCGTATTGCCATTCCAGACTCTAATAGTCCCGTCATCGCTACCGCTAACAATAGTATATCCATCAGGAGCGATCGCAAGACTGTTAACGCCTCCCTCATGACCTTCTAGGGTGCGTAATAATCGTCCTGTCTGACTATGCCAAATATTTATTGTTTCGTCTTTGCTACCGCTAGCAATCAACTGTCCGTTGCTACTAACTGCAATACTAGTGACAGAGCGATCGTGTCCGAGGGGATTGTATGCTAAAAAATAGCTAGATCTATAGTTAGCATAAGCCTGAGAAAATATGTCCTCTAGGGCATCAGTTTCAGATTCGGGTTCGGGTTCGGGTTCATATTGAGATTGAGATTCAAAATCTAAAGCAAGAGATTTGAATAAATTGATGGGAATGCCTCGACTTAAATCCCTACCACTGATAGCATCTCTTTCAGCTTCTCCATTAATGCCCACCAAACGCCCATCTTCATCGATAACGGGGCCTCCACTGCTACCTGGCAAAGTCTGGTTTGTGTACAATAAAGCATAGCCCAATTGATTTTTGGGGTTGGCGACAATATCGCGATCGATCGCTCTAATTTCTCCAGAAGTAATATCTAAGTTGGTCTGAGAAGCAGGAAAGCCTGCTACATATATAGTTTGTAGCGGAGTCAGATTTTCAGAGTCTCCCATCGATGCAACTTGATAAAACTCTTCGCTTTCAAACTGCAAAACTGCCAAGTCTAAACCTGGAATCTCCTGCTTGAAGACCACAGGATGGGTAATTCCGTCAACAGTTTCAATTTCATGAGTCGATCCGCCAACAACCACGTGCTGATTGCTCAAAACATAGTAAATACCATCCTCTTGTTTAAATATTACTCCAGAGCCATTGTATCCACTATCAGGATCGGTAATTTTGACCGTAATTTCGTCGGCTAAACTGGCGATTTCATCCAAGTCCAGGGCAATAATAGGTCTAACGGATATGATAGATAAACTAGCACCAATAATTATCGCTCCGATAAACTTACAAGGATTTGACTGAAGATTAATCATCTTACTTTTATAGATCGCCCTGCATCAATCCTACAGAATGTTCTTTCAAAACTTCCAAAGGAAAATAATCGAGCATTTTCTCGTGAGTCGCCTCTAAATTAATCGGTGGAGCAAAACCCGCTTCTAAAGCTTCTTTCCACCGTGTCGCACAAAGACACCAACAGTCTCCTGGCTTTAAACCAGGAAAATTGTACATCGGAACGGGAGTACTGAGGTCGTTACCCTTTTCCTGACTAAATTTTAAAAACTTAGCGGTAACTTCGGCGCATATTATATGCACGCCCATATCTTGAGAACCCGTTTCGCATTTGCCAGTACGATAAAATCCTGTCATGGGAGATTTGCAGCAAACCTTGAGTTCTTCACCCAGAACATTTTTAGCTGATGTCATGTTTTAAATATATTTAATTTGCCAACAATAACTAGATTTTAGCCAAATTTGAGTATCTTGAATCCCCAATAATTCTTATCCCACATCAGACAGCAAAACTTCACCGACGAT